>NZ_JCATIG010000003.1:0-564090 GCF_059693805.1 Aequorivita sp. CRS11
GGTCAAAGAACGTAAAGCCATCGGCCACGGCATCGTCACACTGGCGCAGCGGCTCAGCCGGAACCGTGCCGACGGGCGCAAAGCGCACCTCGAGCGCAAAGGGAACGACCACCGTACAGCTGCTGATGCTGCTGGAGACGCGCGCCCAAACGCCACCCGTGCCATAGTCGGGATCCAAGGGGTCCGTCACCGGCACGTCCAGGTAGATCTGGTCGTTCACGTAAGGGTCGGGAAGGGGGAGCACCCCGTTCCGCGCATCCAGAAGGGTACCGTGGTAGGTAACCGAAAGAACGGGGTCACCAAGGGTGATCACCGCGTCCTGCTGCGTAAGGTCGAAGGCCGCGAAGCCGTCGTTGTTCACGTCGCACTCGATCAGGTTGGGCGGCGACATGTTGACGGCCGGAAGGGCGTCTATGATAAGGTCCACGCTGCGCGTGGTGTCCACGCAGGTGGCGTCGTCACGGTTCTCAAGGCGTATGTAGACCGTCTCGCCGGGGGCCGCAACGAAATAGGGGTTGGGATGGGCATTGACGCCATTGTCCGCATCGGCCTGGCTGCCATGGTAGGTGATGTTGTAGCTCGAGGAGGGCTCGCCGTCCAGCACCAGGGAATTGAACTCCACCGCAAGGTCAACGAACTCCCCGCCGTCCCCGTCAAAATCGCAGTAGCTCGCGTTCACGGGAACGATCCCAGCGATCGCGCGGCTGAAGTAGATGCGGAAGTCCGTAAGGTCGAAACAGCTCCCGCTGTTGTCCTCGATCCGCGCATAGATCGTCTGCGGCGAGGGGGGGACGATGATGTGAACGCCCCCGAGGATCTCGTTGACATCGTCAAAACTGTCCTGGTAGCTCTGGTAGTACTTTATCGTGAAGAGCGCAGGGTCCTGCGCCCCCAAAATGTTCGCGTCGTTGTCCGTCAGGTTGAAGACTCCCGCGGTCGTGCCGTAGTCGCACTGGTAAAGATCGACCGCTGGGTTAGCAACCGGCTGGGGTCTAAAAGTAATTACAACTGAATTACTATCTACCCTGCAAATACCATCTACTGCTTCAACCGAATATATACCATCTGTTGTAACGGTAAGGGTAGCATTGGTAGCTCCTGGAATGGGGGTACCATTTCTAAACCACTGAATGTTAAATGGAGGATCGGTAACTCCCGAATCTAAAATAACCGGTCTGCCCAAACAAGCTGGGCCTGGATCAAGCAAAATACCAGCCGTACTAAGATCAACTGGATAAATGAATTCGTTATTTGATTCGTCGGTTTCTGCTACGATACCCGTACCATTTCCAATATCGTCAACAACGGCTCTGAGGTTAAAGTTATTTGGAGTAGCGATTGGTATATTTAAAGTAATAGTACCGCTTTCAGAACCACCTAAAGGGATGATATTAGTAGTAGTGGTTTGGCCTATAAGCACTGCATCAGCATAAAATGCTATTGGAGTATTTGCTGGTAATTCATTTGTGCTGTTAACATTATATACCGTATAGTCAACATCAATATTACCATTTTGACATAGTACTCCCAAATCATCAATCTCAATGGTTGCATCTGGAAGCTCTGAGTTAACACTAGTAATAAGGTTGTTTACAATAATGTAATCCTGTGTTGAGGTTAATTGAATTAAAATAGAGGTGTCACCGGCTTGCACGATCCCAACTAAATCGTAATAATCCAAATCCATATTATAATTCTGGACATTTCCTGGTGGCCCTATATAAGAGTTTGTTCCATTAAAAGCATTGTTGGGAGGGTTAAGTGCATTAGAAATAAGGTTTCCATTTATTTTTAAACTTTCCCCTTGTTGAATGTTTAAGTCTCCTTCCCAAGCTAAGAATCCAATTTTGGAAAGAATATCTGAACTAACATCAATATTTGTAAGTGTAATATCCAAAGAGTTATTATTTGCAGAAACGCTTTCCATTCCATCAAAAAGACTTATTTGATTAAGCAATAGTGAAGGATCTTCATATATAACATAAATAGCCCAACCTCCATAATTAGTTCCACAATAAACGCTGCCCGGAAACACATAGGCTGACACATCCAGATCAGAAAACGTATAGGTCCCATTTCCAGTAGCGGCAACTAAGTCCGTAACGTCTGCATAAGCAGCAAAATAAGGATTTCCATTAAAAGTATGACTAAATATTCGCTGCGCACTAACCGGGGCACCATTTATAGCCACATCAAAATCTCCAGGCCCAACAGAGCTCCAATAAAGATGCGCGGAAACAAACGTTTGCCCAGGAGTTAAAGCAAGTGAAGCACTACTTTGAGTAAGTATGTCACAGTAACCAGCATTATTCTCAGATGCATTAAGCGTATTTCCAACTGCCGTAAAATCATACCTACCGTTAAACTGCTGGAATAACGTAACTGGTTGGGCAAAAACGAAAAGAGGAAATACAAACGTTAAAAGAAGTATTAATTTTTTCATAAATCTGGGTATTACAGTGCCAAATATATTGAATACATTGTTTTTCTTTTTATATTTTCGCAAAAAAAACAAGTAAATGTCCCAATTTAACATTGAAATTTCTCAAACTTCCAATCCGAATATTGTTAAATTCACGGCTAACTCTTTTCTATCACGCTCTTCCAGCTACGAATTCAAAAATATTGATGAAGCAAAACCGAGTGCATTAGCGCAACAGCTTTTTTATCTGCCTTTCGTCAAAACAGTCTATATCTCCCAAAATTTTATCGCAATTGAAAAATATAATATTGTTGAATGGGAAGATGTTCAACAAGAAGTAGCCAATTCGATTTTAGAGTACTTAAATACTGGGAAACCTGTAATTTCAGAAGAAAGCACAGTAAAAAAATCTCCCGTAAGCATTTATGCGGAAAGCACTCCAAATCCCAGTGTTATGAAATTTGTTGCCAACAAATCCTTGGCATCGGGAACTTTTGAATTTAAAAATATTGACGAAGCCATCCATTCACCATTGGCCAAAGCGTTGTTCAGCTTTCCATTTGTGAAAGAAGTTTTTATAAGCGCGAACTACGTTTCGGTTATGAAATATGATGTAGCGCAATGGCAGGATATTTCATCAGAACTGCGGGAATTCATCAGAAAATTTATCGAGGAAGGAAAACCTGTATTGAACGATGAAGTATTGAACGCTACAAATATTGCTGAAAATAAATCTACCTCAACAAATACTTCCCAAAATTCTCCCAAAGCATACACCGATCTTGAAAAGGAAATAATCTCCATTCTCGACGAATATGTGAAACCGGCCGTGGCAAGCGACGGCGGCCATATTATGTTTGATTCTTTCAATACAGAGACCAAAACGGTGAAGGTAATTCTTCAAGGGGCTTGCAGCGGTTGCCCGTCATCCACGATCACTCTGAAAAACGGCATTGAAACCATGCTGAAGGAAATGCTGCGCGGCCAAGTACAGCAAGTGGTGGCCATTAACGGATAAGGTTTAGAAACTTCTCTTTTAACTTAATTTTCTGAAAATTAGCGCTTAATAATTGTAATTTAGGGGTTCACTGAATTTTAACCCAAAACCAAAAAATAATTATGGCAGTATTAAAAGTAATTGAAGTGCTAGCAAACTCCAGCCAAAGCTGGGAAGACGCTACAAGAAACGCAGTAAAGGAAGCATCCAAAAGCGTAAAAAACATACGCTCCGCCTATATAAATGAACAAACTTGCGTTGTGGACGGGGACAACATTACCCAGTTTCGCGTAAATGTTAAGATCACTTTTGAAGTGAAATAAGATTTTTATCGCTTAGACTCAATACGCTTTTGATATGCCAAAAGCGTATTTTTGTTTTTCTGAAAAGTTATTATGCGATCGATACTGGTTTTTTTGGCACTGCAAATTCTGATCGGTTGCAATTCTTCAACAAAAAATAATTTGGAAACACACAAATTTACAAATGATTTAATTTCGGAATCCAGCCCCTACCTGCTGCAGCACGCGCACAATCCGGTACACTGGAAGGCTTGGAACGAAGCAACCCTACAACAGGCCAAAAAGGAAAAAAAGCTGATGGTCGTGAGCATTGGCTATGCCGCTTGCCACTGGTGCCACGTAATGGAGCACGAAAGTTTTGAGGACAGCACGGTGGCCGCCGTGATGAACCAACATTATATTTCCGTAAAAGTAGATAGGGAAGAAAGACCAGATGTGGACCAAACCTACATAAATGCTGTGCAATTGATGACCGGCAGTGCCGGCTGGCCGCTGAACGTGGTAACCCTGCCTGATGGCCGACCCGTTTGGGGCGGTACGTATTTCAGAAAAAATGACTGGATAAATGCGCTGGAGCAGATACAGGAAGTTTACAAAAGCGAGCCCGAAAAACTGATTGCCTACGCCAACCGACTGGAAGAGGGCATTAAAAGCATGGATCTCATTCGTTTAAGAACCGAAACCGTTGATTTTAAAAATTTTCCCGTTAATGAAATTATAAAGAATTGGTCCAATCAATTCGATGATAAAAACGGGGGCTTTAAAGGTTCCCCAAAGTTTATGATGCCAAATAATTTAGCATTTTTATTGAGACAAGCAGTTTCAAATAAAAACGATAAATTACTTGCCCAAATAACTCTAACCTTAGATAAAATGGCGTTTGGTGGCCTCTATGATCAAATTGGCGGAGGCTTTGCCCGATACAGTACAGACGAAAAATGGCATGTGCCCCATTTTGAAAAAATGCTTTATGACAATGCCCAACTTATCAGTCTTTACAGCGATGCTTTTTTAGTGACCCAAAACCCTCTTTATAGCGATGTTGTTGCAGAAACTTTGGAATTTATTTCACTTGAAATGACAAATGAGGAGGGTGGCTTCTATTCTTCACTTGATGCGGATAGTAAAGATGAAAATGGAACATTAGAGGAAGGCGCTTTCTACGTTTTTACTGCGGAACAATTGCAGAAATTGTTAAAGGATGACTTCAAAATATTTAAAGAATATTATAATGTGAACAGTTACGGAAAGTGGGAAAAAGATCAATATGTGCTCATCCGCCAAAAAACCGATGCACAAATTGAAAATGAATTTGATCTTACTTCCGAAGCATTTCAGCAAAAAAAGAAAAGCTGGAAAAAGACCCTCCTCACCTATCGCAACCAAAGAGCCAAACCGCGTTTGGACGACAAAACCCTAACTTCGTGGAATGCCCTAATGCTTAAGGGATATGTTGATGCTTATAAAGCCTTTGGAAAAAAGAAATACTTTAACAGTGCCCTTAAAAATGCAGACTTCATTTCTGAAAAACAACTACAAGAAAATGGCGCCTTGTTTCACAATTACAAAGACGGTAAAAGCAGCATAAATGGTTTTTTAGAGGATTATGCCTTTACCATTGAGGCTTTTTTGGAACTATATCAAATAACGCTAGATGAAAAATGGCTCCAACTTTCAAAGAAGATGACTGATTATACGATCACTAATTTTTTTGATTCGGAAAAACATATGTTTTATTTCACATCAAAAGAAGACCCTGCCATCGTAAGCCGAAATTTTGAATATCGGGACAATGTGATTCCGGCTTCAAATTCCGCAATGGCAAAAAACTTATTTCTGCTTTCAAAATATTTTGAAAATTCCGATTTTGAAGAAATTTCGCATCAGATGCTAAAGAATGTCTCTGAAGAAATTATGCAGTACCCCAGTGGGTTTTCAAACTGGCTGGATCTTCTGCTTAATTTTAAAAACGATTTTTACGAAGTAGTAATCGTGGGAAAAGATGTTTCTGAAAAAGCAAAGCAAATAAACACACACTATCTGCCAAATATAATTATTGCCGGAAGTATAGGTGAAAATAACGGGCCTCTATTTAAAAATAGATTTGTGCCCGGTGAAACCCTTATTTATGTTTGCAAAAACAATACCTGCAAACTGCCGATAAAGGACACAAAAATTGCAATTGAATTATTAAACAAAAACGAATAAACTTTATGGACAAATTTCAAGACTTGGATATTTACATTGAAAAGTACGGACAAAAACTGATTGATTTTTTACCAAGTGTAATTGGAGCAATCTTGATGCTTTTTATAGGACTTTGGCTGATTAAAATAATCAACGGTTTTATAAAAAGATTTTTTGACAAAAAGGATTATGACCCCACGCTTGAAAATTTTATTGCCAGTCTTATAAATTGGGGCTTAAAGATAGTACTCTTCGTATTAGTGATTACCCAACTGGGTGTTGAATCGGCTTCGCTGGTAGCCATTATTGGTGCTGCAGGACTTGCCGTTGGATTGGCGCTGCAAGGCTCCTTGGCAAATTTTGCGGGAGGTGTTCTTATTTTATTGATAAAGCCATTTCGGGTTGGTGATTTTATTAGCGCCCAAGGTGTTGATGGAACGGTAAAGGAAATTTCTATATTCAACACCAAATTGACAACCTTTGGAAACCAACTTGCTATAATTCCAAACGGAAAATTGAGCAATGATAATATTATAAATTATACCGAAGAGGGCATCAGGCGTGAAAATCTTACTTTCGGCATAGGTTATGACGATAACATAAAGCAAGCAAAGGAAATTCTTTTAAATTTGGTTTCCGAACAAGACACTGTTTTAAAACTAGAAGACAAAATGCCAATGGTAGCAGTTGCTGAACTTGGAGATAGCTCTGTAAACCTTACTGTGCGTTATTGGTCCAAAAATGAAGATTTCTGGAACCTACGCTGGTTAATTCTGGAGGAAGGGAAAGTCCGACTGGAAGCTGCAGGAATCTCTATACCTTTCCCACAGCGAGATGTACACCATTTTAATTTGGAGACTTTAAAGAAATAAATCATTAAATTTGTAGGAATAATTCATATTTTTATAAAACAAATTAAAAAATTAAAAATGAAAAAGATAATATTTACTGCCGCTTTTGTCTTAATGGCAATTTCAATGTTTTCCCAAGCCAGACAAAGTAGCTACACCAGTGTATATGACCGAACTATTGACATTAATGAAAAGTCATTGGCTTTTGGTCTTACCGAGGCGCAGTTTGCTGCTATTAAAGATGAGGCTTATGCAAATCCCAATTTTTTACAGGGGAAAATATTTCAGGAAGATCAGTTAATAAAAGATGATGTGCCTATGCGTTACAACGCTTATGCCGACGAAATTGAAATAAAGAAAAATGTTTCTGATGAAACTTATAGTGCGCTCATTAAATCGCCAGACATCTTCGTGAAGATAATCAACGAAATTTATGTTTTTGTACCTTTTAACGGCTCAAATGAAAAAGGTGGCTATTTCAATGTATTGAATGACGGAAAAACATATGATTTGTATAAAAAAACAAAAGCTGAATTCAGAGAGCCAAGAAAAGCACAAACATCATATCAGCAAGATACACCTCCATCATTTGTGAAGGCAACTACTTATTATTTGGTGAAGGACGGCAGTTTTTTGGAGATGCCAAATAGCAAATCCAAGATTTTAAAAATGATGGATAGTAAAAAGAACGAAATGAAAAAATACATAAAAGACAACAATATCGATCTTGACAAGGAAGCAGATTTGGTTAAGACCATTGCCTATTTCGATTCCTTGTTATAAGTCTACCCCATCATAAATTCCTTTAAATAAAAAGGCTCGAAATAAGCGACATTTTCTGTGTCGCTTATTTTGTATTTAGTTTCGGCCAAACTTACCATATCTGCTGAGGAAGGAAACAAATCTTTTTGAAAAACAGCGTTTTTATGTTTGCAAATTGCTTCAAATTTTACTGCGCCGTCACCAATAAAAATAGTTTTCCCTTTTTCCAAAAAGTCGGCAAATGAATCTTCCTTTAAAATTTCAGCTTTTGTCTCGCGTACTTGATTTTTGTCTGAATTAAATACGGCAGAATAAACTTCCATCCTTCGGGCATCAAGCAGTGGAATTATGTGGCTATTAGATGTATTCACTTGTTGGGCTAAAACCTCTAAAGTGGGCGTTGAAATCAGGGGAATATCCAATGCAAAACACAATCCCTTTGCGGCCGAAACGCCAATACGAAGACCTGTATAAGACCCTGGCCCCTTGCTTACCGCAACAGCTTCAAGCTTTTTTTTATCAACTTTAGCTTCGCTCAAAACTTCTTCAATAAAGACGTGAAGTTTTTCTGCGTGGGAAAATTTTTGATTGTTCTCTTCGCGAATTGCTTTTACCTCACCATCAACCGCGATTGCTACGGAGCAATTGGTAGTTGCAGTTTCAAGACATAGAATAACCGCCATTATTTATCTTTTTTATTCTCTTCAGCTGAAGAAACCTCAACTTTATCTCCCTGTTTCAGCGATTTTGTAACTGTGTTATAAGGCCCCGTGATTACGGTTTCGCCTTCTTTCAGTCCTGAGATTATTTCAATGTTTGAATCGTCTTGAATTCCCGTCTTTACAACGCGTAGCTTTGCCTCATTTCCTTCTTTTACATATACAGCCTCAAATTTTTCAGCAGTTGCGGTTGAAGTTTCATTAGTTGTATATGATTTTTTTGTGTCTGTCGTGTCAGTTTTTATAACCACTGAACTGATGGGTACACCAATGATATTTTTCTTTTTATTCGTAATTATATCAACGGTAGCGGTCATTCCCGGCCGGAAAGGTGAAAAACTTTCGGGTTTTCCTTCGGTAAGATCTTTGTATGATTCAGGAAGAATACGAACTTTTACTTTGAAATTTGTAACCTGATCTGCAGTGAGGGCGCTTTCGGCACTATTGGCTATTTCGGTTACAATTCCTTTAAATTCTCGTTTTAAATAAGCATCTACCTCAACAATGGTAGAATCGCCCACGGAAACTTTTACGATGTCGTTCTCGTTAACGTCCACTTCCACTTCCATATTTTGAAGGTTGGCAACGCGCACTATTTCGGTTCCTGCCATTTGTGCAGTCCCCACTACCCTTTCGCCCAATTCTACAGAAAGCTTTGAAATGGTTCCGCTCATTGGCGCATAAATGGTGGTTCTTGAGAGGTTATCTACAGATTGTTTCACATTTGCCGAAGCGCTCTGAACATTATAGTACGCTGCTTTTGCATTGGCTTGGGCCATATCGTAATCTGCAACAGATTTATCCCATTCAGATTTGGAAATCACCCCTTTTTCAAATAGCGCCTTGTTTCTTTCGTAGTTTAAACGTGCATTTTTTTCACTGGCTTGTGCTTGTGCATATTGTGCCCGAACGTTTTGAAGACCCGCTTGCGATTGACTTACGGCGGCCTGTATAAGGTCTGGGTTTATTTTTACCAACAAATCGCCTTTCTCAACTGTTTGTCCTTCCTTAACAGGAAGTTCAATAATTTCTCCCGAAACTTCTGAAGAAAGTGCAACTTCAATTTCGGGTTGAATTTTCCCCGTGGCCGCTACCGTTTCAACAATATCAATTGCAGAAATCTGGGCAACTTCCACCTCTTTGAAATCACCTGATTTTCCAAACCAACCAGCTTTTTTCCCAATAAGCAAAAAAGCAATCAGTACTACTACTGCAACAATAACCCAAACGAGTGTTTTTTTCTTCATATTTAAAATTTTAATTCGTTGGCCGGAACCCCAAAGTATAGTTCCAGTACCTTCAATTTAAAAATATATTCAAATTTAGCCCTGTTTTCTTCAATTCTAGCATTATCATAACGCAATTTTGATTGGCTAAAATCAAATGCATTTGTAAGGCCCACATCATATCTATCTTTAGCATATTGATATGCTAACTCCTGTGACTCCAGCGCAACTGTAGCCGCTTCGTAAGCCTTCAATGCACCATTTGCATCTACATAGGCCTGATAAACGTTGGACTCCAAATCAAGCTGGGCCTGCTCTAATTGATACTCCGTATTTTTTAAATTGATTTTATTACGTTTTACATTACTCCGTACGGTAAAACCATTAAAAATAGGGACATTAAGTTGAAGCCCATAACCAATACCATCATTAAGATACAGTTGGTCTATAAATTCTCGGTTTAGCGGATCGTTGTCAGCATAACGGGTATTATAACCAAAAAATGCCGAAAGTGTTGGATAATACGCTCCACGGGAAATCTGCAGGTCTTTTTTGGCCAAATCCACATTTTTCTGGGCTATCTTCACTTCAGATCGCGTTTCCATAGCGCTTTCAATTATTTCTGACACATCCTTATCGGCAATCCCGCCATCAATAATTTTATACTCTTCATCGGCTATATCAAAATTTGAATAGTCCTTAATAAGAAGTAATTGTGCAAGACTGATTAATGAAATCTTTACCGTATTCTCCGCAACAGCAATGCCTTGCTTTTCGGCAGCATCTGTAGCCTTAATTTCCAAAAGATCTCCGCGAGGAAGTACACCAGCATCCACAAGGTTATTGGTCCTGTCCAATTGTTCCAAGGTTACAATATTTTGTGATTTTGCCACTTCCAAATTTGCCTTGTTCAACAAAACCTGTAAATAGGAATTTGCTACTGCCAGAGCAATATCGTCCTTCATTTTGTCCAAACGGTATTGGGCTGCAAGTTCAGAGAGTTTAGAACGTTGCAATTGGCGTACATTTCTCAATCCATCAAAAAGTGTAAGCCCCAGGTTTATAGCAGCCGAAGCTGAACCAAAGGTAGTATTCTCTAACTGATTGGTGGTTGGGTTTAAACTTAGTCCAGTGTTTTTGGAGGCACTGGCATTTGCGTTTAGAGAAGGTAAAAAGTTACCTACTGCCTCAAGCTTATCGGTTTCTGTAAGCTCTAAATCAAGCTCGCTCTGTTTTACAGAAATATTATTTTCCAAAGCATGGTTTACACATTCCTGTAACGTCCATTGTTTGGTTTGGGCTTGAATTGAAATAGTGAATATCAAAAAAAAGAAAGGGATCGCTATCTTCTTCATAAGTTTTTCTGTTGATGAATAAGTCTTTTGCATTGCCATTGCGTTACAAAATTTTAAAAAATTAAACAATTAGCCTCTGCCGGATGGTCCGGCGGCTGGTTTCAATTGGTTCCAAACCTTTATATTGTCATCTTTAGATACGCCGCTTTTGATCTCTACATCTATACCATCGCTTACACCCAGTTCCACCTGTCTGCGTTCAAATTTTTGATCGCCCACCATTACTTCTACAAAGGGCTTTTGTGTTTTGGGATCGTACTGTACCAGGGCTTCCTTAATGGTAAGAACATCATCTGCCTTGGCCAAAATAATAGAGGCGTTTGCGCTTAGACCTGCACGGATAAAAGTAGAGGTAGTATCCAAATTTTTCATGGTTCCTTTTATTTCAAACTGAATGGCGCCGTTTTCGTCCACTCCCTTTGGGGCGATGTAATCTAGCACAGCATCAAAAGTTTTGTCGGGAAGTGCGCCCACGGTTATTTCTAAAGGAAGACCTTCCTTAATTTTTCCTACTTCACTTTCATCTACCTTTCCTTCAAAAATCATTTTGTCCACATCGGCCAAGGTAGCGATCGTTGTTCCGTCGTTAAAATTGTTTGCTTCAATTACCTGGTTTCCTGTTTTAACGGGAACATCCAGCACCATGCCTGAAACCGTTGCGCGAATTTCGGTATTTGCCGAAGCACCCATGCCGCTGGTAGTTCCAGTTCTTACGATATCGTAATTTTGGCTTGCAGCCGTAAGACCTACTTGTTCCTGTCTAAGCCTTTGCTGTGCTTGGTCATACGCCAATTGTGCATTGTCAAATTCATTGGCAGAGATTACGCCTTTTTCAAAAAGTTCTTTTTGGCGATTGTAAATACTTTTTTGGTTTTCAAAAGCCAATCGCGCAGTCTCCACTTGTGTACGGACACTGTTGATATTGTTTTTGGCACTATTCAATGAAGAAACGTTTGGAACGACTTTCACTTTCGCAATCAGGTCTCCTGCCTTTACAATTTCACCAGCTTCCACAAAAATTTCGTCAATGATTCCGGAAATATTGGGTTTTATTAATACTTCTTCCCTCGGCACAATGCTTCCCGTAGCTACCGTTTTTTTAATTATGGAACCCATTGCAGGTTTTTCGGTTTCATAGACAACGGGATCTTCTATGTTTTTTGAATAGAGCCAATACATAGAAACTGAAAACAATACTCCAATTGTTACAAGAATGATTATGGTTTTTGATTTTTTCATTTTTTCGATCGTTGAAATTATGGTCTTAAATTGATGATTCGTTAATTTGTTTTATGTGCCCAATAGTGGCAAATGCTTTATTTTATGATATGTGAGCGCCAAAGCGATACAATGTTTTAATTCTTTTACGGGTATTTTATCTTTTAGTTGGAAAACGATAGCCCGATTGCCTTCAAAATTGAATTTATCTTTATAAAGTGATTTAAATGTTGGAACCAGTTTTGATGTACATTTAAAATAAACTGCAATATGCTCAGGATTTTTTTCCTTCCAATCCATCCTAACGGTACTTCCGTGTTTTGTCAAATAACTCGGTTCACCCCATTTCAGGGTTTCTTCAATTTTTTGGAGACCGTCAATCCCAGAGGCTGTTTTCAAAACCGTCTCCCGAAGCTGAAGCATTTGTGCTTTCACTGCCTTGGGATAGCTTTCAAAAACTGTTGCTACTTTTGGATCGCTAATTATTTCCACTTTAATAATTGTTTATTCCGTTCTTAATGCCTCTACAGGTTTCACCTTAATTGCGTTTTGGGCAGGAATTAATCCCGCTAAAAGGCCTGAAACTATCAATATTGTAAGCGCTATGAAAACTACACCTATATTTACTGATGGGTTTATAAACATCATTTCGCTTGTATCCATTCCGCTGAGTTGATAATTGACGAACCATAAAACAGCACTTGCCAAAACTATACCCGCCATTCCCGAAATGATAGTCAAAAATATGGACTCCAACAGTACCTGTGCGCGAATGCTCCAGGGAGTAGCTCCCAGAGCACGGCGGATTCCAATCTCTTTAGTGCGTTCTTTTACCACTATCAACATAATGTTGCTGATACCAATAATTCCCGAAAGTAGTACCAAAATTCCAACGAAATATGCCACAAAATTAAGCGCAGTAAATAAGCCGTTTATTTTACTGTATTCCTGATAAAGATCAAAATTTCCCACGGCCCTATCGTCGTTTGGGTTTATGGTATGGCGTGTTTTTATAACATCAAAAATTTGGGATTTTAAATTGGTTATGGAAAAATCATCCTGCGCCGTTATTGCCATCCATCCTACAATGTCGCCCATATTAAAGGCCTGCGAAAAAGATGTGAAAGGCACGTATATTTCTTTTTGCATTTCTTCGGGATCACCGTTGTTTCCTTTCTTTTTATAGGTTCCTATAACCAAAAAGTTAACGCCGTTTATTTTTATGTAACTACCAATTACTTCTTCACCGGGATCATATAATGCACTTTGTACCCCACTGCCAATAATGGCAACTTTTCGCTTTTCATTTATATCTGAATAATTTATAAAACGGCCCGAAGTAATATCCATAGGTTGTTGTTGAATAATTTCAGGGTAATCACCATATACGTTAAATGCACCTGTTTGAAGGCCACGAACTACATTGTTGCTTCCGCGGAACCCTCCCAATTGATTTCTGGGTGAAACAAAGCGCAATCCTGGTACTTGCTGCTTTATGGCATCAACATCATCTGTCTTAAAATTGTACCTACGCCCTTTAGGTAATCCTTTATAGGGTTGTGACGCCGTTTGCGCCCACATAAACATAGAGTTTGTAGCCATACCGCTGAAACCTTGTTTTATTCCGTTCTCAAGACCATTTCCAGCTGCCAAAAGGATTACAAGAATGAATATGCCCCATAACACCCCAAAAGCAGTCATGACGGTTCTAAACCAATTACTGCTAAGGGCTTCAATTATTTCGGCCCAACTGTCTCTGCTGAATAATTTACTCATCGCGCAAGGCTTCTATGGGTTTGATATTTGCGGCTCTGTAGGCAGGAAAAAATCCAGCAATGGCTCCAGCCACCACGAGGATAATTACCGTGGTAATAGCTACCGAAAAATCTACGGAAGGATTTCTTATGTAATCTGTTTCAATATACGGTCCAACTAATTGCAATAACAAAAGACTGAAAATTAAACCTACAAATCCTGCAATTGCGGTTACAAAAATAGATTCGTGCAAAATCATGCCTATGATGGACCAAGGCTGTGCGCCAATGGCCTTACGTACGCCAATTTCCTTTGTGCGCTCTTTTACAATAATTAGCATAATATTGCTAACGCCCACTACGCCCGCAATAATTGTACATATTCCCACACCCCAAAAGAACCACCGAATCATATTGTTGAGATCGTAAAACCGTTTTGTGTTTTCCAACGTGTTGTTCACATTTACGGCCCGTTCATCATTCGGCGCTATGCTGTGTTTTGTTTTTAAGTCAGCTTCCAATTGCGCCGAAAAGGCTTCAGAAGCTGCCAGGGCGTCTTCATATTTATCGTGCTTTTCCAGTGTGAATGCAAGTGAGCGCAGTTTATCGCCAGCATTATAAACACGTTGTGCTGTGGTAAGTGGAATGAATATGCGCGTTTCTTCACGCTCGCCTCCCGGATCGGTATAAACCCCCACTACCTTAAATTTTATTCCTGTAATGTCTATATACTCACCAAGCGCTTCCTTTCCCTTAAAAAGATCGAGATAGACTTGGTTTCCGATCACGGCGTTTTTTTCAAAAGAATTTAAATCGTTTTGGTTAATGTATCTTCCTACGACCAAGGTTTCATTTTCCAAAAACTGATAATCGCCACGAACGCCTTCTACCCTGTAGCTGCCGCTTTCTTTTTTATATGTGGTCAATTGTCCCCATCTGCTGTAAACCCCAGATTTGAGTTCAATTTTATCAGTGTTTTTGTTTACCGCCATTTCATAATCGCGGTTGTCCATTTCTATTATCCTACCGGGATTTAAACCTTTATATTCTACGGAGGTAACATTTGTCCACACACTGATACGGTTGGTGGCATCATTTTCAAATTCCTTTGCAACCCCATTGGACATTCCTTGACCGATTGCAAGCAGAATTACCAAAATGAATATTCCCGAAGCTACGGAAAGCCCCGTTAAGAAAGTTCGCAGTTTGTTTTTGCGAATAGCTTCGAAAATTTCCTGCCAGCGTTCAATATTAAACATAGGCCTCGCTTTTTGCCCGTACTTGGGTTACTACGGAATCGTCTATAATAATTCCATCTTTTAGGTTTACGATACGCTTGGTCATATGCGCTATATCGTCTTCGTGGGTAACAATGAGGATGGTTTTTCCCTCGTCATTGATGCCTTGGATGAGTTCCATCACTTCATAAGAAGTTTTGGTATCGAGTGCGCCCGTAGGTTCATCGGCAAGTAATACTTTTGGGTCACTGGCAAGCGCACGGGCAATGGCCACACGTTGTTTCTGACCTCCGGAAAGTTCGTTGGGAAGATGCGAAGCCCAATCTGCGAGCCCTACTTTTTCCAAATAGTGCATTGCTTTCTCAACGCGAACATTTCTTTTTACGCCTTGATAATAAAGCGGCATGGCCACGTTTTCCAAAGCAGACTTGTAGTTGATAAGATTGAAGGATTGAAAAATAAAGCCGAGAAACTTATTACGGTACCGTGCGGCCACCCTTTCGTTTAGATTTTTAATCAAGGTACCGTCCAGATTGTAGGTGCCTTCGTCTGCTTCGTCAAGGATGCCGAGGATGTTGAGCAGCGTAGATTTTCCCGAACCGGAAGAACCCATGATTGAAACCATTTCGCCTTCAGAAACCGTGAAATTTATTCCTTTTAAAACATGGAGCGAATTTTTGCCCATGTGGTATGACTTGTGAAGATTTTTGATCTCTATCATCCTGAAAATTGTTGATTTACAAAATAAAGGGGAAATTCCCCTCCAAATGTGAAATTCTTGTTAAGACTTGGAAACTTTAATGGCCTCAAGTATTTATAAGACTATAGTAGGGAGTATGTGTTACAGCTTCTTTTGAAAAACTATAATTTTTTTTCTTCGCGTGCCTTTTTTCGGCTTCTGTAAATAGCATAACCAATACCGCCAATTAACAGATAAGGGAAGATCATTAAATAGACTATTCCGTTATTGATTCCCTTGGCTGCCTGCCCACCTTCTTCACTTTCAAGTACGGCACGGCACATGGCGCATTGGGCCTCAGCGGGAAGTACGGACACTAAAAAAAGAAGAATTATTATATAAGCAATTTTAAGTTTCATAGTCTATCAATAATAAGGCGAAATCATCAAATAAACAATTACTCCGGTAACAGCCACATACAACCACAGCGGATATGTAATTCGCGCAATTTTTCTGTGTTTATAGAACTGTCCCGAAATGCCCCTAACATACGTAATCAATACAAAAGGAATAACGACTATGGACAGTAATATATGCGTCAAAAGGATAAAATAGTAAACATATTTGACAAATCCTTCACCACCAAATGGGGTGGAGTCTGAGGTCATATGATAGGCCACATACATGACCAGAAACAATACAGAACATGCGATAGCCGTCTTCATCAGACGCTCATGCAACTTTCGGTTTCCTTTTCTAATTTGGTAAACAGCAACAACCAAGATAACTGCAGTCAATCCATTAATTGTGGCATAGATAGGCGGCAAAAAACCAAGGCGCTCTACTCCGGGAATTCGTACCGTAAAAAGAACGGCAACAGCCAAAGGAATGACAATGGAGAGTATCCAAATCCACAAGTTATAATTCTTCGTTGTTTGGGGTGAAGCCTGCATAGGTTACAACAGTTTTTTAATATCTTCTTTTAGCATCTGTATTCCCTTATCTTCCAAACCATCATAATAAATGATTGGGTTTCCGTTTTCATCTTTTCGGGAGCGGATGTTTCCTTCTTGATCCACAAGGGCAAAAAAGCCTGAATGCTCAAACCCGCCTTCCACTTCGGGAGCTTCGCCTACATAGAGGTTAAAGCCTTCGTTGGCAAGTTTGAAAATTTCTTCTTTTGGTCCGGTGAGCAGATGCCATTGCGGTTTGGTAATCCCTTTATTTTGGGCATATTCCTTTAAAACCTGGGGCGTGTCATACTCTGGGTCGATTGAAAATGAAGCGATGCCAACTTTGGGATTTCCTAAAAACTCATTTTGTATTTTCAGCATATTCTCCGTCATAATAGGACAGATGGACGGGCAGGTGGTGAAAAAAAATTCCACTACATATATCTTGTCCTTAAAATCATCGTTGGTGATGGTTTTTCCGTTTTGGTCCGTAAAACTGAATTGTGGCACGGAACCGAATGTTTCTAAATCAGGTTTTGAAAGTGTATTGATAATTTTTGGCACTGCCCAAATTCCAAAAACCAGGATGATAAACGAAATACCGATGTAGGAATAATTTTTTTTCATTTTTTAAATGATTCTGTGGATGCTATTGATTCTGTGGATGCTTTAAAAATTATTGCGTATGTCTTTCTTCTTAACTCTTTATTCTTATTCTAATTATATCTCCCTATCTGAAGTGTTATACTTTTTTAGCGCCCTTCTGTATTCAGCAAGCAACACTTTAACATCGTCGCTCATTTTATTGTTTATTTCAGCAATATTACTGGAATCAAATCCATACATAACGCCCTCATCCTCATCATCATCCCTGCCCCGAAGACCGCGTTCTTTATCTATTATGAAAACATACGGAGTAGAGATATTGGAATCCAAAGCTATATCAGACTTCAACGATTGAAATACTTCCTTTATATCTTCTTCGGTCCCAAAAGCAAAAACCCATGCATCGGTGGGAGCAATTTGTTTTAGTTTTTCCTCAATATTTCTGGCTTGCTCCTCGGTTCCTTTTGGCAGAAGAATTACAAACTGAAATTCGTTAAACTTATGATTTTTACTATATATTTTATGCGCTAAATTATAAGCATATGCCCTGTGCGCTTCCAAATCACTTCCAAAGAAACCTAAAACCGTAATATGATTTTCCAACCTAACAGGTTTACCGTTTAGTGTTTCAAAATTTTGCAATTCAGTGACTGAAGGTGTAAGCAGTGGCAAAGTGGCAAAGTTATTTTTTCCGGAAGCAAAAAAAACATAGGCCGTAATGGGCAGTAAAAACAGAATTCCGAGGACAAGATACTTCTTCATTTCCAGCAATTTTTTGCTTTTGCAAAAATACAGGGTAAAAGGGGGTTGGGCAATGTTTTGGGTGTTAATTTTATTTTTTTGGAATACTTTTAAAACCATCAAAAAATTCTTCAGGAGTAATATTGAAGTAGTCACACAGTTTAATCAATGTAGTAAAGGAAATATCACGCTTTCCTTGTTCAATCCATCCAATATGAACATTTGTCTCGTGAAAAGATTGGAGTTAAGTCAAGCCTTTTTGCAGCCTAAGCTCCTTTGTTCTGGCCGCAAGCCAGGCTAATAATTCAGTATTATTTTCTTTTGCATCCAATGACACGAAGGTCAGTGGTCGAAAAAATTCATACAATTACCGTTCAGTCATTAGTTTTTGTACTTTTAGATTCCTCCCCAGTTATTTAGCTAATTAATTTATTGTTTAACTAAATACTGTTATTATGAAAACCAAATTATTTTCCGATTACTTTTTTGTACATTTATGCTTAATGTACTTTTTATGAATGCGCAGATAAATAACCAAGAATGTGTTGTTATCGAAAATGGAACCGACCCTGCTGGAATATACAGTTATTCCACAGACATTGCAACCTTAAATAATTATGGACCTCTTGTCTTTAACGTAAAATTTTGGGGTGTCAATCGTCCCAATGGCGATACTGATTTTTATAATCGAGAGCATGATGCCCTACAAGCAATAGCCAATCTTAATATTATGTACAACCCGTTTAATATCTTTTTTAAATTTCGGGGACTTGAAGAATTTAATAGCCCAGAAGTTACGGTACCTCTACCTAACGGAGACCCTGACACAAATGGATATTATGTGCTTGAAACGAGACCTCAATTCCGTGCAATGGTCAATTGGGCAGCTGCCAATGGATATAAAGATTTAAATGCCTTAAATGTATATGCAGTTGGCTGGTTGGGTTTTGCTGGGGGTATAGCATATAGGCCAGGTTTTGTATGTGCCACAAATTCTGGAAGTGGATTGGCTGGCAATAATACAGTACATGAAATATCGCACAATCTTAATTTAAAACATACCCGCTCTTTTAATGAGCATACCACCCGGGACCCAAACAATCAATATTTTAATGCAACCACAACGGGGGATGAAATAGTGGATACCAATGCTAATAGTGGTTTTTGGGACTCTAGCTGTGATTGTACCCCCTATGTAGATCAAAATACCTGTACTTATTTTGGTACTGAAACGGATGAGTTAGGTTTTCAATACACAATAGCACATAAGGATGTCATCAATATTATGGGTGATGCCTATGGTGGATGTGCAACAAAGAGTTTAACCGTAGGGCAGGCCATCCGCGTTCATGAAAAAATAGCAAGCGGATATTATAATGTCGCCCTTACCAATGTGGCTTCACTTTACGAGCCTTATGCAGGAGCATATTATGACCCTAACAACCAGAACCCTCAATTATACAAACCCCTATTTCAGCCCGGATTTGAATATCGTTTTTTGGAATGCAGTTGTGATTGTCCTGATCCAGTACCCTATGAGGATATATCCTTTTCATATACCCAGAATATCATTAAGGAAGTTAGCAAATATGAAAGTGATTTTAGCACGATCTATCATCCAAACCATTCCGCTATAGGTATTAAAATTGAGAATAATCCTGTTTTTTGGCCGCAACCGCGTAGATGTTATGACAATCCAAATTATAGGCCTATTGGCGGGAGTATTACCCGCTTTAACGACAATGTGTTCAATACCAATATTACCTTAATTCCAAAAGATTCTACTGGTATAAATAATCCGAACCTTATTGAACAACTGCAACCCGGTCTTTATAAAATTGAGAAGACATATGAAGAAGGAAATACGGAACAGGATATCATATTCAAACAAGATTAAAAAATTAAAACAAAAATTTAGGCTCCCAGCTATTGGGAGCCATATTTTTAAATAGATGGGTATGGGTAAATACATTTTTGTTGCAGCATTTCTTTTAGTTGTATGTACGGGTCGAGGACAATTTGGTTCTCAGCGCATTATTTATATGGATAATGGATTAGTTACAAGTGCCCTTGCTGCCGATCTGGATGGCGATGGCGATTTAGATGTAGTATCGGGTTCTAGAACTGGGTCTTATAATATTGCTTGGTTTGAAAATCTGGATGGGTTAGGTAATTTTGGAACAGAGAATATTGTTGAAAACAACCTTTTTGATGAGGTTTATTCTATATTTTTAGCAGATTTAGACGGTGATGGAGATATGGATATCCTAACAACGGCATTTTCATTAGATAAAATAATTTGGTATGAAAATTTGGATGGGCAGGGCAATTTCAGTGTCCAAAAAATTATTTCCAATACTGCCGACGGGGCATTTACTGTGGTTGCGGGCGATCTGGACGGTGATGGTGATATGGATGTAATTTCAGGTTCCGATTTTTCAGGGTTAGCATGGTATGAAAATTTGGATGGGCAGGGAGATTTTTTTATGCACCTTATTGATAATAATGTTTCGGGCACACGTTCCGTAGTAGCAATAGATGTGGATGGCGATGGTGATATGGATATTGTGGGAAATAGTACTGCTCCTAATAAAATCTATTGGATTGACAATATCGATGGCCATGGTACTTTTGGTGAGCCTAACTCTATATATGAGATGGGGCAATATGTAACCAATCTTATTACTGCAGATGTGGATGGTGATGGTGATACGGATGTGCTTACAGTATCTTTCGGAGATAATGAAGTAGCTTGGTTTGAAAACCTGAACGGCTTTGGCAACTTTGGCCCCAAAAAAACGATAAGTAATATTTTGGATAAAGCTTTGGAAGTCTTTGCCGCAGATTTGGATAACGATGGCGATATAGATGTATTAACATCTAGTGGAGGAACTTTTGATGGCGAAATCGTTTGGTTTGAAAATCTGGACGGAACGGGTTCGTTTGGATCTAAAAACGTTATCAGCACGGAGCATCAATTTCCCCGTTCCGTGATAGCCGCAGATATAGACAACGATGGCGATATGGACGTCATTGCCTCATCGCAGAACGACGATAAAATAGCGTGGTACGAAAACCTGACCATTTTAGGGGTGGAGGAGAGCCAAATTGATCCTATTAAAATATATCCAAACCCTACTGATGGTTTGCTCTACATAGATGCTAACACCAAAAGTGTTATAGGCACTACGGTTTTTGATATTCTGGGCAAAAAGGTGCTTCAACAAACCAGGAATATCCAACAAGTGGATATTTCGACCCTTGAAAGCGGCATGTATTTTTTGAGGATAGTAACGGATCGTGGGGAAATTGTACAGAAAATTATAAAGGAATAGCCCTCATTAAAATCGCTTACAATCAATAAAAAAAGCCCTCAAAAAGAGGGCTTTTAAATATTTTAAAAATTCTTTAAAAATCGAATTTTATATATCCGGATTTGTAAACTTCAAAAATATAATCGCCTTCTATCAATATCAGCACAATTAAGTAGGATATCAAGAAAATAGAAGTCCAGATTACAGCCCTACGCAGGCCGGTAGTTTCATCGCGCATGTGCATAAAGTCCCAAGTAATGTAATATGCTTTTACGATGGTAAGGATGATAAAAATCCAGTTAAGCAGCTTTAAAGCCAAGAAACGATTGTCTATTAAAAAGTCCGGACGGACAATGCCCAATGCTACCTCAATGATGGTAACGACAGAAAGGAATATAAAAACCCCCCAGATTTTGCTAACGTTTGACTTAAATTTTACAGCGCCCCTAAAGATTGCTAATTTATGTTCGTGTGCCATTTTTAAATTTTTTGAAATCTAAACAAGATAAAAGAATGTGAATACAAATACCCATACCAAATCTACAAAGTGCCAGTATAGTCCAACTTTCTCTACCATTTCGTAACTGTTTCGGCGTTCGTAGGTGCCTAATATTACATTAAAAAATATGATAATATTAATCAGAACTCCTGTTGCAACGTGGAAACCGTGGAAACCCGTAATGAAAAAGAAAAAGTTTGCAAAAAGTGGATGCCCATATTCGTTGTGGCGAAGGTTTGCACCCTCTACAACCAATTGACCATCATTAACTACTTTGGCAATGGATTCTTCCCTTGACAAAATAATATGCTGACCATGTTCGTCTTTATGTTGGAGCCTTACCAAAAGGTTATCATTTGCCAAAAATCCTTCTTTTACTTGATTAAAGGTCACGCTTGGTAAATATTCAGAGTCCTGTACAAACCACAATCCATTCTCGCGGGTCTGGGGTATACGATCAGCATCATTTATTGCCACAAAATCCCTTATTGCCACACGCTCGCCTTCTTTATCCAAAAACTGGATGATCTGCCCTCCTTTGGTTTCAATTGCACCATAGTCTCCTTTAATGAAAGTTGCCCACTCCCAAGCTTGCGAGCCCAAGAAAATAAGGCCTCCAATAATAGTAAGGAACAAATAAAGAATTACTTTATTCTGTTTCATTTTGTGTCCCGCATCCACAGCCAAAACCATGGTAACGGACGAAAAGATCAAAATAAAAGTCATAAACGCCACATAATACATAGGCGCTTCTACTCCATGAAGAAACGGGAAGTGAGTAAATACTTCATCGGCAATAGGCCAGGCATCTACAAATTTGAATCTTGAAAATCCATAAGAGGCAAGAAAACCTGAAAAGGTCAAGGCATCGGAAACGATGAAAAACCACATCATCATTTTGCCATAACTTGCTTTCAACGGTTGGTTTCCGCCGCCCCAGGTTTTATCTTCGGTACCTGTTTTAACAACAGTAGCTTCCATAAAAAGAATTTGGTTTTAAATAAAGGTTCAAAAATACGTTTAATTTTTATTTAACGAAATATAAAAATAAAAACAGGTAAATCCATACAATATCCACAAAATGCCAAAAAGTTGCAGCTAGTTCAACACCAAGGGTTTTACCGTTTTCATACTTTTGTTTATAATGATTATAAATTACAACCAAAAGCGATACCAACCCCACAAAAACGTGCGCAACGTGCAATAATACTACCAGATATATAAAGGAAGTAGTAATACTGCTTGTAGGACCCGTAAAATTATAGCCGCTAGCTATTATTTCAGAAAAACCTTTAAACTGGAAAAAAACAAACAAGCTGCCCAACAAAAAAGTGGTCGCTAAAAAAAACATACCAAGCTTATTTTGCTGCTTTTTGATAGTCCTCAGTGCAAAATAAACTGTAAAACTGCTCAAGACCATCACAATGAGCGCTATGTAAAAAGCCTGTGGTATTTCAAAACTTGAAATCCAATCGGGCCTTTCCTTGCTAACAACGTAGGCACTTGTGAGTCCTGCAAAACTCATGGTTAGACTAATAATGCCGAACCAAAGCATATTCTTTTTTGCTCTGGAGGTTTTTAACTCTTCACTTCCCTGTGTTAAATCCATTTTTCTATTTCTTATATATTTTCCGAAGACATTTGCTGCGGTTATCTTAAAAATTTATCTGCAACGTAAATTATTTGCAGTAATGTAATGTAGCTTACACTAGCGAACATAAGCTGCTTGGCGGCAATGGAAGTTTTTTCTTTGTACAGCTTGATTGCATAATACAAAAGCCCAACCCCCAAAAGCCCAATCAAAACACCTGATATTGGCGTTAAATATAATTTACCAGTAATTCCTAAAACAGGAATTAAAGAAACAAGTACGGTCCAAATTGTGTAGAGAATAACCTGTATGGCAGTTCCTTTATCACGTTTTCCATTAGGAAGCATAAAGAAGCCGGCTTTTTTATAATCATCAAAAAGAAACCAGCCAATAGCCCAAAAATGCGGAAATTGCCAAAAAAACTGAACCATAAATAGTGTTCCGGGTTCAATACCAAATTTACCGGTTGCAGCCACCCACCCCAACATAAATGGAATGGCGCCCGGAAACGCACCCACAAATACCGAAAGTGGTGTTTTGGTTTTTAAAGGCGTGTACAGGCTCACATACATAAATATTGAAATGGCACCAAACATTGCCGTAACTGGATTTATGGTGTAAAGAACAATAATACCCACCACCGTCAATATACTCGCAAGTATAAATGCAGAACGCCCCGTCATGTGGCCAGCTGGCAACGGCCTATTTTTAGTGCGTTCCATTAGTGCGTCCAAATCTTTTTCGATGATTTGATTGAAAACATTTGAAGCGCCAACCATACAATAACCCCCTACACATAACAGAAAGAGCACAAAGAAGTCAATTGAATCTGCCCCCAATAGATAACCCGCAACCGAAGAAAACACAACACTCACCGAAAGCCGAAGCTTAGTGATTTCAGTAAAATTCCTGATAACGGACGGACTAATTGACTGTGATTGGGAAACGGACAAGCTATTTTTTTTAGGCTGTGCAAAGATACGCTTCCTGTATTTTTTCCACAATATATTATCAATAATCTTACTGTATTATTTCAGCATTTTTAGTAATTTGAACCAATTTTTCAAACTAAAAATATATGTTCTCAAAATTTATTCTAAATACCATCTTATTATTCTCTGTATTAACTGTTTTCGCCCAAACTGATGGCGGACAAAAAGTAAACACCAAACTTATAAAAGTCACTAATAAAGTCTACATGCTACAAGGCAAGGGAGGCAATATAGGGTTAAGTTTTGGCAAAGACGGAGTGTTCATGATTGATAATCAATATGCCGATGGTATTGAACAAATTCAAAATGAAATAAAAAAAGTTAGCGATCAACCTGTTCGGTTTTTGGTGAACACACATTTTCACGGGGACCACACAGGCGGCAATCCTGCGATGGCCGAAACAGGTACTGTAATTTTTTCGCAGGAAAATGTTCGAAACCGCCTACAGGATGTTATTGCCAAGGAAACAAAAAAAATCGATGAAGAAGCACTGCCAATTGTAACTTTTGCTGAAGATCTTACATTTTATTTCAACGGAGAAAAAATATATGTTTTTCACGTTCACAATGCCCACACAGATGGTGATTCCATGGTATATTTTACAGGAAGTAACGTATTGCATACCGGCGATGTTTTCTTTAATGGAAAATACCCGTACATAGACACTGAGAATGGGGGCAGCTTAAAAGGTTACATCGCAGGTTTGGAGAAAGCTCTTTTGGTGATAAATGAAGACACTAAAGTAATTCCCGGCTACGGAAATATGGGTTCATATAAAGATTTAAGAGATACTATAGAAATGCTATCCATTCTTTATAAGCGTGTATATAATCTCTACCTCAACAAGAAAACAGAAGAGGAAATAATAAAAACGACAGAGCTAACTAAAGAATATGATGATAAAGGATTTGGAAGCGGATTTATTAAAACAGAAGCTTTTTTGAAAATGATTTATAAAGAAGTGGCCCAAGAAGCAGGCGCAGGCTCAGAAGACAGGGAGGCAAGAAATAAAGAAGCAATGAAAAAGTATAAGGAAATAGAAAAAAAATTGAAAGAGAAGGAGAAAAATTAATTCTTTTTAAAAATCATAATACCAGTTAAATAAATCTGTTCTTAGCCCAAAATTGACCCAAGTAGTTTGGTTTTTAAACACAGTTTCTGTGTCAACTTCGGGGTCAAAACTTCTAAAAATAAAACTTCCATAAATCTTTAGATTTGTTGCGGGGTTTATTATGTAACCCGCTTGTACTTCAGCGTGGAAAAAATCTGTGGTATTTCCCTGCGCCAGTTCGTTACCATTGTCTGAAACACGGTCATCTTCAGTTCCATAAATATTTCCGCCGTAGAAAAAAGAATCTTCCGGCGTATTAAATTCAAAACCCCGCTTGGCAACTATAAATTTTGCGTCTCCATAAATTCTACCTCTCTGGTAGCGCGCTATACCTATAAATTCAGAAAAATTAGCACCTAGGGTATGTGCCATAGATTGATTGTTGTGCCCATAATTTAGCACTACCGTATTGTGCGAGTACGTATAAGGACGTACTCTATTGTACTCTGTTTGTAGGAAAAGATTTTTTAATCCAAAAGCATGGTAATATTTTAGACCCAACTGGTAGCCTGTTTTATTCTTATAACTTCCTTCACCACCAAAGATATCGCTCGAAGAAAATTCATCAATTATAAGTTGCCCATAGATATTCACTCTGTCATTCACTTTATACTTTGTAGTAAGGCCAATAAGCGCATTACCACCGCGGGAACCCGTTGAAAATTCAATAGCGCGGTAAAAAATAATTGGATTTAGATAATTCACGTCAAAGCCTCTACCGTTATCATTCTGCCAAATAACAGATTCAAAAAGACCAATGTTTAATCTTTTGGTAATGTTATAGCTCAAATAGTGGTTTGCTATATATTTTGTTCGAAAAGAACCGTCTTCGGTAACCTCGGGGCGAACATCTCGCAAAGACATCCAAGTGTTGGTATATTTCAATTTCCAAAAGGTGGTATTTATTTTGAAGAAGGGATAAGAACTCGCATTATCACTTGTCAATAAAGAACGGTATCCATCACCTAAAAAGGTTTTACCGTGGCCCAATTGAATATTAAAATATTTTGAAGGCGTATAAGAAATATGTCCTGTAGCAATTGGATAATCATAGGAATCTGCTCTAAATTGTTTTGCTATACCTCGGCCAGGAATAATTGCTGGATTGCCCCCATCGGGTCGAATAGATTCTGCGTAGCGATTAAAATAATCTGCAAAACGCCCTTGACTTTCATAAATAACACCGAAAAATCCAATCTGTTTTCCAATTCCACCCTGTGTATAAACCAAACGCGTATTGTTGTAAGTATCTAGCTCTGCATCAAAGTCTTTTCCGGCCTGCAAATCTACTCCTGCATCTAAGGTTAGCCAATAATCTTTTCCCTTTATGGTAATAAGGTGTTCATTCCAAAGTTTACGACCGAACCACGAAGATTTATTTTTTAAAATTTCCTGATTGGCGGCTTCAAAATCATAGTATTTGTTTACTTCAGAATAAATATAAGGCTTTTGGGCCGTGTGATTGTTAAGCCCAACACGGTTAAGAGAAGGATCAAATAAGCTGTAGTTATGGTGTGAAAGTGGAATATTAATATTGCTACTATATTCTTCATTATTATAAGGCAGGTTTTCAATAGCATCATATTCTTCAACCAATTGTTCTCTTTCGTTTTTCTTTATAATTTCAGAAGTTTGGACTATGCTTTCTCCCGGCGCCACCAATGGAATGGCAATAGGAAGGGTAAACTGTACATAGGCTGGTTTTCCGTTATAGGTAGCTGGCTCTATTTGGGGGAGTGACTCAAAAACACGGCGCGCTTCTGTTTTTAATTCTTCGTAAATTCCATCAACATATAGCACCTTAAACCTCCCTTCTTTTGTTACCTCAAAAAGTACATTTACATTTCCTTTGTAATTTTCCGCGAAAACCTTTTCAGGGACTTGAAAGTTTTTAAAAATGAATTGTTGCAACGTATTTTTAAAACAGCTTTCTAGAGCCTCAACTTCTGCACCTTCACATTCATTAAAGACGGGATATTTTTCGTATTGTGCCGAAGCAGTTTGCGCTGAAGAAATTATTGGAAAACAAAATATGAGAAAAAATATAAAATGTTTCATTTGAGGTTTGCTTGTTTAAACCCGAAAGATACAGTTTTTTTGGAATGACCGGATTTAAAAAAAGCTCCCATTTTATTGGGAGCTTTTACTTTTTATTCAAATTTTTAATGAATATTGAAAACAATAGGTACGGTGTAAACAACATCTACGTTCTTATCTCCCTGTTTGCCTGGCTTCATTACAGGTAAATTATTGATTACTCGCTGGGCTTCCTTCTTTAAAGTGGCATTGTGTGAATTTGCTGCAACATCAGTGATAAAACCGTTGGAATCAATCTTGAATTTCACATAAATTCTGTGTGTTTCATTTGGAGTCAAATTTTCTAAAATTTCCTTTCGAAAATTTTTATTGATAAAAGCATTTATTTTTGAAGACATACAGTCAATTTTCTCGGCATTGGTAGCAAACGGCTCGCACCCTGGAAATACTGGTACAAATTCTACATTCATAACGGTTCTTGTTACCGTAGGCTCCGAAGGTTTATCTGGAGCTTGATGGGTAATTGTTGGCGCTTTTATTACAGGCATATCAGTATTAGCGATTGGTGTTTCGTCAATAGGCGTATCATTAGATTTCACATCAAACACATCACTTTTTACTACTTTTTGGATAGGCACGCGTTTTTCTACAATTTTTTTGGTTGGCTCTATAGGTTTTGGTTTTTCAATATCCAGAACATAGGAAATCATTGGAGGCTCCTCCAAGGTAGTAGGAATGTGCCGCTCTGCAGTATCTGTTGTTATTTCAAAATTAGTCTGCATTATAAAAAAAACAGTAAGTAGACTAACTATAACACCTATTTGGAAAAACAGACGTGAATTCCATTTGATGTTGATTTGTTTTTTATCCTCTCTCTTGTTTGCGAAATTTTTTACAGCTTTTTTCATAATAAAGTTTTTAAAAGGTTAACACCTTTACAAACACAACTGTTATGCCAAAACGAAAAAAGCCCCGTCTTTACTAGTAAAGACGGGGCTTTTAATATAAATATTTCTAATTATTGAATATCAAACACTATCGGAAGGGAATAAAGCACCCCAACTGGTTTTCCACGTTGTTTTCCGGGAGTCATATTAGGTAGGGACTGTACAACATCCATTGCTTCTCTCTCAAGCCTAGGGTGCGGTGCACGTGCACGAACATCAACAACTCTCCCACTCTTGTCAATTTTGAACTGAACAGCTATACGTTGTCTACCTTCCAAACCTAAATCTGATGCAAGGTTGGTGTCAAATTTCTTATTAATGAATTCACTAATTTTAGATGACATACATCTTTTCTTTGCATCGTTACTTTTTTCACCTTCGCATCCAGGATAGATCGGTACATTTTCAATAACGGCAAACGGTACGTCGGCAATTTCTTCTTCAACTACTTCTTCCTTAATTTCCTTTACCTCAACGATTTTCTCTTCTTGGTTTGTTTCAGTAGATTCTATTATGGTTTCTTCCACGTCTTCCTCATCTTCAATCACATCAATAACCTCCGGCGCTGGTGGCGGTGGCGGTGGCGGTGGCGGTGGCGTTAATTGTTGCGTAACTGGAATTTCTTCCTCTAATTCTTCGCCTACGTCAAGTTTTCCGAAATCATTATCGGATTTATCGTAAGATTTCCATTCAATTGCTTGCCATGCCAAAAAAAGCATAACAACCATTCCAAGTTGGAAAAACAGCATGCTTCTTCGGCCTACGTCTGCTTTCGGATTTTTTTTGGGTTCCATAATAGTGTGTTTAACTTGTTGCTAAAATATAGAAATTATCGTTCAATTTAAAACTTAATTAAAATTTTAAGCTTTTAATTTTTGTTTTACAATTTTGAAAAAAAAGATACCAAGTAAAGAACCCAATAAATTTGAGACCACATCTAGAATATCTGCACTGCGTGAAACTGTAAACAGTCCCTGAAATATCTCAATTATTATGCCATAAAGCAGTATCGAAAGCAGGAGAATGGGGATCCACTTTTTTTCAAAATGATAATCATTACTAACATA
This sequence comes from Aequorivita sp. CRS11, assembly GCF_059693805.1. NCBI lineage: Bacteria > Pseudomonadati > Bacteroidota > Flavobacteriia > Flavobacteriales > Flavobacteriaceae > Aequorivita > Aequorivita sp. CRS11. Next base: position 29,570 of record NZ_JCATIG010000003.1, read on the forward strand.
CAAATAAAGCATCCAAAGATTGACCAATATAAAATAAACAAGTATATGAACTAACTTGTCTGCTTCTAATAATTGGGTTTTTGGTAAATCTTGACTGGGAATAAAAAACAGTACCGTGATTAAGCAACTGTAAATTATAGCTATAAACAATAACCTTTTATCCGCCAATAAGTGCTTTATAAGCGGCATCGTCCAGTAATTCTGCTATTTCATCTGGGTTTGAAAATTTCATCTTTATCATCCAGCCTTCTCCGTAAGCATCTGAATTAACTTTTTCTGGTTCAGATTCCAAGCTTTCGTTGAATTCAATTATCTCTCCGGAAAGAGGTAAAAATAAATCGGAAACAGTTTTTACGGCTTCCACAGTTCCAAAAACTTCGTTTTTCTCCATTGTATCGCCTACAGTTTCCACTTCAACATATACAATATCGCCCAACTCGCCTTGTGCAAAATCTGTAACGCCTATTGTTGCGGTATCTCCTTCAATTAAGACCCATTCGTGATCTTTTGTGTATTTTAAATTTGATGGTACGTTCATAATAAATTAAATAAGTCAGTATTTTATTTAGTTTCCAAAGTTATATCTCAATGTAAAGCCACTTCTAATGGTTGTTTGTGGGAATGCAGTTGAAATAGCATATTCAGAGAATGTATGGTCATAATAGAAAAGGGCAGTCAAGTTTTTGCTCAACGCATAGTCAATAGACAATTGTGCCCCATATATGGTTTGCCCTGCGGTAGTCTGGTTATTTTGAATATCTAGATACCTAATTATCGTAATGTTATCTCTTCTGGAAAGATCCACTTTAAAGTTCAAATCACTTGTAATAACAGATTTTTTTCCTCCAAAATTGGTAGCAATGCGAAGGTCTTTAATTCTATAACCAAGTCCTATGATATATTCATTACCCTTTATCTCAGTCAAAAGGTTATTTGCAAAGCTCAATGAAAGCGCACGGTCTTTACGCATTTCAGCAAGTATTTTCACAGAATTGTTCATTTCAAAATCCACTCGCAGTAAAGGCGAAAATTGTTCGGTCAGGTTAACATTTGTAAGCAATGTTTTCACTTTAAAGTTTCCTGCTTGGTCTACAGCTTCGGGATTGTTCGGGTCGTAGTCCAAATTAGACTGGAATTGATTTACAGTATATCCTGCACGGTATCCGTGAGTCAATGAAAAACGTTTGAAATTTTTCTTGAACCAAGGAATATTCATTAAACCTGTATATTTAATATCCCAGTTTGGAAGCGGAATATCTCTAAATATTCCTGTCTTTTCTTTTGAAGCGTTACTGCCTTTATAGGCCGCAAGGAATGCCGGCAACAACACATCTTGGCTGTTTCTTCCGAAACCTACAGGATAACCCAGCGAATCTCTCGGGATGGCTCCACCTTGGTAATAATCCTCTGCCAATCTGTTCGCAATAGTTAATCTATTGGTTCTGAAATCGTCAAAAGCAGCTGAACTATTTTCATCGCTAGCGCTGAAAGCAGTTTTTATTAATACTGTTGAAATATTAAAGTTTCCGAAGGTATTCGGCGTCAAAGAATTATAAAGGTCGTTCTCTACAATATAGTTTTCGGAATAGTTTTCAGAATAAATTCTGCTTCCGTTTATATCAACTGTCAAATCATTAATAGGTTCTAGATTGGCCTGAATGTCCATTTGACGGCTCTCTACCTCGGTATATTGCTCATTAAATTCTGGATAGAGAGTCAACCACCCTTTTCTGGCGGCTAATTCCCTAACGTCTGCTTGACTTCCAAAAACAAAGCCTGTTGTTGGCTTCAAAGTTCCTATAAATCCAATTGACGGCAAATATCCCGGAAGGTAGATGCCATTATTTTCTTGATAGTTAAATTGTACCTTTTTAAGCATTGTGGCAAGACCAATTACCGTATTTATGGCCTTGTCGCCAGCATTCAAACCACCTTCCGGACTGGCAGCACCTCTTCCAAGTACGTTTGGCGTATTCGTCTTTCCGTTTGAAAGTGTACTGTTCTTTTCTTCCTCCAGTTTGCTTTCTCTACTAGCCTTGCCTTCACCGCCACTTGATGATTTTTCATCTCCTGCACCACCACTACCATCGCCGGCAGATTTTCGGGGCTTGCTTTTCTTAATTTTAGTAAGCCCTATGTAACGGTAAAAACCATTCATATCTAAACTAGAATTAATTTGATGCGTACTTGCGTTTTGGATCGAATTACCCAAGTTATACACATTTCTGCTTCCGTCACTCAACTCGATTTCAATTTCATTAAATTGATTACTTCCACGCTGCCATTGGTAATCACCGGTATAGGAATACGTTGCCCTAAGGAATTTTAGGAAAGGAAACTTACTGAAAGGCAAGTCATAATTTAGTTGTAATGACTGGAAATGCTGATTTGGGTTACCCACATCAAAGAAACCATCCCAAATTCCGATATCATTATTTATCAAACCATTATCATCCAAATAATTGTTAACTATCATATTATTTGAAGAGGTGAAATTGAAACGCAATGATTTCGTTAAATTATGGTTGATGGTGTATTGCCAATCAAACAGATAATTACGCTGATAAAGAGTAGGCAAGCCTATGTTGCCGGGCAATAAGTTTATTTCCCTAAACTTTTGCTCGTTGTATTGTCGGGTAATATTTGAACTTACTGAAATATTCGTCGGCAAATAATTGAAGTTGAAATCTTTCAGAAATCTCCAATACTGTCCTGTAAACAATGAATCATTTTTCTTAAAGGGCTCCACTGGTTTCGCCGTAAAGTTGTAATTATAGGTAGCACCAACCCGAACGTTTTGCTCAACAGCGTCTTCCACTTCAAAATCGTGATGGTCTGTTTGATTGTAAGAGAAGGAGCCTGTAAAATTCTCAATATCATATACCTGAGGTTTTCCATCTCCGGTTCTCTCCTTACGCACACCGATAAAGTTTACACTCTGGCGCTTTGTATAATCTACGGCCTGTTCCTTAATTCTGTCTTTCTCGGCTTCATCCTCTGTGTTGTCGAGCCTGGTATCAAGTTCAATATCCTGGAATTCCGGATCGTATTGTGGCGTTATCAGTTCCTCGGAGCGTCCATAATTAAACGGCAATTGAATCCCCCATTTCTTCGGAAGCAATTGTCCCAAGTTTACGTTAGTAACTACATCATATTGTTGAAGATCTTCACGGCTTCGCTGGTTTGGTCCTTGCTCAATAGAGCCGAAGCCAACTGTACTTCTTTTTCCTGTGGCGCTAACAGTCGCAAAATCTGCAAGGTTAGCATCCATACTCACAACGGCGGCCCAGCCTCCCTCATTTTTAAGCTCAGACATTCTAAGCTCGTTAAACCAAACTTCGCCACATAACTCGCTTGTATTTCCAGGTTTGTTCCTAACCCCAAGCATAATCGTTCTAACGTTTCCAAAACTTGGATTTCCTTTAATCCCAATTATTAGCTCATTCTCACCACCGGATATACCACCTTCAAGTTCTGATTGTGTATAATAAACAACTTCGGTTGAGTTTAATGGAGTTCTGGTTTTTACTTGTTGCAATAGTTCTAACGGAAGATTCAGTCTGTTTGCGACTGGCCAAATTTCCTCAGCATTTGTTGCTCCAAAATTGGTGGGGTTTAATGGAATTTGAACTTCATAATAGTTGTTTGTAAGGTCATTCCCCAAACGCATGAAGGCTACCAATTGTCCATCACTAAGTGCCGTCTCATTTTGCAATGATTCTGCGTGAATGAACATTTCCAGATTTTTGTACTGGCGCATATCTACATTAAAGTTTTTATAGACTGCACGCCCATCATTTGGCTCCAAGCCGCATACACGTAGGGCTAATGATTGCTCATTTTCGCGTATAATATTATTATTGTTATTCAATTCCTCACGAACAAGCCCTGGGGGAAGTCTATAGGGAATTGGTTCTCGGTTTTCGTTTTCTTCAATACTTACAGCTTCAACTTCAAACAGGGTATTGTCATTGGAAGGATCTTCAAGGGTTACATCATCCAAAGTTTTTTGGAATTTTCTATAATCGCCTCGAACCAATTCCATGGTGCCAAAACGTAAAACGGTATTTTGAGAAAACTGTGAAAGGAACATTCGCATAAACCGAATAGATCTGTAATCTGAAATGCCATTAACTGCCTGATCTGGCTCACTTATTGGAACTTTGAACTGCACCCAACGCACTGGAATTACATCATTGTTTTGCGTAGTTACCTCCAGCTCTTTCACATCAGAAATAAAACTGTTGTTTTCTCTGCTCATCCCCGGATAAATAGGAACGTTGTATTCAAAATAGCTGTCAATCGTGTTCATGGTGTTGTCACGATTTATATCCTCAACATCCGGCTGGGCAGTATTTCCACGGTTATTGTTTGTAACTTCTACCGGCGAATTTCCTTGTGTTCCGTTATATTTTAAATAACGATCCAGAATATTTCCTTCAGCTTGAAGGAAGTATTGGTAGTCATCATTTGCAGGGTCAGGTAATCCTCCAAAAATACCATACTTAGCTGCTTCCCCTGCATTATCCAAACCATCCAAACCAATATCCTGGTTTGTACGTTGCTGTCCTTCAGTATCAAAAGTATAAACTAATGATTGGTTGGTAGGCACTTTACCCCAAGCTGTAGCAGTTGTATTAGCATCACCTCCATCTTCAGGCAACCCGTTTTCGTATTGTTTTCTTCCGTCTTTTAATACATCTTCTGAAATACTTCCCAAGTTAAAATTTATATTTCCTCCTGGGTTGCCGCTAGTTTCATCATAAATGAATGGGTCCATCACCCAGAACTGTATGTATTCAACATTCGATTGTTCAAAATCGGTAGTTGTAAGCTGTCTCATAATACCGCCGAATCTATCTTCGGGGTTTGGCAAATCATTTGTTCCAGCAGCTTCGGGGTTGTAGTTATATTCTCCTCTTGTAGATGGGTAATATGCAAGATCCAGTGTGAATAAAGCTTGGGTTTGTCCCTGAATAATATCTTGGTTAGGGAAAATTTCATCCCTAAAAACACGACGCGTAAATGGTGAAGAAAGATCTTCATCATTTATCCCTTCTGGGCGCTGGCTGCTATAGAAAATAGGATCGATAGTGTACCAAGCGAGTTTTGCACGGTTGTAATTATATCCTAAATTGTCATTTCCCAACTCACCACCATACCCAACTGGAGTACTTGACAAGAACCAACTGGAGGGCGAACTTATATCGTTTCCTGTTTGTGAGGCTTCAAAATCATCAACATATACAGTTGTCTTACCATCAAAATCTGAAACTTTTGGAGCCCCTGGTTTTAAATATGCAAACTCTCCACGTAAAGAAACATTTGATTCAACATCGGTATCAATGTTTGGAAGTTTATTTACCAATCGGGTAAGGAACGGTACCTCGGTTGAGTAATTTAAATTTATGCCGTAGATAGTATTATTAATCGGCTCCACGCCATACGATGATTTTTGGGTGAGTGGGCGCTCGTTAAGGTTTAAATAGGTTGCACCTATCAAAAATTTATCGCTGAATTTATGCTCTACATTTAAGCCAGTAAAACGCTTACTTTGCTGCCCAAAAAGTGAGTTATTTTCTGTACTGACCGAAATTGGAATATTACTATTCAATAGTGAAGGGTCTAAAATCTGAACTCTTCCCAATTGATAGTTTACGGTATAATCCACACCTTCTACCAAGGTTCTTCCACCAGCAGTAACCGTAACGGAGCCTTGCGGAATATTGAACGCGCCAATGGGAATACCATCAGCACCTGTAGATTTATAACTTCCTTTTAACTGAAATTTATTCTTTTCGCTCTCTAGCTGCTCAGCCTGGGTTTTAGTTCCTGTATAAAGTGTTCTAAAAACGTATTTGGACTGATTTGGATTATAGGTTTCAGGCATTGAATAAGTAGCCGAGGTACTTGGCAAATCCAATTTTTCAAATAAATGCTTCCCAAAGGGTTCCACAGTCGTAAAAATAATGCGACCATTTTGTGCATCAACCGTAATCCCCGGCAGAAAATCAAAGAAACCATCGCCCCCCTGTTGTGGATCATTATTGAAGTTCAATCTGTCAAGGTTGAAAACCTTCAAGAGAATTTCGTCCTTTACATCTGGAGGAAGTTCAGCACCTGCCTCGGTTAAATAGTTTAACGGAGAAGGGTCGGTATAAAGAATATTAAGTTTGAAGTCTTCCTTTTCAAGCTGATAAGCCCCAATAGGATAAATGTTTTTCATCATCAAATCCCAGATTGGCTCATTTACGTTAGTTATGCTACTCTTCAAAAGTTTTACTACAAGGTTTTGGGCAAGACCAGTTTCCTCCACAGGAGGATTTGTGCCTCCAGTTCCTGGAATGGTACCTCCATTTGCCTCAACTCCATCATTTGAAAATTCTCCTACTTGATATACTTTCCCATTAACGGTAAATTGGTATGATACAGCTAAAACCTCATCATTTGTTAAACGCTGGTTCAGAGAGATGTAACCCAATTGCGAGTTTAAGGAATATTCGCCCGGATCCAATCTTCTTGCGTTCTCAAGTGTAACATAATCTACTCCTTCGCTTACTTGAACTCCCGTAAAACCTTGACGTACGGTAGCCACATCACGAATTAGTGGATTGAGTAAAGTGGGTTCTCCTCCATTGATACCAAACGGATTAAAAAGGTTGTTCGTGTTGTCCGGATAAGCATTCCTTCCAGCTCGAATAAAGCCTCCCGGAGGTGTGTTCAATCCAACATTCAAGGGATCCGATTCGCCTATATCCTGCAATGCCACAATATTTCGAACGTTTTCGGTTCTACTCGTTCTGTTGGTAATCCATACCTCCATACGGGTAATCTGAACATTGCTGTTTATGAAAGGATATTGTTTTAGGGCACGATCATAATTATCCCTGAAATAATGTGATAAAAAGAAGTGACGATTATCGTCATAATCCAATGCGAAAAGTTCAAAATCCGTAATGGTCGCGCCACCTTCAGCGGTAACGGTACGGGTTTCAGATTTTTGTTCAGAGAAAACTCCCGTAATGGTTGTTTTTCCAAATTGAAGTTGTGTTTTAACCCCGAAAAGGCTTTGCGCTCCTTGAATCAAGGAACTATTCAGCGGCATACTAACATTACCCACCTCAATTTTTTGAATTATGTCGTCTTCCGTTGGGGTGTATTCCAACTTAATCTGGTTTTGGAAATCGAAGGTGCTTTCAGTATCGTAATTAGCCGTAACCTGAAGCCTGGTTCCCACTTTAGCCAAAAGGCTTAAGCTAATACGCTGGTCAAAATCAAAGGAGAAATTGCTTCGGTTTCGTGGGGAATATTGCGGGTTGTCCTGTTTTGTATACAATAGCCCAAGATCCATCTCGACGGAACCTTGTGGAATAACTTCAATTGTGTTTCCGCCAAAAATGGATTCAAAGAAATTTGAATTCACATAAAAAGTGGGCAATAGGTTTTTTTGCTGTTCTTCGGAACCTTCCTTTCTACCGTCTGCTGCATCAATTTTTTCTTTGAAGTAAGCTCTCATCTGCTCCTCTTGAATAAGGCGCTGATACTCTTGAGGGGTTAGAATTATAGGGTAGGTAATATTAAAACTACCCAAGGTTTGGGTATAAATATATCTATCGGTTATGGGGTCGTAGGTATAAAGATCCTGAATACTGACGGGAGTGGGTAAATCCATTCTCCCCATTTCACTCCCTACAGCCGTTGTGTCGGGATCCTGTGCCAGCGAAACATTGCTGAACAATATGAAACTTAAAATTGTTAAAAGCTTGAAAAAGCCACCCTTGTAAACGTAATTTTTTGCCTTCAAATTCTACAAATTTTTTAAAGCTTGTTTAATGATCATTTCTACCGAAGCTTGCGGATTTTCCTTAACAATGGCATCCACCACTTTTTCAGACTGTTTGCGAACAAAGCCCAACGTCTCCAAAGCAGATAACGCTTCATTTTTGTTAGTATTGCTTGTTCCAGTAGAAATAGACGACAAACCGTACACTTTTAAAATCTTATCTTTTAAATCCAAAACCACGCGCTGCGCAGTTTTGGCCCCTATTCCTTTTACTGATTGGATCGTTGTTATGTCATTTTGCGCAATGGCATCCAGCACTTGTTCGGGCGCCAATGATGATAACATAGTTCTAGCGGTGCTTGCACCAACTCCAGAGACACTAATTAACAATCTGAAAATTTCTCGTTCTGCAACACCGGAAAAACCGTACAGTGTATGGGCGTCATCCCGAATAAGCAAATGGGTAAACAACTTAACATTTTCACTAGTGGGGAGTTCGGAAAATGTGTGCAAGGAAATATTGACAAAGTACCCTACTCCATTGCAATCTATCACTACATCGGTCGGATTTTTTTCAACCAGTCTGCCCTGTATATGGGTTATCATGTGTTAACGAAAACTTAAAGGCTCAAATATAGTATAATTATTTGCAACAGCCATTGGGGTTTTTGTGAAAATATTAGAGTTAATAAACTATGGATTTACTTGTTTTTCTGCCGCCGCTGCGCGTTTTTCCTTTTGTTGGGCATCCACTACGGCTACGGCTGCCATATTCACCATTTCTTCCACACTGGCGCCCAGTTGTAAAATGTGAACGGGCTTGCGCATTCCCAGCATAATTGGGCCGATGGACTCCACACCGTTAAGTTCTTTCAATAATTTATAGTTGCTGTTTGCTGAATCCAAATTTGGGAAAATAAGGGCGTTTACTTTCTTGCCAGCTAATTTTGAAAATGGAAATTTTTTCTGAAGCATTTCTGGGTTCAATGCAAAATCGGTTTGCAGTTCGCCATCAACTATCATATCTGGATTACTTTTGTGTAACAACTCTACAGCCTCACGCACCTTTGAAGCATGCGGATCTTTGGAAGAGCCGAAATTGGCATATGAAATCATCGCAATAACGGGCTGTAGTCCGAACATTTTCATCGTGTAATTCGTCATTTGTGCAATCTTGGCAAGTTCTTTCGCAGTTGGATCAATGTTTATTGAGGTATCAGAAAAAAACAATGGGCCGCGTTTAGTAAGCATCACATTTGTGGTAGCCACTTTTGTAACGCCTTCAAATCTTCCGACGGTTTCAAACACGGGAACTACAACGGACGGATACGAACGTGCATACCCTGAAATCATACAGTCCACATCGCCTTCGCTTAACATCATTCCCGCAAAATAATTCCGTTCGCGAATCAACTTTTCGGCAGTGTAAAGTGATATACCATTTCTTCTTCTCTTTTCCCAAAGCTTTTGGGCATAATATTTAAGTTTATCAGCGTTTTCATCACTTTTTGGATCGATAATTTCCAAATCTGCATCAAAATCAATCTGCTCCATCAATTCAAGTATGATATCTTTTCTACCCAACAAAACAGGTGTGCCAATACCTTCTTCAAAGACTATTTGCGCAGCCTTTAAAACATCCAAATGATCTGCTTCTGCAAAAACAATACGCTTTGGGCTAAGTTTTGCCCTGTTCATTAACAGACGAATTATTTTATTATCGCTGCCCATCCGTTCGTAAAGTTCATCCTGATATTTTTCCCAATCCGTAATTTCAGTAGTGGCAACACCACTTTCCATTGCTGCTTTGGCGACGGCGGGTGGTACGGCGGCTATCAATCTAAGATCGAAAGGTTTTGGAATAATATAATCTTTTCCAAAAGTAAGCTTGGTCTCGCCATAGGCAATATTCACTTGTTCCGGCACCGGTTCTTTTGCTAGGTCTGCCAACGCCTTTACAGCAGCCATTTTCATGGCTTCGTTGATTTTTGTAGCACGAACGTCCAACGCCCCACGGAAAATAAAAGGAAAACCAAGTACATTGTTCACTTGGTTGGGATGGTCGCTTCTACCCGTTGCCATGATGATGTCCTTTCTAGTCTTAATGGCCAAATCGTATTCAATTTCAGGATCGGGGTTGGCCATTGCAAAAACAATAGGATTGGGAGCCATGCTTTCCAGCATTTTTGGGGTAACAATATCTTTAACTGAAAGCCCAACAAACACATCGGCATCTTTCATTGCTTCATCGAGGGTATCAATTTTTCTATACGATGCAAATTCTGCTTTTTCTTCAGAAAGTTCTTCGCGATCTTTTCGTATAACTCCTTTGCTGTCCAGCATTACAATATTTTCGCTCTTAGCACCAAAAGCTTTGTAAAGCCGCGTACACGAAACCGCTGCCGCTCCCGCTCCACTGATTACTATTTTAACATGTGCGATATTTTTATCTGTAAGCTCCAAAGCATTGAGCAAGGCCGCCGCTGAAATTATTGCCGTGCCGTGCTGGTCGTCGTGCATTACGGGAATGTCCAGCTCTTCTTTTAGTCTTCTTTCTATTTCAAAAGCTTCGGGGGCTTTTATGTCTTCAAGATTGATACCACCAAAAGTGGGCGCAATATTTTTTACGGTGGTAACAAATTCATCGATGTTTTCAGTGTCTATTTCTATATCAAAAACATCAATGTCGGCAAATATTTTAAAGAGTAATCCTTTACCTTCCATTACGGGCTTGGAGGCTTCAGGGCCAATATTCCCCAAGCCTAGTACAGCCGTTCCATTTGAAATTACAGCAACCAGATTGCCTTTGTTCGTGTATTTATAAACGTTATTTTTTTCCTTTTCAATTTCAAGGCAAGGCTCTGCAACTCCCGGCGAATAGGCCAACGAAAGATCCCGCTGGGTGGAATAGTTTTTTGTGGGAACTACTTGAATTTTCCCAGGCTTCGGCTTTGCGTGGTATAATAGGGCTTCTCTACGTCTGCTCTGTTTGCTCATATTTTGGTCTATTGATACTGTGGATATTTATAATTCTACGAATTATTATACTAATGTATAATTGTAAAGACTAACTTACAAAGTTATGATGTTAGTTGAAATGGCGAAAGTTTGTAGGTTAATCTTTCAAAAAGTTGATATTACGTTTTAAACCCAAAAACTTGGTGCGCTTTACGGCGCTTTTTTTAAATAATTTTTGAAAAACGTCTTCCGTAATTTCTTCCCAATCTTTTTTGGTCATAGATAACAGTTCGGGATGTGGGTTGAAAAGCGGCTCATTGTGCTGTTTGCTGAAACGGTTCCACGGGCAAACGTCTTGGCAGATATCGCACCCGAACATCCAATCTTCAAATTTTCCTTTTTCTGAGGTGGGTATTTCATTTTTCAATTCAATGGTGTAGTAGGAAATACATTTGCTGCCATCCACAACTCTATCTGCAACAATTGCGTTTGTTGGGCAGGCATCAATACAGGCCGTACAACTTCCGCAGTGGTCGGTTACGGGTGTGTCGTACTCTAAATCCAGATCAACGATCAATTCAGCAATAAAGTAAAAGGAACCCAATTGTTTGGTGAGCAAATTACTATGCTTCCCAATCCAGCCCAAACCGCTTTTTGCAGCCCAAGCTTTATCTAAAACTGGCGCAGAATCAACAAAGGCGCGACCATGGACTTCGCCTATTTCTTCTGAAATAAAATCCATCAACTGTTTCAGTTTATCTTTTATAATGAAATGATAATCGGTACCGTAAGCGTATTTTGAAATTTTATACGTTTCCGAAGGTTGAAGTTCCGAAGGGAAATAATTCAGCAACAACGAAATAACGCTTTTGGAATCTGGAACTAAAAGTGTTGGGTCAAGTCTTTTGTCGAAATGGTTTTCCATATAGGCCATTTCGCCGTGCATATTTTTTTTTAGCCAGTTTTCAAGTCGCGGGGCTTCTTCTTCTAGAAATTCAGCCTTGCTAATTCCACATGACAAAAAACCGAGGCGCTTGGCTTCGGATTTTATTTTGGCTGTATTTTTAGATTTATCATTCACCGTTAAAAGTTGCTGGAATCGAGAAATTCTACCGCGAAATAGCGCATTAAAAAAGTCCGCCCTGGGTTGGACCTTTCAATTTGCCGAGGTGTTTATAGGCTGCTTCGGTAACTTCACGGCCTCGTGGGGTTCGCATAATAAAGCCCTGCTGAATTAAAAAAGGTTCGTAAACTTCTTCAATGGTTTCAGTACTTTCTGAGACTGCAGTGGCAATAGTTGTGATTCCTACCGGACCGCCTTTAAATTTTTCGATGATGGTTGAAAGGATTTTGTTGTCCATCTCATCCAAACCATGTGCATCTACATGTAATGCATCCAATCCAAATTTTGCAATTTCAATATCTATCTTACCATTTCCCTTTATCTGTGCAAAATCACGGATTCTTCGCAAAAGTGCGTTGGCGATACGCGGTGTACCACGGCTTCTGCCAGCAATCTCTATTGCGGCTTCCATAGTTATGGGTACTTGTAGAATTCCCGCACTTCGTTGTAAAATAGTAGTGAGCAATTCGGTGGTATAGTATTGTAATCTCGAAGAAATTCCGAACCGGGCACGCATAGGCGCAGTTAACAAACCCGAACGAGTAGTTGCACCAATAAGTGTGAAGGGATTTAGATTGATTTGAACCGAGCGTGCATTTGGACCCGATTCAATCATAATATCAATTTTGTAATCTTCCATTGCGGAGTAGAGGTATTCTTCAACAATTGGGCTTAAGCGGTGGATTTCATCAATAAAAAGAACATCGCGTTCTTCCAAATTAGTCAATAGTCCAGCAAGATCGCCCGGTTTGTCTAAAACAGGTCCCGAAGTTACACGAATGTTTACATTCAGCTCATTTGCTAAAATATAGGCAAGGGTTGTTTTCCCTAATCCCGGAGGGCCATGAAAAAGCGTATGGTCTAAGGCCTCACTACGCAAATTGGCGGCTTGGACAAAAATTTGAAGGTTTTCCAAAGCCTGATCCTGCCCAGTAAAGTCCTCAAAGCTAAGGGGCCGTAATTTTTTTTCAATATCAAGTTCCTGCGGTGATAGATTTTCTCCGGTGGGATCGAGGTGTTCGTTCATAACACAAATATAGTAATCCTTTAGAAGACGTTTGAAAAAACAAAGCCATACTTTTCAGTATGGCTTTTGAAATAAACAGTAGATTCCTCACTTCCTACATATTATTAACTCAATAGTGTAAAGATACGGCAAAAGCTTTGAAAAAATAATACGTAGTACTACGCATTCTATACGTAGAAAGAAAAAAGCCTTTTCAACATTGAAAAGGCTTTCTAAAAATTTTTATGGTAAAGATTAATGGTCTAATTCATCTTCGTTATCCTGCAGCGGAACGTTCTGGGGAATAAAATCCTGACCAGCAATTACATAGTCGGTTTCGTCTTTATTGAGTTTACTATAATCATAAGCCCAACGATAAACGTGCGGAATAGGTCCATCCCAGTTTCCGTGTATGTGTTTTACTTCTGCAGTCCATTCCAACGTAGTTGCATTCCAAGGGTTTTTTGGACCTTTTTTCCCGTAGAAAATTGAATGAAAAAAGTTATACAAGAATACAACTTGAACAGAGATCGTTATAATCGCAAAGATTGTCATTACCACGTTAATGTCTGCCAAATCATCAAAATAAGGGAAAGCTGTATTGCTGTAATACCTACGAGGTAAACCAGCCATTCCCACAAAGTGCATTGGGAAGAAAATTCCATATGCTCCAATTGAAGTAACCCAGAAGTGAATGTAGCCTAGTTTCTTGTTCATCATTCTGCCCTCAAACATTTTTGGGAACCAGTGATAAACACCCGCGAGTAATCCATATAATGCTGAAATACCCATTACCAAGTGGAAGTGAGCTACCACGAAATATGTATCGTGAACGTTAATGTCCAAGGCGCTATCTCCAAGGATAATACCGGTTAGACCTCCAGTAATAAATGTGGAAACAAATGCTATGGAAAACAGCATTGCCGTATTCATCTGAAGGTTTCCTTTCCAAAGGGTCGTAATCCAGTTAAAAGCTTTTACTGCAGAAGGAATCGCAATCAAAAGTGTAGTAAAGGTAAATACAGAACCAAGGAATGGATTCATCCCCGAAATAAACATATGGTGCCCCCAAACGATAGTTGAAAGAAATGCAATAGCGAGAATAGATGCTACCATCGCTCGATATCCAAAAATAGGTTTACGGGAATTTGTTGCCATTACTTCAGATACTATACCCATCGCCGGAAGAATTACAATATAAACCTCTGGGTGACCTAGGAACCAAAATAAGTGCTCGAACAATACAGGAGAACCACCTTGATGGTGCAAAACTTCACCTGCAATATAAATATCAGAAAGGAAGAAAGAAGTTCCAAAACTTCTATCCATAATTAGCATTAATGCTGCTGAGAATAATACTGGGAAAGATACTACCCCAATAATTGCAGTAACAAAAAATGCCCAGATCGTCAAAGGAAGACGGGTCATGGACATACCTTTGGTACGCATATTAATTACGGTAACTATATAGTTTAATGAACCCAATAATGACGAAGCAATGAAAATTGCAATAGAGGTTAACCAAAGTGTCATCCCTGCACCTGAACCGGGGATGGCCTGGGGTAAAGCACTCAATGGAGGGTATATAGTCCAACCTGCAGAAGCGGGTCCAGCTTCTACAAAAAGTGAGAACAACATTACCACACTAGAAAGGAAAAACAACCAATAAGATACCATATTCAGGAATCCAGAGGCCATATCTCGGGCTCCAATTTGCAAAGGAATTAATAAGTTACTAAAAGTACCGCTCAAACCTGCCGTCAAAACAAAGAAAACCATAATAGTTCCGTGAATGGTAACCAATGCTAAATAAACGCTTGGATCCATTACTCCATCAGTACCCCATTTGCCCAAAAATATTTCGAAAATGGTGAATTTATGGTCTGGCCATGCCAATTGCAATCTGAACAACAATGACATCAATATACCTATAACCCCCATAAACAAACCTGTGATAAGGTATTGTTTAGAAATCATTTTATGATCTTGGCTAAAGATATATTTAGTTATAAATGTTTCTTTATGATGATGCCCGTGATCGTCGTGATGATCTTCTACTCCGTGGACCTGTGCGTGTGCTGACATATCTATTTAAGCTAATATTATTTACTTTCGAGTTGTTCTCCCAGTGTAGGTTGTTCGGCTAACCAGGCTTTATAATCTTCTTCAGATTCTACTACAATTTTCATCTGCATGTTATAATGGCTTATACCACAAATTTTATTACACAAAAGAATATAGTCGAATTCGTAAGTTTCCAAAGGCTCTTCCCCTGCCGCGGTAAGTGCGACACTTTTCTTTTTTCGAATTTCATTAATTCGTGCAACCTTATCAACTATCTTATCGTTTTGTCTCATCTCTGCCGTAGTTATAGTTGGGGTAAAGGCAAATTGAGTTATCATGCCCGGAACGCAGTTCATCTGTGCTCTAAAGTGTGGCATATATGCTGAGTGGAGTACGTCTTGTGAGCGCATTTTAAACAATACTTTTCTACCTACAGGCAAATGAAGTTCGGTTACTATTTTATCATCTTGTGCATTAGGATCTGCGGGATCTACTCCAAGTTGGTTAACGCCCTCTATTAAACGTACATTAGCTTCTCCAAGTGTATTATCATTCCCTCCATAACGTGCTTTCCAGTTAAATTGTTGAGCATATAATTCAACAATCAATGGATCGTCATCTTTATCTACATTCATAATATCTGTCCAGGTAAAGAGACCATAGATAATAAGACCGGCAAGTACTATTACAGGAATGATGGTCCAGATAAATTCCAGTTTATCATTATCTGCATAGAAGGTAGCTCTTTTTGCCTTGTTACCTCTATAGATAAACGCGAAATAGTGAAGCAGCCACTGTGTAAGTATACCAACCAGAAAAATGATGACCATAGAGATCAGCATCAAATTGTCTATTTTGGCACCGTGCTCAGATCCTGAATCTGGAAGTAGTACATCTCCCCAAAGCCAAAAGGTAAGTATGGCCAAAATATAGATAAAAGCCAGAAAGCCCATCATCAGGTAACCCTGTGTGTTATTGTCTTTATCCGAAGCAATTTCGGAATTAACAGAAGGCTTTCCCTGCGCCAATTGAAATATCCTGCTCATTTGCCAAACAGAAACTCCAAAAAGAATAATTACTAATACAACTAAAAATGCGGTCATCTTACAATATCTTCTTTAAACTAATTGATTAAAAATGGTAGTTTTCACTTTCTTTAATAAACGGATCATTTTTCGGCCTTAAGGAAACTTTGCCAAGTCCCGTGCCTACAACAAAAATGAAAAGCCCCATAAAGAACAATAATGCTGCAATCTCTGGAATACCAAAATACCAGTTGTGTCCTACTGTTGAAGGCATCACTAAAAGGAATATATCAACATAGTGACCCACCAAAATAAATACAGCAGCAATAACTACAAACCAAGGTACTCTCTTGTAATCGCTATTCATCAATACAAGAATTGGGAATACAAAATTAAGAATTAGCATTCCGAAAAACAACAGTTTGTATTCTTGTATTCTGATGATGAAATATGTTACTTCCTCGGGAATGTTGGCATACCAAATAAGCATAAACTGGCTGAACCATAAATAGGTCCAGAAAATACTGAAAGCAAACATATATTTTGCCAAATCGTGTAGGTGTTTATCGCTTACAAAGGGAATCAATCCGCGGCTTTTTAAATATATTGTCACCAAAGCAATTACAGTTATTGCTGAAACAAACATGCTAGCAAAAACATACCATGGAAACAAAGTACTGTACCAGTGTGGCGTCATAGACATAAACCAGTCCCAAGACATTGTTGCTTCCGTTACTATGAAAAATATAAGGAAAAACACCGATAACTTAAAGTTTTTTCTGTACGGATCATAGTTATTGGCATCAGCCTGAGCCAATGAATTTTTTCTAGAAAAATGACGGTATAGGTTCCAACCCAAAAGATAAATTACAGCACGAATTACAAAGAAAGGAAAATTAAGGTATCCTGATTTACCCTGTAAAATTTTATCCCCAGCGACAAGTTCTTCATTTTGCCATGGGAAGAAGTGAGTTCCTGCAAAAACAACTATTAAAAATACAATAATAGAACCGGGCAACAAGTATGTTGTAATACCCTCCATTATTCTATATAACACTGGAGACCATCCTGCTTGTGATGCATATTGAATTGCATAAAACACCAATACTCCAAGTGCAATCATCAAAAAGAAAAATGCTGCAACAAATGTTGCTGACCAAGGTCTTGTTTGTAACTGGTGCAACACATGTTCTTCGTGGGAAGCTGACCCATGGCCTTCTGGTTTTAGATCAGTGGCATGTTCCATTGCAGCTTCAGAATAGCCTTCTTCTCCGCGAGCAACATCTACAAAGTTTGCTGTATGTTCTTCTTGACCGTGAGCTTCAACAGCGTGCTCCCCACCGTGGTGAGCATCCTGTTCAGCCATTATTTCTTTAACATCTTCTATAGTTTTTGGTGCAGTAAGAAAACCATAGGTTATTCCTGCAAGCCCAAGAACCATAATAATGATAGAAAACAGTTTTAATTTACTAGGTAGCGTGTACATATCTTTAGCTATTCTCTTTAATTTCTTACTTTTTTTCTACTTCGGAGGCAGTAACAGCTTCCATATTTTTTTCTTCCAAAACTTTTATTGAATCCTGAGCAGCTTTTGTGGTTTCCAGGATTCCAGGTTCACCATTTAAAGCATTTTTTAAATTCATAACATGCATTGCTATTTGCCAGCGTTCTTTTTCGTTTACCTGTGAAGCGTATGAACCCATTGCGTTTAAACCGTAGGTTTGAACGTGATATATACCTCCCATAACAATATTACGTCCTGCATCAGCATAGCTTGGAATTCCTAGAAACTTTTCCCGTTTCACCAAAATTCCCTGTCCATCTCCAGTGTCTCCATGGCATACTGCACAATATAACGTATATAATTGCGCTCCTGTAGCTAAGTTTTCCTCAGTTACATCATAAGGGCTCTGCAATTCAGCTTTTGCAAGTTCCAAACCGGCCGTACTGTTTTCATAATCGTATGGTGTAAAACCACGGGGAACTGTATTATCTGGTGGAATCATTGCTTCTTGTTGATCTGGGAATACAGGATATTCACCATAGGTTTCGTAGCTAACCGGTTCATACATATTAGGAAAATACTGATAGTTCGGTTTATTATCGTTAAAACAAGAAACCATGGTTGCAGAGGCAATAATGGCAATTCCTATGTTTATTAATGTTTTCATATTAATGGTCTTGCTCGTTTTCAATTAGACTAATTTCCGATGCGCCTGTGTCATATAAAAACTTTGTAAGTTTTTCTACGTCGTGGTTTTCGGCATCAACTTCCATTAAGAAATGATCATCTGTAGTACGTAAATCTGGATTTTCAGCTTTTTTGAATGGCCAAAGTTTACTTCTCATATAAAAGGTTATTACCATTAAGTGAGCAGCAAAGAAAACTGTTAGCTCAAACATAATAGGTATAAACGCTGGCATATTTTGATAAAATGTAAAACTTGGTTTTCCTCCAATATTTTGAGGCCAGTCTTCAATCATTATATAGTTCATCAGCAACACAGCGACACTCAACCCGGTAAGGCCATACAAAAATGAGGTGATCGCAAGCCTTGTGGGGGCCAATCCTACGGCGTGGTCAAGACCATGAACAGGAAATGGCGTGAAAACTTCAGAAATATGATAATTTGCAGAACGTGTTTGCTTAACGGCCTGCAATAACAGATCGTCATCAGTATAAATAGCGTGTATCTTTTTTGAAGCCATAATTAGTTTTTATTTTTTAAAATTAGTGCCTGTCCTGCCCAATCATCTCGCTTGGCCCTTCCAGGGAAATCACTAATTATCTCGTCCAATAAATCGTATTCGCGGTCAGTCATTCTGCTTACCTGCTCAAAAGTAAAAATACCCAATTGATGAAGTTTTTGTTCCATTACTGGCCCAACCCCACTTATCTTTTTAAGATCGTCTTGTGTTTGGGTTGCAGGATCAAATGTACCGATACCGCTGAGTAGGTTATCAATTTTGTCCTTGTGGGCTTCATAATCTACCTCGTTGTTTTCTGTTTCTTCGTCAAGTTCATTAAATGAAGAATCAAAATTTTTATCTTCAACGTTTGCTGAAGGACCTGCATCGGCAGGGTAAGGTTCTACATTTTGCACGTGGCTATGGTCATCACCGTGCACCGCACGCAATTTTTTAAATGATTCACCAGAAGATTTCAAAATTGTTTTTACTTCAGCCTGGGCAATCACTGGGAAAGTACGTGCATACAAAAGGAAAAGTACAAAGAAGAATCCAATGGTTCCTATAAATGTTCCGATATCTACAAATGTAGGTTGAAACATCGCCCAAGTGGAAGTCAATCTGTCTTTACTCAAATCGATAACAATAATATCAAAACGCTCGAACCACATTCCAATGTTAATAATCAATGCAACAATGAATGTCCACACGATATTTCTTCTCAATTTTTTCACCCAAAGTGATAATGGCACGATAAGGTTACAGATTATAAGTGCCCAGAATGCCCACCAATAAGGACCAGTGGCAGCGCCAAAGGATAGATAAGCGTAATTTTCATAAGGCACACCAGAATACCAAGCAATGAAATATTCAATAATATATGCCGTGGTTACAATTCCACCTGTAAGCAAGATAACCTTGTTCATATATTCAATATGAAGTATGGTAATATAGGCTTCAAGGTTTGACACTTTACGCATAATAATCAAAAGTGTCTGCACCATTGCAAAACCTGAAAATATAGCTCCTGCAACAAAGTAAGGTGGATAGATGGTACTGTGCCATCCGGGAACTACCGAAGTAGCAAAGTCAAAAGATACAATTGTATGTACCGAAAGTACCAGTGGCGTTGCCAAACCTGCCAAAACAAGTGACACTTCTTCAAAACGTTGCCAGTCTTTTACACGGCCACTCCATCCAAAACTTAGGATGCCATATATTTTTTTCTGAAAAGGGCTAGTAGTCCTGTCGCGAATCATTGCAAAATCTGGAAGTAATCCGGTCCACCAGAATACAAGGGATACCGAAAGGTATGTTGAAATTGCAAATACGTCCCAAAGCAATGGTGAGTTAAAGTTTACCCATAGTGATCCAAATTGGTTTGGAATAGGAAGTACCCAATACGCCAACCATGGTCGCCCCATGTGGATAATAGGGAATAAACCTGCTTGCACTACTGCAAAAATGGTCATCGCTTCAGCAGAGCGGTTAACAGCCATTCTCCATTTTTGACGGAAAAGTAGTAATACCGCCGAAATAAGTGTTCCAGCGTGACCAATACCTACCCACCAAACAAAGTTTGTGATATCCCAAGCCCAGCCAATGGTTTTGTTCAATCCCCAGACTCCAATTCCGGTTGAGACTGTATAAATAATACAACCCAGTCCCCATAAAAATGCTACTAGGGCAATGGTAAAAACTATCCACCAAGATTTATTGGCCTTTCCCAGAACGGGTGCCCCAACATCTACACTGATGTCATGATAGGACTTCTCTCCCAGAACCAACGGCTCTCTAATAGGTGCTTCGTAGTGTGACGACATATTTAATTCTTAAATAATTGGTTTTTTATTAATTTTTTATGCTTCGGAAGTGTTTTTGATGATAGCCTGATAGAAAACATTCGGTTTAGTACCCACGTTTTCCAACAAATGGTACATACGGTCGTTATTCTTCAACTTTAACACTTCAGATTCTTTATCATTTACATCCCCAAATACCATGGCGCCGGTTTCACAAGCGTTGGAACAAGCTGTTTGGAACTCACCGTCTTTCACAGGTCTTCCGTCACGTTTTGCGTCAAGTATAGTTTTTTGGGTCATTTGGATACAAAGCGAACATTTTTCCATAACTCCTCGAGAACGAACGTTCACATCTGGGTTAAGAACCATGCGCCCTAGATCGTTATTCATATTGTAATCAAACTCATCGTTCTCAGCATATAAGAACCAGTTGAATCGACGAACCTTATATGGACAGTTGTTCGCACAATAGCGCGTACCCACACAACGGTTGTATGCCATTTGATTCTGCCCTTGGCGACCATGTGATGTTGCCGCTACTGGACAAACAGTCTCACAAGGCGCATGGTTACAGTGCTGGCACATTACAGGCTGAAATGCTACTTGAGGGTTTTCGTATGCTGGAACCTCAACCACTTTATAGGAATCAAAAGCAGGAAGGTTTTCAAGGGTTTCAATTTCTTCTTTGAAAGATTCTCCAGCAGAATAATATCTGTCAATGCGCAACCAGTGCATGTCCCGGAACTTTCTTACTTCTTCTTTACCAACAACAGGAACGTTATTTTCTGCGTGACAAGCAATAACGCAAGCGCCACAGCCCGTACAAGCGTTCAAATCTATGGAAAGATTGAAGTGGTGGCCCACGGTGTCTTCAAAAGGGCTCCATATATCTGCCTTTTTATCTCGAACAGAAATTGGACTGTGATCGTAATCCGTCACAGGAATAGAGTTCCAAACTGATTTATCTTTAGTGTTGAAAATCTCAAGGGTTGTTTCCTTAATAATATCCTCACTACGTCCGGCCATGGTGCTTTGCAGCTGTACACAAGCAAACTCGTGCATACCGCTAGCCTTTTCAATAGTTACTTTTTGAATATTGGAGAAGTTCTGATATAAAGGATAAGCGTTTACACCTGTTTGCATCTCCTCTTGAATTGCAGCTTTTTTACCATAACCTAAAGCCAAACCAACAGAGCCTTTGGCCTGTCCTGGCTGAATGATTACAGGAACGTTTTCTACTACAACATTGCCAAGTTTAATATTCACATAGCTACCGTTTAAAGCCCCATTGGAAACATGCTCATTAACAAGATCTAAAGCTTCTGCATCTGCAGCAGAAACAGTAAGATAATTGTCCCAAGACGCTCTTGTAATTGGATCTGGCAATTCCTGCAACCAAGGGTTGTTTGCTTGTTGACCATCTCCTAACCCAACTGAAGTATAGAGAGTAAGATCATACCCCCCTTCTTGCGAAAGGAATGATAGTGCACCGTTTGAAGTACCTTCCTCTATTACACCAGCTCCTTCTGCAGCGGCATTTACTTGCTCCATTGTCACTTCAACATCACTGGCAAGAAAACCATCGTGAAGTGCTTGGCTCCATGAACCCCCTGCTAAAACAGAACTAGTCCAAGTTTCTTTTAAGTAGTCGTAATAATTTTGTGTATTACCGGTCCACTGCAAAATACTATCATGAAATTGTCGTGTATTGAACAACGGACGGATAGTAGGTTGAGTAAGACTATAAGTTCCTTTTTTAATTTGTGCATCACCCCAAGACTCTAAATAATGGGGCGTTGCGGCAACCATTTTTGCTAAAGAGGCGGTTGCATCTTGCTTCATAGCAAATGCAAGGCTCATTTCTAACTTTTGGTAACCTTCTGCAAATTCTGTTGCGTTTGGCAATGAATAAACAGGATCAACCCCTACAGTGATTAAACCTTTGATGCTTCCTGAAATTACACCATTCACTACGTTCATCACTTCGCTATTGCTCGCCTGTCTGGTAAGCAATGGCCTATTTACATCTATTGCCTCACTATTAGCATTAAAATTTAACGCTAGTGTTTGAGATGCAACGTCTGGTAAATTTGTAACCAACAAAGCTTTGCTTCCCGCTTTCTGGAGTTGTGCTTTAGCTTTAGCAACTGCATCTGCAATATTTGCGGGCAAGCCTGAAGCACTTCCACCGGTCAATGCTTTTAAAATTTCTACTTGTTGAGAAGGTGTGGCCGGCACGCGTTTGTCAGCTTTTCCGCCAGTAAGTGTCAAGTTAGCCTCAAACTGAATATGGCGCGACATTTTTCCGTTTTTCGGAATACGTCCTTGCGCATAGCCTTTGCTATAGCTCCCACCCTGCCAATCTCCTAAGAAATCTGCCCCGACGGAAACAATCACTTCAGCTTTTGAAAAATCGTAATCAGGCAGTGCTCGGGTTCCGTATTTATTTTGAAAAGCGTCCAAAGCTCCTGAGCATGAAACTGCATCATAAACAACGTGGCGAACGTTTGGATACTTGGCAGTAAATTCAGAAATTAACTTTGATGTTGAAGGGCTGGCGAAAGTTTGCGTAAGCAACACAATGTCTTTTCCTGCCATTTCATTCATTTTCTGGGCAACAGCCGTATCAAATTCTGGCCATGTAACAGCAGCGCCATCTAGCATTGGCCCTGTCAATCTGTTTTTATCGTACAATGATAGTACAGAAGCATGCACTCTTGCATTTGCGCTTCCTCCATTCACTGCTAAATCATTTCTTTCAATCTTAATGGGACGTCCTTCGCGAGTTTTTACCAAAACATTGGCAAAATCAAAACCATCGGCCATTGTAGAAGCATAATAGTTTGCAACTCCGGGAACAATTTCATCGGGCTGAACTACGTACGGGATAGATTTAACCACAGGACCTTCACAGGCGGCCAAAGTTGCAGCTGCCGTAGTAAAGCCTACATACTTTAAAAAATCACGACGCGTAGTTGAAGAAGATTCCAATGCTTCCTTATCGCCAAGAAACTCGTCTGTAGGTATTTCGGTTACAAACTCATTGTCCTGTAGCGCCTTCACAATTGTGCTGTCTTCTTTCAGCTCTTCAACACTTTTCCAGTATTTCTTGTTTGATGCCATATTGCTATCTGTAATTTTCCTTTAAAATTTTATTAATAATGACATTTTCCGCATTCCAATCCACCCATTTCGGCGATAGTTAGTTTCTCAACACCATATTTCTTTGAAAGCTCTTCGTGTATCTTGGCGTAATATTCATTGGTCGCCAAGTTTACATTAGTTTCTCGGTGACAATTAATACACCATCCCATTGTGAGTGGCGCAAATTGTTCAACAATTTCCATTTCTTGAATTTCTCCGTGACAGGTCTGGCAAGCAATTCCGGCCACTGTTACGTGCTGCGAGTGATTAAAATATGCGAAATCTGGCAAATTATGGATACGAACCCATTTAACAGGCTCTGTCTTACCTGTATACTTTTGCTCAGCAGGATCCCAACCTACGGCCTTATACAGCTTGGCAATCTCGCCATCGTAGAATTCTTTTGAATACTCTTCCGTAGCTGTTTCCGGGGCCACTTCTGAAATATTTTTGTGACAGTTCATACAAACGTTCAAGGAAGGAATTCCCGAATGCTTACTTTTTCTTGCGGAACTGTGGCAGAAATTACAATCTATCTGATTATCGCCTGCGTGAATTTTATGTGAATAGTGTATAGGCTGAACCGGGGCATATCCCTGGTCTACGCCTACTTGCATCATATAACCATATGCAAAATACCCTGCAGAAAGCAATAGAAATATTGAAAAGACCAACACTAAAAATTGGTTTTGAACAAAAGCCTTCCAAATCGGGGTGCGTTTTTCTTTTTCTTCATATACCACTCCATTTGCCTCAGCAATTCTTTTCAATGTATTGGTAACCAAGAACAGCATAATAACCAGTAACAAGAAAATAAGCGCTAGAGCAGCAATTACTATGGAATTAGACACAGAACCCCCGTCATTACCAGCATTTGAAGTTGCTGTTTCAGCTCCTGCTGCAGCCACGGGATCAGCTTTTGGCTGATCGGTATAGGCAAGAATATCGTCAATATCTGTTTCAGATAGCGCAGGGAACGCCGTCATTACAGCTTTATTATTTTCCTCAAAAAGTTTTACCGCCTGAGCATCTCCAGCAGCAATAAGAGCCTGGCTATTGTGGATCCACTTGTAAAGCCAGTCTCGATCAAACTTTTCACCAACACCTCTAAGCGCCGGGCCAACTGCTTTTTTATCCAATTTATGGCAAGCAGCACAATTGGCTTTAAACAAAGCCTCGCCTGCGGCAGCATCACCTCCAGCACCAGTAGCAACACCCGCAGGAGCTTCAGTTGGAGTCTCAGCAGGAGCATCCTGGGAATATATGGTAGTTGAAAAAGTTAGTAAAAACACTAACAAAAGAAGTGGCAATTTTGAGCGTAGATGTATAAAATTCACCTTTTTCATCTGTTGATTATATAGTTTTTTATTGATTAGATGGAATTAGCTTACAAGTTATTTCGGCTGGTCTCGAAATTTCTTATTGCGCCCATTTCATACTAATGGTTAAATTATGGTCGATAGTTTGGTACAGAATTGGTTACAAACAAATGTAACCTTAATGCTCATTCTGAACCACAAATAAAGCAGCAAAAGTACATTATAAAGTCGATTTTGAAAATGCAAACAAAGTGTTAACTATTAATTTATATTTGTTCTAAATAATATTTTGATGACCTACACAGTTATTAAGTTTTACCTTTGCACTTAAAGAAATAAGCAGATGAATTTACAAACCTATTCCAAAATAATTATTGCCAGCATATTAATGAGCTTCTATTGCGGTAAAAGCTTTGGGCAAAGCGCCTCATTAAACATAAATACAGATCCAAAAATAACCCAACTCCTGGAACTGAAAAAAGATTTGGAAAAGGAAAATAAGCTTTCTGATGGTTATACCATCCAGCTATATTATGGCGAACTGGACAAGGCAAACCAAATGTTAAGAAAATACCGTGGTAGCTATGGCAACTGGCCCGCCTCGATTGAATATGAAACCCCAAACTATAAAGTCTGGGCAGGAAATTTTGCCTCCAGGATTGAAGCAGAGAGAGCACTTCTTGAAATTCAGAAAAGCTTTTCTTCGGCGTTTATACTAAAACCCGAAAGAAGAAAATAAAAACGCCCTGAAAAATAATTTTCAAGGCGCTCTGCAAATTATTTGATTTTTGAATTATTTCAGCTTTTTCTTCACAGCTACTTCCTGGAAAGCTTCAATAACATCATTCTCATAAATGTCGTTGTAGTTCTTAATTTGAATACCACAATCATACCCTTTCGAAACTTCTTTCACGTCATCTTTAAAACGTTTTAAAGAAGCAAGTTCTCCAGTGTAAACCACTACTCCCTCACGGATCAGGCGAATGTTGGAGCTTCGGAATATTTTTCCTGTTAATACCATACATCCCGCAATTGTACCAACTTTCGAGATTTTGAAAGTCTCACGAATTTCAGCAGTACCGGTAATTTCTTCTTTCATTTCTGGAGAAAGCATCCCTTCCATTGCATCTTTCACGTCATTAATAGCGTCATAAATGATGGAATAGGTACGGATGTCTATTTCTTCCTTATCTGCAATTTGACGTGCATTGCCCATTGGACGTACGTTGAAACCAATAATAATTGCATCAGAAGCCGAAGCGAGAAGCACATCACTTTCGGTAATAGGCCCCACTGCTTTGTGGATTATATTAACTTGAATTTCTTCTGTGGAAAGTTTCAATAATGAATCTGTCAAAGCTTCCACAGAACCATCAACGTCACCTTTAAGGATAATGTTCAATTCCTTGAAATCACCAAGGGCGATACGTCTTCCAATTTCGTCAAGCGTAATATGGCGCTGTGTTCTTACAGACTGCTCTCGCTGTAATTGAGTTCGTTTGGTAGCAATAGCTTTTGCTTCACGCTCGTCTTCAAATACATTAAATTTATCACCCGCTTGTGGCGCACCGTCTAAACCAAGTACTGAAACTGGTGTTGATGGCCCGGCCTCTTTCACATTATTTCCTCGCTCATCCTGCATTGCCTTAACTTTTCCGCTGTGCTGGCCTGCAAGAACGTAATCACCTACTTTTAAAGTACCGCCTTGCACAAGAACTGTTGAAACATACCCACGACCTTTATCGAGGAACGCTTCTACCACGGTACCATTTGCTTGGCGATTTGGATTTGCCGTTAGCTCAAGTAATTCCGCTTCAAGCAGCACTTTTTCAAGTAACTCCTTTACGCCATCTCCAGTTTTTGCTGAAATGTCATGCGACTGTATCTTTCCACCCCAATCTTCAACCAAAAGGTTCATATTGGCAAGTCCTTCTTTTATTTTATCTGGATTTGCGTTGGGCTTATCTATTTTATTTATTGCGAAAACTATTGGAACACTCGCTGCTTGTGCGTGGCTA
Organism: Aequorivita sp. CRS11; assembly: GCF_059693805.1. Classification (NCBI taxonomy): domain Bacteria; kingdom Pseudomonadati; phylum Bacteroidota; class Flavobacteriia; order Flavobacteriales; family Flavobacteriaceae; genus Aequorivita; species Aequorivita sp. CRS11. The sequence continues at coordinate 56,500 of NZ_JCATIG010000003.1, forward strand.
ATGGCTTCCTTGGTTTGCGGCATAATATCATCATCTGCTGCAACCACAATAATTGCAAGATCGGTAACTTGGGCTCCACGGGCACGCATTGCTGTAAACGCTTCGTGACCAGGAGTATCAAGGAATGCTATTTTTTGCCCCCCTTCCAGTTCAACGCCGTAGGCTCCAATGTGCTGGGTAATTCCACCGGACTCACCGGCAATAACATTTTCCTTACGGATGTAATCCAAAAGTGAAGTTTTACCGTGATCAACGTGACCCATTACGGTAACAATCGGCGCACGTGGCTCAAGATCTTCTGGAGCATCAACTTCTCGATCTATAGATTCTTCAATGTCAGCTGTTACAAATTCCACTTCATAACCAAATTCTTCAGCAACAATGCTTAAGGTTTCGGCATCAAGACGCTGGTTCATGGTAACCATCATTCCTAAGCTCATACAGGCCGAAATAATTTTGGTAACGGGAACATCCATCATCGTTGCCATTTCATTAGCAGTTACAAACTCTGTAACTTTAATAAGTTTGCTGTCTGCTTCCTGCTGTGCAAGCTCGTCTTCGGATTTTTGACGGTGCGTATCTCTTTTTTCACGACGGTACTTGGCTCCTTTACCTTTTGACGATTTCCCTTGAAGTTTCTCTAAGGTTTCACGTACTTGCTTTTGCACTTCTTCCTCGCTCGGCTCTTCTTTTGGAGTGCTGCTTCGGCCCTTTCTGCCAGTTCCGCGATTGTCTTTAAAGTTATTACCACCACCTTTGTTGGTTTCTTTGCTTATACGGCGCCTTTTGCCTTTTTTGTCTTTTTTATCATCAGACTTGGCCTCTTTTTTCTTTTCGGGTTTTTTGAACTGGGTAAGATCTATCTTTTGACCCGTAAAATTCGGCCCATCAAGTTTACGATATTGGGTTGTAACGGTATCTGACTCTTTGGAGGTTTCTTCCTTGGGCTCCTCTTTTATAACTGGAGTCTCTTTAACAGCAGGCTTTTCTTCTTTTTTCTCCTTTTCTTCCTTAACAGGAGCAACAGGCTTTGTTTCTTCCGTTTCTTTTTTCTCTACCTTGGGTTTTTCAACAACAACCTCTGGCTTTTCTTCTTTTTTGGTCTCAACAGGCTTCTCTGTTTCTTTAGGTTCTTCCTTTTTGGCTTTTTTTGTATCCAGGTCAATTTTACCTACCTGTTTTGGACCATCAAGTTTTGCTTCCGCTTTTATTACGCGCGAAGATTCTTCTTTCTTCTGTTTCTCCTCCATTTCGCGCTCACGCTCTAAACGAAGCTCTTCTTTTTCCTTGCGTTTTTCTTCGCCTACTTCCTTAGAGGCTACTTTCTTGCTCTTGTCGGTTTCAAACTCTTCAAAAAGGACTTCGTATTCTTCACCCGTTATTTTGGTATTGGGACTTGCGTCCACATCGAACCCCTTGGAACTCAAAAATTCCACGGCACGATCCAACGAGATGTTGAACTCACGTAATACCTGACTTAGTCTTTTCGTTTTTACTTCAGCCATAAATGCTTTTTCCTGATTTGTCTTTTTAAAAAATTTGTATAAAAGTAGTTAAAGTTTCAACTACTCTTCAAATTCTTCTTTTAATATATTTATAACGTCGCGGATTGTTTCCTCCTCCAGATCGGTGCGTTTTACCAGATCATTGATGTCGTGCTCCAATACGCTTTTGGCGGTATCTAAACCTATTTTGTGGAATTCCTCGATGATCCAGCCTTCTATTTCATCGGAGAATTCGCTCAACTCTACGTCTTCTTCTGCCCCTTCGCGAAGTACATCTATTTCATACCCTGTTAACTGACCGGCAAGACGAATGTTGTGTCCGCCGCGGCCTATAGCCTTACTTACTTCTTCTGGGCGAAGAATAACTTCAGCACGTTTTTTCTCTTCGTCAATCTTGATGGAAGTTACTTTTGCGGGGCTCAAAGCACGCGTTATGTAAAGGTTCAGGTTGTTTGTGTAATTGATAACGTCTATATTTTCATTGCCTAACTCACGAACGATGCCGTGAATTCGGGAACCTTTCATACCCACACAAGCACCTACGGGATCAATACGGTCATCGTAAGAATCTACGGCTACTTTTGCTTTTTCGCCAGGGATACGCACTACCTTTTTTACGGTAATTAATCCATCAAAAACCTCTGGGATTTCCTGTTCGAAGAGTTTTTCAAGGAAAACCGGATTGGCGCGGCTCATAATAATGGTCGGCTTGTTTCCTTTCAAATCAACGCTTTCAATAATTCCACGCACGTTGTCTCCTTTTCTGAAAAAATCTGAAGGAATTTGTTTTTCCTTCGGAAGAATTATTTCATTGCCCTCATCATCCAAGAGAATAACGGCACGGTGACGGATGTGGTGAACTTCGGCAGTGTAAATTTCTCCTTCAAGATCCTTAAACTGCTTGTAAATGATAGTATTGTCGTGCTCGTGGATTTTTGAAATAAGGTTTTGGCGCAATGCCAAGATGGAACGGCGACCAAGGTCAATAAGTTTTACTTCTTCCGAAACATCCTCGCCGATCTCAAAATCGGGCTCAATTTTTCGGGCAGCGCTCAATGAAATTTCCTCGTTCGGGTCTTCCACTTCCCCATCGGCCACTACTATGCGGTTTCTCCATATTTCAAGATCGCCCTTGTCTGGGTTTACAATAATATCAAAGTTATCATCGCTCCCGTACTTTTTTTTCAGGGCATTTCTGAAAACTTCTTCAAGTATCGCCATAAGCGTTACCCTGTCTATTTGTTTATCGTCCTTAAATTCCGAAAAAGATTCGATTAGTGCTAAGTTTTCCATATCAATTAAAATGTTATCATCACTTTTGCTTCCATAATATCTTTGTAGGGCAAGGTTGCCTCTTTTTGAACGGTAACTTTTCCCTTTCCAATAGGCTTGGGCTCGCGCGCAGACCATTTTAGGGTAAAGCTGTCTTCTGTTACGGCGGTTAATTCGCCTTCAATTTTTTCTCCGTCTTTGGTTTTAATCTTTAAATTTCTGCCTATATTTTTTTTGTACTGTCTAGGCAATGTCAATGGTTCTGAAACACCTGCGGACATTACTTCCAAAGAAAAATCATACTCCTCGCGGTCCAGATTGTGCTCTATGGCACGGCTAACCGCTATGCAATCTTCTACCGTAACGCCTTTATCGCCGTCCAGGATGACCCGTATTTGGTTGTCTTCAGAAATATTTAGGTCGATCAAAAACAGTGATTTGTTTTCTTCCAGCGCATTTTCCAGCAGTTCTGCTACTTTTTCACGCATCATTTTAAGCTATAAAAAGAGGGGACTTTAGTCCCCTCAGATAGTTTCGTATCAAATTCGGTGCAAATATACTACATTTTTTAATATTATAAAAACCAAGCGCAAACGATTTATTTTTGTACTTTAATGCTTCCAAAAACACACAAAACCGATCAATTTTATGAAACGTATCCTCGTCCCAACCGACTTTTCCGAGCAAGCTGAAAATGCTTTGAAAGTAGCTCTGAAATTCGCCGAAAGGCATAAAAGTGAAATATTCGTTCTCCATTCTATGGAAATGCCGTTGCATTTGGCCACTTCAAGTGATTCAGGGACGCTTCCGGAATCGCTGTATTTTATAAAATTGGCTGAAAAACGTTTTAGTGAAATGCGCGCAAAACCGTATCTGAAAGGAACAACGGTAAATGAAGCCATTGGCCACAACGAAATTTATGAGGATATTGAAGAAGCTTGCAAAAAAAACAAAATAGATTTAATTGTTATGGGCTCCAGTGGAGCCAGCGGCTTTAAGGAGATGTTTGTAGGAAGCAATACTGAAAAAGTAGTCAGAACTTCCAAAATACCGGTGCTGGTAATTAAAAACAATCATGAACAATTCAACGTTACGGATTTTGTATTCGCTACAGATTTTTCAGAAGAAGGCCGTGGGGCATTGGACAAGGCACAAAAATTTGCAAAAAAACTTGGGGCAAAAATGCATTTACTTTTTGTAAACACACCCGCAGATTTTAAAACTTCTGTGCAAGCGCAAAACATAATGGAAAACTTTGTAAGAGGTATGGGCGTTGAAAACTACACATTAAATATATATAATGATACTTCTGTAGAAAAAGGCATTCTCAACTTTGCAAAGCACATTAATGCACAACTTATAGGGATGGGCACCCACGGCCGTAAAGGAATATCACATTTCTTTAATGGCAGCATTAGTGAAGATATGGTAAACCACGCCAATATGCCAGTGATTACTTTCAAAATTTAAATGAAGTATTTGTTTCTCGCAACAGTGTTTCTTTTACTGAGCTGTAAGAAGCTTGGGGATGGAAATCAGCCTGCGACAGAGATTATCATTGATGAAAACCCAGTTGTTATAAATGAAGAACCGCCGCCGCCCGAAGGTGCCATTAGAGCTGATTTTATTGGAAATAAAGACTCTATTTATGCTTTTGTAAAAGAAATGGATACTTCAACCGAAAAAACTTTGATTGGTTTTGAAAATGAACTGCTGCCCGAACTAACTATACCCGAAAGCATCGGCGCTCACTTGCATCTTATAAAACTTAAGAATTTTCAAAACGACGTTTTATTGGTAAACGCAAAATTGAAGGATACAAATTTTAACGAATACTATGTTTTCGTCTGGAAAGACTCCCTTTGGAAACAACCCGTGAAACGCTTTAACATTCACAAAAGCAATATGACCGATACATTGGTCCCAATAAGGAACAATCCAGAAGACAGCACACTACTATTGCGTTACTATTCAGTTTTTGTTATGGATCGGAAAAGTGAGAAAAAATTCACTTGGAAGCTAATGAGTGAAAGTGTCCCGATTGAGGAATAATTTTATGCCCTTCTATCGATTAAATCGATAGGTTTTCTACTTAGGGGCGGAAAACGCAGTGATTCTATTTCTTCAGAAGAAGCAAATTCAATCTTTGGCGCAACACGAAGTTTTGCGCGGAAATGGTCCTTTATTTCCAATAATAAATCCTCAGAAATTTTTTCCGAAGCTATTTTAATCAAAATTTCATCGGTGCCAAGTTCGTTGTGGAAAATTTCAATCACATAGCTTTCTATTCCCGAAAAATCGTTCAGAATATTATACATCGCAGGCGGATACAAGGTTGTACCTTTATATTTAATCATCTGCTTTTTTCGGCCTACAACCGGCCCTAAACGCAGGGTATTTCTGCCACATTTGCAAGGTTCATTATAAGCTTGAACCATATCGCCCGTTTTAAAACGTAGCAAAGGCATGGCCTCTACACCCAAAGTTGTTATGGTCAACTCGCCCACTTCCCCTTCGGAAACCGGCAAATTATTGTCATCCAAAATTTCAGCGATTATGAGTTCTGGATGGTGGTGGCCACCGTTGTGAATTTCACATTCGTTGAAGGCCGTGCTCATTTCGGTGGAGGCATAGGTTGAAAAGAGTTCGATGTCCCAATCCTTTTTTATTTTTTTTGCCAAAATGTTCAGTGAAAAATCCTGTTCGCGGATGGGTTCGCCTATGCAGATTGCAGCTTTTACGCCCGTATTTTTTAAATCTATTTCGTGCTGTTGCGCATATTCAATTAACTTCAAAAGAAAAGACGGAACCGTAATTAAATAGGTTGGCTTAAACTTTAAAATAGAATCCCACTGCAATTCCGGAATGCCCGAACCCACGCGGATAATACCCGAGCCCAATTTACGAGCGCCCAAAAAATACGCCAACCCGGCCATAAAACGGCGGTCCATTGTCGTCATTAACTGTAAAGTATCTTGTTTCCCAATGCCACAACACGCAAAGGAAATCGCTTCATTATATGCCAAACGTTCCAAATCATTATCGGTTAGCGCAAAAGTTACTGGATCGCCCAATGTACCCGAAGTGGTTACATAATCGATGATTTCAGATTTTGGGACACAGATAAAATCGTCATTAAATTGTTGAAGGTGGTCTTTTGTTGTAACTGGAATTTTTTGAATATCTTCCAACGTTTTTATTTCTGAAATCCGAATGTTGCTCTCTTTGAAAAAGCGTTTATAGAAAGGAGAATTTTCATCCAAATATTGAAGAGTCTTTTTCAATTTTTCTTCTTGAAATGTTTTAATTTCTGCTGTTGAAGCTTTCTCTATCTCTGGAATCATTCTCCTAATTTTTTTAAATAATGTTCTATCTTTTCTTTATCCGGAACGGTTGTAATTTCTTTCGTCAAAGCCTTTTCAAAAGCAATTTTCGCGGCGGCATCATAATTTTTTTCAAAGTAATACTTTCCCGTTAAATAATAAGCTTTCCAATACTCAGGATTTTTTTGTTGCAATGCGGCAAGTTTTTCTGCTGAAATAGTTTCCTTATTTTCAATTGCCGCTTCCACTTCCCGCTCCAAAACTCGGTATTCTTCGTAATCTTTATATTCTTTTGAATGCACAAAAGGATCTTCGGAAATGTTTCCTTTTGAATTTGAAATGGTTTTAGTTGCCGGATTTCCTTGTCTATTTGCAAAAACTTCATCTAAATCGTATTCCACAAATTCGCCCAATTGATATGGATTTGAAGAAACCCAAACCTTTCGGCTTTCGGGTTTAAAAACAATGCCGTGGTGCGCCAAAAGTTGGTTTAATGCTTTTTCATTGCCAAAACCAATTTCTTTGTCGTCCAATCCTTTTTTATTCCGAAGAATGGCAACTGCATCATTAACATTCAGTTTTTTGTCTTCTGAAATCAATTCTTCCATTCTTTCAAAACGGTACATCGAGTGGCTTTCTTCAATCCATTTCAAATTTCGTTCGTCGTTTTTATAAGCCTCACTTTGGAAGTGGTTGCTGCAAATAAGTTCATCGGTATTTTCAACTTCATAAACGCCGAAATTATCCGGCGCCACTTCAATAATCGCCGCTTTCTTATCTTTTGCGCTGCCCACAAAAATAGCTTCGGAAACAAAAACTTCACGCTTTTTTGCAATGGCAACGGCCTCTTCAATAGTTGAAGCGTATTGTAAAATCTCACGGGTTACGATTGAAATCGGCGTTTTTGCAACTAGAGGAATCTCAGATTTTCCTGCATTTATTGTGACTGTCAATCCTTGGTCGTTCATTCCCGAAACCACGCCCATCATTCCGCCCCAAGTGACCGACATAAATTTATGCCCTTCGGAAGGATTTACAAAAGCAATTATTTTTTCCTTCGCAAAATCGTCGCCTGCGTAAAAGTCGAAATTTCTCCCGATTAGCAATTCGCCATCTTCAGTTTTATCGCCCCAAACGGCGAAAGAAGAACAGCCTACAAGCATCAAATCCTGCATTGCGTGGCCAATATCGTGTGCGCCATGTAAATAAAGTAATCTTAAATACGGCTCGCCAATCTCACTAAAATTTGAGGATGAAAACTGCGAAAGCCCATAAATTTCGGCCTTGTATTCTTCGGGAATGTGTAGATATATTTTTCGGTTGTACCACGCCAAAAATTTCCGAAGCAAATATTGCTGTGTTTTTGAAGGCACCAAATCTTCCACTTTATTGAAAAAAATAGCTTCCTGTTTCTGCATTAATTCTTGGGTAAGACTTCCAGTGATTTTGCCAATTTGTAACGGGTTGCCTTCCACATAAAGTTCCCATTGGCCTTGTTTGTTTTTCAAAAGAAAATTGTCTCCCGCAACAAAAGTGGAATCGTTTATTTTTACTTTTTCGGAAATTTTAGCATCGTAACCACTAACATCTGGCCTATTGTGGATGGATTTGGAAACTCCACATGAATTCAGAAAAATCAATAAAAACGCAAGAGCGAATAATTTTTCCAAATATTTCATCTTAACTGGCTTGTTTTTTCAGCTTCGCTGCGCGATTATTGGTTTTTGAAAGTGTTTGATTTTCTTTATAATCAATCCATTTCTGCCCAAAGGATTTCCGCATAATGTTTTCAAAATGTCGCATTATGAAAACGTTGTAAAGCATATTTCCCAAACGCACCAAATGTCTTGGAAATGCCCGAAGCGTCATCGAAAAACCACCGTCCAAATATTTTATGTAATGCCAATAACCGCTTGGCATATAAAGTGCATCGCCGTGTTTCATTGTAGCGTGAAGACCTTCCAAATATTGCAATGCAGGATATTTTTCAAAGTCTGGATTGTCCAAATCTATAGTTTCCAAATTGTGAACGGCAAATGGAATTTTATACAGGTACTTTGTTTGCTCGGGTGAAAAAAGTGTCACGCTTTTGGTGCCATGAAAGTGAAAATGTACCAAATCTGCCAAGTCCATATCGTAATGCGGCAGTACTTTGGAGCCTTCACCACCAAAGAATAGCACAGGAAGACGCTTGAAGAATTTTAGTCCAATATCTGGATATTCAAAATCTTTCAGCAGTTCTGGAAGCTTCACTTTTAGATCGTAAAAGAAAATACGCAGGTCAGTTGGTTGTGTTTTTATCAGTTCAATATAATCCGCCATTTTCATTTCTGTTGCTGGCTCGGCGGAATTCTGCTTGCCTTTGGTGGGCTCGTTGTTGTAAAGGGGCACGATTTGTTCCCCAGCATGTTGATGGATGTAATCCAAGTTCCATTTTTGGAAAGCTGCCCAATCTTCCGTCAACCCCTCAATTAGAACAGGTTTTTGTGGTTTGTAATAATTCTTAATGAAATCCTCTCTTGAAATATTTCGGACTCTTTCAATCGGTGTTGTTTTGATATGTCCCATCCCCGAAAAATATTAAGTAATTTCTTCCTTTTTTGTGGCTTTTAAAATTTTATTCAGCAAATATTCGCCCCCCAATATTTCTGAACATGTTACCACGCCACTAATGGTAACGCCCAAAATGCCGTGCATATTTAAACTTTGCCCTGTAAAATACAGATTTTTGATTTTGGTTCTAGGCGAAACGAATGACTTTAACGGATTGTTGGCATCTTTCACATAACCATACATGGAGCCTTTATTACACCCAATGTAATCTCGGTATGACAGCGGCGTGGAGGAATAAACGGCCTCTATACAATCGCGAAGATTGGGGAACTTTTTCTCCAGTTCCTTAATGATTATTTCAGACTTGTATGCCTTGAATTCTTCATACGTCTGGCCACGGTCATTTTTTTGTGCTGCGGTGTTGAATGTGTCAATCCACGGTTCCATTTCCTCAAAACGCATATAGGTCATCACCGTAATGTTATCGCCATATTCGGCCATATCCTTTTTTATTCCCATAGAAATCATATAGGCTTCCGGCCAAGATTCTTCAGTATAATTGTGAACGTCCCAAATAGCGCGATAATCTTTAAAATGGTAGTAATTATGGTTTAAATATTTAAAACAATTTGGCTTTAAAACCAAGTAAAGACTGAAAGCAGCAATGGTACTCTCTATATTTTCAATACGGCTAGTATATGATTTTCTGAAATTTTCCTGCCCAATCATTTCCAGCGTCAACTTTGGGTCAACATTTGAAATAAATATATCTCCGTAAATGGTTTTTCCGTTTGCCGTCTGTACTGCAGTAACCACTCCATCTTCAGTTTCAAATTTTGTTACTTCGTGCCGCTTATAAGCTTTTCCCCCTTTTTCGCGAAAACGCGCAAGTAAAGCTTTCGTTATTTGGCTTCCGCCGTTAATACAGCGATAGGAACTTTCAATGTATGAATTCACCGAGAGCGCGTGCATATAAAAGGGTGTGCGCTCACCTTCACCGGCATACAGCAAATTGCTGCCGCCCAAAACCGCACGGAGCTTCTCATTTTCAGTTATAGAATTTATAAATTCCTTCGCTTTCACTTCAAATAGCGAAGTATTTTCATAATATGGCTTTCCAAGTTTGAGACCGTAAAGCGGAAAAAAGCTACAGGTATCCTGCATTTTTTGGCAATACGCGTCTATTGCCTTCTCTTCATCGGGAAATTCTTCGAGTAGTGTTTTTTTGAAATTTTCATACCCTTGTGCGTGGCGATATTCCTTGGGGTCGTTATCAAAAGTGATTCTGTCAAAGCCGTCCTCGTCCATTTTTTTGAGGGTGATATCGTCCAAAATATCCAAATACTTAAAATATCTGTACAGATTTTGTCCTTCGGAAAGACCACCAATGTAGTGCACACCAGTGTCAAAGATGGTTTTGTCGCGCACAAAGGTCTGTAGGTTGCCGCCAAACTGTTGGTTTTTTTCGAGCACACAAACGCTGTATCCTTCCCTCGCAAGAATAATCGCCGAAACCAGCCCGCCCAGGCCACTGCCGATGATAACTACATCATATTTTTCCGTCATTTCGCTGTGTTTCCCGATGGTTTAAAGATACTAATATTCGCAGTTCCGTACACGTTTTGGTAGCCTAATGTACTAATATTTTCGGTTTGTGAAGAAACACATTTTTTTAACAAAATGATGGTTTTAATTGAAAGATTTGGCATTTGTGAAATGACCTCCTGAGCCATTTCTTCTGAAGAAATAATTAAAGTTTCAATGTTTGAAAGTAACGTTTCCGAAACAGCATCGGTAAAATGAAGCTTTCCATATTTTTGGGTGATGTAGCTGTTTTGAAGTATGGTCCGCGTTTCGGAATCTTCAATAAAACTGAAAATCTTTCGGTCCGGCCCATCGAGCGCCAACAGAAAATCGAGCTGCCCGGAATCTTCCGAAATATGGGCAATGGTTCCGCTTTTATCCAAACGACGCATCACTTCAAAATATATTTCAGCATTTTCCCTTAAATCCCTTTTCACTGTTCGGTAAAGTGCATCGCCTTTATAGCGGTATTCCTCCAAAACGATTCCGTGGAAATAGCTCGGGCCTTCCATCTTTTCGCGAAGTTTTAAAAATTCACTTTTAAAATACGCGCCTATTTTTTTTGCTTGCTGTGTATGGTTTTCTCCAAATGAAGTGTCTTCGGCTTTTATTCGCGGCAAAAATTCAACCGTAATGCTTCCATCTTTTATAATAAAACTTCCCTTGGGATTCACCTCGCTGTTGCCGTGAATCAAAACGGGGAGTATGTCTAAGTCAAATTCATTCGCCAAATAAAAAGCCCCTTTGTGAAAACGCTTGATTTTGTTGCTCAAGCTGCGGGTTCCCTCGGGAAAAGCCATCAGTGAATAGCCTTGTTTTATTTTCTTTTTAAGTGGTTCCAAACTGTTTTCGATGCCGCTGGAAACCGGGTAAAAATCTGCACGTTGTACAGCCTTTCCAAAAACGGGCGAATTGTAAACCCAATCGTTCACCAAAAAACAGATTTTTGGATGCAACATGCCTACCGCCAAAATATCGAGAAATGATGTGTGATTTGCAATAATTACGGCAGGTTTCGAGAAATCTTCGCCAGGTTCGTTGATTACTTTTTTCTTTACAAACGGATTGGTGTAAAGCACGGATTTCATAAATTTTGAAATCACTTTGTGAAACCAGCCCATTTTAATTTTTTTGCTGATGGGAAGCAGTGGCATCAAGGTGATGCTGTAAATGGAAAGGCAAATTCCGCCCAGCCCGAAATAGCCAAAGGAAAAGAGGGAATGCACGAACATTCGTGGCATGATTGGTCGTTTTTTGGAGCTGCCGATTAAAAGTTTAAAAAGCAATGGCTGCACCGTAAATGCGGTAACCATTGCTGAAAAAATTCCAATGATTGAAACTATGGAGATGGAATAAAGCGCTGGATGTTTCGCAAAAATCAGAACCCCAACCCCCAAAATAGTGGTCAACACCGAAAGCATAATGGAGGTTTTGTGCGTGGCCATTACTTTTTCACCGGTACGCAATTCCTTTAGCAGGCCTTTGCTCATAAAAATGCTGTAATCGATTCCCAAACCAAAAATGAAAGTGGAAATAATGATGTTGAAAATGTTGAATTGAATATGGAAAAGCCCCATAATCCCGAGGGTCAAAAACCATGTGAGAAAAATAGGAACGGCGGTAACCAGCGTGAGCGAAAAACTTCGGAAGAAAAGAAAAAGTATGAAAAGCACGGCGAGCAAACAATAGCCAATCAGGCTGTTGAAATCGTTTTTCAGATTGCCCAAAAAGGTCTCGTTCATTTCCTGGCGGTCAATGACGATGGTATTCGGGATTTTCTTAAATGCACTTTTTATTTCGGAAGCATTCTCGTCTTCCAGTTTTATAAGCGTTGTAATTGTAGTGAAATCGGCCTCTGTCGTGATGTAATCTTCCAAAAGTACGGAAGGAATTTGCTGGTAATCCTCGGGTTTCAAAGTTTCAAAATCTTCATCCAAAAAAGTATAGAACCTATTAAAAGTCGTGGGTTTGAAGCCACGCTCTTCCCCGCTTTCAATTAAATTGGCCTCCAAGCTATTTTTCCGACTTTCACTCCAAAATTGTTGCCATTGCGCTATTTTCTTCCGTTGGTTACGTTGCGAATGTACCAAAGCGCCAATGGAACTGAAACTGCTAATCTTGCCTTCTTCTTTCAGCAATTCCAAGGTTTCGTGAATGGAATCATTCAACTGTAGCGTACCTTCAACCGATTTTCCGTAGGTTGCCAAATAAACCGATTTTGAGGAAATATCGGTCAGCTCATCCAAATGCTGCATTGCTGCTTTTATTTCCGCAGGTTCGTAATTCAGTTTGGAAATATCTTTGTTGAATTCTACTTTGTGATACGTAAAAAGGCTAACAATCAATACCAATCCCAAACCAATCAGCAACCATTTGTTTTTATGAAAAGGATAATCCGCAACTTTGTCCAAAACGTTGATTTGCTGCTTTCGCGAAAGCGGATTTTTGTAAACCAACGGAATAAAGAAAAGTGCAAAAACGGAGGCTCCCAAAACACTTACCGCAGCAAAAATGCCCAAATCCTGCAAGGCTTGCGAATCCAAAAACAGTAAACACAAAAACGCCAAAGCAGTCGTCAAACTGCTCATTAAAATTGGTTCGGTTACGTCATTATAAAGACTCTCCAGCGTTTCGTTATTGCGGATGTGCGTTAAAATATGTAAAGAATAATCCAGTGTCACGCCCAGCAAAACCGAGCCAATACCGAGGGAAATTGCTGAAATTTCCCCCCGAATCAAATACAATAATGCTACGGCCATTAAACCTCCGAAAATCGTCGGTACAAAAAGAATTATAGGGACGTAAAGTCTTCGATAGAAAATTATAAAAATCAAAATGAGCAGCGTCAACGCAATGCCTACCGTAAACTGAATATCGCTTTTTATTTGCTGTGCATTTGCAACGGCAATCAACGCAGCTCCGAAATATTCACTTTTCACCTTCCCAGAATATTTCTGGTTCAATGTATTTTGAAGTGAATAAAGTTGCTCCGCAAACTTTGAATTTTCCGCAGTTTCACTACTTCCAAATTTTGGAGTGATAAAAAGCAGGATGTTTTTTTCATCCTTGCTTACCAAAAACCCATCTTTTAAAACGAAGTCGTCAGTAACGCCGAGCTGCCGCAATTTCTTTAAAGCAATGAATGAAAGCCCCAAAGGATCTTTTAAAATAATATCTTTTGAAACAATGCCGGAAGGCGAAATGAGTGTTCGGTAATTGGCTTCCGTAATTGCTGAAATACTGTGTTTTTGAAGTTTCGCGGCAATCGTTTTATAATCTTGTTTATCTAAAAACAAGGGTAGGTTTTCATAAACAAAATCCATGGTGCGCAGCAAATCGTCATCCTTTACTTTGCCGCGAATGTTTTTAATGTACGGTGCCGAATGGGCTTCCAGACTATCTAAAATTTCCGAAGCGTATTCCGTTAAATCTTCAATTTCGGCAGCATCGCTACGATGGATGTTTACTATAATTTTATCAGTAAAATTGACTGTTTTCAGTACTTTTTGAAAGTCTTGATTTTCACTATTTATAGGAATCAATTTTGAAATATCCTCCTCAAAACGAATTTTGGAAACCAAAAATACCAACCCGAAAAGCACCAAAAGAAGCAGCAAGGCACTGCCGATCTTGTTCTTTTGCAAAAATTGATACACTTTGAAAAACCACTTACCCATTATCGAAAATCTTTTTCCGTTCAAACAATGTGAGGAATAGGTAGCTTGCAAATCCGCAAGCTATTGCTGCGGTGACCGAAAGCACCAAACTACCGACAATATAGGATTTTAAATATTTTACCAACTCAATACTTGGATCAATTTCACTCACTGTAAGCACAAAATTTTCACCCAAAACCCAACTGCCCAACTTAAGACTGAAATAAAGTATGAAAGGAATAAACGGTGGCAAGCTCACATTTGAAAAGGCAAAGGCGATTACTTTGTTCAAATTAAAAAGCAGCGCCAAAAAAATAACAACCACAGTGTGAAAACCCCAAAGCGGGGAAAGCCCTATTAAAACTCCAAGTGCGATGGAAAATGCTTTCTTTTCGGCCGAATCATCACTGCCCAAAAGATCTTCCATTATAAACCGCGTGAATCCTTTTTTTTTTAATTTTCTAAAAAGATTCCGAGGCTTTATATATAGAAAGGTAACAAGTACAAACCACGTATTCAATATGCTGATGCGGGTGAAATCCTTAAAGGGCCGGAAGTGTGAAATCCGATCTTCCAACTCGTAGTGTATTTTTATCGGAATGTTTTTCACTTCAATCCCGCTCCACGCAGCTTTTACGATCGCTTCAATTTCAAATTCAAATTTTCTGGTATAAAATTTCAGTTTTTTCATCGCAAAAAGCGGGTACAATCTAAAGCCGGATTGTGTGTCTTGCAGGCGTGTTCCCGTTTCCACCCAAAACCAAAAATTGGAGAATTTGTTGCCAAAACTGCTTTTTTTCGGAACGCCGTGTTGGGTCATATTCCGTGCGCCAATGAACAGTACTTCTTTGTTTTCTTCGTTTTCCAGAGCTTCGATAAACGCAGGAATATCTTCAGGAAAATGTTGTCCGTCACTGTCAATAGTGATTGCGTAGCAATACCCCAAACTATCGGCGTGCTTAAACCCTTGGCGCAGCGCATTACCCTTTCCTTTGTTTTTTAAAAGGTTTATTTGCTGAATTTGGGGGAACTGTAATAATATTTCAGAAGTGGAATCTGTAGAACCATCATTCACCACAATTATATCTTTGGTATAAATCAAAACACCTTCAATGACCTGCTGCAAGGTTTTGTAATTATTGTAGGTGGGAATAATTACGCAACATTTCAGGGTTTTGAATTTTTCTGAAAGTAATTTTTGATCCATTTGGGAATTTTAATCTCAGCGAACCCTGCGACTTTGCGGTAAATTTGCACCGCAGAGTCACAGAGGACGCAAAGCAAATATAAGTTTTAGGATTAAAATAGAATTAAAGAATCCCTTTTGTTTAAGAAAAGGAAAAAATCAAAATCCAGCTTTTTCAGTTTCTGAAAAATTTTCAGATTTTAAAACAAAATCCTTAACCAATTCTTTCAACTCCGTGGAAGAAATAGTTTTGTAATTCTTTAAAATAAATTCTTTGTCTTCATCAATGTTTTTATGATACCCCAAAAATCGTGGCGAGTTTTCCTGCACACTCATTCGGATGTAACGGATTTCAATATTGGAACCATCAGCCTTGACGGCACTTTCAATCAAAGAAATTCCCTCTTTAAAAAATTCCTTTTTATCACTTCTTGCTTTAGCAAATTTTGCTTTCAATGTGGAAACAGCCCCTTTGTAAGCAAGTAAAACTGGCTTGTTTGAGGGATTTACTTTTGCAAGTTCGCCATCAAGTTGAGTAGTGATTTCAACATTTTGCACGGCTTTTGGATATTCTGAACGAATTTTTTTCAAATCCTGTGCATTTGAAATAAATGAAACAAAAAATATAATAAATAGATATTTCATTAGTCAATAACTTTAAAAGTAGCATTGAGTTTTAAGGCCACTGTATCGTCATATAACGTAGTATTTTTCACTTTCACCTCCCCGTTTTCCTGAGCAATATCAATGGCGAGTTGTAAATCAGGATTTTTCTCAGGATTGATAATTGCCATAAATTTGATGTTTGACGAAACTGTCAAAAACAAATTTTTTCCGGTTGCTTCCTCAGTCAATTCCTTTATGATCTGAATCATACAAACACCCGGCATCACTGGGTTTCCGGGAAAATGGCCTTTAAAAATAGCGTGGTCCTTGTTTAAATGGACTTTTGCCAAAATTCCTTCTGAAGTGTTTTCTGTGGCGGTAACTTTATATAATCCTTCGATGAGCATATTATTCTTTTTTAAATTTTTCCAAATCTATAGTTAGCTTGATATTGCTGTGCTTAATGGCGATTGTATCCGCAATTTTTCCGTCGGAAGTAGTAAAATTAATCTTCACTATCTCCTTTGTTTTTGAGGTGTTTACAATTTTTTGAAGTATTTCCGATTCTTCTCCAATAAAATAAAAATTGAATCTATCCTCCCGCTGCGCTTTATAAATTCGTTGATTCTCAGATTCATAAACTGCCAAAACCTTTGCCTTTTCATTCACAAGCAGCTTAAAATCATCTTTTAAAATGTTGACAATAAATTTTTTGTCCAAATCCTTTACAATAAAGTGTTTCGTAAAAGTATCGCCTTCAAACTGAAAATCAAACAGTTTGCTGCCAAATTCGGTTGTAAACACCACTCGATGGCTTTCGGGCCCTGTTTTTTTTATGATTAAAATTCCACCAAAATTTTTCTTGTAAACTTCAATTTTCGCCTTATAAACATAATCAATTTCAGGATTTGAAAAATATGGGTTTTCAACTACAGTTTTATTGAAGTGTACTTGCCGTAAACCTTCCGTAGTCTTTAATGAACACGAAACCAAAAGGAGACTTGCCAAAAAACTAATTGCTAAAAACCGAATCATTTATAGGACTATTTAATGTACGGTTACTGAATACGATGCGTGTAAAATCTTGCGACGGCTCTATCATTTTCACTTCATAAACTTGCGCATCATCTTTATTGAAAAGCAGTTCAAAGGAAGCGATGTAACCCGCAATTTTTTTATCCTTTGGAACAAAAACCGCTTTATTATATTTTGGAGATTTGATGAAAGTAACCGTAAAATCGGCATCGCTGAACATATTACCTTTTACGCTGTTTACAATCAATTGGTTCAGTTTTTTAAAGAGTTTACTGTTTCCAATATCCACTTTACTCTTGGTTCCTCCATCGTTGATTAGCAGTTGGTCTTCCTTAAAAATCACGCTGTATTGATACGGATTTGTGTATTCCCACTTCACTAGACCGGGTGCTTTAAAAACCATTTTTCCTGATGTTTTAACGTCATCCGATAAAAAATCGAGGTGTTTATATTGCACAAAATCGGTCTTGATGGTTTTAGTAGTTTTTGCCGAAACGATCACTTTTTCTTTGAAAGCTACAATCTCCGAAGCATTCATCGCGGTTTCCTGCGCCTGAATTGATCCGCCAATAACAATAAAAACTAATAGTAAAAGATAATTATGCATAAGCTTCAATTTCGAGCAAACGATCCACCGGAACCGACTGCAGTTTCTGCGGTTGCAAAGTTAACAATAACTGTTCCAATACGGCAACGGTTTTTGCACTGCTGTCGTGAAGCAAGATTATATCACCCTTTTTTAAATTTGAAGTAATACGCTTCACAATTCTTTTTTCAGAAAGGCTTGTCGTGTCAAAGCTGCGCTTACTCCAGCCGATAGACAGATGTCCCGTAGTTTTCAGAGCTTTTTTAATGTTCGGATTGGTTACGCCAAAAGGGGGGCGAAACAGTTTTAATTCCTTTCCGGTAATTTCCTTTAATATTGAATTGGTTCGTTTCAATTCAGCAGCGACATTTTCCGAAGAAAAAAACCCAAAGTTTTTGGAATGTGAATACGAATGATTGCCGATGGCGTGGCCTTCACTCAAAATTTGCCGAACCAAATCTGGTTGCTTTTCGGCATTTTTTCCTATTAAAAAGAAAGTTGCTTTCGCATTATTTTCTTTCAGAAGTGATAAAACTTTTGGCGTGTATATTGGGTTCGGACCATCGTCAAAAGTGATTGAAATATGATTTTCTGAAGTTTTGAAATTGTGATTTAGCGATTGCAAATGATAGTTCCATTTAATCTGAAAAGACCCGATAGCTGTAATTAAAATCCAAATAAGTACAAATAAAATATAGAGCCAAGCCGGAACATCACCAAAAAAACCTGCAAGTAGTAATCCAAAAAAGACTACCAAAGCAAGTGCGTTTATGGTATAAAACCTCAACATTTTTTCAGCAAAACAAGACTGTGGTTTTGACCGCGGTATTGGTTGTAGCACAAAACCGTTTTAATATCAGAAGGATTGATTTTGTTGATTTTTACGATTTCGGGAATAGTCTGGGTTTTCAAGATTTTTGAAGCCAACCAAACCCCAAACGCAGAAACAGTGTTGTTTTCGCCCACCAAATGCTTGTAAAAAACCTGTTGGGTTTTGCTTAAAATCCCTTCGGAAAGTTGATTGTAAAAACCGTCAAAATCAACATCGCCGT
This sequence comes from Aequorivita sp. CRS11, assembly GCF_059693805.1. NCBI lineage: Bacteria > Pseudomonadati > Bacteroidota > Flavobacteriia > Flavobacteriales > Flavobacteriaceae > Aequorivita > Aequorivita sp. CRS11. The sequence continues at coordinate 74,858 of NZ_JCATIG010000003.1, forward strand.
TGTTTCCAAAAACTACGACATCTATTTCGGCAGCTTTCAAATTATTTTCTTTCAAAAAAGTTTCAATTGTTTCTGAAACCTTTTCTTTTTGAAGTGTATTAAAAGTTTCCACGGCAACCAATTCTGCATAGCAGCTTTCCTTTCTTTCGTTTGAAACTACGAAAAAGTTGGTTCCTTCACTAAAAACGGCACCTTCGGTTTTTGAATTTAGAACCTTAGAAATGGCAACCGCTTCAGGTTTTATATGATTTATTAAGCGATGCACTTTTGTGGTATGTTCGCCCAATTCTTCAACGCCACCAACTAAAACATGTTCGGCTTCATCGCTCTCAAGTTGCATTTTAGCATCGAGCAACGCAGATTCAAAAGATATCGCGGAATGCACATACGTAAAATTATAAGCTTTGCATTCCATTCCCAAAGCAATCTGTCCAGCAACCGTATTATGTGTACTTTGAATAAAAGAGGTTGGCGTTAAATATTGTTCGTTATTATCAATTATAGCACTCACAAATTTCTCGGAATCAATCATACAGCCCATTCCGGTGCCAGTGATTATGGCATCCACGGTTTCAATTCCCGCTTCTTCCATCGCGATTTTTGAAGCAACCACGCCCATTTTTATGCCTTTTGCCATTCTTCGGGCGGCAGCGGGCGGAATATATTGTTTATAATCTGGGTCTTGGGCAAAAATTACTGTGTCATTATAATCGGTGATTTCATCCAAAAAAATAGTATTGTCAAAGGTTTTTTGAGGTGAAATGGAAGCGATGCTATTTATGTAAACTTTCTTCATTACGCTTCTTTTGAAAATATTACTGCCGAACAATTCCCTCCAAAACCAAACGAATTTGAAAGTACCGTTTTCAATTCCTTTTTCTTTAATTCCGTTTGAGGAATTATTGAAAATTCCTTCATCGGGGTTTTAAAATTCAAGTTGGGAAAAATCACATTATTTTGAAGTGCCAAAACTGAATAAACAGCTTCAATTGCTCCAGCGGCTGCCAAAGTGTGACCCGTATATGCTTTTGTTGAACTGAATTCTGGCAGTTCTTCGCCAAAAATCCTAAGTATCGCGCGCCCTTCCGAAAGGTCGTTATTACCTGTGGCAGTCCCGTGAGCGTTGATATAATCTATTTCCGAAGGTTTTAATTCTGCAACTTTCAGTGCTTTTTCCATCGCTAAAGTCGCGCCATCGCCATTGTCCGAAGAGGCAGTTTGGTGAAAGGCATCGTTAGCATTTCCGTAGCCTTTTACGTAAGCTAGCACTTTTCTGTTTTCGGCTTTTACTATTTCATCACTTTCCAAAACTAGGAAAGCGGCGGCTTCACCTAAATTCAAACCTTTTCGATTTTCGTCGAAAGGAGTGTTGAAGGTATCGCTTAAAATCATCAAGGTTTTAAAACCGTTGATTGTAAATTTTGAAAGGCAGTCTGCGCCGCCTACTAAAACTCTGTCAAGCTTTCCTGATTTTATCAAACGGGCACCGAGCATAATTGCATTTGCAGCCGAAGAACAAGCGGTACTGATTGTTGTAACCAAGCTTTCTTCAATTTCCAATTGCTCTGCAATTTTTTGTGTGGAATCGCCCGCGTGGTGGCTTTCAATATATTTTTGAAACTTTTTTTCGGTAAGATATTCGTAATAACATTTTTCGGTCATATCCATTCCGCCCACGCTGGTTCCGGAAACGATGCCTGTTTTGAATTTTTTGATGTCAGTGATTCCTGCGCTGGCAATGGCTTCTTTTGCGGCAATTGCGCCGAGCATTGCGGTACGCGAATAATTATTATCTGGTGGAAGATCGAGTTGGGCAATCAATTCGCTATTGGTAAATTTTACTTCGCCCACCATAATTTCATCGCGCTGAATGGTTTCAACATTATCAACGCGGGTGATGCCTTTTCTTTCGTTTATGAGCGCATCATAGTTTTCTGCTACATTGTTGCCAATTGCAGAAATAATACCCATTCCGGTTATGGCTATGCCTTTGCTCATTTAAAAATAAGAGGTTTTTATAAGTTAAGTAGGCTTCGACTGCACTTCGACTGCGCTCAGTGTGACACATTCAGCCTGACATCCAAAATTACTTCGTGCGGTGCTCTTGAATATAATCTGCCATTACCTGTACAGATTCAAAAATCTTTTTTCCTTCTTTTGGGTCGCTCAAGCGGATGCCGTAATCTTTGTCCAACATCACGATAAGTTCCAGCGCATCAATGGAATCCAATCCCAATCCGTCGCCAAAAAGGGCGTCATCATCTGCAATGTCAGCCACTGAAACGTCTTCAAGGTTCAGTTGTTCAATGATTTTTGCTTTCAATTCTTCTTTTAATTCGCTCATAATTTGTTGTATAATCTATTTATTTCTTCGGTGTTATGTTCTATTTCGCCTTCGCTTCCAACTAAATAGAGAAAAGCCTCGTAGTTGTTTTCATCAAAATCTACCCAACCACAAAGTACTTTTTCTGCTTTTTTGTTTCGCAATAAACTGTTGGCGTACAGTTGTAAATGTTCCGCATTAAAGCGGTCAAAGATAAAAAAACTATTTTCAGAATACAGCCTGTGTTTGATACTTATCTCGCCCAAACAAATATTTGGCAATGTGTAAACAAAAACCGCCGGACTGGGGAAATATTCAGCATCATTTTCAATTGCTGCTTGGTGTTTTCTATCAGTATCCAAACTGGAAGCATTATTTGAAAAAACTAGGGCGATATTGTTTTCTTTTTCATTTAAATATTCACTTTTCAACAAAACATCTGCCGCCAAAAAAGCAAGTTTGCTGAGATTATCCATTTTGAAAAACTTGGAATAATCGGTTTTCAAAAACTTGTATGCATTCTTAATAAATGTTGAAAAATCTTCTGTCCCGAGAGCTATCGGAACATCCTTAAAAATTGCCTTTCCATTTACCGAAACGGTCTGGTTTTTTATATGGCAATAATTTTTTATGAAGAACTTTTCAGACAAAACATTATTTCTTTTCGCAGACCAACATTGTGTGATATTCACCTAACTGTATGTCTTCCTTAAGTTTTAAACCTGCTTTATCAATCAATCTTAAAAAAACACTGGCCGGATACATTTTACTATTTCCGTTTGCAAGCACTGTAAAATATAGTGAAGTTGCTTCCAAAATGAATTGCGAAGCGCGAAAGGCCTGTCTATCGGTAAAGGTTTCAACAATTATCAATTCGGCATCGTCATCCATAGATTCTGCGCAGGTGCTTAAAATCTTTACTATTTCATCTTCGGAAAAACAATCCAAAAACTGGCACATCCAGATGAGATCAGCACCATTAGGAATTTGAGGATTTTCGGAAAGCCAATCGATAGCGTGTCCAGAAATTCTTTCCTTAAAACCATTTTGCTCAGCGTTTGCCATTGCCATATTCAACTGTCCAGGCAGATCAACAATTTTCACGTTAACATCTTCATTGTACTTACAACATTTAATGGAAAACTTGCCTGTATTTCCACCAACGTCAAATAGCGTTTTTGGTTTTCTTTCAAATATCTTTTCCAAAGCCTCCCCAAAAATATCATCGGAATAATGATGATCAAAATCAAACCATGATTGCTGTTCAACAGGGTTTAGTTGGGAAAGGCCCTCATAAATTGTCTTCCATTGACCAAGTTCTTTCAACCCTTCGGGTTTGCCATTCTTGATGGAATCGTTTAAATGGAACAGCCCTTTGTAGCAAACATCGTTTGCGAAATTGAGATTTACTCCCGCAGTTGTATTGTAGTTTAAAAAATAGCCCACTTTTGTAAGCTCGTATTGGTTTGTTTCAGTTTTGCTTACAATGTTTGAGGTTTCGGCAATTTCCAACAGTACCCCTACGCCATAGGGAGTGATGGAAAGGTCTTGGGAAATTTCTTCAACCGTGGGGCCGCCCTTTTCGCGCTGGTCAAAAATATAATCGAGTATTCCAAGTTTACGAAGTGACACCGAAGCCTGGAAAACAAAAGGTGCAAAGGCTATTCGGTGGGCTTCTTCCAAAGCTTCAACGGCATTCATTTTTTTAGTTGAATTTGACATTTTTGATTGGTTAATTGTTTACTTTTCTTAAAATCACCGCTGTGTTGCAACCTCCGAAACCAGAGGCGGTTTTCAAAAATACTTGCAATTTTTTCGATGTATTCTCTTTAATAATATTTATATTTTTTGAGACCCCAAGGTCGGAAAATCCTTTGGAAGAAAAAAGAATATTTTTCTCCATAAAATGCATTCCCACAATAGTTTCCAAAAGTCCCGAAGCACCTAGCGTATGGCCAAAATAGCCTTTCAAACTATTCAGTGGAACATTTTCCATTCCCAATCTGTTGAAGGCTATTGCTTCCATCTCGTCGTTAAAAGGCGTGGCGGTGCCGTGTGCGGAAATATAATCCACTTCATTAGCATTTATATTTGCTTCTTTCAATGCAGATTTTACACTTCTGAAAAGCCCTTCGCCCGTTCGCGACGGACCTGAAATATGGTTGGCGTCGTTGCAGGTTGCATCACCCAAAATTTCAACGGCTTCTTTTGAAAGATTTTTTTCTTCCGAAGTAACCAAAACGCTGGCCGAAACTTCACCGAGATTGATTCCCGTTCGGTTTTTATCATAAGGTTTGCAGGGCTCTGCCGATAAAGCTTGAAAAGAGTGAAAGCCCGAAAGGATAAATTTCGTAACCAAATCGCCACTGCTTATAAAGACATGGTCATATTTTTTTTCCGAAATGAAACGTTTTGCAACAGAAATAGCCAAAACGCCCGATACACAGGCATTTGAAAGTACAATCGTTTCATTTTTGAAACCGAAAAAGTTTTGGATTGTTTTTCCCAATTCGCTTAAATATGCGCGACTTTTCGGAAAACTGCTTTCTTTTTCAAGCACATCAATATTTCCTTTTGTGGTCGAAATGATAAGTCCAACTTTTTCATTTAAAGGAATATTAGCGGCATCAATGACCTTTTTCAATGAAAGAATCATCATCTGTTCCAGTTTCGTAAACTTTGAAATATCGCCAATTTCAGTGAATTTTTCTTTTACCTTTTCAGAAGAAGTCATTGAAGCGCAAAACGGTTCGGGCAAAAGGGAAGTATCATCAAATTTTTCAAGCCCGGAATTCCCTTTCGAAATATTTTCAACTACGGCTTCACTGTCAAAACCGAGATTGCTCAAAATATTGTTATGTGAAACGAAAGTTTTAGCCATTTTTTATAGTCCCATTTTCTTTTTCCAGTTAGCAAAAAACTCAGGTTTTGTAAGCGAAAGCTCGCCCTGCTCGTTCAAAAAAACCTGAATGGTTTCGCCCAAACAGACCAATCTTCCCTTTGGGTCGAAGATGCGATACTGAAAAATCATTTTGGCAGCTGGCGAATCTATAAACGTGGTTTTTATGGTTGCCACATCACCATAACGCAAAGGCAGCTTGTGTTCGCAAGATGATTTCACGATTGGGGAAGTATAGCCGTTCGCCTTTTGTTCCAAATACGAAATGCCGTGCTCACGCCCAAAAGCCTCGCGACCGTCTTCAAAATACTGGATATAATTGCCGTGCCATACAATTCCCAAGGGGTCTGTTTCGGTGAAACGCACCCGGATTTCTGATGTAAAACTTATTTCTTTTTTGTTGTCAGACGGCATTTTTTCTTCGGTTATAGATTATTGCTATTACTATTGTGGTGAGGAAGAACAACAATAATAACGAAATTTCGGGAAGGATTTTAACAAAACCCACATTTCTTAAAAATACGTCGTAAAACGCTTCCAAGCCCCAGTTCATCGGGGAAATTTTGGAAACAAACTGCATAAATTTCGGCATTACGAAAACGGGTACCCAAACGCCACCCAGCGCCGCCAAAATAACCACCGAAGTTGCGCCAAACGGCGCTGCCTGTTCCTGTGTTTTTGCTACGGTGCCAATCAGCAACCCCAATCCTATCGCGGCAAGCCCAGAAAAAAACGCAACTAAATATAGCATCGGCAACTTTCCGGAAACATCCACTCCCGGGAGGCCGATGGCGGGAAAAAGAAAAATACCCACGAGCAGCATAAGTGTAAATTGAACGAGACAGACCGCGAGATAAACGATTGTTTTTCCGCCCAGAACGGTAGCATAACTCACCGGAGTGGTGCGCAAACGGACAAAAGTGCCTTGGTTTTTTTCTTTTAAAAGGTTGATGGAAAGAGGAACAATAATGAAGAAAATAGCAAACAGCGTCCACGCCGGAACGTTGTGCTGTGCTGAGTTCGGAATAATTTCCTCATTGTTTTTTGTTGGAAGGATTTCCTTAAAGGCGATAAAGTTTTCGGTTTCGAAAATCGGTTCGGCATCGTCTTCGCCCAATTCCGTTTGAAACGCTTTGTAAATACTTTGCGTTTCAATTTTCGAAATCATTTTATCGATGCCGTTTTTCACGGAAGATTTAAAACTTACCTGCGTTGCGGGGTCAAAATACAAACGCACTTCCTTTTGCGGAATCGTTTCTTTTGCAACCGCCAAAGTATCTTCTTCCAACCCGAATTTGGACAGAATTCCTTCCACATTCTGATCCACTTTCTTTTGAAGCGATGCCGAAAGATTTTCGGGAATCACGATGGCGAGTTGATATTTTCCGGAGAATACGGCCTCCTTTGCTTCTTCTTCGGAAGATTTCTGAAGAATTTCAAACGAATTGGATTCGGAGAGATTTTCGATAATGTTTTTTGAAACTTCACCTTTGTCGTTGTCCACCAAAAGCACGGGAATTTTTATATCACTGATGGTTTTGAAGGTGCTGTCCTGCACTAAAGTAATCACAATTAAAAGCAATAAAGGCATTATAAAAAGAATCGCTATTCCACCCAAATCGCGAACTAGCAAAAGCATTTCCTTATATGTGGAAGCCCAAAGTTTATGCATGGTCACGAAGAGCTTTGCCGGTTTTTGCCAAAAATACTTCTTCAAGATTTTTGGCTTCGGGTTGGTTTTTTATCAATTCCGAGGGAACTCCTTTTACAATAATTTCACCGCGGTCAATAATGGCTACGTGGGTGCAGAAAAATTCGGCTTCGTTTAAATGGTGGGAGGTGTAAACAATGGTTGTTCCTTGTTTGTTCAGCAGTTTTAAATGGTCAATAATCACGTTTTTGGATTGCACGTCCACGCCTACGGTTGGTTCGTCAAGAAATAGAACTTTTGGTTGGTGAAGTATTCCAGCAATCAAATTTACGCGTCGCTTCATTCCACCGGAAAACGTATCGGTTTTTTTATTTGCGAATTTTGAAAGCCCCATTATTTCCAGATGTTCGTTAATGGAGTTTTTTAAAATTTCGCCTTTAATTCCGTACATACTTCCGAAGTATTCTAAATTCTCAAAAGCGGTAAGAGTCGGGTAAAGTGCGTATTCCTGCGGAACGATGCCAATCAACTGTTTCAATTGGTTTTTGTGTTCCTTAAAATTCAATCCATTTATTGTGAAAGTACCCGAAGTGGGTTTCAGCAAAGACGTGAGCATGGAAATAAGGGTGGTTTTTCCCGCGCCGTTTGGTCCGAGCAGGCCATAGATTTCGCCTTCTTCAACTTTCAAATCAAGGTTTTTTACCGAAAAATATTCGGCGCCTTTGTATTTTTTTGAAAGTTTGTTTATTTCAATCATTGTCCCCCTAAATCCCCCAAAGGGGGACTTTTATCTTTTTTTACTTTTACTATCTTTCTCCTATTAACAATTAACTCAATAATCATTAACTTCTTCACACCGCCTTTTTCAACTTCTTAAAAAACACCTTTTCCAAGTCGGCAAGATGGTCCAATTGATCTGCAACTTTATTATAACTGTCGGTTTGGGCGCTTCGGTTTTTGTAGATTCGAGATGCTTCCAAAGCAAAATCACGCCATAGATCGCCTATTTCGGTCATTTCTTTTGAAAGTTCGATTAACTTTTCATTGCCTAAAAGCTTACCGGCTTCCTGCAGAAATGCTGCGTAAATATAACGGAAGCCGCCCCCGCCAGTTCCTATTTCTTCCTGCATCCGCACTACTTGTCCTAAATAATGGTTTGCGGTTTTAACACCATTTTTCTTCGGCCATTTTCTAATTAAACCAGCAATTTTATGAATTCCTTTTACGCCAACGTACGAAACTGGCGCAAGCATTGCTTTGCAAGTATCTTTAATACCTTTTACGATTGCTTTTTCCAATTCCAGCTTTTCGGGAAAAGAAATCGGGTAATACATATGCCCCTTTGGCGCAAAAGCACCTTTGGCAAAACGCACTTTTTCAAGCTCCTTCTCTGAAAGGGAAGTAACATCTTCCATCACCGGATCACTGATTAAATACCTATCGTCTTGTTTTCCGTAAACCACCATATTGTGGGCATTGAAATGGAAGCGGTATTCATCTGGAAAATACAACAAATTGTAAACGCCAACTTGCAAACCAACGGGATTATTCTTTGCAAGATTTTCATCCAAACGCGCTTTTGCATCTTTTGGATTGCTGAATTTTTCGCGCTTCATTTTAACGCCCGTACGTTTTGCAAATTTTTTAAAAATATGTCCAGGCAGTGCGCGATAAGTGATTACTGGCGCGTGGTTCACTTTCAGCAGTGGAATATAGCAAAACAATAAACCGCTGCCAATACCAAAAACCATTGGTTCGCTAACACTGAAACCGTTGTGTTTCATCAAATTTGAAACAATGCCGTTTTCGCAGTGTGCAGATTGGTGGTGGGTGAAGTTAATGATGGTTTCAGGTTTCAAGTTTCTGGTTTTTCTATTGATACTGTGGATACTTTTGATTCTATGGATTCTATGGATTCTATGGAAATTTATAAACTTTTAAACTCATAAACTTATCGACCCATCGACTTCAATTCTTCAATTGAAATCTCGAAGACCTCAGCATATTTGTTCAAAGTTTTATCACTCAATTTTTTAAAAACCGAAGGTTTAAAATGTCTTTTCACTTTCCATTGCCAAAAACCAACGTAGCTCGCCAAAATGCCAACGTCCATTTTGTGGAGTTCCATATAATATTCTATTGGGCTGGTTTCGCCTTTTAATACACGGCTTTTTGCATCCTCAATACGTTCGTTAATTTCTTCGATAGCGTTTTTTAGCGCTACGGTTTTTGGTTCCCAGCCTGTGCTGTTTTCGGTGGTGTATTCGCCATTTTCATCAACGGCATAGCAGAGTTCGCGGAAATTTGCGGATTCCAGATTGCTTTTGTCTTGTGGCACTTCTTTTTTCTTCATAATCAGACTTCATGGATTAAAAAATTCATAGTAGAAGATACAATTAATTTTTCAGCGACGAATGTTTCAGCCTCAAGGCTGCACATGGTCATTTCGCCAGTGTCAAACCTTGAGATAAGTTTTGCTTTGGTGATAATTGTTTCTCCAACTTTCGGAAGTTCAAAAATCTCCACTTTTTTGATCGCACTTATATAACCAACTAACTTGTTTCCGGTTCCTTCCACATCGTCTTTTTCAAAAAAAGTTTGCCCAACAATACCTGAAGCAGCTTGAGCGGCATTTTCAATTAATCCAGTTTCAGAAAGTTTTGCATCTTTCAAAAAAACACAATCTTCTGAAATATGAAATTGTGTGGAAACTGAATTTTCGTCAATTTCCAATACTGAAGTAACCATCAGCATTGGATCGCGATGCGGCAGAAAGTTGGAAATATCGAGACTTGAAATATCCATTGCTTGCATAATTAATTGGCCAATACGGTTTTCATTTCGCTGGAAGCTATAACTTTTCCATCGCACTCGGTTTCAGCAGTCACCAAGGTAACACCCATAATATCGTGCAAAATAATTACTGTAGTTTTCAATTCTTTACCGAGGGAAGGAAGTTCAAAAATCTCTGCTTTTTTTATGGCGCCAATATAACCAGTTGGCGCATCTTCCTTTTTCAGAAAAAATTGATAACCTGTATAAAGCGCAACCGTTTGGGCCATATGCTCAATCAATCCAGGTGCAGTAAATTTATTGTTTTGAGTGAAAATATTTTCTTCGGAAATAGTTAATCCCGCAACCACTTTTTTTTCTTCGAAATGAAGCAATTTGTCCACCATAACGAAAGGAAATTTCTGTGGAATCAATTTTCCGATGAAATCTTTGTCCGTTATTTTTTCGGTGAATTGATTCATTTAAACAACCGTTAAATAAGCATAGGAATAAGCAAATCTCGCACTTTCCGGCACTTGAAGGAAGATTTTATCTCCTTTTTTAAGCTTTCCGGAATGTACCAATTCTTCCAGCATAAGATAAATAGAACCTGCGCCAACATTCCCAACCTTTTGAAGGTTCAAAAACCATTTGTCCCAAGGCAAATGCAGTCCTTGGCGTTCAATTTCGTTATAAAGGTTTTCCTTAAAATAATAGGAGGAAATATGAGGAAGGTAATAGTCTATATCGTCTTCGGTTATATTGTGTTTTGCCATGGCATCTTTCATGCTTTCTACCCCTTTTTGAAGAATATTTTCACCAAGCAATTTTACGTCCTGTTTCATTGCAAATAGCGACATTTTTCCCCAAACATCTGCGGGATATTCACTCCAAGGTTTTAAGCTGCCGTCTTCCAGTTTGTCTCCCCCAGCATACATACAAGTATCAAGTTCAAAAGCGTAACTGTAGCCTTCCATCCATTCAATTTTCAATGGCGTTTCCCCATTTGGCTCGCTTTCTAAAAGAAATGCGCCCGCACCATCAGAAAGCATCCATCGTAAAAATTCTTTGTTGAAAGCAAGAATTGGGTGTTCTTCAATTTCCTGTAAATGTGCAACTTCATCCTCAAAAATATCAGCTTTCATCCACGAAGAAGTACGTTCAGAACCCGTACAAACAGCATTTTTTACTTGTTCGGATTTTATGGCCATATAACCATACTTCAAAGCATTCATTCCACTGCAGCATGCGCCGGAAGGGGAATTAATTTCAAGGTTTCCGTTCTTTAAAAAACCGTGCACCATGGCGGCGTGGCTCGGCAAAATCTGGTCTGGGCTGGAGGTGCCGCAGGACAGCAATTCAATATCGTTTTTGTTGAAAGTTTCATCACACAAAGCCTCAACCGCTTCCGCAGCAAGCTGTGCGTTGTTATGGGTTACGTTTCCATCTTTGTCGATGGCGTAATAACGTGTTTTTATTTGGTTGTTCCGAAGGATGATGCGGCGCGCTTTTGAGGTCTTTCCATTGATAACCCCAAGCTTTTCCTCCATGGTCTCGTTGTCCACGGGCTCGTTAGGCAAAAACTTCGCAATCCTTGTAATGTAAACGTTCTTCATTAATCTTGCTTTAATGCAACTGATGAATAATAGGCTTTATCCCGCTGTATTTTATGGTACATTGGGATATAAGTGAGCAAAAATACAACAAATACTATTGGTGCTATGAGCCATATTGCAAATAACAAATAATATTTAAAATAAACGAGCCATTTCTTTCTTTCTTCGCCTTCTTTTTTGATTAAATGATTAGCCCATTTTGTAAAAACAACATTTCCGCGAATATCCGTAGCGATGAGAGAAGGATCTACTTTTACGGCACCAATATCCAAAAGATTTTGTTGCAATTTTGAATATTCGTTTTGCAATAGTGCATTTTTTATGGGAAGACCAAAACGCGAAGCCGCTTCAATATCATTATCAGAAACACCTGGTTTTGGGAAAATGCCCAACATTTTCGTTTTCTTTCCACCCATCAACCAATGAACGATTGTGATTACGCTTATATGATTCATGTTTCTATCCACCAAAGCGATATTCCCAACCAATTTCGAATTGTTCGCAACTAATAATTTCTTCACTTTTTCCTGCGCCATTATCCACATATTTCGGCTTGCGGAAACCGTGACAACAGGTGTATTTGCCAACAAAGTTTTTGCCTCTTCGGATTTTAAAAATGAATTGATGGGGATGGAAGGTGTTAAATACCAAGTTGTATATCCTAAAATCACCAAGTCGTATTTTTTCTGAAGAATTTCAGCCGGAATCGCTTCCAGCGGCGTGGGAATTTGAAGAAAAGTTTCCGGAAAAGCTCCGTAAAATTCCTCCTGTTTCCATGGAAAAGGGAATTTTTTCTTCGGAAGTATTTCGCAATAGGATATGTTTACTTTTTCATCTGAAATTGTTGAAGCAACATTTTTCAGAATATCGAAAAGCTGTCCGGTTTGGGAATAATAAATTATTAATACTTCTTTCATTTCTTAATCATCCGTTTCCCAAAAATCAAAATAATTGAACCATTGCAACGGATATTTTTTCAGCATCCACTCGACGCTTTCTGTGTATTTTTTTAATAAACCTTCGGCATCGCGATTTTTCACTTCCGCTTGACGGGCATATAAATGATAATGTTTGTTGGTTTCCTTCATTACATAAACGAACAAAACTGGAACGTTTAGTCTACTTGCCAATAAAAATGGACCGGCGGGAAAGTTTGCCTCTTTTCCCATCAATGATTCGGTCAATAATTTTTGGCCTTTCATATATCTATCGCCTGTAAAACAAACCAATTCGCCATTGCTTAGCGCATTGTTTATTTCAAAAATATGCGACATATCGTCCTTTACCAAAATAAACTTTACATTGGAACGCATGGTTACTTTTTCCATATATTCCTTGATGTTTTTATGTTCGGCATCGGTAGTAACAAGGCTTATTTGTGAACGGGTGTCGATTTCTTCAAAAAAGAATTCAGCTATTTCAAAATTGCCAACGTGGGCACTGATCATAATGCCGCCTTGTTTTTTGTCGAGCAGATCGATTATATTCTCGACGCCATCACATTCATGGGTGAATCTATTTTTTAGGCCTGAGGAGATTGCGGCCTTGTCTATAATGGTCTTGCCGAATACATAATAACTTTTGTAAATGCTGAAAAAACTCTTAATTCGCGCGTATTTAAGCCTTTTACGAAAATAGTAATATATGGATCGTGTACTTTTTCCGGCGAAGAATACGTAATAAAGAGCAACAAAGTAAAGCAGGCCGTATGCAGCGCGAACACCTAATTTTCTGATAAAAAATATAAAGATTTTATACCCTAAAACGGTTCCTTTGCTTTTGCCTTCCCACTCGCCCGCCATAAATAATTATTGCAAATTTCAGCTGATTTTTGTTTCAATCAGATCGTAAAAATCTTGTAGTGTAATAACGTTAAGGAAATCCTCACCTGTCAATTTTACGCCAAAGTTGGCTTCAATGGCAACTACCAAATCTACAAAATCCAAGCTGTCCAATTCCAAAGTTTCCTTTAGGTTGGCCCTTGGTTCAATGTCTTCGGTTTCTACCTCAAACTCATCTACCAAAAAGTAGTTTATCTTCTCAACTATAACTTCTTTATTCATTTTTAATGTTTGCATTTTTTAATTATCAATGCGGAATTGGTTCCCCCAAACCCGAAAGAATTGGACAAAAACACATCAATTTTTCTATTTAACGTTTTGTTAACAAGGTTTAATTTTGAAGCAGCTTCGTCTGGTGTTTCAAGATTTATATTTGGCGCTATGAAAGAATGTTCCATCATTAACATGGAATAAATTACCTCGCTTGCTCCAGCCATCCAACATTCGTGGCCTGTCATGGATTTTGTGGAACTCACACAGGGTCCATTTTCCCCAAAAACATCCGTAATTGCAAGTGCTTCATTTGCATCACCAACGGGTGTTGAAGTTGCATGGGCATTTACATAATCAATTTCTGAAGCTTTAATATTTGCTTGCTCCAAAGCCATTTTCATAGCTCGTGCGGGACCGTCAACATTTGGGGTTGAAATATGATCGCCATTTGAGGAAAATCCATAGCCAATAATTTCACCTAAAATTGGCGCTCCGCGTTTTACGGCACTCTCATAGCTTTCAATAATTAAAGTAGCCGCACCACCACTGGGCACTAATCCGTCTCTATCCTTATCAAAAGGACGACAGGCCTTCGTTGGGTCCAATTGCGTTGAAAAAACCCCAAGACCATCAAAACTGCCCATTGCGAGTTCATTTATTTCTTGCGCTCCTCCAGAAATAATACAATCCTGCAAACCATTTTTTATAAGAAAATAGGCCATTCCAATGGAATGTGAGCCACTGGCACAGGCGGCGCTTATTGTGAAATTAATTCCTCGCAACTTAAAAATTGTTGAAAGATTCATTGTCACCGAAGAGTTCATCGCTTTAAAAATAGCGCCCGAACCCACTAGGGTTGTATCCTTCTTTTCACGGATTTTATCTACAGATTCAATGACCGATTTTGCGGTGCTATCATTTCCGTAGAGTATTCCCACTTCATTTTCGTCGAGAAATTGTTGGTCTATTTTAGCGTTTTTCAAAGCTTCCATAGTTGCGGCATAGGCGTAAGCGCCTTCTTCGCCTAGACTGACACGCTCCCTTCTGGAAAGTTGTTCTTTCAAATTGGGTTCTTCCACCCAGCCGGTTAAACAGGAACGATATCCAAAATCCTTTCGTTTTCCGTCACAAATAATTCCAGATTTTCCTTCATAAAGCGACTGCTTTACTTCCTGCAGGTTTTTGCCGATGCAGGAATAAATGCCCATTCCGGTTATAACTACTCTTCTCACTTCTCCTTCGTTTTATGAATAAATTCCGCCATTAATGTTAATCACTTCCCCCGTAATATAGGAAGATTTAGAAGAAGCCAAAAAGCTAACTACATGCGCTACTTCCTCAGCTTCGCCAAAGCGATTGGCGGGAATCATTTTTTTCAGTTCCTTTTCGTCAAGTTCGGCAGTCATATCGCTTTTTATAAATCCCGGAGCCACTGCGTTTACTGTAATGTTTCGTTTTGCAACTTCCTGTGCCAAAGCTTTTGTGGCTCCAATAACAGCTCCTTTTGCAGCGGAATAATTTACTTGTCCCGGCGTTCCCTTTAACCCGGAGACTGAAACCATATTGATAATGCGCCCATATTTATTGACCAATAATTTTTGGATCAAAGCATTGGTTACATTATAAAAACCGTTCAAACTGGTATTGATTACGCTGTGCCAATCGTCAGGTTTCATCCACATAAACATACCGTCTTTGGTAATTCCGGCATTGTTAATTATGATTTCAATGATAGCATCTTTATTGGCTTCGTGCCATACGTCAAATGCCTTATTAACGGATTCGGGATTGGTAACATCGAACTGGATTATTTCACCCTTGCCACCGAGTGCCTCAACCTCTTTCAAGGTTTGTTGGGCGGCTTCTTTGTTGCCGTTATAATTTATAAGAAGGTTATACTCCAAATCTTTCGCCAATTGAATACATACTGCACGGCCGATACCTCGGGAACCTCCTGTTACTAATGCGTATTTCTGTTTCGTTTTTTTCTCTTCCATAAAAATTTTCTCGCAAAGTCGAAAAGATGCGAAGTTTTCTTTTCTCTTTATTCTTTATTCTATTTTGAAGTATCCACAAAAGCTTCGGCATTCTGGTGCCATTTTCCTACAACTTGGCCTTTTTCATTTATAAAGCCCCATTGTTTATCTTTCTTTACACGAGCCATACCGTCAATAAACCCTTTATCAGAACCGCTTTGCAGGAATCCAAACATTCCTATTGAAATATCGTATTCCATTGGGATTACTAATTTTCCGGTTTTATCAACAAAACCCCATAGTTTTTTTTCTTTTACAGGAGCTAGGCCATTATCAGAAAATATTTCGGCATCTCTGAATTTTATATCGATAACTTTTTCACCTTTTTCATTAATAAAGCCCCATTCCTTCCCTAGATTTACAGGAGCAAGACCAGCATTAAATGCACGTACTTTATCATAAGCAGGCTGTATTACCCATTCGCCCTTTCCATTTATGAACCCCATTTTTTTGTTACTTCGGGCATAGGTTAATGGAGAATCATTTGTGAAATCCCAGATTTTATCCACTCCGCTGATTGGCGTAAATGTTCCATTAATCAAAACACCGAAACTTTCACCTTTTCTTGCCCAAATTCCGTTTTTACTGAAATCACCAATCTCGTTATAATCTGCGGGAACAAACTCTTCTCCCTTTTTGCTGAGCAAGCCCCAAGTTTCACCATTTTTAAATTTTGCGTAGCCATTGTTGAAACCTTTTATTTCATCATATTTTGGTTCTAAAATGGTTTTTCCATTAGTGTCCATCAAACCTATTTTTTCGCCGCTGCGGATAACTGCTACCCCACCGTCAAAATCATAAATCTTGTCAGTGGCAGGGGTATTTAAGGTTTCATTTTTAGCGTTAATGTATTTCCATTGATCGTTCTCCAATACCACCGCATACCCAGAATTGAAAGCCTTTACGCGATCATATTGTGGTTGGATAACCCATTCGCCAGAAGTATTGATAAAGCCCCATTTTTTATCTTTCATAGCGGCCGCGAGCTTTCCGGAAAAACTATCTGCTTTTTCAAATTGCGGCTGGATAACATATTCACCACTTTTGTTTATGTAGCCAAAAAGATCATTGTCGCGAACTAAAGCTAGTTCCTGAGCAGAAACTGCGGTTGTCCCCAAAATTAGAATAAGTGCAAAGGAAAAAATTGTTTTCATAATTATCTTGGTTTTAAGTTAGTGAGGAGAGACGAACAATTTACAAAATTATTCTGTTCTTATTTTACAGAATCCATCAAAAATTCTTTTACGCTGTTCACATATGGATACATTGCTACGTCTTCCTTAAAAACAGGGACAATTCCCCGGATTTCATTATACATTTTTTTGGTTTCGGAAGAAACGCTATCCTGAACTTTTAGATATTCAATAGCTTGAACAATGGTTATGAGTTCAATTGCTACTACTTCAAAGGCATTCTCAATCACTTTTTTGGTGATAAGTGCAGCATTTGTACCCATACTCACTATATCCTGATTGTCGTTATTGTTCGGGATACTGTGCACATACATTGGGTTGCTTAGCATTTGGCTTTCGGCTGTTGTGGATGTAGCAGTAAACTGTACGCCCTGCATTCCGAAATTCAATCCAAGTTTGCCCAAATTTACAAATGGAGGCAGTATGTCGTTCAATTTTGAATTCAATAAATAGTTCAATTGACGTTCAGCAAGCATTGTCATTTTTGCAACCACTATTTTCAACTTGTCCATTTCCAAGGAAACATAATCGCCATGAAAATTTCCACCGTGATACACGTGCCGTTTTTCAACATCCACGATTGGGTTGTCGTTTGCTGAATTTACTTCTTCAATCAATATTTTTTCAACGGAATTGAGCGTGTCCAACACAGGGCCCAAAATTTGGGGCACACAACGCAGAGAGTAATACTCCTGCACTTTTTCAACAAACACCTCTTCGTTTTTTGAACCGTTGTACAAATGGTGCTCGCGCTTTCGGGTGAGATTGCTGTCTTTTAAATGGGTGCGCATCATTTCTGCAATTTCACGTTGACCCACATGCATCTTGGTTTCATTCAGTTCTAAGGAAAGGTGGTCATCATATGCTTTTACAATTTCATTAATAGCGGAAGATGCTTTAATCATCCACTGCATAATTTGTTTTGTGTAAAGCACGTTTACCACACCTATCCCTGTCATTACTGACGTTCCATTCATCAGAGCCAATCCTTCACGGAGTTCTACTTTTATGGGTTCAAGATTTTCGATTTTGAAAATTTCTTCAGTCTTTCTGCGTTCGCCTTTGTAGAAAACTTCGCCTTCCCCAATCAATACCAAAGCCAAATGTGCAAGCTGCACCAAATCGCCGCTGGCGCCAACACCGCCGTGTTCATATATAAGTGGAATAATGTCCTTGTTTAATAGTTCGCCCATCAACTTAATAACTGAAGGGTGAACACCACTGTTCCCTAAGCTGAGAGTATTCAATCGGGCAAGCATTGCAGCGCGAACGTATTCTGCTGGAATAGCATTCCCGGTACCCGAGGCATGGCTACGAATAAGATTGTACTGTAACTGGATGCGCTCATCGTCCTTTATTTTATATTGAGCCATCGGGCCGAAACCTGTGTTGACACCGTAAATAATTTTATTTTCAGAAAATTCTTTTAGAAAGTCAAAACTATTTTGAACTCTTTCTATTATATCTTTGTGAAGTTGGACACGCTCGTTTTTAAAAATGGTTTTATCAAAATCGGCTATTTCCAGTTTTCCTTGTAATGTTGGCATTTATAGTTGAATCAATTGATTTATTAACGTTTTGGTCTAAAATAATTTGGTAACTTTAGAATGCAAATTTAGAATTTTTTAACAATCTATATCTT
Source organism: Aequorivita sp. CRS11 (assembly GCF_059693805.1). Classification (NCBI taxonomy): domain Bacteria; kingdom Pseudomonadati; phylum Bacteroidota; class Flavobacteriia; order Flavobacteriales; family Flavobacteriaceae; genus Aequorivita; species Aequorivita sp. CRS11. Next base: position 93,044 of record NZ_JCATIG010000003.1, read on the forward strand.
AATAATATGAATGATATTGCTGTTGATGTGTTAATTATTGGCGCAGGGCCTTCAGGCTGCGTTGCTGCTTCCTACTTAAAAAACAACGGGGTAAGCTGCAAAGTTGTTGAAAAAAGCACGTTTCCCCGTTTCGTTATTGGCGAAAGTCTTTTGCCGCGCTGTATGGACCATTTTGAGGAAACAGGACTTTTGGATTGCTTGATGGAACGAAAGTACGAAATAAAGGCAGGCGCCCGTTTTTTAAAGAATGATGTAGTGTGTAATTTTGACTTCAGTAAAAAGCATACGCCCGGTTGGGATTATACCTGGCAGGTGCCCCGAGCCGATTTTGACCACACCCTTGTAAAGGAAGTTGTGAAAAAAGGAGTAGACGTATCATTCGGGCATGAAGTAACCAATGTAAAGTTTGACGCCACCGGCCATTCTACCACCACTGTAAAAGATGAAAACGGAAAAGAATATAATATAACCGCGAAATTTATTATTGACAGCAGTGGCTATGGAAGGGTTTTACCGCGGTTGTTGGATTTGGAAAAACCTTCTTCCCTTTCTCCAAACTCCGCTATCTATACACACGTAAAAGACACCAAACGCCCTGAGGGGATTGAAGGCACGCTCATTACTTTTGATGTGGTAAGGGATGATGTATGGCTGTGGTTTATACCCTTTGCAAACGGAAACACCAGTATTGGCTTTGTAGGGCCAACTGAATTCATTGAATCTTATGAAGGCACAAACAAGGGAAAACTGCGCGAAATGCTTAAAATTTCTGACTACTATTATGACAGGCTGAAAGACGAGGATTTTCTTTTTGAACCGCATATCATAAAAAACTATTCAAAAGCCGTAAAACAACTTTACGGAAAAGGTTATGCCCTTACAGGAAATAGTGCCGAATTTTTAGACCCAGTTTTTTCATCGGGCGTTACTTTTGCAACTGAATCTGGACTGAAAGCAGCTAAATTAATCACGAAGGAATTGAACGGCATAACCGTTAATTGGGAAGAAGATTACACAGGCTATATTATGAAGGGGGTTGACGTTTTTAGAACGTATGTTAATGAGTGGTACACTGGCAATCTTCAAAAAATATTTTTCCATCGTCCCGAAAACCCCATAATAAAAGAACAGATTTGCGCTGTACTTGCTGGTTATGTCTGGGATGACACCAATCCATTTGTAAAAAATCACAACCGTCTAGTAAAAACGGTGGCGAAGGTTATTGATATGGAGAATGAAATGGCAAACTAGTTATATTTAATGCCTCTGCGCAATTGCTTTGCGAAAAATTTAGCAAGATTCCAATAGCCATAAGCTATACGTTCGCCTTGGTGAAAATCAAAACCCTCAAGGGTTGCTTTATCTCCAGCATAGGTACATTCTACATCTACAATGCTGGCAGAAAATAAAATGTTTTCAATATTCCCGGTTTCATAAATTAAAATGGTTACTTCCAAATTTCCACTTTTTCTTATAAATCCATTATTATATCCCGGGTAGATTTCAGTTGTATGAATTTTCATAGTAAAAGGTAAATCCGGTCGATCTTTTATCACCTTCACTTCTTCTTTTTTAAAATATTCATTAAAGGCTTTTATGTATCGAGGTTCAAATCTGAATACTCTGTCGCCAAACCATTCTTCCCTAAAAACACGTGCATTGCCCGGCTTTAGCTGTTCTTTTTCAAGCATTGTCTTTTGAAGATATGCTTCTTCACTTTCAAAATCTGTTACAGTCAAATCTGAATAGTCAAAGACCAGATTGTATTCAGAAATATTCTCTAGTTTTTTAAAATCGCCGGAAATTACTGTAATATCCTGGGCCGAGACGATTAACGAGAAATTTATAAAGAATAAGAAATATGTAAATTTCATTTTTAGCTTTTTTCCTGCAAACCTAACTAAACTTATACTATAAAAATAAACAGCCATTTAATAATAAATGGCTGTTCTATATAAGCTTTTCAAAATAATACTGTTATTTAATATCTACTTTAATAAGCACATCCTCTTTGCTTTTTTTATAAACTTCCAAAACAAATTGGTTTTCATCGGTCTTTACAATTCTGTTATTGCTGAATTGATAAACTTCTAGATCTTCGGCAACATTTCTAGTGTCCAATATGGAACCTTTAGACATTTCACCCGTGTTATCGTTTATTTTATAAGAAGTTAGATACCCACCGTGCCCATCACTGTGTAAGGCCGGAATTTGGTCCAATTCCAGGTCTATGTTCTTTACATTGTCCAAGAATACTATATAATGGTTTCCATTGGTATTAAAATAAGAGTAAGACATGCCTCCCTGATACACTTTGCTGGTATCATAGACTTCGCCCATTTTAGGTTTACCGTACTGTCTTTTTGGAATTTTTTTCATCCATGCTAAGTTTCCGGAAGCATCTATTTTTGATACTAATATGTCGTTATTGTGATAGGTTACATAACTTCCTCTACGGGTATAGTGCACTACTAAGAATGTTTGTTCACCAATCAATAACAGACTACCATCGTCACTAATCACAAGATTTCGCAATTTCATGTGCTCAAATTCTGCTTTTCCGTCTTCATCTTTTCGTTCGTTTCTTTTCTTGGTGCGGTTTTTAACATATTGATTTAGCACTTCCAAAGGAATTTCATAGAATTTTTCATCCACCAAATTTCCTTCTTTGGTAATCTTAAAAGTGTATAGCCCATCTGCATTGTGCAATTCATTGTTAAGGCCATTGGTATAGAAGCCAGAGCAAATCATATAACCCTCAAAAGACTCAAATAGAGAGGTTCCGTTTATAAACTTATCGCCCAGATTTATTTTAGTTTTTTCAATATCGGGAGAATCTTTTGAAAGCCTGAAGAGTTCCATATGGTAGTTTGCCTCTTCGTCCTTTCTTCTTTTCTTGTCTTTATTACTGTCGTCATGGAAAACTTTAGCCATCAAATAAGCATTTCCATCAGAATCAACGGCAAAATCCTCAACATCCATTCTTCGTTCAGTATAAGGCATAGTGTACTCATTTGCCCAAAGTTTGTTCAGCGACTTATCGAAAACTTCAGCTCCAATAATATCATAGCTTTCCTTATCATTTTTCTCCTCTGGTTTTCTTCTATATTGAACAAGAATTTTAGACTCATCCAGGGATTTTAAAAAGTCAAATTTATCCGTAACTCCAAATCCAAAGGCAAAAGGTGCCGACATTCCGGCTGTAGATGCAAACGTACCGGCGAGTCTTCCGTCAATATCAATCAACTTTACCGCATCGCCTTCAAAAGTGCCTGTTTCAAAGTTTATTTCTCTATAAAACAATTGTTCGTGTTGGGTTTTTTTTCCTGTCCAGGATGAATAGAAAAGGTAGTATTTATCCTGTAATTGCTCCATTCCCTCAACTTGATAATTATCTGGGAAATCCTCATATTCTGTGGCCGAAATTTGTTTGAGGGTAGCAACATCAAATTTTTGCAGGACAATACTATTTTTCCAAGGTTTTACACTCAAAATTTGATTGCCATCAGAGAAGTAATATTTTTTTGGAGCATCATAAACTTGATAGGGCTCACTAACAGTGTAACTGTAATCTGCTGAAAGTTCTTTTTGGGAATAACCAAAAAAAGACACAGCCAGTAATAATAAAAAGAGTAGGTTGTTTTTCATTGTCGATGTTTTTTTAGGTGGTAATGGCCGTAAACTTAACAAAATATTATCTTTTATAGACTGTGGGACAGTGACCAAGAGGCAACATTTTTAACCAACACCGAAAGCTTATTCTTACTCTTTTGAAATTCAGCAGTTTCAATTACATTTTTAAAATTTTTTTTTTACTAAAGTTTTATAAATGCAAAAATGCCAAGGTTATTCAACATTGTGGGCGAAACTATGAGGACAAAAAAATTCAGATTAAATTTGGGTAAAAATAAAAAAGTCCCAATCTAAGAAAGATTGAGACTTTTGTTGGCCCACTAGGGCTCGAACCTAGACTCTTCTGGACCAAAACCAGACGTGTTGCCAGTTACACCATGGGCCAATTCCACAATGAGGTGGCAAATTTAATACAAAGTTTGTGTTGTGCAAACATTTTATTGCAAAAAAATGCGTTCCCTTTTTTCAAAGCCGTTATACGTTAAAAATATCACATCATATTATACGTTACCTCAATTACATACTTGGGGCTATGTATATTATTAGTAAATTCGTCCCATAATTTTTTTTAAGTGCTTATGGGTTCTTTCAGCTTTACAAAATGGAACAAGATCACAGGTTGGCTTGTCTTTGCTATTTCATTGACTACGTATTGGTTAACCGTTGAGCCTACAGCCAGTTTTTGGGATGCAGGTGAATATATTACAACTGCTAGTAATTTAGAGGTTGGACACCCCCCGGGAGCTCCGCTCTACCAATTGCTCGGTGCCTTTTTCTCAATTTTTGCTGCTGAGGCTTCACAAATAGCGCTTACCATAAACCTAATGTCCGTTTTTGCCAGTGCATTTACCATACTATTTATGTTTTGGTCGCTAACTATCTTGCTTACCAATTTGGTTTCTAAACATCAAGAAATCGAAAAAACTGGCTCAATAGCCATTCTTGGTAGTGCAGCTGTGGGATCATTAGCCTTTGCGTTCACGGATAGTTTTTGGTTTAATGCCGTAGAAGCTGAAGTATATGCAAGTGCGGCTTTCTTAATGTCGGTATTGTTTTATACCGCCTTGCGCTGGGAGCGGGAAATGCTTGATCCGCGTGGTAACCGTTGGGTTATTTTAATTGCTTTTATTATCGGACTTTCCTTTGGAGTTCATTTTATGGCATTGCTTACCATTCCGGCCATCGGATTTTTGTACTTTTTCAAGCATTATAAAACCGTTACGGTAAAAAACTTCATCATTGCAAATATTGTAACCGTAGCCATACTCTTATTCATCTTCAAGCTTTTATTGCCAATGACGATGAAATTTTTCAGTGCTTCGGAACTATTCTTTGTCAATAGCATTGGGCTTCCGTTTAACTCCGGAACCATTTTCGCCGCGGTTCTTTTTATAGTACTATTCATTTACGGACTTCGTTTGACTCGAAAAAAAGGATTTGTACAGCTAAACACCCTTTTATTATGCGTACTTTTTATATTTATTGGATTTTCAAGTTGGTTGATGTTGCCCATTCGCGCCAATGCGGGAACGGTAATTAACGAGAACAACCCCAACAACGCACGTGAGCTATTGGCCTATTACAATCGCGAACAGTACCCAGAAACCCATCTTTTTTATGGGCCTCTTTTCACTGAAACCTACGTTGGACTTGATGAAGACAACCCTTATAAAGACGAAAAACCAAAATACGAAAAGGATGAAGCTACCGGAAAATACATCATCGTAAACAATTACAAAAATGCCGGTCAAAATACCGAGGATTCACAAAAGGCCTTTATGCCCCGTATGTGGAGTACAGAACACAATGCCAACTACATGGAATTTACGGGAGGATTGGATTTTTCGATAAAAAGTGAATATTTAAGCGAACCTAGACTAGTAGAAGAAGTCAATAAGTTTAAACAGGCTTACAACCAAGGTCTGGTTGACAAAAGCGATTATGACAAGTTCTTGAAAAATTTTGGACAATATATAGATATTCAAAAACCGTCCTTTTTTCAGAACATGAAATTTATGTTCGAGTTTCAGTTTGGCTATATGTACTGGCGTTATTTTATGTGGAATTTCACCGGTAGACAGGACGATGTGCAGGGCCAATATACAGACCTTCATGGCAATTGGATAAGTGGAATTAAATTTATTGACGAATTGCGCTTGGGCAATCAAGACAGCCTTACCAGTGACATGAAAGATAACAAAGCACGAAACACCTACTTTTTCCTTCCGCTCATTTTAGGAATTATTGGCTTGGTTTTTCATTTTAAAAATGACCAAAAGAGCTTTTGGGTATTGCTTGTGTTCTTTCTCTTCACAGGACTGGCACTTAAAGTTTATCTGAACGAAAGACCTTTTGAGCCACGGGAGCGTGATTATGCGCTTGTAGGAAGCTTCTATGTTTTTGCCATTTGGATAGGTTATGGCGTCTATGCCCTTTTTGACCTAGCAAAGGATTATTTAAAACCGAAAATAGCATTGCCTGTAGTACTTGCCATTACTACTTTGGCCGCACCAGTTTTGCTCGCCACCCAAAATTGGGACGACCACGACCGAAGTAACCGATATACCGCGCAGAGTATGGCCAAAATGTATTTGGACTCCTGCGATAAAAACGCGATTCTCTTTACCATTGGCGACAATGACACCTTTGCGCTTTGGTACGCACAAAACATTGAAGGCTATAGGCAAGATGTACGTATCGTTAACACTAGCCTGTTCCAGACAGATTGGTATATTGATGATATGAAGAAAAAGGCCTTTACCAGTGACCCTATCCCTTCACAACTATCGCATAACAAATACCGTTGGGGAACACGCGATTTTTTAATATATCAACAAACTACTCAGGACACTATTGACATTAAAACGTGGATGAATTTTGTGGCCAATGACAGCCCAGCAACCCAAATGGAACTTCCTAGTGGACAGCAAGTAAACACTTTTCCTTCAAAAATTATTCGAATACCTGTAGATAAAGAAGCTGTATTACGAAATGGTATAGTTGATGAAAAGGATGCCGATAAGATTGTTCCATATATAGACATTAATCTTAAGGGCGATATTATTTATAAAAACAGAATGATGATGCTGGACATTATCGCCAACAATAATTGGGAACGGCCTATTTATTTCAGTGGCGGAAGCTTTGGTGATGATGATTATTTGTGGATGAAAGATTATCTGCAGTTGGACGGAGTGGTTTATAAATTAGTTCCCATTAAAACCCCTTTAAACAAAAGAAGTCCTTTTGATATGGGCAGAATTGATACTGATAAAATGTATGATATTGTTATGTCTTGGGATTGGGGCAATAGCGGCAGCCCGGACATTTATCACGATACCGAGACCAGAAGAAATGGCATAACTTATAGAAGCAATCTTGCTCGGCTTGCAGAAGCACTTATTAACGAAGATAAGAACGAAAAAGCCGAAAAGGTGCTGGATCTTGCAATGGAGAAGATGCCAATAAATTATTTTGAATATTATTCCCTTTTGGAACCATTTGTTATTGGTTACTACGAGCTTGACAAACCCGAAAAGGCTCGCAAGGTCTATGAAGATGTTACCAAAAAATATCAAGAAAATTTAACTTATTACAATAGTTTGAAATTTAATAAACAACGTGCCATCGCAGAAGATATAATTAGCGATATGGAGCGTTACCGCGGCCTAGTACAGCTGGTGGTTGTGTATGATGAAGAACAATATGGCAGAGCTGAAGCAAAAGAGTTTAACGACTATTTAAAGCTCTTCCGCCACTTCTATTCTCCAGATGAGGCCATGGATTTAGACAAAGATGTTGAAAAAGATTCCACCATTGAAATTCCACTGGATTCTCCGCTACTGGAAGAAATGGAACTGGAGCCAACCAATCAGGTTAACGAGGATGTGCCCGTAAATTAAAACATTTTGGAGTTCAATTTGGTAAAAATGCCCAGATTCATACAGCGGTTATACCCTGAGCGAATCTGGGCTTTTTCACGAAAAAAAAATGCTATATTTCTCACTTTTGATGATGGCCCCATTCCCGAAGTTACTCCGTGGGTGTTAGACGAATTGAAAAAAAATAATGCCAAAGCAACCTTTTTCTGTATAGGCGAAAATGCAAAAAAATATCCAGCGCTTTTTGAAAGAATTATTGCGGAAGGTCATGCGGTTGGCAACCATACTCACAACCATTTGAACGGTTGGAAAACCAATACCTCAACTTATATTGCAAATACGCTTTTAGCTGATAAGGTAATCAACTCAAAATTATTTAGACCACCCTACGGAAAAATCACTTCAAAACAAGCCAAAGCTCTTCAAGCAAAAGGTTATAAAATTGTGATGTGGGATATCATCAGCTATGATTATGACGCCAACACTTCCCCAGAAAAATGCCTTCAAAATGTGTTGAAAAATATAAAGCCCGGAAGCGTAGTTGTGTTTCACGATAGCCTAAAGGCAGAAAAAAACCTTCGGTTTGTTTTGCCGAAGGTTTTGGAATATTTGAAGGAAAAGAATTTATCTCCCGCGGCGTTTGATTCTTGTTCTTAAAGTATTTTCTGTAGGCGGACAGAATAGAGGATACCATACTCTTTTCATACTCTATTCATACTCTATTCATACTCTATTTAGGGGGCATCTATGGCTTATGGGAGATTCGTCACTGGTTGATATGAGGAAATTTTTGAAAAAAAATGTCTTCAATCTGTTTTAAAAAATATATGTTCCAGAAACATTGTAATTATTCACGATAGTTTAAAATCTGAAAAAAACCTTCGGCTGGTTTAGCCGAAGGTTTTGGAGATTCCTGGGTTAGAATAAAGGTTAGTTTTGTAAAACAATTAATTCATAATGAGATTATAAGAAGTCACCAAGAATTGCTCATTCCCAGCAGTTGTTTTCTGAACATATATTTCAATATAATCTCCAGGAATAACATTTACGGTTCCTATTACAGATGCTGTTTGTCTTTGGTTTGTAGATAGCACATCAAAAATGGCCTCTGTTCCTTCCACAATTGTTCCATTTTTATATATCGAAAAACTGTAACGAGAACCTCCGGTAGCTGTGAATGAAAAGTTTGCAAAAATGTTTACTGCCCTACTTTTATTACCTTGGTACTGTATGCTATTATTTTCATTAGGAGACGCTCTAACTTTACTGCGAAAAAGCCTTACAGACTTTGTGTTCACGGGAAGCTTAAATGCATTAGTATTGGTAACATTAATAACACTGGAAGTGTCAAAATATAAATTTGCTGTAGCCAGATCATCACTTTCTTTCGGAATACCTGGACAGTTAACAGTCCAAGAATTTGTAAAGTTATAGTCTGTGTAAGAACCAGTAGTATATTTTTTAATATATCCAGAGGGAGCCGTAGTTGTCCCAGAAAAAACTGTCCCTTGTAAAACTCCACTACCAACAGTTGGGTTTGAGCTCACATCAATTGCAATATCCGAACCATTGACGGTACTAAAACCACTCACCTTTTCAATAAGGTCAAAACTCCCAGTAAATTTTTCGAAAGTTCCTTCATTGCTATCTAGCCAAGCTTGATTGTTTAAAAGTAAGTTTCCGATTTCACTATAAGATATTCCATCTTTATTAAATACGAATTGTATAATGTTTCCGAAATATAGACCAAATCCAGAAATACTTCCAACATTAGTTGTCATTCCAGCAACAACTGTATTTTGAACAAGCAAGGATGTTTGAGATGATTTACCGGGACCCGTAATCTCGAAAGCTTTTGCTCCTTTTAAAGTGACATTTCTAATGCTTCCGCCCGTATTTCCCTGAAAAACGATCCCTCCTGGAAATGAGAGGATATCTTCATTTGCATCTAATCCCGAAACATAAGCATTATTTAAATCTATGGGTTTAGCTAAAGTTATGAGACCATTAATTTCGTAATATGTGTTCGTAGAAAGTTTATAGTTATTTCCACCGCCCGCTATCAATTCAGGCGCTAAATCGGCAACTGACTTAACTAACTTATAATTATCCCTTTGATTGGCAGCCGCATTTATTTTTATCCAAGTTCCCGGCGCAGGAAGTGCCGTTGCATCAAAGTAATAAAACGATTTTAAGTCAGTATCGTAAACCATTAGACTATTAGCAGCAGTAGCACTTAGTGCACTACGTTGTGCCGTTGTCATACGCGGCAATAACAAACCTTGGGTTGTGGAAGAAATATCAAGCGCAGAAGAGGCATTGGGGTTCGTTGTGCCAATGCCTACCTGTGCTTGGTTGGACATTGAGGAAAATATTAGAAAAAGGAAAACTATTCCTCCAATTAAGGAAGAAGGATTGTAGGATTTTTTCATAGCATTCTGGGGATAAAGTAAAATTTTTCGGACAAATTAAAAGACTTAATCCGAATTTACAATCACTTTAACGATAAAATTTTAAAATTTTAACATTTATTGTAGGAAATTCAATAAACTAAAGGAAAGAGGGGAGAAAGAAGAGAATACTTACAAAAATACACTCTTTTCCATAATTTTTTATGAAATAAAGTAATGTACTGATAAATAAATGAGGGGTTTAGAGCGTCTAAACATATTCGTTCACAAGCCCAATAAGTGTATTGGCATCCTGTTCCCCGCTTTGTCGCCATTTCATTTCGCCATTTTTGTAGATCATTAGGGTGGGAAGGCCTTTAACTCTAAGAGCTTCGGCAAGTTCCTTATTTTTGTCAACGTCTATTTTGATAACACGTGCTTTATCGCCAAGTGCCGCGGCAACGTCTCTCAATACTGGGTGCATTTCTTTGCAGGCTTCGTCCCATTCCGCATAAAAGTCCAACAGAACTGGAACCCTTGTTTCAATTAATTCTCCAAATTTTGACATTTGCCTTAATGTGTTAGTTGAACAATTGTATTACAAATATAACATTTCCCGATTATTATACGGTATTCTGTTTCTTTTTAAGTTGGATTACCGTAATCTCTGGCCAAATGCCCACCCTGCCCGGATAGCCCAAAAAACCAAAACCACGATTCACATTTATATACCTTCCAAATTCCTCATAAATTCCCGCCCAATTTTTATACCTGTACTTTATCGGGCTCCATTTTATGATTCCGGGTATCTCAATCCCAAACTGCATTCCGTGGGTGTGCCCGCTCAATGTTAAATGAAAATGTCTCGGATCACGTTTTATCTTTGATTGCCAGTGCGATGGGTCGTGACTCATCAAGATTTTAAAGTCATTGTCGGAAATGCCTTCAAGGGCTTTGTCCAAATCTCCAGCTTGTTTAAAACCATTTTCGCCCCAATTTTCAACGCCTACCAAAGCTATTTTTTGACCATCCCTTTCAAAATATCGGTTTTCATTCAGCAGCAAATTCCAGCCCATTTCTTTTTGAATGGATTTTAATTTCTGAAGGTTTTCAGCTTTTTCGGAAGCACTTTTCCAGGAAACATAATCACCATAATCATGATTTCCCAAAACAGAAAAAACACCTTGCGGTGCTTTTAAAGTTGAAAACAGTTGTTTCCAATCGTTCATTTCATCGGCAATATTATTTACCAAATCGCCGGTAAAAAGAATCGCGTCGCTTTGTTGCTTATTAATAAGTTCCACTGCATATTCAATTTTGTTTCGATTGTCAAAACTGCCGCTATGGATATCGCTTATTTGTGTAAGTGTAAAACCGTCAAATGCATCTGGCAGATCATCAAATTCCAAAGCATATTTCAACACCTTGTAATTGTACTTTCCCTGAATCATTCCGTAAAGCAGCGAGGCAAAGGGAATTGCCGCAATCCCCAAAGCAATGGTACTTACAAACTTTCTGCGGGAAGCCATAAATTGCGCCTCATCACTTCCGGCCACTTTCATAAATATTCCAACAAAAAATCGGGCTATGTCTTCTCCAAACATAAACACGATTATTATCAATTTTGGAACAAAGACAGCCAGAAAAATTCCGAAGAAATACATTTTTGGAGGCTCCATCATTTTTGCAGACCCCAAAAAAGAAAGTTCATAAATCAGTCCAGCCAAAACCGCCAGTGAGATAAAAACATAAAACCCGTGCAGCCACGGACTTTTTGCAATTGTTTTTACAGCCTGAAAGGCATAGATATCAACCAGAATGTAGATGACGATAAAAATGAACCAACGCATAGGGTACAGAGAATTTTTAAAGATAGTACGTTTCAAAAAACTGAGGTGTAACTTCACTTTATTTTAACGGTTTTAGTATCTTTTCAAAATATTTTTTTGAAATGCGAAACACCCTATCCCTACTCATTTTTTTATGCTCTGCTTTCTGTTTTTCACAGCAAATTTCTTCTGAAAAACTGACTTCTTTTGTAAATCCATTTATCGGCACGGGTGGGCACGGCCACACCTATCCCGGCGCCACCATGCCTTTCGGGATGATGCAGTTAAGCCCCGACACGCGCTTGGAAGGCTGGGACGGCTGCAGCGGCTATCATTACAGTGATGAATATATTTACGGCTTTTCGCACACACACCTTAGCGGAACGGGCGTCAGCGATTATGGCGATGTGCTTTTAATGCCTACCAATGCTGCGAATTTTAATAATGGCGCCAGTGGAAATTCTGGCTATCGCGCACACTTTTCACACGAAAATGAAACCGCTTCCCCCGGCTATTACAAAGTGTTTTTGGACGATACAAATATTGAAGTAGAACTCACGGTTTCCAAACGCAGCGGTATTCATCACTATACTTTTCCGAAGGGTTCAAAACAGATTTTAATCCTCGATATCGAGCATCGCGATATGGTTTTAAGCTCTGAAATAAAGGCTCTTTCAAAAACCGAAATTTCTGGGCACCGCCATTCCGAGGCTTGGGCAAAGGACCAGCGACTTTTTTTCAACATTGAATTTTCCCGGCCTTATAAGAATGTAGAATATTATTCCCGCTTCGTGGGCAATTGGGACAATCCCACAAAAGTTGCTTTTGAGTTCGAAGCTTCCAAAGGAAATGAACTCTTTGTAAAAGTTGGTATTTCAGCCGTTGACGAAGCCGGTGCCAAGAAAAATCTGGAAGCTGAAATTGGTAACAAAACATTTCAGCAAATAAAAGAAGAAGCCGAAGCTGCTTGGGAAAAACAGCTGGGCAAAATCGAAATCGAAACCCAAAACGAAAATCAAAGAACCATTTTTTACACAGCGCTTTATCATACGATGATTGCACCAAATCTGTATCAAGACGTTGACGGCCGTTACCGCGGAATGGATTTGGAAATTCACCAAAGCAACGATTTTGAAAACTACACCGTTTTTTCACTTTGGGACACCTATCGCGCCGCGCATCCGCTGTACACAATTATTGAAAAAGAACGTACCAACCACTTTATAAACTCACTTTTGGCAAAACACGACGAAGGCGGAATCCTCCCCATTTGGCCTTTGGCGGCCAATTACACGGGCTGTATGATTGGCTATCATTCCGTGCCCGTAATTGCCGATGCTTATTTAAAAGGAATTCGCGGGTTTGATGCCGAAAAAGCTTTTGAAGCTATGAAACACAGCACGTTGCAGGATAAATTGGGTTTGAAAAGCTATAAGGAATTCGGTTTTATTCCTGTGGAAGAAGAGAGTGAATCGGTTTCTAAAACGCTCGAATATGCCTACGATGATTGGACGATTGCCCAAATGGCAAAAGCGATGGGAAATATGGAAGATTACCAAATTTATTCGGAAAGAGCGCAATATTACAAAAACGTTTTTGACCCCGAAACCAAGTTTATGCGCGGCCGCTTCCGCAATACGTGGTTTGCACCATTTGACCCGTATGAGGTGAACTTTAATTACACTGAAGCCAATTCGTGGCAATATAGTTTTTATGCCCCGCAGGACATTTCAGGACTTATAAATTTAATGGGCGGAAAAGACGACTTTGAAAACCAACTCGACAAACTTTTCACCGCAAAAAATGAAACTTCGGGTCGCGAACAAGCTGATATTACAGGCTTGATTGGGCAATACGCACACGGAAACGAGCCAAGCCACCATATGGCCTATCTCTATAATTTCGTAAATAAGCCTGCAAAAACGCAGGAAAAAGTACATCAAATTTTAAATGAATTGTACCAAAACGCCCCTGATGGAATTTCCGGAAATGAAGACTGTGGACAGATGAGCGCATGGTACATTTTCAGTGCGATGGGCTTTTATCCCGTAACGCCAGCGAACAATCAATATATTATTGGGACGCCTTTGTTTGAAAAGGCAATTATCAATTTGGAGGACGGAAAAAAGTTTGAGATTTCTGCTGAAAACCTTTCCGATGAAAACAAATATATTTCCTCAGCAAAACTGAACGGAAAATCCTTAAACAGAAGTTTTATCTTTCATTCCGAAATTATGGATGGCGGAAAACTGGTTTTTAAAATGACTGACAAACCTTCTAAATGGGCCACAAAGGATGATGAGATTCCAATAACTGAAATTACCGAAAACTTAATCGTCCTCCCTCCATTTATTGTAAAAGGAGAAGTGGCCTTTAAAAATGAAACGCAGATTTCGCTGGGCGTTTCATCACCAAAAACAGATATTTATTATTCAATGAACGATTCAGAATTTAAAAAATACACACAACCCTTTACCATTTCCGAAGAAACTGTTTTAAAAATTTATGCGGAGAAACTTCCGTTGAAGCCTTCTGCTAGAAATCTTGGCAAACGGAGCACTTTACTTAAAACCCATTTTTACAAAATAGACACCAACCTCAGCATAACTTTGGAAACCCAATACGCCAACCAATACAACGGCGGCGGAAAGAATGCATTAATTGACGGCATTCACGGAGCAAATGATTTTAGAACTGGTACGTGGCAAGGCTACCACGATACAGATTTAAAAGCCACTGTGGATTTAGGTTCTGAAAAAGAAGTAAAAACTGTTGCGGTAAGTTTTTTACGGGACCAACGCAGTTGGATTTTTTACCCCACCGAGGTTGTCTGCTTAGTTTCAGAAAACGGAAAAGATTTTACAGAATTGCCAATTCAAAAAATAGATGCCACACACCCTTCCGAAGAAGTTGAAATAAAAACAATTTCATTTGAAATAGAAAAAAATGTTCAATTCGTAAAAATCATTGCAAAAAACTTCGGCGATTTACCAAAAGGGCATTTGGGTTACGGCGGAAAGGCTTGGCTTTTTGTGGATGAGATTGAAATTAAATGAAACAGGACTAAAGGGAAACACCTATCATGACCACTTAAATTTTAAAAATAAAGTCCTCAACCTGAAACCTGAAACCTGAAACCTGAAACCTGAAACCTGAAACCAAAATTATATGAAACGCAGAAAATTTATACAAAACGCCTCACTTTCCACTTTGGGAATTGCCGTAGGCTCATCGGTTTTCGCTTCGGAAATAAAAACTTCAGTTTTGGAAGAAAATAAAACTCCAAATGAAGCTTCCGGTTTTCCAATGGTAATTGCCACTTGGAACGTAAAAGACAGCACTGCTGAAGCCTGGCGTGTATTGCAGGAAGGAAAATCTGCCCTCGACGCCGTGGAAAAAGGCTGTATGGTTGAAGAAGCCAATGCCGAAGGCCAATCAGTGGGCATTGGTGGCTTGCCAGATCGGGACGGCAATGTTACGCTGGATGCCTGTATTATGAATAAGGACGGTGATTATGGCGCCGTGGTTTACCTTCAGCATATTATGCACCCAATTTCAGTTGCACGTAAAGTGATGGAAGATACGCCGCACGTTATTTTGGCCGGAAAGGGCGCGGAAAAATTTGCGATTTCCGAAGGATTTGAAAAAACAAATCTGCTAACTGAAGCTTCTAAAAAAGCTTGGGAGGAATGGAAAAAAACCTCGCAATATAAACCCATTATAAATATTGAAAACCACGATACCATCGGCATGCTCGCCATTGACAAAAACGGCGATATTTCGGGCGGTTGTACCACTAGCGGTTTGGCTTACAAAATGGCCGGACGCGTGGGAGATTCGCCAATAATTGGTTCGGGCCTTTTTATCGACAATGAAATTGGCGGCGCAACCGCAACGGGTTTGGGCGAGGAAGTTTTGAAAACCGTAGGCAGTTTTTTAATAGTAGAATTAATGCGC
This sequence comes from Aequorivita sp. CRS11, assembly GCF_059693805.1. Classification (NCBI taxonomy): domain Bacteria; kingdom Pseudomonadati; phylum Bacteroidota; class Flavobacteriia; order Flavobacteriales; family Flavobacteriaceae; genus Aequorivita; species Aequorivita sp. CRS11. Next base: position 108,734 of record NZ_JCATIG010000003.1, read on the forward strand.
CAAGGCAAAACACCGCAACAGGCTTGCGAGGAAGCGATAGGAAGAATTATTAAAAAGAGTCCGAACTATAAGGATTTTCAAGTGGGTTATATTGCCGTGAACAAAAAGGGTGAAACGGGCTATTATTCCATTCACGATGGGTTTTGGGTAACAAAATATCAAAACGATAAAAACGAAAATTTTTCCTCGGATTTTTATGATAAAAAGTAATTATATAGAGAACCAATCATGACCCCAAAAAAAACCTTCCGCTCCGCGTTTATTACCGTTACCGTACTTTTTTTCCTTTGGGGGTTTATCACCGTTTTGGTTGATAGCCTCATTCCAAGATTAAAAGACGTTTTTGAACTCAGTTATTTTCAGGCGGGACTGGTGCAATTTGCTTTCTTTTTGGCTTATTTAGTAATTTCAGTTCCCGCGGGAGCATTGCTTTCGCGAATTGGGTATAAAAAAGGGATAATAGTGGGCTTGGTCACTATGGCTGTGGGTTGCTTGCTCTTTTATCCAGCCGCTTCCGAAAGGGTATTTTGGATATTTTTGATTGCATATTTTACACTCGCAGGCGGAATAACCGTGCTGCAAGTGGCAGCCAATCCTTATGTTTCGGTCTTGGGAAGTGAAGGCGGCGCTTCCAGCCGATTGAATCTTTCACAAGCCTTCAATTCATTGGGAACGGCAATCGCACCCTTGATCGGCGCGTCATTTTTGTTGAGTGATACAATTAAATCCTCAGAAGAAATTTCGGTTTTGACAGATGTTGACAGAAGTTCCTATTACATTTCCGAAGCTTCCGCAGTACAAACGCCCTTCCTTTTCATTGCTGTATTTATAGGGCTTTTGGCTTTAATGTTCGCTTTTATAAAACTTCCGAAGATTTTGGAAAAAAGCCCCGTGGGCGGTTACGGAAAACTGCTGAAAAACAAAATCGTTATTCTCGGGGCGCTCGGCATTTTTCTATACGTAGGTGCCGAAGTTGCCATTGGCAGCTATTTGGTGAATTATTTTATGAGCATGAATATTTCAGAAATAATCCTTCAAAATGAAACGATGAAATACCTTGCCGAAAATCTTTTAAATACCGATTTAGGAAAAATTGACAATAAAGCCATTGTGGGTGCTTTTGTGGTTTTCTATTGGAGCGGCGCGATGGTGGGAAGATTTGTGGGCGCTTACCTTACCCGAATAATGAAACCCACAAAAGTCCTTTCTATTTTTGCGGGACTGGCTGTTCTCATGTTGCTTATCTCCATGCACACCTATGGCTTGGTATCCATGTGGTCTATTTTGGCGGTTGGGCTGTTCAATTCAATAATGTTCCCGACCATTTTTGCTTTAACGATTGACGGGTTGGGTGATTTAAAACCACAAGCCTCGGGATTGCTTTGTATGGCAATTGTTGGCGGAGCTGTAATTCCGCCTGCATACGGATTTTTAACAGATAACATTGGGTTTAAGTTTGCGCTATTTTTAATAATTGCTTGTTATGGGTATATTTTATTTTTTGGTTTTTTGAAAGGCAAAAAGAAAGCTATAATTTTATAATTTACAAGTTGTTATCTTTTATGGGATTAAAAATGTATTTTAGAAAAAGTTTAGCAAACAAATTTGAAAACCTCACTTTCAGTTTTAGCATTTATAATTGGTTTTGCCTGCATTTCCCAAAATGAGCGGCAAGTTAATTCTGCGGTTATTGATTCCATTTTAAAAGCTACTGCAAAAATTCCTACGGCAGATGAAAAAGTAACTTATTTGAGCAGGGCGACAAGCAAATTGCGTTACGGAGGGGGTAGTTTAGCCTTGATTAAAAAATCTGAGGAAATTTCAAAAAAAGCAAACGTCCCTAAGTTGCTTGCTACTACATACTATTACTACTCTAACTATTACTATTACAATACAAACTTAGACTCTTCGCTCTTTTACATTAAAAAGTCAAAAGACTTTATAAGTGATGAGGAATTACCATTTTTAAGATCTTCCATTTTAAATACTGAAGGAGGTGTTTACGTACTAAAAGGAGATATGCCCAAAGCACTTTCACTTACCTTAAAATCACAGGAATTTCTTGATAAAGTGGATACTACAAGTTTGGTAGGTGACGAAAAAATAATCTACAAAAAAGAACGCCTGGCCCTAGACAATAGCATTGCTAATTTTTATAACCAAATGGAGGAATATGAAAAAGCAACCTATTATTACGACAAGGGTTACAGAGCAGCATTGCGCGACAGCTCTTTTATTGCCGCAGGCGTTTTTATGACAAACAAAGGAGATCTGTACTTAAATACCGAAAAATATGAAAAGGCCTTAGAGGCTTTTCTTGAAGGTAAGAAATTAAAGGAAAAAGGCAAATCACCGCCATTATTGCTTGTAAATTCAGATTTGAATATTGGTATAGCCTATACAAATCTAAATAATTTTGAGGAAGGCTTACCATACCTAAACACCGCAATTTCATTTTACGAAAGTAGCAACATAAGCGGAAAGCTTGCTGAATCCCTAGCCTATAGAGGCGATCATTTTTTGAAGCAGGAAAAATACAATCTGGCGATTGCAGACTGCGAAAAAGCAAAAGAAATTACTTCTTCAACAGAAAATCTCCAGGTTTTTTCAAAAGCGTGTGAATGTTTGTATAGCGCATATAAGGCAACAGACAATTATAAAGAAGCTATTGCAAATTATGAGTTGTATGTGGATGCAAGGGAAACTATTTTTAACGAAAAAAACATAAAGAAGCAGACCCAACAGGAAATGGAGTTTGAGTTCAATAAAACCTCAGCGCTAAAGAACGCAGAGATTATTGCTCGCGAAAAAGAGAGCAGGTTGTATTCTATCCTTTCAATTATCGGCTTTTTGTTTGCTGCATTTTTAGGGTTTTTCTTTTATAAAAACAGAAAGAAGAATTTGTCCCTTGCCAAACAGAAGAAACTACTGGAAGCAACCATAGATGAAAAAAATGTGCTTTTAAAAGAAACACACCATCGTGTTAAAAACAGCTTTCAAATAGTTTCGTCATTGCTCTATCTGCAATCTGAAAACATGGTGGATAAAGAAGCGCAGATTGCCCTTCGCGAAGCACAGAACAGGGTTCGATCCATGGTTTTGATACATCAAAGGCTTTACAACAAAGACCAATTAGTGGGCATTGACAGCAAGGAATATTTGGAGGCCCTGACTAAAGACATTTTTGAAACACACCAATTCAAAAAAGAAAAATTACCGTATGTGCTAAATATTGAACCCATAGTGCTTAGTATTGAAACCATAACTCCCATCGGGCTTATTCTGAACGAATTGATAATAAACGTGCTAAAACATGCTTTTGAGGATATTACTTCGGAAAGTTTGCTTTCCATTAATTTTAAAAAGAAAGATGACACCCTGGTTTTAAAAGTTATCGATAACGGAAAAGGGTGTAATGGCGAAATAAAGGAAACTTCCTTTGGAATAAAACTGATGAACACGCTTGCGAAAAAATTAAGGGCCACCTTGAATTACAAGTCTTCAGAAAATAACGGAACCGAAGTGGTTTTAAACATCAAAAAGTTTGAAATACTTTAGTATCTTTAAGAAAAAACCTTGTGGGCCAATTGAATATCTACATAGTAGAAGACGATCCATTAATTTCCTTTACCATAGAAACCGCTTTAAAAAAGCACGGTTATGGAATTTGTGGCAATGCTGACAATTTTGAGGAAGCTTTGAGTGAAATAATTCAAAAGAGTCCAGATCTAGTACTGGTTGACATTCAGCTGGACGGCGAAAAAGATGGTGTTAATCTCGCAGAAAAATTGGACAGACTAGAAATTCCCTACCTATACCTAACTTCACAAACTGATCCACATACCATTAAAAGAGTTAAGGAAACACGGCCGCTGGGCTATATCGTTAAACCATTTACCGAAAATGGTCTAAGGAGCAATATTGAAATTGCTTGGAACAATTATAAAAACGACGAAGAATATCTTTCCTTTTCAACTAACAATGAACTTTATAAAATCAGACAGTCACAAATACTTTATTTAAAGGCATTTGACAATTATTGTTATGTAATAACTTCAGAAAGGGAATATTTGGTTCCAAAAACCCTAAAGTTTCTTGCCTCCCAATTAAATTCAGAAAAATTTACAAAAACACATCGGTCCTATTTGGTTAATCTTCTTAAAATTGAATCTTTAAAGACAGATTCTCTGCTAATAAACAATGTAGAAATTCCGGTTAGTAATTCGCAAAAAAACCAGCTTAGGCAATTGCTGCAACAATCATAATAATACTTCACTAAAAAAAACAGCCCATTCACTAAAAAATCTTAAGGATTGTCTTAATAACAATCTAAATTCGAACTGTTTTAGATCCCCATAACATTTCAAATTAAAATTTTTAAGATGAATAATGCAATACTTTACATTACCATTGGGGCGCTGTTTGATACATTTGGCGATTTGTTGATGATAAACTGGGTAATCAACAACAGTAAAATCTATTTTGCCGGAGGAATGCTTTTTTACGTAGTGGGCCTGAGCTTTTTGGCCTACAGTTTTACATTTAAAAACATAGTAATTGCTTCGGTATTGTTTTTAATATTCAACGTAGTGCTGCTTTCCCTGGTTAATTGGTTTGTTTACAGTGAAGCACTTTCGCATAAAGAAATAGCGGGCCTGTGCCTAGGGCTTATGGCTGTTGTATTATTTGAATATAATTGAAAATGATAAATAAATTAAACTATATAAACAACATTATAAACTATTCACAATTGAGTTTTTCAGTTGTTAAAAAAAAGAAAGCCGCTGTGAGGTGCGGCTTTCTTTTAAAAAAACTTTTTTGATAATACTGAATTAAGGATATGGTAATAGTTAGCTATTAGTTTTGTTTCGGAATCAATCCTGATCAAATTGATTTCATTTTTCAGTGTTAAAAAAGTAAAGTCGCTTTTGAGGAGGAGCGGCTTTTGCTTTTTTTATTGGGCAAAGATCATCTCGCCCTTGCTTTCCTGTTCCTTAAATTTCATAACCAGCTCCAAGGCATCGGGTATTACATCGCTACAACAAATAATTAGCGAACCTTTTTTCGCATTTTTTACAGCGTGGGTAATGGCCTCTTTTTCGGAAGGGATAATCGTGGTCTTCTTGTTGGGATCCTTCATTTTTATTCCCGCGTCAAGCATTTTTATTAAATCTTCTTCGCTTTTACCGCGTAAATTTTTGTCCTGTCTTATTATAATTTCATCAAACATTTCGGCGGCAATGCTTCCCAATTCATTGGTGTCTTCTTCCCTTCTGTCGCCTACTCCAGCAATTATCCCAATTTTTTCAGTCGCTTCTAAGTTATCGGTGAAGTTTTGTAGTGCACGCATTCCTGCCGGGTTGTGCGCATAGTCCAAAAGAATACTGAAATTTTCAAACTTAAAAAGATTCAATCTTCCAGGTGTTTGCGAAGCTGAAGGAATAAAGGTTTCCAAGGCTATTTTCATATCTTCAATTCCAATACCACGAACGTTTGCAGCAATCACCGCCGGAAGAACATTCTGGATCATAAATGTAGCTTTCCCTCCGTAGGTCAAGGGAATATTTTCAGCTTTCATAATGCGCATTTTCCAGGTGCCGCGACAAAGGGTAACATAGCCGTTTTCATAAACTGCAGTGATTCCGCCAAGTTTTTGGAGCGCCTTTATCCGCGGATTTTCTTCATCCATAGAGAATAGTGCGAGGTTGCAATTGATGCTTCTTCGCATTTCGTAAACCAAATCGTCATCGGCGTTTAGAATTGCATAGCCATCTGGCAAAACAGTTTCGGGAATTACGCCTTTCACCTTTGCCAATTGCTCTACTGTGTGTATTCCTTTCAGTCCTAAATGATCTGCGGCAACGTTGGTAACAATCCCCACATCACATTTTTTGAAACCAAGACCTGCGCGCAACAGTCCGCCGCGGGCACATTCCAAAACTGCAAAATTTACGGTTGGATCCTTCAAAACAAATTCGGCACTGGCGGGCCCGGTGCAATCACCTTTCATCAATAATCTATTTTGGATATAAACGCCATCGCTGGTAGTGTACCCTACCCTGTATCCCTTCATTTTTGCCATATGGGCAATCAATCTCGTAGTGGTTGTTTTTCCATTGGTACCCGTAGTTGCAATTATAGGAATCCTTCCGGTGTTGCTCTGCTGGGGAAAGAGTTTGTCAACAACAGGAGCCGCTACATTTCTCGGCAAACCTGTGGTTGGTGCTAAGTGCATTCTAAAGCCTGGACCTGCATTCACTTCCAGTACTGCACCTCCGGTTTCTTCCAACGGCTTGCTGATGTCTGTTGTCATTATATCGATTCCGCAGATGTCGAGGTCTATTATTTTTGAAATGCGTTCAGCCATAGAAACGTTTGAGGGGTGCACAATATCCGTAACATCTTCCGCAGTACCGCCCGTACTCAAGTTTGCGGTATCCTTAAGAATAACTATCTCGCCTTGATTTGGAACCGAATCTTCGGTGTAACCTTTAGCGGCAATAATGGTTTTGGTTAAATCATTGATGGTAATTTTAGTAAGCACATTTTCGTGACCATAACCTCTGCGAGGGTCTTTGTTTACCTCATCAACTAACTCTTTAATAGTAGATTTACCATCACCCACTACATTTGCCGGTGTGCGCTTGGCAGCGGCCACCAAAACATTGTTTATAACCAACAAGCGATAATCTTCGCCAGTGATATATTTTTCAATAATTACTTTTGAAGAAACATTTTTTGCGGCGTGAAATGCCACTAAGGCATCCTCATAATTTTTAATGTTAACGGTAATTCCACGGCCATGGTTTCCACCCACTGGTTTAACCACCAAAGGAAAACCAACATATCTGCACGCTTCTTCCAAGCTACTTTCGCGACCAATAATATCACCACGCGGAACGAGTACTTCAGCCTGTTCCAAAAGGTATTTTGTGTCTTCCTTATCGCAGGCTAATTCAACGCCTATACTACTGGTCTCGGAAGTTACGGTAGCTTGAATTCTTTTTTGGTTTGCTCCGTAACCCAATTGGCAGAGCGAATATTTATTCAAGCGAATCCACGGAATGCCGCGGGCTTCGGCTTCTTCTACAATGGAACCTGTACTGGGCCCGAGGCGTTCATCCTCACGAATTTCACGCATTCGTTGTATATCGGCTTCTAAATCATAACTATCGCCAGAAATAAGTGCTTTACAAATATCAACCGATGCTTTAGCCGCATAACGCCCCACATTTTCTTCAATATAACTAAAGACCACATTGTAAACACCCTTTTCACCATAACCGCGCGTTCTTCCGAAACCCGTATCCATATCGGCCAAAGTCTGTATCTCCAAAGCTATATGCTCAATAACGTGGCCCATCCAAGTGCCCTCTTCCACACGCTGAAAAAATCCGCCCGGTTCACCCACGCTGCAACGATGGCTATACATGCTGGGGAACATCATTTTTAGTCGGTCACTAAAGCCTTCAATTTTATTGGAAGGAAGTTCTTCCATTTCCTCAAGATCAAGGACCATTACTATTAATTTATGACGACGTATAGACCAGTAATTTGGCCCTCGCATGGCGTTGATTTCTCTAATTCGCATAAGTTGACGGATTTGTTTGTTTGGTTCGAATTTGATAAATATATGATTAATTTTTATAACAATTAGCGTATTTTTGCCCGCAAATCAAATAAATTCATGAGCGTAAAAGGCACACTGATCCCCATAGGTGGAAATGAAGATAAGGGCATTGAACAAAGTGAAATATATACTCTGGAATATATTCAAGAAGGAATTTTATCCCGCGTGGTTCGTGAAAGCGGTGGCAAGGAAGCTTTAATAATAGTTATTCCAACTGCTTCCAGTATTCCGAATGAAGTGAGCGAAAACTACCTGCATGCGTTTGGAAAATTGGGCTGTAGCAACGTTCGCATTATGGATATCCGCAATCGTGAGGAAGCTGAAGATCCGCTGCATTTAACCTTGATGAAAAAAGCAGATTGCGTTATGTTTTCTGGAGGTGACCAATCTAAAATCGTACAATATATTGGTGGAACACTGCTCCACAAAATAATTCAAAAGCGTTACGAAAAAGATAACTTCGTAATTGCCGGAACCAGCGCTGGTGCGATGTGCATGAGCCAGGAAATGATAAAAGGCGGTGGCATCAAAGAAGCGTTTACAAAGGGTGCGGTTTTAATGGGAGAAGGCATGGGTTTTATTCCCAACTTGATAATCGATTCACACTTTATACGTCGCGGACGGTTTGGAAGACTTGCCGAAGCTGTAGCACGCTTTCCCAAACTTATAGGTATAGGTTTGGCGGAAGATACTGGCCTCGTTATCAAAAACTGTAATATAGTTGAGGTTATTGGTTCAGGGATGGTTATCCTTTTTGACCCGCGAAAATTAAAACATAACAATCAAGCCGTGGTTGCTGATGGTACGCCAATGTCCCTCAACAATTTGAAAACTCACATTTTAGCACATGGTGACCGTTTCGATATAAAGAAAAAGAAACTTAAAATTTCACCGCATCACATTCGGGTGATTGAATCTCAAACTTTGTGATTGTTGATTGTTGATTGTTGATTGTTGATTGAAAATACAATAGTATCCACAGAATCCATAGTATCATTCCCGATATATACCAATATCTTTTTTTCCTTCGGAAGTTTTAAAAGCGCGGTACATCCCTTCGGTATTGAAAGGCATTGCAATATTTCCTTCGGAATCGACGGCAATCAAACCGCCGTCGCCGCCAATTTCCAAAAGTCTTTTGTTGATTACTTCGGAAGCGGCTTCTTCCACGGTCATTTCTTTGTACTCCATTAAACAGGACACATCGTAGGCTACAACTCCTCGAATGAAGTATTCGCCACTGCCCGTGCAACTCACGGCACAGGTTTTATTATTTGCGTAATTTCCGGCTCCTATCATCGGACTGTCGCCTACGCGGCCCCATCGTTTATTGGTCATTCCGCCCGTTGAGGTTGCGGCGGCAATGTTTCCGTTTTTATCACAAGCAACAGCGCCAACTGTACCAAATTTACCTTCCTTTTTCATACTGTGGTCCAACTGAAATTTGTCACTGTCCTTTATGTTTTGCCACTGTTGATAACGATGCTCGTCATAAAAATACTCTGGGGTCTCTAGGGTGTAGCCCAAACTTTTTGCAAAGCGCATTGCACCTTCGCCCGCCAAAAAAACGTGATCTGTTTTTTCCATTATATCGCGAGCCAGTGAAATTGGGTTTTTAATTCCAGTGATCAATGAAACTGCGCCAGCATCCAATGTTGTTCCGTCCATAATAGCGGCATCCATTTCGTGGGTGCCATCATTGGTGAAGACACTTCCCCTACCAGCGTTGAAAAGCGGAGAATCTTCCAAATGTTTCACTGCAGTTTCCACTGCATCCATTGCATTTCCGTCTTTTTCCAAAACAGCATACCCTTTTTCCAAAGCTTCATTGAGCGCAGCTTTGTATTGTTCTTCCTTTTGGGGCGTCATAAGCCCTTTTACCAATGTTCCTGCACCGCCGTGGATTACTAAGGAGTATTTTTTCATCTGAAATATTTTAGGGCGGAAAAATACGAATTGCCTTTCACAATAAACTGCTTCATTTATAATTTTCTTTTTCACGGAAAACCCTTCGTATCTGAAGTGTTATTTTTATTTTTGATAACAAGATGAATCTCCGTTTGAGTGTCGTTGAATCGTTTTCAATTTATGAACTCGCTTCGGCCTTTGTCCCGATAGCTATCGGGAGCTCTCGCTGAGACATTTCCCAATAAAATAAAATTATGTCCACCCAAAAAAAACGCCTTTTCCTTCTTGATGCTTACGCCCTTATTTTTCGCGGGTATTACGCACTTATAAAAAATCCAACCATTAATTCCAAAGGGCAGGATACCTCTGCCATTATGGGGTTTCTCAATTCACTTTTTGACGTTATCCGTCGCGAGCGTCCCGACCATTTGGCCGTTTGTTTTGATAAAGACGGAAGCGCCGAACGCACCGAAATGTTTGCTGATTATAAAGCAAACCGTGACCAAACGCCCGACGTTATCCGCCAATCCATCCCTATAATTCAGGAAATAATCAAAGCCATGCACATTCCCTGCGTTGAACTTTCAGGTTTGGAAGCCGATGATATTATTGGAACGCTTGCGCAACAAGCAGAAAAGCAGGGCTACCAGGTTTTTATGGTTACGCCCGATAAGGATTTTGGACAATTGGTAACCGAAAATATTTTTATGTACCGTCCCGCGCGTATGGGCAACGCCATTGAAATCTGGGGAATTCCCGAGGTTCAAAAACGTTTCGGTGTGGAGCGCCCCGAACAGGTGATTGATTATCTGGGAATGATGGGCGATGCCAGTGATAACATTCCCGGACTACCCGGCGTGGGTGAAAAAACGGCTAAGAAATTTATTGCGGAATTCGGCTCGATGGAAAATCTTTTGGCAAATACAGATAAGCTGAAAGGCAAAATGAAGGAAAAGGTTGAGGAAAATGCCGAGCTCGGCCTGCTTTCCAAAAAACTCGCTACCATTTGCACCACCTGCGATGTTACCTTTAACGAAAAGGACTACGAACTCTCCATTCCCGACGGCGAAAAAGTACAGCAGATTTTTGAGGAACTTGAATTCCGTAGACTGAAAGACCAGTTTTTAAAGTTGTTTTCTGAAGAAGGCGCTTCGGAAAAAGTTACACAGATTTCAAATTCTGAAAGTGCAAAAAAAGCAACTTCTTCTTCTGCAGGAAGTGGACAGTTTTCACTTTTTGGCGGCGATGGTGAAGCTGCCGAAGAAATAAAAAACTACAATTCCCGCGCCACCATTGAAAACACGGAACATTTTTACCAAACCGTGCAACCAGGGATGGGTACGAAGTTGTTTCTTCAGAATTTAATGAAGCAAAAAAGTGTGTGTTTTGATACTGAAACCACCAGTTTGAATCCGTTGGAAGCCGAACTTGTTGGCATCGCTTTTTCCTGGGAAAAAGGAAAGGGTTTTTACATTCCTTTTTCTGAAAACAAAGAGGAAACCCAGCAACTTTTAGAGGAATTGCGTCCGTTTTTTGAAGATGAAAGCATCCAAAAAATTGGTCAGAATTTAAAATACGATATTAAAGTTTTGGCGAAATACAATATTTCCGTCAAAGGAAAATTGTTTGATACGATGCTCGCGCATTACCTGATTAATCCAGATATGCGCCACAATATGGACGTTCTCAGCGAAACATATCTTAATTACACGCCAGTTTCCATCACGGAATTAATTGGCAAAAAAGGCAAAAACCAGTTGAATATGCGCGATGTGGAAGTTGAAAAGCAGACCGAATACGCCGTGGAGGATGCCGATGTAACCTTTCAGCTGAAGGAACATTTTGAAAAAGAACTGGGCGAAGCCAATACCCAAAAACTGTTTGACGATATTGAAGTGCCATTGCTTCGGGTTTTGGCGGCTATGGAACTGGAAGGCATCAATTTGGACGAAGATTTCCTCAAAAAACTTTCCGAAGAATTGGACAAAGACATACTTCAGCTTGAAAAAAACATTTACGAAGAAGCCGGGGAAGAATTCAATATTGCTTCACCAAAGCAATTGGGTGATATTCTTTTCGGAAAAATGAAACTGATAGACAAGCCGAAAAAAACCAAAACGGGACAATATTCCACCGCTGAGGATGTGCTTTCCTATTTGGCAAAAGACCATAAAATAATCCGCGATGTTTTGGAATACCGAGGGCTCACCAAACTGAAAAGCACCTATGTGGATGCGCTTCCGGAGCAAGTTGAAAAATCTACCGGCCGTGTACATACCGATTATATGCAGACCGTTGCCGCCACTGGCCGATTGAGCAGCAACAATCCAAACCTTCAAAATATTCCGATCCGCACCGAACGCGGACGTGAAGTTCGAAAAGCGTTTATTCCGCGAAACGAAGATTACGTTTTGATGGCAGCGGATTATTCGCAAATAGAGCTACGAATAATTGCTGCTTTAAGTGAAGAAACCACGATGATCGAAGCTTTTAAAAATGGTGAGGATATTCACGCTTCCACTGCTTCAAAAGTTTTTAATGTTCCTTTAAGTGAGGTTACTCGCGAGCAAAGAAGCAATGCCAAAACCGTAAACTTTGGGATTATTTACGGCGTTTCAGCTTTCGGCTTGAGCAACCAAACTGACCTGTCCCGAACAGAGGCAAAGGTTTTGATTGACACCTATTATAAAACCTATCCAAAACTTCGGAATTACATAAGCGAGCAAATTCAATTTGCACGTGAAAATGGTTATGTGCAAACCGTTTTGGGACGAAGACGCTATTTAAAAGACATAAACGGAAGCAACCAAGTGGTGCGTGGCGCCGCAGAGCGAAATGCGGTGAACGCACCAATTCAAGGAAGTGCTGCGGATATTATTAAAATAGCGATGATAAACATCCACAAAAAACTGGAAGCTGAAAACTACAAAAGCAAGATGTTGCTTCAAGTGCATGATGAATTGGTCTTTGACGTCTATAAGCCTGAGCTCGAAAAACTAAAAACCATGGTTAAACACGAAATGGAAAATGCCTATACGCTGAGCGTGCCATTGGATGTTGACTTAGGCGTGGGTGAAAATTGGTTGGAGGCGCATTAATTTTGCTACAGTTTTCAAGGCTTTATGCCGTGAAGTAGATTGTGTATTAAGAATTTCTTAACTTTTTTATGTTATGGATTATGGGAAATCAGTATTTTGCTGCCAAAATATTGAAGCACTTACTATGAAAAACTCCTTTACACTTTTATCACTTTTCTTTTTTGTATTTACCATCCAAGCCCAAGACCCAAACATTCTTTGGCAGCGGACTATTGGGGGGAGTGATTGGGACCAACCATCTTTTATTTCCAAAACTAATGATGGGGGATTTGTGGTTGGTGGTTTTTCAGAATCTAACATTTCGGGAGAGAAAACCGAAAACTCAAGAGGTGGATATGACTATTGGGTGGTGAAATTTGATAACTCAGGCAATATTCAATGGCAAAAAACCTTAGGGGGCGATCAGGACGATTATTTAAGAAAAATTATCCAAATATCCGATGATGGCTACATTGTATTGGGATATTCCAGTTCCGGGATATCTGGTGATAAAACTGAAAATTCACAGGGAGGCACAGATTACTGGATACTAAAATTGGATGTGTCCGGAAATATAATGTGGCAAAAAACAATAGGAAGTGATGACAATGATACTGTTGCTGACGTTGAACAAGCGGCCGACGGAGGTTTTTTAATTGGCGGCACAGCTTCTTCAGGTGTATCTGGGGATAAAACAGTTGTTGGCGACGTATGGATATTAAAATTGGATGTAAATGGGAATATTCAATGGCAGAAGGGTTACGATTTTTTTGCCAATTCAAATCTAAGCAATGCTCGGTTAACCGATGACGGTGGTTTTATAATAGCTGGCTCGGGTACGGGCGGTATTTTTAGTGATTATGTTGTCTCAAAATTGAATATGAATGGAAACTCCGTGTGGGAAAAAATTTACGGAGGGGACGGAGAAGATTATTTAACAAATTTGATACTTACAGATGACGGTGGATATATGGTCATTGGGCAATCAAATTCTGATGCTTCTGGAGATAAGACGGAAGATTCACAAGGGTATCAGGATTATTGGGTATTAAAATTAGATTCAGCAGGCAATATTGTCTGGCAAAATACCATAGGGGGAGACTCTGGAGATATTCCTCTTACGGTTATAGAATCTTCTGATGGAGGATATTTTATTAGCGGTAGCTCTCTTTCAAATATTTCCGGCGATAAAACAGATAATACTTTTGAAGATTCCCAGAGCTTTTGGATAATGAAGCTTAATTCTGTGGGCATAATTGAATGGCAAAATGATATAGATGGCTCATTGGGGGAAAGACTGCCAAAAGCAATTCAGAATGACGATGGCAGCTTTATGATTTGTGGCCAATCCAGTTCCAATATTTCAGGCGATAAAACAGAAAACAGCAGAGGGGAAGCCGATTTCTGGATAATAAAACACGCTGCAACTTTAGGGTTGGAAGATAATTCATTCCTAAAAGCAATAAGCCTCTACCCCAATCCTACAAAAAACACATTACAACTAAACACCCAAGACAAAACCATAAACCAAATAAACATCTACACAATGACGGGCAGCAAAGTTTTGCAATTGGATGTTGAAACCGTTTCCCCAACCGTGGATGTTTCCAGCTTGGCTGCTGGCGTTTATTATGTGCAGTTTTACTCGGGAAAAAATGTGGCTTTGAAGAAGTTTGTAAAAGAATAAAATCATTTATTATGAAAAGAAATATACTTAGCAGTTTAGTTTTAGCATTTATTACAATTTCGTTGTACGCCCAGGATCTAAATATAATATGGCAAAACACCATAGGGGGAAGTGAGCAAGATATACTTTATGGAATGGACAAAACCCTTGATGGAGGATATATAATTGGGGGCAGGTCTGAATCCGAAATATCTGGTGATAAAACAATAGCCAATCACGGAAATGGAACTGGGGATTTTTGGGTTTTAAAACTTGATGCAAATGGAAATATCCTTTGGCAAAATTCCATCGGAGGAACATTGGACGATCATCTTTATTCCTTAACAAGTACAGCAGATGGAGGTTATTTATTAGGAGGGCTATCAAATTCTAATATCTCGGGAGATAAAACTGAAAATTGCATGGGAGATAGTGATTTCTGGGTAGTTAAAATTGATAATAATGGAAATGTGGTATGGGATAATACAATTGGAGGTGATGATTATGATAGTCTATCTTCGCTAAAACAAACTCCAGATGGAGGCTATATATTGGGGGGATTTTCAAATTCAAATATTTCAGGAGATAAAACAGAAAATTCTATGAATGGAGATATATGGATTGTTAAACTTAACTCAAACGGTATTGTGGAGTGGGATAATACTATTGGTGGTGACAGTGGTGACGGATTAAATCAAATTTCTATTACCAATGATGGTGGATATATAATTGGAGCAGAATCAAATTCAAACATTTCTGGTGATAAAACTGAAGATGCCTTTGACGCTTCTGGCGATTATTGGATTTTAAAACTTGACGCTTCGGGAAACATACAATGGCAAAACACAATAGGCGGCACAGGGTATGATTCTATAGAAAGTATTTCCCAAACTTCAGACGGTGGGTACATCCTTAGTGGATTTTCTGATTCTCCAATTTCAGGTGATAAAACAGAAAATTCAAACAGTTTTGATGCATGGGTTTTAAAACTTGATTCTTCTGGAGATATTGAATGGCAGAATACAATTGGTGGAAATGACTATGATTTAGGAGGTGAGATTATTGAAACAATTGATGGAGGCTATATACTAGGATGCACATCAAATTCAAATATTTCAGATGATAAAGACGAAAATTCTATTGGAGAAAATGATTTTTGGATTGTAAAGCTAAATATTAATGGCATTATTGAAGGACAAAATACAATTGGCGGCACAATTCAGGATAGCAGTTCTTCAGTTATACAAAATACTGACGGAACATATATTGTTTCTGGAATTTCAAATTCTAATATCTCGGGTGATAAAACAGAAAACTCCCAAGGTGATTATGATTATTGGGTATTGAAGCTAGATAATATATTAAGCATCAAAGAAAACCCCTGCTCCTCAGCAATAACCCTCTACCCCAACCCAACAAAAAACACATTACAACTCAACACCCAAGACAAAACCATAGACCAAATTAACATTTACACAGTAACGGGCAGCAAAGTTTTGCAATTGGATGTTGAAACCGTTTCCCCAACCGTGGATGTTTCCAGCTTGGCTGCTGGCGTTTATTACTTGCAGTTGTATTCTGGGAAAAATGTGGCGTTGAAGAAGTTTGTGAAAGAATGATTTAAATTCATAATTCTGAATTCAGAATTATGAATTATGAATTTTCCAGTCTTGGTTCTTGGCTCTTTATTCTTTCAGCAAAGCGATCTTTTTTCAAAGAAAATTTATTTCCCACCCCTTGCTTTTCAAATAAATAACATTACATTTGCACCCCTCTTAGACAAAATTTGTTTTGTTTGAGGGTGAGAAAACAATGATTTATTAACGATTGACAAAAAACTAAATGGATACATTAAGTTACAAAACAGTATCTGCTAACAAGAATACCGTTGTAAAAGAATGGTTGGTAGTAGATGCGGACGGGCAAGCATTGGGTCGTCTTGCAAGCGAAGTTGCTAAATTACTTCGCGGTAAGCACAAACCAAGTTTCACCCCGCACGTAGATTGCGGTGATAACGTGATTGTTATCAACGCCGGAAATGTAAACCTTTCCGGAAACAAATGGAATGACAAAACGTACATTCGCCACACAGGCTATCCTGGTGGACAACGTAGTCTTACCGCTACCGAAATGTACAAAAAAGACCCTGCAAGGCTTGTTGAAAAAGCTGTGAAAGGTATGCTCCCTAAAAACAAATTGGGCGCAGAAATGTTCAGAAACCTAAAAGTGTATGCAGATGCAAACCACGGACAGGAAGCACAGAAACCTAGAACTATTAACCTTAACGACAACAAGTAATGGAGACAATTCACAAAATAGGCAGAAGAAAAACCGCTGTTGCACGTGTATACCTTAAAGAAGGTAAAGGAAACATTACCATCAACAAGCGCGAGTTGGAAAACTACTTTCCAACTGGAACACTTCAGTATAAAGTAAAACAACCTTTGACACTTACAGATAACGAAAAGACTTTCGATATTTCGGTAAATGTATTTGGAGGTGGAATCACAGGACAGGCAGAAGCCATCCGTCTTGCAATTTCCCGCGCTATGTGCGAGCTTAACGATGAAAATCGCGGCATCCTGAAACCAGAAGGTTTGCTTACAAGAGACCCAAGAATGGTAGAGCGCAAGAAATTTGGACAGAAGAAAGCGCGTAAGAAATTCCAGTTCTCTAAACGTTAATATTACTCAACTAGATTGGGTATCTCTTTGGGGATACCCAATTAAAGTTGAAAAGTTCATATTCATTATTAATTAAAAAAGCTGTTATCCGTCTTTGGCGGAGTTAGTTTAGCATCTAAACCAAATCCATAATTTAGGAACAGGTTGCTATCCTTTCACAGAACGTAAACTAAAACAAAATGGCAAAAAAAGTAGAAGTAAAAGACTTACTTGAAGCTGGTGTGCACTTTGGCCACCTAACCCGCAAATGGAACCCAAACATGGCCCCGTATATCTATATGGAGCGCAACGGGATCCACATTATCAACCTTTACAAGACCGCTGCAAAAATCCAGGAGGCCAATGAAGCCCTAAAGAAAATTGCGGCCAGTGGACGCAAAATCCTTTTTGTAGCTACCAAAAAACAAGCAAAAGACATTGTTGCTGAAAAAGCAAAGAACGCAAACATGCCCTACATCACTGAAAGATGGCCAGGCGGTATGCTTACCAACTTTGTAACTATCCGTAAAGCCGTTAAGAAAATGGCTTCTATTGATAGAATGAAGCAGGACGGAACTTTCAACACCCTTTCAAAGAAGGAGCGTTTGGCCGTAGATCGTCTTCGTGCTAAATTGGAAAAGAACTTAGGTTCTATTTCTGATATGAGCCGCCTTCCGGCAGCACTTTTTGTAGTTGATACAACTCGCGAGCACATTGCAGTTGCAGAGGCTATGAAATTGAACATCCCGATCTTCGCAATGGTAGATACCAATAGCGACCCACGCGTTATTGATTACGTAATCCCATCTAATGATGATGCTTCAAAATCTATCGAAAGCATTATGAGTTTTGTTTCTGAAGCTATTATTGAAGGGCTTTCTGAAAGAAAAGCTGGTAGTGATGACGATAGCGATGATGAAGAAGGAATGGCAAAAAAAGCTAAAGCTCCCAAAAAAGAGAAAGAAGCTAAAAAAGTAAAAGCCGAAGTTCCTTCAACTGACGAAGAAGACGTAGAAGATATGAAAGAGGCAAAGAAGCCTGTGCGTCAAAAATCAAAGAAAGAAGTTCTTAACGAAGAAGAATAAATAACTTTATCTTAAAATCTAAAAGTCGTTTGGTTCTTTTCTTTGCTGAAATTAATTTGAACGACTTTTTTTAATATTAAACTTAAAAATTTATAAAAATGGCAAACATAACAGCCGCAGAAGTAAATAAACTAAGACAAGCCACCGGCGCCGGAATGATGGACTGTAAAAAGGCATTGGTTGAGGCAGACGGAAATATGGAAGAAGCAATCTCTATCCTTAGAAAGAAAGGACAGAAAATTGCAGAAAAAAGAGCAGACCGCGACTCTAGCGAGGGTGTGGCTACAGCAAAAGTGAACAGCGATAACACAAAAGGTGTGGCTATTTCATTAAACTGTGAAACTGACTTTGTTGCCAAAAACGATTCTTTCGTTGAAATGGCAAACAAAATGGCCGAGATTGCACTGAATACATCCTCAAAAGAAGAGTTTTTGGCAGCAGATTTTGGCGGAATGACCGTTGCTGAAAAATTGACTGAGCAAACTGGTGTTATAGGTGAGAAGATAGAAATAGGCGGTTACGAAATTTTGGAAGCTCCATTTGTAGGTTCTTATGTTCACGTAAACAAGATTGCTGCTTTAACCGGTCTTTCAAAAGCTGTGGATAATGCTGAGGAATTGACAAAAGATGTTTCTATGCAAGTGGCTTCTATGGGTGCTACTACCCTTTCTTACAAAGACTTTGATCCCGCTTTTGTAGAATCTGAAACTGAAGCGCGTATTGCAGCTATCGAGAAAGACAATATCGAGTTAGGCCGTTTGGGCAAGACACTTAAAAACGTTCCCAAATTCATTTCAAGAGCGCAATTGACTCCTGAAGTTTTGGCACAGGCCGAAGCTGATGCAAAAGCTGAATTGAAAGCTGAAGGCAAGCCAGAGCAAATCTGGGACAAAATCCTTCCGGGGAAATTGGAGCGCTTCATCAGCGATAACACTACGCTTGACCACGAAAAAGCGTTGCTTGACCAGAACTTTATTAAGGACGACAAAAAGAGCGTTGCAGAGTACGTAAAAACGTATGGCGATGTAGAAATTGTAGGCTTTAAGAGAGTTTCTTTGGCGTAAACTACAAGCATATTTTAAATGAAAAGAGGCTGATTGATTTCAGCCTCTTTTTTTTGTGAAATGCCCGACTGATTTCTTAGGCGGCGCTCAGGATAAACTGAAGTCGAAAACTTATCTATTCTTTAATAAATTTTTTGATTGTTGTATTCCCGCTTTCATCCTCAACATTCAAAAAATAGATGCCGCTTAGGAGTTGGGAGACATCTATTGCTTTTTGGTCTTGAAGCGTTATGCTTTGTGCGCTCAACAGTTTGCCTTCTATGTTGAAGATTTTGATTTTTAGATTTTGTGTGGTGTTTTGGGCAGTAATAAAGAGTTCGTTTTTGGCGGGGTTGGGGTGGATGGAATATGTAGAAGAGTTATTCTCAGAGACTCCTAAAATACAATCTTCGGAATAAACAAAATTTGCTGCCAAATACCAGCCATTGTATGGGGGTTCGTTATTGTTTGCGGCTAATTCATCATCTACTTTTACACAGTCAAGCTCTGTAAGTTGGCAGGGCTCTCCCTCAAACTCGCAGGGGAGCGTAATATTGAGTATGCCATTGTTTCCGTTTTTTGCATCAAGGGATTCCAAAAAGATTAAATTTTCACCATATAAAATTTCTAAATTGGTATTATTGGTTAAATCTAAAGAACTAACCGGCATATTAAACCCTGCCGAATCACTACTACAATAGAGTTCCTTTAACTGGAGATTATTGCTAACATCCAAAACCAATAGGTAGTTTCCGGTGACATCTAAAATTTCCAGTGCTGCAAAGTCTTCAATGCCTGTTATGTCATCTATACCTTTATGATTAAGATTAAGTGATATGACTGTTTCTACATCACTTGTAAGCACCTGGCCGTTAACGATGCCATCACTGTCGATACCAAGGTCAATAAGGGCCTGTTCAAAAACAGGATCTGGAATTTGGGTTATTTGTGCAAAAGCGTTTGTGCTAAGGGCCAGGATGAATATGGTTATAAAGGTTTTCACTGCTTTATGAATTTTTTGGTAGTGGTGTTGCCGTTTTCATCTTCTATGTTTAGAAAGTAGATGCCGCTTGTTAAGCTTGAAACATCTATGGAGGTTTTATTTGCAACTTCTAAAGTTTGGGTGCTTAATAGTTTGCCTTCAATGTTGAAGATTTTTAGGGTTAGGGTTCCTGATGTGTATTTTGAAGTTAAGAACAATTCGTTTTTAGCGGGGTTTGGAAGGATTGCGAATTGAGAACTGTAAAAATCTTGACTAGATAAAATGTGATCGCCGTAAATGGCTTGGTCGCCAGTATTTGATATTACTACCAAGGTTTTGTTTTCATTGGAATCTGTTGTTATAGTATAATTATATAGATTCCCTGGCCCACTATAATAGTAGTTAAAGTAAATAACTTCAAAATCTTCGTTAACTTGAAATTGGCAATCAATAAAAGTAGTTTCCAAAGGTTGTGGAAAACTGAAGCTATTAATTTCATATTCTATAAACCCCGTCAATTCATTGCATACAGAAGTAAAAAATCCATCTTGGCTAAATTCTGCGGGAACAGAGATTAATTCATCATTTGATGGAGGGAAATTATTCTGCCCGTTAATTATAACATTTTGGAGATACCAAGTATTTTCCAAAAGTTGAGGGTCTTGTGCAGAACTTGTTTGAAAAACAAGTATAGCTAGAAATAAAATTATGTGTTTCATATTGTGGGTTTTTATTATTGTTTTGCCAAAGTTCTTGATTGTTGAATCTGTCCGTTACAGACCAATGCTACTGAATATAGCCCCATGGGATAAGAGGAAATGTCCAAAGTTTGGATCTGGGATGTTCGTTACTTGTGCAAAAGCGGTTGTGCTAAGGGCCCATATGAGTATGGTTATAAGAGTTTTCATTGTTTAATAAACTTTTTGGTGGTGGTGTTGCCGTTTTCTTCTTCAATATTTAGAAAATAGATGCCGCTGACAAGTTGGGAGACATCTATTGCTTTTTGGTCTGGAAGCGTTATGTTTTGGGTGCTTACTAGTTTGTCTTCTATATTGAAGATTTTGATTTTTAGGTTTTGGGTGGTGTTTTGGGCAGTAATAAAGAGTTCGTTTTGGGTGGGGTTGGGGTGGATGGAGAATTTGGAAATTTCAAAATTATCCCTCGATAATAACTGATTACTATATATTGCTTCATCTCCACTTGAGGAAGTTATAACCAAAGTTTTACTGTTGCTCTCGTCAATAATATTATAATTGAAGGGATCGTCAACATTACCAACAAAAAAAGTGTCAAGATAAATACCCTGGAAAAGGGTGTTTTCTTGTGCAAATGGTCCAAAACAACCACCAAGAGTCATGCTCCAACCATTAACTAAAAATTCAGAATTAGTATAAATTACTGTGCCTTCTAATGCATCACATACATAAGTGCTAATAAAAAAATTATTTTGAATAAAGGTGATAGTAATAAAAGGCACATCATCATTTGAGGGTGGAAAATTATCTTGTCCGTCAATTATTACGTTTTGAAGATACCAGTCATTTTCAAAAAGTTGTGGGTCTTGGGCAAAAGCGTTTGTGCTAAGGGCCAGGATGAATATGGTTATAAAGGTTTTCATTGCTTTATGAAAATTCAATGACTGTAAGTGAAGCCTTGTGGCGTGTGGGCGTGTGGGCGTGTGGGCGTGTGGGCGTGTGGGCGTGTGGGCGTGTGTTTTCATACTTTGGTCGATTAAAGTTAGTTGAATTCCTAAAATTATCCTAAAATTATTACATATAAAACAGGATTTTCCCTGTTTATTACACAGGGTTTTCCTGTACTGTTGCATTATTTTTCCTACAAAAAAGAAAACCTTTGGAAGAAGTATCTACCAAAGGTTTTAATGTGTTTTAAAATAAAAAGGTCTCGACTCTAGTTTACCCTGAGCGAAGTGGAAGGACTCGACCGGACATTTTTTTCAGAAATTTATTCCTTCACGATTTTTCTAACCGTTTTTTTCCCTTCGGAAGAAATAATGGCTAGGTACATGCCCGTTTTTAGGGATGCTATGTTTAGCTCGGCATTTTTAGCTAAAGGAGCGGTTTCCACTACTTTTTTTCCCAAGAGGTCATAAAGAATAATACTTTCAATTTGTGAATTGGCTTTAATATATAATTGGTTGGCTGTAGGGTTTGGGTATATTGAAATATTTGAACGATCCAACTCTTCAATACCCAAATTTGTATTCACTCCAAAAATAGTTTCATAGGTGTTTCCTCCAAATTCAGCAGTAATGGTATAGACACCATCTGGCCAGCTGCCATCTACCGGGTATTCCCATTGGGCATAGGCCCCTGTGTAAAAAGGCCAAGGCGATGTAAATACATAATCATAAAGTACTGAATTATCCGGTCTTTTTACTATAATATGGGTATCGCTATCTGTTTGTAGGTCTCGGTAAAAAATTCGAAAATAAACCGTTTCTCCAGGTTCAAAATTAAGTTCTTCATAGGTATTCTCTACCACGCCACATTCATCATCAAAGTTGGTGGAATTATGGGTGGAAAGTTTATTAATTTCGGGAACGTAATAGTCTGGCTGGTCTACAAACCAACTCTCGGCATTCATACTGTTACAGGGACCTTCATAAGGGTCTATTAAGTTATTGTTTGCATCATAAATTTCAAAATGCAAATGTGGAATGGTACTGCTGCCGGAGCTACCCGCAGCGCCCAAATATTCACCTTCTGCAACGGTATCACCAATATTTTTAGAGGTGATGGCACCGTCCTTAAAGTGCCAATACCATGCTTGGGAACCATCGGAATGTTCTATGATGATGCCATTCCAGTTGGGGTTGCCGTTGTTTACACAGTTTAAGTCAAAATGCCCGTCGCGTTTATCGATAATGGTTCCCGGGGCGGCGGCCACTATTTCCATAATTTCTTCTTGCATCCGTTTCCAGGGGTAGGGCCAAAGTACATAGTCTGTACCTTCATGGTTACCGTTTCCCCAATCATACGTACGATCGCCACATTCATAATCCAATAGGTTTCCATTTGGGGTCAAATTGTGATCCACTTGGTTATTGATTATGTAATAACCATAATCATCAAATCCAGCTTTGGGCCTAATGGGCAGGATAAATAAAGGATGTCCACCCTGATGTTGAAATGCATTTGGGTTTTTCTGGAGTATTAATTGTTTATTTAGTGTGATTTTGTCGCGTAATTCTTGCCGTTGTGCATCTGTAATACACTCGTTTTTTTCAATATTGGCAAGGTGAAACGAAGGATTTGAGGGCGGTAGTATTTTTCCTGTGTTTTGGGAAATCATGAATGTAGAGATCCCAAGAAAAAAATAAAGTAATATTGCTTTCATAGTTTTGAAATTTTAAGGATTATATCTTTCTGAACATTCTTACATCGTATTGCAAAGCGTGATGTCATCACTAAACCGAAACTTTTTTTGCAGATGGATACTTATAAATAGAAAAACTACTTTTTTAATTCCTTCCATAGCATCAATAATTTTCTTTATTTTTGCCACAGCAAACCCAAACTATGCAGTACAAAAGAATTCTTTTAAAACTATCCGGCGAGGCCTTGATGGGCGAACAGCAATACGGAATAGATGCCGTTCGACTTAAGGAATACGCTCACGAAATAAAACAGATAACCGATAAGGGAGTGGAAGTGGCCATCGTTATTGGCGGCGGAAATATTTTTAGAGGTTTGGCCGGAGCCAGCAGCGGGATGGACCGCGTGCAGGGCGACCATATGGGGATGCTCGCTACCGTAATCAATGGTTTGGCATTGCAAAGCGCCCTTGAGAATGAAGATGTGCCCACACGCCTGCAGAGCGCCATTAACATTAATGAGGTTGCGGAGCCGTTTATCCGCAGGAAAGCAATAAGACATTTGGAGAAAGGCCGCGTGGTTATTTTTGGCGGCGGCACCGGGAATCCTTATTTTACTACAGATTCGGCGGCGGTTTTAAGAGCTATTGAGATAGGTGCCGATGTTATTTTGAAGGGAACCCGAGTAGATGGAATCTATACCAGCGACCCAGAAAAGGATAAGCTGGCAACAAAATTTGATTTTATCAGTTTTGAGGATGTATTGCAGAAAGGGCTGAAAGTGATGGATACAACGGCCTTTACCCTAAGCCAGGAGAATGAGCTGCCAATCATTGTTTTTGATATGAACACGAAAGGAAATCTACTAAAAGTTGTTTCCGGTGAAAAGATTGGAACTAAAGTGAATTTGTAAAAAACTGCCACGAATACACTAATAATTTATTCGTGCATTCGTGGTAAAAAAATATTGAATTTTGAATACTGAATCTTATGGAAGACGAAATAGATATTATAATTGAAGGCACAAAAGAAGCTATGGGCAAGGCGCTAAAGCATCTTGAAAAGGAATTGGTAAACATTCGTGCCGGCAAGGCTTCACCATCTATGGTGGGTAGCGTAATGGTAGATTATTATGGCAGCCCAACGCCATTGAGCCAAGTGGCAAACGTGAGCACGCCAGACGGGATGACCATTAGTATACAGCCTTGGGAAAAGCAAATGATTCCAGAAATAGAACGCGGAATCCATCTTGCCAATATAGGTTTCAATCCTATGAACAATGGAGAAAGTGTGATCATTAACGTACCACCACTGACCGAAGAGCGCAGAAGGGAGTTGGCAAAGCAAGCCAAAGCTGCTGCAGAAGAGGCAAAAATTGGTGTACGTAATGATAGAAAGGTAGCTAACCACGATTTAAAAGGGTTGGATATTTCGGAAGATTTGAAAAAAAGCCTTGAGGACGATATCCAGGAAATGACCGATGCGCACATCAAAAAAATTGATGAAATCTTGGCCAAGAAAGAAAAGGAAATAATGACGGTGTAATACACATTTCGTTAAACTAAATATAATAAAGCGGCATAATAGCCGCTTTCTCTTTACTTTTAAATGGTTACAAACCAAGCCTTCCGAATGCGAAAACTTCTTTTTCCTGTCTTTTTCAGTATTGCCTTTTTTGCCTTTGCGCAGGAGCCGGCAATAAAAACAGATAAGGACACCATCGCAGGAGTTGAGGACAAAAAAGACCATCCACTTTCCTCAGGATATTATCCTATAGGTTTTTTTGACATTGATCTAAAGACCCTAATTAAGCTAAATAATTATGAAGGCCTGCGTTTGGGCATTGGGGGATTGACCAATGACAGACTTTTTAAGAATTACAAATTTGGCGGGTACTATGCTTATGGTTTTAAGGACAAAACCTCTAAATATGGGGTAGGTGTTAGCGCTCGAGTTAACAAAGAAAAGAAGGCTTGGCTAAGTGTATATTATGCCGATGATGTAAAAGAAATTGGAACTTTTGATTATTTGACCGATGCGCGTGTTTATTCCATCTTTGAACCTCGCCTTGTTAACATCACCCAATTTTATAAATACCGAAAATGGTATACGAGTATTGCGAGTGAACTTTCACCCAAACTATTGGCAGAAGTTCGTTTGGAACACAGCAATGTGGAAAATATTGAAAACTATTATTACATACACGACGGTGTACCCTACAGAGATTACCAGTTGGCAGAGGCTACGGTTTCTGTCAGGATAAGTCCGAAGACAAATTTCTTTACTAATGAAGATGGCACCAAGGAATATTTTGATGGTTTTCCAAAGATAAGTGCGCAGATTACCCAAGGGGTTAAAGGTGTGGTGGAAAGCGATTTTAACTACACGAAATTTGGGCTAAAGTTGGATTATTACATTAAGCGCACCGATCTATCTTCTACCAACATTCTCTTGGAAGGATCGTTGGCAACGGGCGATGTTCCCCTTACGCATTTATTCCACTCATATCCCAACCAACCTACGAAGGACGAGGTGTTGCAGCGTTTTTCGGTGGCGGGCGTACAGAGTTTTGAAACGATGTATTTTGGTGAATTCTTTTCAGATAGACTTACAACCTTACAGGTAAAACACAGCTTGCGCAGGTTCAAGTTAACGGAAAAATGGAAGCCCGAACTGGTACTCATTACGCGCCACGCTTTGGGCGATATGCGTAATAGGGATCAACACTTTGGAATTCCTTTTAACACGCTGGATCAGCTTTATAACGAAACTGGTTTTGAAATAAATAAAATTCTCTTTGGGTTTGGGCTTAGCGGGGCTTACCGTTATGGGTACTACAACCTACCTAAATTCTCAGATAATATTTCTTTTAAGTTTACTTTTTATTTAAAGGTTTAACCTGTTTTTAGTTACCATTTGTGGGTTGTGTGATTTTTATGGACGGCATCATTTACTTCGAAGGACGGCATCTTTGGGTAAAAAAATGCCGTCCTTTGAAAACTGCGGTTCTTATAAAGGTTTTGAAAGACTTCATATAACATTTTCCTCCTCTTAAATTACCCTCAAAATAAATTCCTTACTTATTGCAAATACGTACCTTTGCCAAGTCTATAAAAAATTGCTTTGAACAAACTTTTCAGCATTGGGTTTTGGAGCTGGGTGGCCCGCTTTATTTTACGGAACCGTACCGGGATTTTAATAGTCATTGCAGGTCTTACGGTGCTGTTGGCCCTACAGTGGAAAAACATGCGCTTCACCTATACGGAGGCAAATTTACTTCCGGATGACCACCCCATTAACCTTGAATACGATCAGTTTCTTTCGCATTTTGGCGAGGAAGGCAACTTGATTGTTATGGGAGTGAAGGATTCTTCCATTTTTACACCTGAAAAGTTTAAGGCGTGGAACCAACTTTCCAAAGACATAAGTGAGTATAATGAGGTGGAGCTTACCCTATCGGTTGGCAACCTCCAAAAACTGGAAAAGAAAACCGATACTACCGGCTTTGCACTGGTGCCTTTTATGAAGGATTCGGTTTTTACGGATGCCAAGCTTGCTACGTATAAAGACGAGCTTTTTAACAGGCTTCCATTTTACGATGGGCTTATTTATAGCCCCGATAAACAGAGCATTCGTTCTGCTATTTACATGAAGAAAGATATTGTAAATACGCCTGCGCGAAAGGATTTTGTGATAAACGATTTAATCCCGCTCATTAAAAATTTTGAGGAAAAAACGGGCGTAACAGTATATACTTCGGGGATGCCGTATATACGCACCTTGAATTCACAGAGTATAATCGACGAGATCGGGTTGTTCATTGGCGCAGCGCTTTTTGTTACCTCTCTTATCTTTTTCTTCTTCTTCCGCTCTTGGCGTGCTACGTTTATATCTATGTGTACGGTAATTATCGGGGTGATGTGGGCTTTCGGCTTTTTGGGCCTGATGCATTATGAAATTACAGTGCTTACGGCCCTTATTCCACCTTTGATAATTGTAATCGGGATTCCGAACTGTATTTTCCTCATAAACAAATACCAGCAAGAGATAAAACTTCACGGAAACCAAGCAAAATCATTACAACGGGTAATTGCAAAAGTAGGGAACGCTACCCTAATGACAAACCTTACAACAGCATCGGGGTTTGCTACTTTTATTTTGGTGAAGAGCGAGCTGTTGAGCGAGTTTGGTATTGTGGCCTCCATTAATATTGTAGCCATCTTTTTACTGAGTTTGCTTATTATACCGATTATCTACAGTTATATGTCGGTACCCAAGGACAAGCACTTAAAACACTTAAACAAAACGTGGATAAATGGTTTTGTGAATTGGATTGAGCGTATGGTGAAGGAACGTCGCATCACCATTTATATTTCGGCGGTGCTATTGCTTTGCGGAAGCATCATTGGAATTTACAATATTAAAATTTCCGGTAGCCTTATTGAGGATATGCCGAAGAATACTGGTTTTTTTGAAGATATCCGCTTTTTTGAGAAAGAATACGAAGGCATTATGCCTTTGGAAATAATGGTGGACACAAAGAAGAAAAAGGGCGTTATGAGCCTTTCCACCTTAAAACGAATTGACCAACTTCAGGACCATATTAAGGAAATCCCTGAGTTTGCGAAGCCACTTTCCGTAGTTGAATTGGTGAAATATTCCAAACAAGCGTATTACAATGGCAACCCCGAATATTACCAATTGCCCAACAGCCAAGAAAAGAATTTTATACTCAGCTATGCGAAAAGCAGCAATACAGATACGAACCTCTTGAACAGTTATGTGGACAGCACAGGCCAGTTTGCGCGCATCACTACGTTTATGAAAGATACTGAGCCAGACAGGTTTGGACGCATTGAAGAGGATCTGCATCGGGAAATTGACAAAGTTTTTCCGCCGGAACGTTACGATGTTTCAGTAACTGGCAAAGCTTTGGTGTTCCAAAAAGGAACGCATTATTTGGTAAACAATTTGATACTTTCCCTTTCGCTCGCCATTTTCCTGATTGCCTTGTTTATGGCGTGGATGTTTCGCAGTTTTAAAATGATTTTGATTTCTCTGATCCCAAACCTGCTCCCATTGATAATAACGGCTGGAGTCATGGGCTTTGTGGGCGTTCCCATAAAACCCTCTACAATTTTGGTATTCAGTATTGCCTTTGGAATTTCGGTGGACGATACCATTCACTTTCTCGCAAAGTACAGACAAGAACTAATAGCAAACAATTGGAAGATCAAAAAATCTGTTTTTGCGGCTCTGCGCGAAACTGCGGTAAGTATGTTTTATACTTCCATTGTACTTTTCTTTGGTTTTTCAGTATTTACGATATCCAGTTTTGGGGGAACGGTGGCCTTGGGCGCGCTAGTTTCCATAACCTTACTTTTTGCTATGCTTTCCAATCTTTTGTTATTGCCCACGCTCCTACTTTCTTTGGAAAGAAGCATTGCAAACAAAGAAACGATGAAAAAACCTGCCATCGAGATTTTGACAGATGAAGAAGATGACCAATTCTGAACCTAGAATTCAGAATTCAGAATTAAAAAATTTATATTTGCTCCTCTTAAAATAAGACTATGCAATACAAAACTATAGTTGAGTTATTGAACAGCGACCCGACCCACCACGAAGTTATGGTGCGCGGATGGGTGCGCTCTTTTAGAAGTAATAGGTTTATCGCACTAAACGATGGTTCTACCATAAAAACACTACAATGTGTAGTGGATTTTGAAAATTTTGACGAAGAACTTCTCAAAAAAGTAACCGTGGGCGCCGCCATTGAAGTAAAGGGTGCGCTAGTAGAAAGCCAAGGGCAAGGGCAAACTGTGGAAATTCAAGTTTCAAAATTGACGGTTTTGGGTGAGGCCAATCCTGAAGATGTAAAGCTGACCATACTTTCACCAAAACGACACTCCCTGGAGACTTTGCGTGAACAGGCCCATTTGCGAATTAGGACCAACACATTTGGCGCAGTAATGCGTATGCGCTCCAAACTTGCGTTTGCAGTACACGAATATTTTCAGAAAAACGGTTTTTATTATATGCACTCTCCCGTAATCACTGGAAGCGATGCCGAAGGTGCGGGTGAAATGTTCCGCGTTTCCACTTTGGATGCCAAAAATCCGCCGCTTGATGAAAACGGAAATGTAAATTACAAAGAAGATTTCTTCGAAAAAGAATCAAATCTTACTGTGAGCGGACAATTGGAAGCCGAAACCTATGCGATGGCGCTTGGAAAGGTCTATACCTTTGGGCCAACATTTAGGGCTGAAAATTCAAATACCAGTCGCCACTTGGCGGAATTCTGGATGATAGAGCCAGAGGTTGCATTCAATGATCTGGATGCAAATATGGATTTGGCAGAAGATTTCATCAAGTATGTAATAAATTTTGCCTTGGAAAACTGTGCAGACGATCTTGAATTTCTTGAGAGCCGCTTGTTAGAGGAAGAAAAGAACAAGCCACAGGACGAGCGCAGCGAAATGAAACTTCGCGAGAAGCTTCGTTTTATTTTGGAGAACAATTTTAAAAGAGTAAGCTATACCGAAGCGATAGATATTCTGAAGCGTTCCAAGCCCAACCAGAAGAAAAAATTTAAATATATAATTGAAGAATGGGGAGCCGATCTGCAAAGTGAGCACGAGCGCTTTTTAGTTGAAAAACACTTTAAATGCCCTGTTATTCTGTTTGATTATCCTGCAAATATCAAGTCATTCTATATGCGTTTAAATGATGACGGCAAGACCGTTCGCGCAATGGATGTGCTTTTCCCTGGCATTGGTGAGATTGTGGGCGGATCGCAACGTGAGGAACGTTATGATGTTTTATTGGAAAAAATGAAGGCCATGAATATTGATGAAAAAGAACTATACTGGTATTTGGACCTTCGTAAGTTTGGAACCGCCGTGCACAGTGGCTTTGGCCTTGGTTTTGAGCGCTTGGTACAGTTTACCACGGGAATGGGAAACATTCGTGATGTGATTCCTTATCCACGTACTCCGGGCAATGCGGAATTCTAAGCAACAAAAACATAAGATTGTATTAAAACTGGCTACTTAATCATTTTAGTAGCTGGTTTTTTTTAACTTTATGAAGTAGTAAATAGATTTATGTTAAAGCAGCAATTAAATTTTAAACTTTCCCAAAAATTATCTCCCCAACAGATACAGTTGATGAAGATGATTCAACTGCCCACGCAGGCTTTTGAGCAACGTATTGCACAGGAACTTGAGGAAAATCCTGCTTTGGAAGGCGGAAAAGAGGAAAGCGAAAACTTTGATGATGAATTTAGCAATGATGAATTTGACGACAACTATGACGAAGGCAATGAAGTAATTGAAACGGACATAAACGTTGATGATTATTTAAGTGATGATGAGGTGCCAAGTTATAAACTCTCCGCAAACAATTACAGCGCAGATGATGAGGAACGGCAAATGCCTTATGCTGCCGGAACATCGTTTACACAATATTTAATGCAACAATTGAATACCTATAGGCTCGACGAAGAAGAAAAGGAGATTGCGCAGTTTTTGGTGGGCAGTGTGGACGAAAGCGGTTACATACGTCGTGAGCTTCAAGATATTGTGGATGATTTGGCATTTACTCAAAACGTTTATACATCGGAAGATAAGGTTGAAAAAGTTTTAAAAGTAGTTCAAGAGCTAGACCCCGCTGGAGTTGCGGCACGCGATCTTCAGGAATGTTTGTTGATTCAATTGGAGCGAAAGGAACAAACACCTTCTGTGGCGTTGGCCATTGATATTTTGGATGATTCTTTCGATCATTTCAGCAAAAAGCATTATAAAAAACTTATTCAGAAGTTTGATATTACCGAAGACCAACTTAGGGATGCGATTCACGAAATAGAAGGACTGAACCCCAAACCGGGCGGCACCTATTCTGGAAACAATAGAATTGTGGAGCATGTGGTGCCTGATTTTGCCATAAAGATTGTTGACGGAGAGCTTGATTTAACTCTAAACGGAAGAAATGCCCCAGAGCTTCACGTGAGTCATGATTACACAAATATGCTAAAGGGCTACAAAGAGTCTAAAGAAAAGTCAAAAGCGCAGAAAGACGCTGTTATGTTTATTAAGCAGAAGCTTGATGCCGCCAAATGGTTTATAGATGCCATAAAACAGCGTCAGCAAACCCTCTTTGTAACTATGAATGCCATTATGCACCATCAGGAGGAGTATTTTTTGACCGGGGACGAGCGCAAGCTAAAACCGATGATTTTGAAAGACATTGCTGATAAAATCAATATGGACGTTTCAACGGTTTCGCGTGTAGCAAATAGTAAATATGTTGATACGCCCTACGGAACAAAATTAATAAAGGAATTTTTCAGTGAATCGATGAAAAACGATCAAGGAGAAGATGTCTCTACAAGAGAGATAAAGAAAATTCTTGAGATAACCATTTCCGAAGAAAACAAAAGAAAACCCCTAACTGATGATAAACTGGCAAAAATATTATTGGAAAAAGGATACCCCATAGCACGCCGCACCATTGCCAAATATCGAGAACAGCTGGATTTGCCAGTAGCTCGCCTCCGAAAAGAAATTTAATGAGATTTTTCCTAAAAGCTGCATCTTATATATTTCATCCGCTGTTGATGCCGCTTTTGGGCACTCTGCTCTATTTTAATGTTACTCCGCGATACCTTGAGCCAGAATTGATGCGTGCCAATTTGTTCGCTATTGCCATAATAACCATTTTTATACCATTGGTTGTTTTTTTCCTTCTGAAAAATTTAAGAATAGTAGAAACTATTTATTTAAAAGATGTTAGGGAGCGTAAATTTCCTTTAATGATCCAGTGCATTCTATTATTGCTTATCATAAAAATGATATTTGATCCTTATGAGGATCCGGAACTGTATTATTTCTACGTCGGTATGTTATTCTCAGCCTTTAGCGCACTAGTAATGGTTCTTTTTAGAATAAAAGTGAGTTTACATCAAATGGGTGTAGCTGGTATTTTGATGTTTCTTGTGGGGCTTAGTGCTCACTTTAAAATAAACCTCTTGGTAACCATAAGCTTCTTCTTATTTGTAAATGGATGGGTAGCTTCATCGCGACTAAATAGTGATTCCCACACCTATTCTGAACTGGGTATTGGTCTATTGCTGGGCGCTATCCCACAGCTGATACTTTTCAATCTTTGGCTATAGGATATAAAACAGCAATCCAACCTTTAGTGCTCTAAAATCAACACTTTCCCCATCTACCGTAACAGCATCCTTAAAGAAAGGATTTATACTATAAGAAGCAAAGAAATTAAAGGAATTGTATCCTAGACTAATCGTAGCTGAGAGCCTTAAAGGGTCAAATTCTGGAATTTTAGTTTGATTTACATTATTATTGGTTTGTTTGAAAGTTGCCTTGTACCAATATGCATATCCTACTCTAAAACCTGTATACACTCTCCAAAACTTATAAGTTGATGGTGTTGATGTTCGCCATCTAAACTCTACAGGAGCTTCTATTATTGCCATATTAAAGCGGTTTCGGGTATAATCTACATTATCATCGAGAACCCTAAAAATGGTTTCATCATTGGCTGTTTCACCTATAAAAAGATTTTGCCCCAATTGATCAATTGCCAACCCTGCACCAATAGCAATTGCAAGGTTTCGTTGCTTATTAATGGGCATATCCCTTAAAAAGCCAAATTGTATTCCTCCCGAAAGACCACGAATATTGCCATCTGACGGAAGATTAAGGGGGAGATTATAGGTAACCCCTATATAAAACTGGTCCTCTCTATATAAAGAATCAACTGCGGGAGGTGGAATGGTGTCCTGCGCCATGGTTTCAAAAGAAACTAGAACCAAGAAAAGTGTGAAAAATATT
Source organism: Aequorivita sp. CRS11 (assembly GCF_059693805.1). Classification (NCBI taxonomy): domain Bacteria; kingdom Pseudomonadati; phylum Bacteroidota; class Flavobacteriia; order Flavobacteriales; family Flavobacteriaceae; genus Aequorivita; species Aequorivita sp. CRS11. The sequence goes on from NZ_JCATIG010000003.1 coordinate 141,982, forward strand.
TTTAACGCTCTTTGCATACGTATCAAAGATAATTGTATTTTAAAAATATGAAGAATAAAAAACGCCTTGAACCAAAATATTCGGCACAAGGCGTTTTTAAAATAAGTCGATTGTTATTATGGATTTATTTCATTTCCAGGGGTAGTAATGTAAATAATCTTAAGCATATTTAAATCACGTAATTCCTGTTTAATATCAGTTACCATTCCAGTATTTGTTTTTTCATCTACTTTAAGGGCCACCATTACTTTATCCTGAAGTTCAGGGAGTAATTTTTGTCGTGCTTCGGTCAAAGCGAATTTGATATTGGATAAATCTGTGTATTTATCGCCAATTTGAATTTTAGCTTCGGAACCATACTTGTCCTGATATCTTGAACTTGGCTTTCCTGCATAAATATATACAGAACGGTCTTTTTTCAATTTCTCAACCTGATCTGCTTTTGGCAATTTGTTCTGAACAAGCAAATTGTCGTCGCGCAGTACTGTTACAACCATAAAGAAGAACAGTAGCATAAATACAATATCCGGAAGGGATGCTGTAGAAATGGCTGGCAATCCGCCGTCTTTTTTCTTTTTAAATTTTGACATACTCTTTGTGTTATTGTCCAGATTTTTTTGGTTCCGCTTCTGAAAGTTTTAGTGGGAATAATTTTTGTACGTTCTCCAATTTTTCCTGTAATGCTTCCTTGGCAGCTTCCCCTTTTATCTTTCCTTCATCAAGATCTTTACTCTTTTCGGTAAATTTCCATCCGTATAATCTTTCTGATTCCCTATCTCTTAAAAAATTGTATGCTGCCACCAATTCATTTTGAACGGCAATGTACATTTTATAGGAGGTAAGTCTATCGTTCTGAACAGATATTACTGCCTTATCTGGGTTATCAGATGATTCTGGGTCACGTTTCCCTTTGCAATAATTGCAATATTCTGGGCTTCCGGAAGGAGCTCCGCCATTGTCAAGAAAAGCGATTGCGGCCTGACGGAGATCTTTAAGCTCCATCAATTTTTCTTCAACCAATAATTGATCGCTCCTGTTTACATTTACTATGAACAGGTTTTTTTCTTTAATTTTTGGCGGGTCAACAACATCTTCCTTAGGGGGCAGCTGTCGCGCAATTCCTTTATCTTTTTCAATGGTAGTGGTTACCAAGAAAAAGATAAGCAATAGGAAAGCGATGTCAGCCATCGACCCTGCGTTTACTTCGGGTGTTGCTCTTCTTGCCATTATTTTGTTACTTTTTTAATTCCGCTGAAAACCATGGAGCCTACAGCAAGTATTGCTAGTATATAAAAAGCATATAGTCCTGTTCCAACCCATTTTGAGCCGCTTTCTGAAAGCATTTCGCCTTCCTGCATTGGCATTGGGTTTCCGTCTGCCAGAACGTATGCAATTACTACTATAAGTAGAAAAGCTCCAACAGATATTAATGTGTTTTTTATGTTTCCTGCGAAAATTCCTTTTAGTACAAAGAATAAAACAAATACAATTGTTATAGCAAATGTAATATAAGCAACATACAAGAAACCATCAACGCCTTCGCCGGTTGCTGATACAGCCTCATCACCTTTGGCGATGATCATTGCAAGAAAAATAACTCCCGCAACGCCTAGAAGCAACGCTACTATTTTTAAAATTTTATGTAATGCCATCTTGTGGTTTGTTTAGATTTTGTTTTTTTGTTTGTAGTCGAACAACATATCGATCAATGTGATAGAAGCATCTTCCATACTGTTTACGATACTATCAATTTTAGCGATAATATAGTTGTAGAAAATTTGAAGTATAATAGCCACGATCAAACCAAATACGGTTGTTAAAAGCGCCACTTTAATACCTCCTGCCACAAGTGATGGGTTCATATCACCAGCTGCCTGAATTTTATCGAATGCAATAATCATCCCGATTACCGTACCCATGAAACCAAGCATAGGAGCCAAAGCGATGAAAAGTGAAATCCAAGATACATTCTTCTCCAATTGACCCATCTGTACGCCACCGTAGGCAACAACAGCTTTTTCAGCAATGTCAATACCTTCGTGGGCACGATCTAGACCTTGGTAATAAATGGAGGCAACAGGACCTTTTGTGTTTCTGCACACTTCTTTTGCAGCTTCAATTCCGCCACTGTTTAATGCGTCTTCCACATCCTGAGCCAATTTTTGAGTATTGGTGGTAGAAAGGTTAAGATAGATAATTCTTTCAATAGCAATTGCCAATCCAAGAATTAAACACAGCAATACGATTCCCATAAATCCAGGACCACCCTCTACAAAACGTTCTTTCAGTTCTTGGTGAAATCCTTTTTCAGGTTCTGCTGCAGTAGTAGTTTCATCTTGTATAAAAGAAACTGTGGCTGCTGTTACCAATGCTTGAGAGCTAGTTGGCATTGTTTGCGCTGTTGCAGCGTTCGCGTTTAATGTGCCTACAAATACCATTGCGGCAACCGCCATAATAGAAAATAATTTTTTCATTGCTATCGACTTAAAGTTTGTTTTTAGTTAAAGGTTTAAAGATATAAAATAATTTAGTTAATCTGCAAGAATATTAATTGACAGTACAAATGAGTTAATTAATACACTGTTACGTTTGTTGCAGAGAGGAAGGGATTCGAACCCTCGATACGCTTGTGGCGTATACACACTTTCCAGGCGTGCGCCTTCGACCACTCGGCCACCTCTCTCTATAATTTCAGCCATTTTTTTGAATGGAGTGCCAAATATCAAAAAAAAAACAACGCTATAAAATAATTTAAGCGGTTAATTTATTGCATTTCTCCACGTAAAGAGGTTTCAAAGATGGTTTTGAAGCTATTAGCCGAAATTTTCTGACCCAACAAATACATCAATTTTGCCAAGGATGCTTCTGTAGTACAATCTTTTGCGCTTATTACACCTATTTTTTTTAATTCAGTACTGGTTTCATATAGCCCCATATTCACGCTCCCGCCCGAACATTGGGTAACGTTTATAACGGGAATGCCCTTTTTTATTACGGCTTTTAGCGAATTAATAAACCAATCGGCGTTGGTAACATTGCCTGCTCCATAGGTTTCCAGCACCAATCCTTTCATATCTGGATAGTCAAAAAGATATTTAATTGTGGCCTCATCAATGCCTGGAAACATTTTAACAAGCAGAATGTTGCTCTCCAAACTTTTATGGACCTTCAGTTTTTTTCTTCTATTCGGCCTGTAAAGTGCTTCGTTGTTTACAACCAAATGTACACCGCTTTGCACCAGCTCAGGATAATTTAGCGAAGCAAATGCCTCAAAATGCTCGGCATTAATTTTTGTGGTCCTGTTTGCACGATATAATTTGTATTCAAAATAAAGACAGACCTCAGCAATTTTTGAAACTCCTTTTTCTTGAAGCGATGCAATTTGAATAGAAGTTATCAAATTCTCCTTTGCATCTGTGCGAAGATCGCCAATGGGAAGCTGAGATCCTGTAAAAATCACAGGTTTTCCCAAATTTTCTAACATAAAACTTAAAGCCGAAGCGGTGTAACTCATCGTATCGCTCCCGTGTAGTACCACAAACCCATCCATCTTTTCATAATTCTCTTCAATGATAGTTGCAATATCCACCCAGTATTCGGGATTCATATTTGAACTGTCAATTGGTTTTTTAAAAGAAGTAGTTGTAATACTGCAATCCAAGAGTTTCAGTTCGGGAATATGGTTCAGCAGTTCATCAAAATTGAAGTTGCGCAACGCACCGGTTTCAAAATCCTTTATCATCCCGATGGTTCCACCTGTATATATAAGGAGTATGTTGGGTTGGGTTTTCATTTTGGCATACAATTTATATTTATGAAATTCCAAATGTTAAAATTCCAAATTCCAAAGTTCAACTTTTTTGGAATTTGGTACTTGTTTTTTGGAATTTAAATTTTAAATACCACTTTAGAATTTTCAGTGGTGATTTTTGCTATCTCTTCTTCCGAAACATTATAAATCTCCGAAAGTTTTTTACAGACCAATGTCAAATAGCTACTTTCGTTACGCTTTCCGCGAAAGGGTGCGGGGGCAAGATAAGGCGAATCGGTCTCCAAAACGATATGCTTTAAAGGGATTTGATCCAAAAAAGTATCCATTTTTCCGTTTTTAAAAGTAACCACTCCCCCAATACCCAGTTTCATATTAAAAGACAATGCACGTTGCGCCTGTTCAAAAGTTCCGGTAAAGCAATGAAAAATTCCGAAGAGATCATCGCCCTTTTCGGTTTCCAAAACTTCAAAAATTTCATCAAAAGCATCTCGGCAATGGATTACAATGGGCAGCTTGTATTTTTTGGCCAATTGTATTTGCCTTTTGAAAGCAATCTGCTGTATTCCCAAAGTAGATTTATCCCAATAAAGATCAATGCCTATTTCGCCCACGGCGTAAAAATTTCTTTTTTTAAATTGTTCTTCAACGTGCGCCAATTCTTCTTCAAAATTCTCTTTCACCGAAGTGGGATGCAGCCCCATCATCAAATAGACATTTTCAGGATATTGTTTTTCCAGTGCATACATCGCTTCCGTATAACCAGAATCAATTGCCGGGATGAAAAAACGTTTTATGCCAGCATCAAAGGCACGTTGCATTATTCTCTTTCGGTCCTCGGCAAAGGCATCGCTGTATAAATGGGTATGGGTATCTGTAAGCATAACTGCAAAGCTACTTATTTTGTTTGCTATCTTTACACAAAAAAGCTGATGCAGTTACGCAAATTTATTGAAGCCGAGGGTTTTTACCGTATACCGTTAAAAAGGCTTGCCACCGGCCATTATCTTTTTTCGGCAAAAATCAATGGTGTTTCGGGCAACTTTATTTTGGACACCGGTGCTTCCACGAGCTGTGTTGGCTTTACCGATAGCGCCCATTTTTTATTGATAAGCGAGGAGAGTATTATTAAAGCTGCCGGGGCCGGGGCCATAAATATGGAAACCATGCTCTCTCGCGGAAATAAATTTAACATTAAGGACTGGAACGTTAATAACATGGATTTTGTACTCTTTGATCTTTCACACGTAAACGCCGCACTTCAGCAAGTAAATGAAAACGCCATTCACGGGATAATTGGCGCAGATTTTTTAAAACAGCACAGAGCGGTAATTGATTATGGCAGAAATTGTTTTTACGTTAAATAGAATGATTGCCGATATGTTTATTTCCAATAATTTAAGTACTTTTATCTTTCCTCTGAAATAATCTTTTTTGTGCTGAAAAAAATTTTTGCATTACTTTTTCTTTTTACGCTTTACTCAATTTTAGGGTATGGCCAGAATATTTCACATTATGAAAAGATTGTAAATACGACACCTGACAAACAGAAGAAGCTTACAGCGCTGGACAGTTTATTAAAACGTACTTACTCAAAAGACACAGATGCCTTCATTAAATACAGCCTACAATATATAGATCTTGCCCAAGAATTGGACAGCATAGAACTGGCGGCAAAAAAAGCAATGAACCTTCAGTATCCGCTTACCAATTATGCGAATGATCCACTAAACGCAATTACCGTTATAAACAGCGTTTTGGCCCGAAAATATAAAATAGAGGACAGCCTTTTATTAGGTGGATTATATATGAAACGCGGTAGCGCCAATACTAAGGTAGACTTTAAAAGAGCCATTGAAGACTATAACGTGGCATTAGAAAATTTTTCATCAAAAGATACTATGAATATTGCGGATACTTATCTTTTTAGAGGGCAGGCATATTCACAGATGGGGAAATTTGTACTTGCCGGTGAAGACTTCACCCGAGCCTATACCTTGTATGAGCTTAAACAGGAATACGATTATATGGTTTATGCCCAACAGGGCATCATCAGCATGTTCAGTATGAATGGTTTTCACCAAAAAGCCAAGATAGAGCGCGATGCATTAATTGAGAAAATGAAGAGCTTGGGGCTCAATCGATTTTTATCCTATGAATATTACAATCAAGCCCTTGATTATAAAAAAATGGGCAATCGCGATTTGGAGCATAAGGCACTACTGATGGCCGAAAAGAGCTTTGAGCGTGACAATTCAAATAAATCTACCTATATAGGAATTCATTCTCGGCTTATTGAATATTATTGCGAACAAAATCAAATCATTGAAGCCAAAAAACATCTGGATCAATTGGAAGCCTTAGATTTTGACCTTTCAGGAAATCCCGCTGCCGAACTGAACTTTTTGGGTGGAAAAGCCAAATATCTACAGACCATCGGCAACTATGAAGTTGCATTAGCGCTGGCAAAGAAAAAACTAGAGATTGCCAAAAGTTTGGGAGTGGAGGATGAAATTATGGGAACGTATTCCTTTTTGTCAGAAATCTATTATGATATGGGAGAATACAAAAAAAGCATTGAAAACAACCAAGCTTCCGCCGCCATAAAAGATTCCATTTACAACCGAAGTACCGCAAATGCCCTCGCATATTACCAAACGCTTTATGAAACTGAAAAAAAAGAAAAAGAACTGGTAGAAAAAACAACCAGCATAAGCCTTTTGGAAAAAGATAATGAAAGTTTCAAAAAAGCGATGCTTTTCGGGGGTATTGCCATTCTTCTGGGTTTTGGACTTATTCTTTTGTACAGAAACCAAAGACACTTAAAAAGCAATAAAGTTCTTCAGGAAAAATTTAGCCAGGAGCTTCTCATTTCGCAGGAAGGCGAAAGAAGAAGAATTTCAAAAGACCTCCACGATGGCATTGGCCAACAATTGTTGGTGATAAAAAACAAGTTGATGAGCAGTGGCGATGCAGACACCAAAAAAATGGTTGACCACACCATTGAGGAAGTTCGGGCCATCTCGCGCGATCTGCATCCTTTTCAGTTACAGGAACTCGGCATCACCAAGGCAATTGAGTATACCATAAACCAAATAGATGAAAACACAACACTTTTCATTTCTGCTGAAATTGACAACATAGATGATATATTCTCAAAAGAAGACGAAGTGAATATTTATAGAATCATTCAAGAAAGCCTGAGCAATATCCTTAAACACGCAAATGCAGAGGCAGGCAAGGTTTCAATAAAAAAGTTTGCCAACAATATCCTGATATCCATACGTGACAATGGTGTAGGTTTTGATTTTGCCGAAAAATATCAGGATGTAAAATCTTTAGGTTTAAAAACACTTTTGGAACGTACAAAATTCTTAAAAGGCCAAATGAAGGTAACTTCTAAAAAAGACACCGGCACTGTGCTGGAATTTCAATTTCCATTATGAGCGAAACTACACCATCCATCATTATTGCAGACGACCATCCCCTTTTATTAAAAGGACTAAGCGACTTTTTGATAGAAAAGGGTTATAATCTATTGGGAAGCGGAAACGATGGAAGAGAAGCTTACAATTTAATCACCCAGAAAAAACCAGACATAGCCATCTTGGATATTCAGATGCCGTACATGTCTGGACTGGAGATTGCCCAACAATGCAAGGGAACCGACATTCAGACCAAAATTGTATTGATAACACTTCATAAAGAAAAGGACCTATACCAAAAGGCGCAAGAGCTTAATATCTTTGGATACATCTTAAAAGAATTCGCGCTTGAAGAAATTGAAAACTGCATTAAAACCGTTAAAGAAGGTGTTCCTTTTTTTAGCGAAAAGATAAAAGAACTTATTGGCGTGGTACTTGTGGAAGATAGCGAACTCTCCACACTTACTCCTTCAGAAAAAAAGATTTTAAAACTAATTGCCCAGGATAAAACAAATAAGGAAATAGCCTCACAACTTTTTATTTCATACAGAACGGTTGAAAAACACCGTAGCAATATCATCACAAAACTCAATATTGAACCAAAGACCAACAGCTTGCTTATCTGGGCAAAAGAGCATCATGACAAGCTGTTATAGAAACAATTATATTCTAATTGACAAAAATTACGTGTTACCACGTATTTTATTTTCCTCAGAAATTTTGGATATTTACACTATGAAAGATACAGTTTATATAAAGGATGAAGAAAAGGATTTTTCTACTACGGAAACTTCAAAAAAACCTTTAGTCGTCGCGCTGACTATCTCAATAGTATTGATTCTTTTATTAAACTTAATTACAACTATTATTTTTTATTGAGAAGATGTTTCCTAACTAACCAAAAAAATCCGGCTCTACAGGCCGGATTTTTTATTTTCATCCTTTGGTTGGAATTATAATTCCAAAGCACGCTTAACGTCATTGTCCATTAAAAGTTCTTCGGGACTTTCCAAAGCTTCTTTTATTGCCACAAGGAATCCTACAGACTCACGGCCATCAATAATTCTGTGATCATAAGAAAGTGCCACATACATTACTGGCGCTACAACAATTCCACCATCACGCACAATAGCACGCTCAACAATATTGTGCATCCCCAAAATTGCAGATTGCGGTGGATTAATAATTGGAGTTGAAAGCATACTTCCGAAAACACCTCCGTTAGAGATTGTAAAAGTACCGCCGGTCATTTCATCAACAGTAATCTGTCCATCTCGAGCTCTAATTGCAAGTCTTTTCACTTCATTTTCAACACCTCTAAAGCTTAGATTTTCAGCATTTCTTATTACAGGGACCATCAATCCTTTTGGTCCTGAAACAGCAATTGATATATCTTTAAAATCATAGGTGATCATATAATCACCATCAATCATTGAGTTTACGTCTGGATAAAGCTCCAGCGCGCGAACCACTGCTAACGTAAAGAATGACATAAAGCCAAGGCCTACCCCATGCTTTTCTTTAAACTGCTCTTTGTATTGGTTTCGCAATTCAAAAATAGCAGTCATATCTACTTCGTTAAAAGTAGTAAGCATAGCGGTTTCATTTTTTGCTGAAACCAAACGCTCGGCAACTTTTCTACGTAGCATAGAGAGTTTTTTACGTTCACTGCCACGGCTACCAGTACCTGGAGTTCCCATAGAAGGTGTAGCATTTGAAGCGTCGTCTTTAGTTATTCGTCCATCGCGGCCACTTCCTTTTACATCTTTTGAAGAAATCCCTTTTTCATCAAGAATTTTCTTAGCTGCAGGCGAAGGCGACCCTGTTGCATACGTTTTTTTATCTTGCTCTTGGTTGGGAGTTGATGGTTTTGAAGGAGTCTCCTTTTTGGCTTCTGCTTTTTCTGGAGATTCTTCCTTTTTCTCAGATTTTTTATCAGCATCATCGCCGCCGGGCTTTTTCGCATCTGTGTCGATTAGGCAAACTACATCGCCTACAGCAACTGTGTCACCCTCTTCAGCTTTTAAAGTGATGATTCCGCTGGCTTCTGCCGGAAGTTCAAGTGTTGCTTTGTCACTGTCTACTTCAGCGATTGCTTGATCTTTTTCAACATAATCGCCATCTTTTACTAGCCAAGATGCTATTTCAACTTCGGTGATGGATTCTCCCGGGGATGGGACTTTCATTTCTAATGCCATACGTTCTATAATTTATATAAACCCTGGGTTTACAATTCTTTAAATTTAATTTCTTTTTTTCTTTCTGTAAAAATTTTCAGAAAAACTATTCCATATTTTTATCAAACACGTTTTCAATCACTTTAGCGTGACGTGCTTTTGATCTCACGGTACTGCCCGCTGCAGGAGCTGCATACATTTTTCTGCTGCAAACCCTGAAATTCCTCGCTTCTTCAAAATGCATTAAAATATGAGAATAGGCACCCATATTTTTAGGTTCTTCCTGCGCCCATACTACATCGTCTGCATTTTTATACTTTTTAAGGATTTTTTTCATTTGGTCTGTTGGCAATGGGAATAATTGCTCAACACGTACCAAAGCCACATCGTCTCTTTTCAATTCTTCTCGTTTTTCAAGCAGATCGTAATAGAATTTACCGGTAAGGAATACCAATGTTTTCACTTTCGCAACTTTTGCCTCGGCATCGTCAATCACCATTTGAAAACTTCCGTTGGCTAATTCTTCTTTAGTGGAAACCACTTTTGGGTGGCGCAGCAAACTCTTGGGCGTAAATACGATCAACGGCTTGCGATAATTTACTTTTAATTGTCGTCTGAAAAGGTGAAAAAGATTAGCTGGCGTTGTTACGTCTGCCACAAACATATTATCGGTTGCACATAATTGAAGGTAGCGCTCCATTCTGGCTGAAGAGTGTTCTGCTCCCTGTCCCTCATAGCCGTGTGGCAAAAGCATTACCAAACCGTTCTGCAGTTTCCACTTGTCTTCAGCCGCAGAAATATATTGATCTATCATTATCTGCGCCCCATTACTGAAATCGCCAAACTGTGCCTCCCAAAGCGTTAACGTTTTCGGGCTTGCCATTGCGTAACCGTAATCAAATCCAACTACGCCATATTCCGAAAGAAGGGAATTGTATATGTAAAAATCGCCTTGGTCGCCTTTCAAATGGTTTAAAAGAACTACCTCTTCTTCACTGTCTTCTACTTTTATAACGGCGTGGCGATGTGAAAAAGTTCCGCGTTCCACATCCTGCCCGCTCATGCGCACATCGTGGCCCTCTTTTAAAAGGGTTCCGTACGCAAGCAATTCTCCCATCGCCCAATCCAACTTGTTGTCTTCAAAATACATTTGGTGTCTTGCATCAACAAGTTTGGCTATTTTTTTTAGGAATTTTTTGTCTTCTGGCAATTTGGTAATGACTTCGGCAATTTCATCCAACTTTTTCAAATCAAAAGTTGTATCAACATCTTCCATCATTTTATCTTCTTCGGCATAATCATATCCATCCCATTCATCCTGCATAAAGGGAGTGATGGTGGTTTTATCTTCTTTTCTGGAATCTTCAAGATTTTCTTCCAGCTTGTCTTTAAATTCCTGCTCCAGTTTATCGGTATATCCCTTGTCAATTACACCTTCGGCAATAAGTTTTTCGGCATAAATGTCTCTTGGATTGTTATGCTTGGCAATAGCCTTATAGAGTTTGGGCTGTGTAAAACGCGGTTCATCGCCTTCATTGTGACCATATTTTCTGTAGCCCAACAAATCGATGAATACATCGCGTCCAAATTCCATTCTGAAATCCAAAGCAAAATTCATAGCGTGTACCACAGCTTCCACATCATCGGCATTTACGTGCAATATTGGTGAAAGTGTAACCTTTCCAACATCGGTACAGTAAATTGAGGAGCGCGCATCCAGATAATTTGTGGTGAAACCTATTTGGTTGTTAACGACAATATGAATAGTTCCCTGGGTCTTGTAGCCATCCAGCTGCGCCATTTGTACAATTTCATACACAATACCCTGTCCTGCAATTGCCGCATCGCCGTGGACGATGATAGGCAAAACCTTGTTTGGATTGTCTTTGTGATGGTCGTCCTGTTTGGCCCTTGTTATTCCTTCAACCACCGCGCCCACGGTCTCCAGATGTGAAGGATTTGGAGCAATATTTAAATTTATTTCTTTTCCAGATTCAGTTTTTCTTTTGGAGGTCCAACCCAAGTGATATTTTACGTCGCCATCAAAAATATCCTGCGCATAATCCTTTCCATCAAATTCGCTGAAAATATCCTTTGCGCTTTTGCCGAAGATATTCGTCAGTGTGCTCAAACGGCCGCGGTGAGCCATACCCATAACAAATTCCTCCACTCCTTTTTCAGCGGCATTTTCAATTAGGGTGTCTAAAGCAGGAATCAAGCTTTCGCCCCCTTCCAGTGAAAACCTTTTTTGCCCCACGTATTTTGTATGAAGAAAACTCTCAAAAGCTACAGCCTCGTTGAGTTTTTTTAAGATGTGTTTTTTATGCTCCGTAGAAAAGTTGGGCTGATTATCATTTACATTCAGTTTCTGTTGTATCCATTGAATCTCGTCCGGTTTGCGAATGTACATATATTCAATTCCAATAGAATCGCAATAAATGCTTTCAAGATGATTTATGATTTCTTCCAGCGTAGTTTCGCCTATTCCTAAAATTTCACCTGCTTTAAAAGTAGCTTTTAGATCGTGCTGTGAAAGCCCGAAATTTTCTAAAGCAAGCGTTGGCGCATATTTTCTACGTTCACGAACGGGATTTGTTTTTGTAAAAAGATGCCCGCGGGTTCTGTAACCATCAATAAGTTTCACAACCTGAAATTCCTTTACAACATCCTCGCAATTATCACCCTCTGCAAGTCGTGGTGCTTCCGATGCTTCGTCTATACCGAAAAAATCGTGTGCACTATTTTCCGAACCAAAATCAAAACCTTGGAAAAAGGCTCTCCAACTAGGTTCAACGCTGTCGGGGTATTGTAAATATTTTTCGTAAAGTTCCGCGATGTAGGATGGGTGAACCGCGTTTAAGAAGGAAAATTTATCCATGATAAATATACAAATGGGTCTTTTTGATAAAACGGTACAAAAATACAATAATTAAAGTAACTAGCTGACTGTATTGCCCAGATTTATACGGTTTGAAATCTTAAAATATTCCCAAATGGATTCTAGGGTAAATTTGCTTTTGTGAATGGATTTTAAACGTTTCGTTGCATTAAATTGTGGCCAAACTCACGAAACATTTCTTTCTTTTCTTCAGAAATATTAATGCCATCTAGTAATGAGTAAGCGTGATTACTGTATTTTTCAATCTCTTTTCGGGTGGCTTCAGCTGCACCGGAGTTTAAAAAGATTTCTTTTACAGTCAGAATTTTATCCGTTGGGTCTTTGGGGTTTATGCTGAAAAGATGATCCAGTTCTTCCGCTTGCGCCAAAGTTCCCTGCCCTACAGCCATTATGTAAAGAAAGGTTTTTTTATTTGAAATAATGTCGCCGCCTACTTGCTTTCCGAAAGTTTCCGGATTGCCGAAGACATCCAGATAATCATCCTGCAACTGAAAGGCGACACCTAAATTTCTTCCGAATTGATAGATTTTTTCTTTATCACTTTCTGCAGCTGCTGCAACAATAGCCCCCATTTTCATTGCTGCGCCCAATAAAACCGCAGTTTTGTGATCTATCATTTGTATATATTCCACGAGCGTAACATCGTCACGGGTTTCAAAATCCATGTCGTGCTGTTGGCCTTCGCAAACTTGCAGCGCTGTTTCACCGAAGAGTTTTGCAAGCTCTTGGAACATTTTCGGTTCATAATTCTCAAAAAATTGATAGGCCAAAATAAGCATTGCATCTCCCGAAAGTATCGCTGTGTTCACGTCCCATTTTTCGTGAACTGTTCTCTTCCCCCTTCGCAGTGGGGCGTTATCCATAATATCATCGTGGATTAGCGAAAAATTATGAAACAACTCAACGGCAAGCGCAGCGCTCATTGCTTTTTTATATTCTGTCCCAAAAAAATCGCACACCATTAATGTCAATGCGGGACGAATACGCTTGCCTCCTAACGAAAGAATATATTTTATGGGGTCATAGAGCTGGTGCGGCTCTTTATGCGAAACGGCTTTGGCAAGATATTCTTGGAGGTCGCCGTTGTACTTTTTTAGAATTTCCATGGTTGAAGAAAATTTTGGCTAAAGTAAAATAAGCATTTTAAAGCACACAATTTATAGCTGCAAAATACCCTTGGTGTTAAGCTTCTGTTAAATAAGATAAAACTATGGAAACTATTTTTGTTTTAAAAGTTTCCCGACATATCTTTGCGCCCGCTATGAGAAATAAAATAATTCAAAAGTCGACAGACTTATTCCTAAAGCTTGGCTTTAAAAGCGTAACCATGGACGATATTGCCAATGAAATGGGCATTTCGAAAAAAACCATTTATACGCATTTTAAAAACAAAACGGCTCTTGTTAAGGAATGTACCCGTAATGTACTTCACAATATTACTACAGGTATTGATGAAATTTGCTCGCTAGAACAAAACCCAATCGAAGAACTTTTCGAAATTAAAAAATTTGTAATGGGAACAATTGAAGCAGAGCAATCATCGCCGCAATATCAGCTTCAAAAGTATTATCCTGAAATTTTTGAAGGTATAAAAGAAAGCCATTTTGAAAAAATGATGGAATGTACCCGGAAAAATCTTCGCAGAGGCATTGACCAAGGTTTATACCGAAGCAACCTGAACATAGATTTTATTGCAAGGCTTTATTTTTTAGGCATTCATGGAATAAAAGACCAAAACCTGTTTCCCTTGGAAAAATTTTCAACGCAATTCCTTACCGAAGAATATCTTGAATATCATATCCGCGGAATTGTAACGCCGGAAGGTTTTCTAACACTAAAAAAATTCATCAAAGAGCACCAGACCAATGACTAAGAAACTTTTAATTTTCAGTTTATTACTATCTGTATCTTCAGGTTTTTCGCAACAACAGAAAGAATACAGTTTCAGCTTGCAAGAAGCCGTTACCTTTGCGCTGGACAGCAATTATACGTCTATAAATGCACGCCGCGATATTGCAAGGGCCATAAAGCAAAAGTGGGAAACCACGGCAAGTGGACTTCCACAGATAGACGCAAGTGTGTCTTATAACAACAACTTGAAACAACCTGTCACGCTTCTGCCCGCCGAAATTACTGGAGGCGAACCAGGCACTTTTGTACCAGTAACTTTTGGGACCAAACAAAACGCCAACGCTGTAGTAACATTAAATCAGCTAATCTTTGACGGCAGCTATCTTGTAGGCCTTAAAGCCGCCAAATCTTTTTTGAGATATTCCGAAAACATCAATGAAAAGACCCGATTGGAAGTTCGCAAAGGGGTTATCAATGCCTATGGAAGTGTTTTATTGGCGCAGGAATTGGTAGCTATTTTTGAAAAAAACAAATTCAATCTTGAGGAAAACCTCAACGAAACCCGCAAAATATTTGAGAACGGGTTAGCCGAAGAAGAAAGCGTCGAGCAATTGGAAATAACACTTTTAGATATTGAAACCCAGCTTAACAACGCCCGCAGAAGTCAGGCTATTGCTAAGCAAATGTTTAATCTAGCCTTGGGAATAGATGTGGAGGCGCCCGTAACTTTAACCGACGATTTGGACGAGCTTGCCGACCAAAACATCAGTCTTGCCCTTTTGGATGCTTCACTAAATATAGAAGACAACGTAGATTTTAAAATTGCACAAAATCTAATTGAACAACGTTATTTCGAAAACCGTTTGGAAAAAAGCAAATTCCTGCCCAGTCTATCGGCTTTTGTTAATTACGGAACTTCCGCAAACAGTGATGATTTTACTTTTTTTAATGGTGACCAAAAGTGGTATCAGTCATCAGTTTTGGGAGTAAGCCTTAACATTCCCATATTCAGCAGTGGTATGCGAAGTGCCGCCAACCAACGAACCAAAATAGCACTCGATCAAGCAAAGACCGATTTTGAACAGACCCAGCAACAGATAAAATTAGATCTAACTACGGCTCAAAGCAATTATCAATTCGCCATAGAGAATTATGAAAATTCCAAGAAAAACCTTGCTTTGTCCGAACGTATTGAAAACAAAAACCAAATAAAATTCACGGAAGGACTATCTACCAGTTTTGATTTGCGCCAGGCACAAACGCAGTTATATACTGCCCAACAACAATATTTTCAAGCTATGCTTGAGGTTATTAATGAAAAGGCAAATCTTGAAACCGTGTTGAATATTCCGAAACTGCGAATAAATTCAGAAGAAATAAAAGGAAAATATTAAAAAACTTCAACTAAATAGCTTAAAAAATCAACAAATGAAAAAAGCAATCCTATTCCTAATTACCCTAATCACCATGGCTTCCTGCGGAGGTGATAACCAATCTGTTGATGCAGTAATTAATTCTGGCGACATGACTGCTGTAAAAGCGAAGCGTGCAGAAATGAACAAACAGCAACGTGAGTTAAAAGCCGAAATTGACAAACTCAATCAATACATTGAAACGCACGAAAAAAAGGACCGCCCAGCTTTAGTTACTGCCGAAGTTATAAAAGATACGCTTTTCAAGCATTTTGTGGAAGTACAAGGCAATGTTGAAACAGACCAAAACGTAGTGCTTAATGCTGAGTACTCTGGAGTACTAACCAATGTGTATGTAAAGGAAGGGCAACGCGTCTCCAAAGGACAACGACTGGCAAAAATTGACGATGGCGGCCTTTCAAGCCAAGTTGCACAGCAGGAAGCCCAAATGGCTTTGGCACAGACTACCTTTGAGCGTCAGCAAAGGCTTTGGGAACAAAAGATAGGTTCTGAAATTCAGTATTTACAAGCCAAGACCAATTATGAATCGGCTAAAAATGTTACACAGCAATTGCGTTCCCAATTATCAAAAACCGTAATCACGGCACCTTTTAGCGGCGTTGTTGATGAGATTATTTCAGATCCCGGCCAAGTTGTTGTTCCTGGACAAACACCAGTATTACGTTTAGTAAATTTGAGCGATATGTATGTAAAGGCTTCCATCCCGGAAACCTATCTTAAAAACATTAAAAAAGGAACCCAAGTAAAAGTAAATTTAGCTTCTATTAATGAAGAATTTACAGGAACTGTCCGTCAGGTAAGCAATTACATAAACCCAAACAACCGAAGTTTTGATATTCAGGTAGAAATTCCAAACAAAGACGGTTTGGTGAAACCCAACCTCATCGCAACCGTAAAGGTTAACGACTATAGCGCGGAAAATACCATTACCGTTCCCGAGAATATTTTACAGGAAAATGCCGCCGGGGAAACCATTGCTTACTTGTACCAACCCATTAATGATTCAATTGGTGTAGCAAAGCGTGTGCTCCTTGAAACAGGACTTTCCTATGAAAACCATACAGAGGTAAAATCTGGAATTAAAAAAGGCGACACAATCATAAAGGAAGGCGCTAAAACCCTTCGCGACGGCCAGAAAGTAACCATCAAAAACTAAGAAACCAATTGCACCATGAGCAAAAATCCCTATAAAGAATTTAGCATATCGTCTTGGGCCATTGACAATAAAATGACGGTCTATGTAATTATGGCCATCATCCTGTTTTTGGGTGCTTACGCATATTATAGTATGCCCCGCGAGGCTTTCCCCGAAATTATCGAGACCAAAATCTACGTTAGCTCAGTAAACCCTGGTAACTCTGCTGAAGATGTTGAAAAATTCATCACTGAACCTTTGGAGGAAGAATTTAAGGACGTTGGTGGTGTAAAGGAAATCACCTCAACAACCCTTCAGGATTACTCTATTATAATTGTAGAATTTGAGGAAACGGTAGAAATCCCCGTTGCAAAGCAATTGGTAAAAGACAAGGTAGATCAAGTGAAAGCTGAAACCACCTGGCCCACACTCACCAATGGCGCCAAGGTAGAGCCCAATGTTTTTGACCTTAACTTTTCAGAAGAAATGCCCATCCTCAACATAAATCTTACGGGCGATTACCCTGTGCAGCAGTTGAAGGAATACGGCGAATATCTTCAGGATAAAATAGAACTGCTTCCACAAATAAAGGAAGCCACCATTCGTGGGGCCGAGGAAAAAGAGGTGGAAATAGCTGTTGATATTTATAAAATGACCGCTTCACAGGTAAGTTTTGACAATATTATTAATGCTGTAAAAGGTGAAAATAGCACCATTTCCGGTGGAAATATCATTACCAACGGCGTTCAGAAAAACATACGGATTACTGGTGAAATTGAAGATCCAAAGGAGCTGGAAAAGGTTGTTGTTAAAAAAGATGATGGAATTATCTTCCTAAAAGACATTGCGACTATAAATTTCCAAGAAAAAGACCCAACTACCTACGCTCGTGAATATGGTGATCCTGTAGTGATGCTGGATGTAAAAAAGCGTGCTGGTAAAAATATGATTGAGGCCGTTGAGCAAATAAAAGAAATAGTAGCCCAGGAGCAGGAAAATTATCTTCCTAAAAGTCTTCACATAAGCCTTTCCAACGATCAATCCATAAAGACCGAAAACCAAGTGAATGATTTGGTTAACAACATCATCTTCGGGGTGCTTTTGGTGGTAATTGTATTGATGTTTTTCCTTGGTTTCCGCAACGCACTTTTTGTAGGTTTCGCCATTCCGCTTTCTATGTTGATGTCACTGTTTATCCTTTCATCATTGGGCTTCACGCTAAATACAATGGTGCTTTTTGGGCTTGTTATGGGTCTGGGAATGCTAGTAGACAACGGTATTGTGGTAGTCGAGAACGTTTACACCTTAATGAGCGAGGGGATGTCTCCACGAAAAGCAGCCAAACAAGGTATGGGCGAGATTGCTTGGCCTATTATTGCTTCTACAGCCACCACACTTGCAGCATTTTTCCCGCTTGGGCTATGGCCGGGAATGATTGGTAAGTTTATGATTTATTTCCCCATCACGCTTTCGGTGGTGCTGTCATCTTCGCTTTTTGTGGCATTGATAATTAACTCCATGCTTACTTCAGAATTTATGAAAACTGAAGAGGAACCGTTAACAAAAAAGAAACTCGTACGCTGGAGCTTGATTTTAGTGGGAGTGGGTGTTTTGCTGTTGGTTGCCGGTTTTGCAATGGATGTAGCTGCTTTCCGAGGGTTTGGAAATTTGGCGATACTTGCGGCATTGCTGCTTTGGCTTTATAAATATGTGTTGGCAGGTGCAGTAGATTATTTTCAGTACAAATCCCTCAAAAAACTGGAGAATTTTTACGAAAGAACCCTAAAGTACGCTTTGCGCGGAAGAAAAGCTTATGTATTCTTCTTCGGAACCATCGGACTTTTAATTTTCTCTTTTATTTTAGTGGGAATTGCACAACCAAAAGTACTTTTCTTTCCAGAAAATGAGCCGAACCAGATTATTACCTATATTGAATATCCACAGGGAACCGACATTGAAAAAACCAATGAACTTACCAAGCAGGTAGAACAACAGGTTTTTGATGCAATTGCAAAATATGATGACAATGGGTATAATTATATGGTAGAATCTGCCATTTCACAGGTAGGCCAAGGCGCCGGAAACCCACAGACCGATGGCGGACAGAGCAATGATATGCCTCAAAAGGGAAAGATTACGCTCTCCATGCGCGACTTCCAATTACGCCGTGGCGTAAAGAGTAGCACGGTTCTGGAAGAAGTGCGCGAGTCGGTAAAAGGTTTCCCAGGAGCTTCCATTATTGTTGAAAAAGATGCCGCCGGCCCGCCCGTTGGCTACCCAATAAACATTGAATTGAGCGGAGAGGATTACGAACAAATGCTTCGCGAAGCTGAAAATCTGCGTTCTTATATTGAAGGTTTGGGCATCAGCGGTATCGAAGAACTGAAAATAGACGTAAACAAAAGCAAACCCGAAATGGACGTGACCGTGGACCGTGAAAAAGCGGGGCAGTTGGGCATTTCCACAGGACAGATTGGACAGACCTTGCGTCGCGCTATTTTTGGCGAAGAAGCCTCAACCTATAAAGAAGGTGATGACGATTACGAAATAAACGTTCGCCTTTCCGAGAAATCCCGCTATGACGAAAGCGCACTTTTCAACCAACCAATTACCTTTAGGAACAACCAAGGCAATATTGTTCAAGTACCTATTTCAGCTATGGTAACAAAGAACAACACAGCTTCTTTCAGTTCCATAAAAAGAAAGGATTTAAAAAGGACCATAACGGTATATTCCAACGTACTTGGAGGTTATAACGGTACCGAAATTGTAAATGACCTAAAAACAGAACTGCAGAATTACGAGCTTCCAAAGGATATAAATCTTGCCTTTACCGGTGAGCAGGAAGAACAGGCAGACAATATGGGTTTTCTCTTGTTAGCACTGTTTTATGCTATGGGCGGTATTATGCTTATTCTGGTAGCGCAGTTTAATTCTTTGAGCAAGCCTTTAATCATTTTAATGGCTATTGTACTCAGCCTGGCAGGGGTATTCCTCGGTCTCGTGGTTTTCCAGATGGATTTTGTAATAATTATGACCATGATGGGTATTATATCGCTAGCAGGTATTGTGGTTAACAACGCCATCGTTCTTATAGATTACACCCAGATTCTTATAGACCGAAAAATGCACGACCTGGAAATGGACGATGACGATATGCTTACAAAAAGGCAATATTTTGAAATAATTGTTGCCGGCGGAAAATCGCGTTTGCGTCCTGTATTGCTAACTGCCATTACAACCGTGCTGGGGCTTATTCCCTTAGCCATTGGTCTAAACATAGATTTCTTTGGTTTTTTTACTGATTACAAACCAAACATTTATATAGGTGGTGACAACGTAATCTTCTGGGGCCCGCTGGCGTGGACGGTAATCTTCGGCTTGATCTTCGCTACCTTCCTAACCTTGATTGTGGTTCCCGTAATGTTTTATTTGGTGAACCGCGCAAAGATTAGATTCAGAAAAAAGCGAAGGTTAAAGGAATTAAAGAAACAGAAGGCGAAAGAACAACTAAGGTTGAAAAATCAATAGAGCTTCTACCTTATCTAGTGTATTACACTGAGCGCAGTCTAAGTCTGGTCGAACATTAAATTATTTCAAGGACCTGTCAATTTTAAATAATTGGCAGGTCTTTTCTTATTTAAAAAGTTAGTGTACTGATGTGGACCCATGCTCTAAATAATAATCCCTTCAAAACCACAACAATTCATTTAATACTTATTAAATTTGCCGTCTCAATTTTTTTCAGAATAAAATGTACAGAACGCACAACAACGGCCAGCTTCGCGCGGCAGATATCAATAAAACAGTAACCCTCGCGGGATGGGTACAAAAAACCCGCGACAAGGGCTTTATGGTCTGGGTGGATCTCCGCGATCGCTACGGCATTACCCAACTTATTTTTGATGAGGAAAGAACGCCCAAAAAAGTAATGGAAAAAGCCACAAAACTTGGACGCGAGTTCGTTATTCAAGTAAAAGGAACCGTTATTGAGCGCGAATCCAAAAACCCAAATATGCCAACAGGCGATGTGGAGATTTTGGTTTCTGAATTAACTATTTTGAATCAATCCGAAACGCCACCTTTCACTATTGAAGATGAAACCGATGGCGGTGAGGATTTAAGAATGAAATATCGTTACCTCGATATCCGCAGAAAACCTGTTCGTGAAAATCTTATTTTCCGATCAAAGGTTGCAATGGCGGTTCGCAATTATCTTTCAAAAGAAGGATTTATTGAAGTGGAAACTCCTTATTTAATAAAATCAACTCCCGAAGGCGCGCGCGATTTCGTAGTTCCAAGCAGAATGAACGAAGGGCAGTTTTATGCGCTTCCGCAGAGCCCGCAAACTTTTAAGCAATTGCTAATGGTGGGCGGATTGGACAAATATTTCCAAATAGTGAAGTGTTTCCGCGATGAGGATTTGCGTGCAGACCGCCAGCCGGAATTCACACAGATTGACTGCGAAATGGCTTTCGTGGAGCAGGAAGATATTCTGAATGCTTTTGAAGGTTTGACCAAACATTTGCTGAAAGAAATAAACGGCGTTGAAATTTCCGAATTCCCAAGAATGACCTATGATGAAGCAATGAAAAAATACGGAAACGACAAACCGGACATCCGCTTTGGGATGGAATTTGGCGAACTGAACTCAGTGGCGCAGCATAAAGATTTCGGTGTTTTCAACCAAGCTGAATTGGTTGTTGGCATATCCGTTCCCGGAGGAAATAATTTTACCAGAAAAGAAATAGACAATTTAATCGATTGGCTAAAACGTCCGCAAATTGGAGCTCTGGGAATGGTTTACGTTCGCTGCAATGAGGATGGAACTTATAAATCTTCCGTAGATAAATTTTATACTGAAGAAGATTTAGCAAAATGGGCAGAGGTTACTGGGGCAAAATCTGGCGACTTAATCTGTGTGGTTTCCGGAGCAAAAAACAAAGCACGAACCCAGTTGAGCGCATTGCGAATGCATTTGGCGGAACAGCTTGGATTGCGCAAGATTGATGAATTCGCCCCGCTGTGGGTCGTGGATTTTCCGCTGTTGGAATGGGACGAGGAGACTGAGCGCTACCACGCCATGCACCACCCATTCACTTCCCCAAAACCGGGACAGCTTGACCTTTTGGCCACAAAACCAGGTGAGGTAAAAGCAAACGCATACGATTTGGTTTTAAACGGAAACGAGATAGGCGGTGGTTCCATCCGTATCCACGACAAAAGGACACAAGCGTTGATGTTTGATTATTTAGGCTTCACCCCAGAAGAAGCCAAGGCGCAGTTTGGCTTTTTAATGGACGCCTTTCAATACGGCGCGCCTCCGCACGGTGGTATTGCCTTCGGTTTGGATAGATTGGTTGCCATTTTGGGCGGTCAGGAAACCATCCGCGACTTTATTGCTTTCCCAAAAAACAACGCGGGCCGCGATGTGATGATTGACGCCCCTGCGCCAATTGACGAAAAGCAGTTGGAGGAACTTCATCTAAAGGTTCAAATAAATTCATAATAAAAAATCCTGCACTTGCAGGATTTTTTGATAGCTTTAAGGATGCCAAAACAAAAACGAAACTTACTAACCCGCTTTCTTATTTGGCGAATTAAATACATCTCGCAAACGCAGTTTGTGTATTTAATAGCTATAGTTGTGGGATTTTTATCTGGCGTTGGCGCGGTTATTCTTAAAAACCTTACGCACTTTATCCAGCATTTGTTAGAAGGAAACCTAATACAATATTACCATACGGCTTTTTATTTTGTGTTTCCCATCCTTGGACTGACCCTTGTTTATTTTATAATAAAATATGTAATTCGAAAGAAGGTAAGCCATGGTATTCCTTCCACGCTATTTGCAATTTCAAAGAAGAAAGGGTTTATAAAGCGCTACCAAATGTTCGGCAGTATTTTAACGGCACCCATAACTGTCGGTTTTGGAGGATCGGTTGGTCTTGAAGGCCCCACTGTTGCAACGGGGGCGGCATTAAGTTCAAACCTATCTCGCGTTTTGCACCTTAACCAGGCAAACAGAACCCTATTAATTGGTTGCGCTGCAGCGGGAGCCATGGCTTCAATTTTTAAAGCGCCCATCGCAGCACTAATTTTTGCAATAGAAGTTTTCAGTCTGGATTTAACATTGGCTTCTATGCTTCCGCTCTTGTTGGCTTCCATTTCGGGTATTCTCACATCGTATTTTTTCTTCGGAAATGATATTCTTCTTCCCTTTAAGAATACCGACGCATTTTATTTAAGCGATGTGCCATTTTATATGATTCTGGGACTTGCCGCAGGATTTACCTCTGTTTATTTTACAAAGGTATATGCCTATTTTCAAACGGTTTTCGAAAAAATAAATTCTCCCGCAAAGCGCCTACTTGCAGGCGGTGTAGGACTGGGGATACTTGTATATTTTATCCCTCCACTCTATGGTGAAGGGTTTGATGTAATAAACAATCTTGTAAAAGGAAACCCCGAAATAGCTTTACAGAACAACATCTTTAATCTAGACTTAACTAGTATTTGGGTGGTAATCGCACTTTTGGCAGGTCTGGTTTTTTTCAAGATTATTGCCAGTGCACTTACTTTTGGTGCCGGTGGCGTAGGTGGTATTTTTGCTCCCGTATTGTTTATGGGAAGTATCATGGGCAACGTGGTTGCAAAAATTCTGAACAACTGCGGTCTATTTCCCAACGGTGTTTCTGAAAGCAATTTTACATTGGTGGGAATGACGGGCCTAATGGCTGGCGTGCTTTACGCGCCACTTACCGCAATATTTTTAATTGCAGAAGTAACTGGCGGGTACGAACTCTTCATTCCATTGATGATTACGGCGGCTATTAGTTTTTCCATTACCAAATACTTCATTCCACATTCTGTTTATGCAATGGAGTTGGGCAGAAAGGGTGAACTCATAACACACGATAAGGATCACGCCGTACTTACCTTGATGGATATACGGTCTGTTATTGAACGTGATTTCATATCAATTTACCCACAGATGAATCTTGGTGAAATTGTGCATCAAGCCGTTGTAAAATCCAAAAGAAATCTTTTTCCTGTGCTTGACAAAGATACAAATGCACTTGAGGGAATTATCCTTCTTGATGATTTAAGACCGGTTATGTTTGACCAAAACCTCTATGAAGAATTAAAAGCCCAGGAGCTTATGCACAGCCCTCCAAATATTATAAATTTGGAAGAAGATAAAATGACCGATGTTATGAAAAAATTTCAGGACACAGGCGCTTGGAACCTTCCGGTGATAAGCCACGGAAGATACTATGGTTTCGTTTCAAAATCAAAACTACTTACTGCCTATCGCAGAAAATTGATTGATTTTTCAGGTAAATAAGCGAAGTTGGAATTAATAAAAAATAAAAATGAAATACATTATTGGCATCCTCTTTATTTCTGTACTTATTGCTTTAGGCATCGGGTTTTACCTCAAGCCTGATGATGAAGCCACGGGCAATTTAATCATTGGTCTATCCTTAATGATCGGATTTCTCGTACTCATGCCGCTGTTTATTTATTACCGCTGGAAAAACAGAAGTGTGAAAGACTATATGCTTACCAAAGAAAATATTAAAAAAATGCAAGATTATCAGAAGGAAAAAAAGATTTAAAAGACAATCCGTTTTCAAAAAATTTTCATTTTCTTAACAACTAAAATCATAAATATTATACATTTGTAACTTATTATTAATTTATTTTTTATTTAAAATGGAAGGAACAGTAAAATTTTTTAACGAATCAAAAGGTTTTGGTTTTATCACCAATGATGAAACTGGAAAAGACATTTTTGTACACGTAACCGGCTTAAACGGCGAAGCCCTTAACGAAGGTGACAAAGTAGAATATGTTGAAGAAGAAGGTAGAAAAGGAATGGTTGCGGCTCAAGTTCGCGTAATCCACGACTAAAAAGATATACGTTTCGAGTTGTAAAAGCCTTTCATTTTTGAAAGGCTTTTTATTTTAGTTTAAGTTCCTTTTTTCGATAAAGAACCGTTTTAGCAGTTGTGATGCTTCATCTGCCATCACTCCTCCCCTAAATTCGGTTTTAGGGTGAAGTTTAGTATTTAAGGCAATACACCCACGCTGCTCATCTCTAGCGCCATATACAATTTTTGAAATCTGGCTCCAAAACAATGCTCCTGCGCACATTTGGCAAGGCTCAATCGTTACATAAAGCGTACAGTCTATTAAATACTTTCCTCCCAGATAGTTAGCAGCAGCGGTAATTGCCTGCATTTCGGCATGTGCCGTAACGTCATTAAGTGTTTCAGTAAGGTTATGCGAACGGGCAATAATCTGGTTGTTTATAACTATTACGGCACCAATGGGCACTTCGCCTTTATCATAGGCCATTTCAGCTTCTTGCATGGCTCTTTTCATAAAATAGGTATCGTCGTAAGGATTTATTATACTCAAGTTTCTTGGAATTTTATAATCATAGTTAAAAACGAAATTACGAATTAACAAATTAACGAATTCATCAATTAACAAATTCGCAATAACTGTATCTTTACACCGTGCCACAAGATGTACTAAATACAATAAATTATCCTGCCGACCTTCGGAAAATTCCAAAGGAAAAATTGCCGCAATTAGCGCAGGAACTTCGTGAATTTATTATAAATATTGTGGCAACAAAAGAAGGTCATTTGGGCGCGAGTCTAGGTGTAGTTGAACTTACCATCGCCTTACACTACGTTTTTAATACCCCTGATGATATTTTGGTGTGGGACGTTGGTCATCAAGCCTACGGACATAAAATCTTAACTGGCAGAAAGCACATTTTTCACACAAATAGGCAGTTAAATGGCATCAGTGGTTTTCCAAAACGGGCCGAAAGTATCTATGATACTTTTGGGGTTGGGCATAGCAGTACCGCAATATCTGCAGCTCTGGGAATGGCAATTGCTTCAAAATTAAAAGGTGAAATAGAAAAGCAACATATTGCTGTAGTGGGCGACGCTTCCATTGCCAGCGGAATGGCCTTTGAAGCATTGAACCACGCAGGAGTTACGGACACAAACCTTTTGATTATTCTAAATGATAATGCCATTGGCATTGACCCCAGTGTGGGCGCGCTGAAAAATTATTTCACCAAAGTAAAACTAAACGGCGCAAAAGAGTCTGATAATATTTTTGAAGCATTAAACTTTAATTATTCCGGACCAATCGATGGACATAATCTGGATTTGGTAATTTCAGAATTGGAACGGCTTAAAAATGTTTCGGGACCAAAAGTATTTCACGTAATTACAACCAAGGGAAAAGGGTTACGGCAAGCTGAAGAAAACCAAGTTGTTTATCATGCCCCTGGAAAATTTGATGCCCTTACGGGAGATCTTGCTCCGAAAAACAACGACATGCAGCCCCCCAAATTTCAGGATGTATTTGGAAGAACATTGGTTGAATTAGCTTCAGAAAATGAAAAAATTATAGGCATTACCCCTGCAATGCCTACGGGAAGTTCCTTAAAATTTATGATGGATACTTTTCCCCAACGTGCTTTTGACGTAGGGATTGCTGAACAACACGCAGTAACTTTTTCAGCGGGAATGGCTACGCGAGGTTTTACCGTTTTCTGCAATATATATTCTACTTTTTTACAACGGGCTTTCGATCAGGTAATCCACGATGTGTGCCTTCAAAAAATACCTGTAATTTTTTGTTTGGATCGCGCCGGAATTGTAGGTGAAGATGGGGCAACACACCACGGTATTTTCGATTTAGCATATTTAAACTGCATTCCAAACCTTATTATTTTTGCACCCCGTAACGAAACGGAACTGCGGAATATAATGTTCACGGCCCAAAAGGGACTTGATTTGCCGATCTTTATCCGTTATCCGCGTGGGAGAGGCAATATACTCGAGTGGCAAAAACCATTCAATTTAATTGATATTGGAAAGGGTGAAACTCTAAAGGAAGGGAATAGAATTCTCATATTAACTATTGGCACTATAAATCATAATGCGTTGAAAGCAATTGACTTGCTTTCCGCTTCCGAAAGGGAAAAAGTGGGCTGCGTTGATGTTCGCTTTTTAAAACCTCTGGATGAAAATCTACTGCACGAAGTTTTTCAGAAATACGAAACTATAATTACTGTGGAAGATGGTACTACCGTAGGTGGTTTGGGAGGGAGTATTGCTTCTTTCGCCGCTATTCATAATTATCAGCGGAAAACTAAACAATTGGGCGTTCCCGATGTTTTTCTAGAACATGGCACTGTTGAGGAGCTTCAGAAACAAGCAGGTATTTCTTCAGAAGAAATCTATAAAACCATTCAAAAATATTTATAAAAAAAGAGGCTCTTCTGAGCCTCTTTTCTATTTAAAACTATTTCAGTTTTAGTTAATTATCAGCTTAGATGTTTGAGAACGGTTATCTCCCTCTATCTGTATTAAATAAATTCCAGCGTTAAGACCGCTTGCATTTACATTTGCAGTAGTATGAAGTTCAAGTTGCTGCGTGAACACCTTTCTTCCGTTCATATCAAAAATTGATATAGTTGCTTCTCCAACATCCACACGAGATTTGATTGTAATCTCTCCATTTGATGGGTTTGGATAAACTATAAAGTTATTTTCTAGGTTACCATTGTCAGAAACTCCTAGTTCGCATCCGGCAGGCACATCAAAAGCTTCAGTACCGTCAGATCTACTACCTGAACTTCCCTGGCTTGCACTCTCACCAAGACCACGCTTAGCAAAAGCTCTCCAGATCAAACATCTGTTTGCTCCGCCATAGGCAATTTGATCTGCTTCAAGTATTGCATCACGACCGTCTACAAAACCTGGACTACAAGGCTGTAATTTCATACCGTCAAGAACAAGTTGCAATGCAACATTGTTACCCCCTGTACCATTATATAGATCTGCATCAAAACCATATACATCTATTAAATCCCAAGTTAAATCCCATAACATTGTGGCCCAAACTGATCCCACTCCATGTGGAACTGACTGTGTTTTAATATCATCATAGGTAAAATCATTAACAGCAAAATCTGAGCTATAGGCTTTGGCCCTTAAACCAATACCTGAAATACCTTGTCCTAAAGCATAAGTTCCTGTTCCACGAGGGTCATTTCGAGTATCACCAGGTTTCATTGTAAGTACAAATCCTAGATAATCACTCCATCCTTCTCCCATTTGTTCTTGGTTTTGCAAGCATCCAGCTTGTAAGCGTCCACCAGTTAAACGGTTTGAAACACCATGACCGTATTCGTGAGCAACTATTACATTGTCTAGATCTCCATCGCGTTGAAAGTTATCAGTTCCCGATCCATCATCTACTAAAGTTGCATTAATTGTATCTCCATTTAAAAGTGAAGTAATTAAAGCTTCTCCATCAGATTGATAAATCATCACAGCAGGAATATTAATTTGAGCCCCATTTCCGCCCATAACAATTGGCTCTAAAGGCACATCGTTCACAATTATTACAGCTATTGCGCCTTCATTTTGTGCATTTAATACTTTAACGGTGAAGTTACACTCACCTCTCCTTACAACAGCTATTTTTCCTGAAATACTTGATCCGTTTGTAATATTATCACAACCGTCATAAGTATCTGTGGAAGGACCTGAGTTATCGTCTTCAACCACTACAAGATCTGCTGTTATTGGGGTATTGGTCAACGGCTCTGCGAAGTTGGAATCCATAGCGTAATATTGTCCAGCTAATGGTCCGTTGTTAACAGTCAGATAGGTTCCCAATACTGTGCCAGGAGCAGTCCAAAGGTACATTTGCATTCTTGGCGCTCCACCATCTGGAGGAGTTCCAAAGTTTGCATTATTTATTCCACTACCATCTTGTGCATCGGCAAAAACATAATCACCAGCACCTGGGGCTCCAGTATAATTAGTTACTTGGAAGTTTCCGCTTTCCTCGTCAAAACCATAATGGAACATAACATCATGCATCATATTGTTCATATAAAACAAATTGGTGATGGCTCCATCGGTAAATGAATTTGGATTCTGAGGTAAGTTAAATGGAAAATCGAATGTAAGTGTTGGACCACCTTCGGCTTTTGCACCCACTCCGTTGTTTCCATTTTTGTCTTCTTGTGCAATAACATTGTTACCACGAGTGTATGTGTACTCTGGTCCTGGAACTCCATCATTATCATGCCATCCAAATGGAGAGGCAACAGGGTCTGATGGATCATTCACTAATTGATCTGCACCATCATTGGGTCCAACCAATGGCAATGGGAATACACGATAGGCCGCAGCGGCGCTTGTTACAAGAGAGCTGGCTTCACTTTTATTGGCAAACAAAACACTTTGTTCGTTTGAGTGCGAATGAGCTTCTTCGCCAAAATTACAGCTTACAACCCAGTCCATTGTTTCTAATAATTCACCAGTCATAGCATCAATTCGAACACTGTAATAATGTGATGCATCTAAAAGATAAATGCTCAAGTTCCAAGCTAATCTCAGGTTGCCCGTATTTTCCATTTTTTGGTACACAAGCTCTACCGGAATGTTTTCTAAAGAAATATTTCCATTAGAAAAAATGTAGTCGTGGTCTGAAAGTGTTTCAATCAAATTTAAATTTGTGGGACTTTGCAGGCCAAGTGCATTGGCTGCCTTCCCAATAGCGCCCACTGCCGATATTGATAGAGCAGTACTATTAACCTTTGCGGAAACATTTTCAGTGAAAGAAATTTTAGCACTGTACACAGCTCCATCTTTAATAACGAATGGAGATGTTGAATTAAAAATCTCAATGCCTTGATAACGTTGTTCTACATATACGTTATGAACCTGCATACTTTTTGAAAAACTCTGCGAGGTAATAGATACATCTGTTATATCCTGTGGCTGCAAAGAATGCAGCGTTCGGTTTTGCTGAAGATACGTTTTTACCAAATTGCTGTAATCCTGCGCAAAGGAAACATTTACAGCAAAAATGATAATTAAGTAAAGAACTTTTTTCATAAGCTTTAAATTAAGTTTTTAGGTGATTAATGGTAGATAAGATCTATCTATAAATTATTGATTTTCTATTCCCAAATAAAGGATTGCTAAAAATATCATAAAATTGACAATATAACCCTCTAAAATTCAATTTTTAACATTTTTAAACCATATAAACATGATTTTGCTACAAATTGCCTTTTATTTTTTGAAAATTCTGAAGTGCATTCCCATCTGTTAAGCGTGAGATATAATTGCAACACTCCATTAAATATTCATAGACAGATTGGTTTTTATGAGAATGGGAATCAATAAGTTGCAGCAAAATTTTGTCATAATGTCGCGCTATTCCATTTTGATAATTTTCAAAAGCAGAAGTAAATGTTTCCAGCAAAGTTGATAATATAGTATAGCCAGCTATTTCCTTTTCCATCACCTCTGTACTTTGGTAAACTTTTTCAATGCTAATCTTTATTATATCAGCAATTTGGGCCTTGTATTGACTTCTGTCTAACAATGCTTCAGAAAAAGTTCCTTTCAGAATTTCTTCTTCGTTTTCAATAAAAATAGAAGCTGCTTCGGCAATCAAAGTATTAATGGCGAGTGATCGCAAATAAGCCAACCTGTCCTGCACCGTTTGCAGGCGTGAGTAGATGTCTTTTTTCAAACTATCTCGAACCAAATTAATTAAATATTCCAGCGCAATGTCTTCTTCAATCAAACCCAAGTTTATACCGTCTTCAAAGTCAATAATAGTATAGCAAATATCATCTGCAGCTTCTACAAGAAATGTAAGTGGGTGGCGCGAATAACCGTTATTTCCCCTACTTAAAAGGCCAAGTTCTGTGACCACTTCATTGAAAAATCCAGTGTCACTTTGAAAAACGCCGAATTTTTTATCGGCAACGTGAGAAGTAGATTTTTTGGGAAGCGATTGTTTTGGGTATTTCATAAATGCACCAAGCGTTGCGTACGTTAATCGTAGTCCACCCTCAACGCCATTTTTGGATTCGGTTAAAATTTTAAAACCGTTTGCATTTCCTTCAAAAGCAACCAAATCCTGATATTCCTTCTCGGAAAGTTGATTTTTAAAACGTTTTCCATTTCCGTTCAGAAAATAATCGCCAATCGCCTTTTCGCCACTGTGACCGAACGGAGGATTGCCAATATCGTGCGCCAAAGCAGCGGCGGCAACAATGGCTCCAAAATCATTGAATTGATAGCCATGCGTATTCTGTAACTGCGGGTGTTTTTTCAAAATTTCCTTCCCAACAATTCTTCCCAAGGAGCGCCCCACCACCGAAACTTCCAAGCTATGCGTCAAACGCGTATGCACAAATGATGTTTTTGACAATGGAATAACCTGGGTTTTATCCTGCAAGCTTCGAAAAGCAGACGAAAAAATTACGCGGTCGTAATCTACTTCAAAGCCCAAGCGGGTTTCGTTTTCTTCTATTCGTAATCTTTTGCTTTTATCGCCTTGCTTCCGTAGCGAAAGCAACTGTTCCCATTGCATCATAGTTTGTGAAAATTTTGAGGCAAGATACTATTTTTCAGATGCCAAATCAATCATTTTTTTTGTGTGCCTTAACCTTAAGCTAACTCTAATTTGACCAATTGGTAATCGCCAATTAACACAAACCTTACATAAGGGAACCATCTTTGCCCCAAGAAATTAATCTATAAAATTAAGATGAAACTAATGAAAAAATTCTTTTTACCTCTAATAGCGATTTTTGCTCTTGTGCTTAGCGTTAGCTGCAGCAGTAATGACGACGGACCAATTATTGATCCAGACCCAGATCCCGTAAACAATAAACTATCTGGTCAAATCACATCAGACATGACATTAACCAATGATGTTATTTGGGAACTTGACGGCCGTGTAACAGTTACCTCCGGTGCTACCTTAACCATTAATGAAGGAACAATAATAAAAGCTTATGCGGGTCAAGAAGCGAGTGCTGCTGTACTTATTGTTGCCAGAGGCGCTAAAATTGAAGCCAATGGAACAGCTGATAAGCCAATTATTTTTACTTCAATTGCAGATAATATAGCGTTGGGACAGAAATCTGGCACTAATCTTACCGAAAATGACAGAGGCCTTTGGGGCGGTGTTATAATATTAGGTAAGGCAAAAGCCTCTTTGTCTGGTGATGCCCTTGAAAACCAAATTGAAGGTATTCCAGCCAGTGACACCAATGGTCTTTATGGAGGATCTGATAATGCAGATGATTCAGGTACTATGAATTATGTTTCCATTCGCCACGGAGGCACTTCTATTGGTGATGGTAATGAAATTAACGGTCTTACACTTGGAGCCGTGGGAACAGGAACTTCTATTTCAAACATTGAAGTTGTAGCAAATGTGGATGATGGCATCGAGTGGTTCGGAGGATCAGTAAATGTTTCAAACGCAATAGTTTGGGCCTGCGGTGATGATGCCCTTGATATAGACGAGGCTTATTCCGGTACAATTTCAAATTCTGTTGCAATCTTAGGGAATGTTTCAGACCACGCTTTGGAAATTGACGGCCCAGCAGGATCGTTGGAAGGAAGATTCACATTGGACGGTATCACGTTAATCGGAAATACTACTACAGAAAATGGCGAATATGCAGATTTGCGCGACAGAGCAATGGGCACCCTAAAAAACATTTATGCAGTAGGTTTTAAAGCAGATTCTGATGTAGAGTTAGACAACAATGCAGTGGCACAGAACTTTCTTGATGGAAAGTTGTCATTTTCAAATTGGACTGTGAGCTTACCTAATGGAGTTACTGAAGCTAAAAATATATTTGCCGAAAAAACTGGCGAAGGTGAAAGTCAGATAATACTTAACCCAACATTTACTGAAAGAGCTGCTTCTTGGGCAACAGCTGGAAACTCCGGTGGGGCTAATCTTTCAAGCTTCTCTTGGACTTACGCAAAATCTAAAGGAGCCTTGTAAAAATTTGAATTCTCATTTAACTTGTTTTAAATCAATTAGCAATTTGCTCGTCTTTCTAAAAGAAGACGGGCAAATTTTATAAATATATTTTTATGCAAAATATTTTCCCATTGCTTATTGCAATGTTTTTATTTCAGATTTCCTTTTCACAAACAGGTGTTGTTACGGGGGTTATAAATGATGGTGAATATAATGACGTGCTTTCTTTTGCAAACGTTATTGTGAAGGGTTCACAAACGGGAACAACCTCTGATTTTGATGGCAAGTACAATCTAAAGTTAGATGCTGGAACTTACACACTTGTTTTTTCGTTCGTTGGATATCAAACTAAGGAAATTACGGAAGTGAAAATAACTTCAGGCCAAACTACAACAGTTGATGTTACGCTTAATGCTTCTGCTGGACAACTGGATGAAGTGGTTGTTACCACCACTGCCCGTAAAAATACGGAAGCATCTGTTTTAAGCATCCAGAAAAACTCGGTTACCCTAATGGATGGTTTGTCTTTGGAATCCATTAAAAAAACTGGTGCAAGCGATGTGGCTTCAGCAGTTCAAAACGTGCCGGGCGTTTCGGTACAAGGAGGAAAATACGTGTATGTTAGGGGCTTAGGAGACCGATACACTAAATCCATACTAAATGGCATGGAAGTGCCCGGTCTGGATCCAGATAGAAATACACTGCAACTGGATATTTTTCCTTCACAAATTCTAGAAAATGTATTGATTACCAAATCTGCAACTGCAGACCAGCCAGCCGACTTTACCGGCGGTGTAATAAACATTGTAACCAAGGACATTCCTAGCAGAGCTGAATATAGTATTTCTCTTGGATTGGGCTACAACGCTGATTTTCATTTTAAAAACAACTACTTAACAGGCGATAAAAGCGGTACAGACTTTTTAGGTTTTGATGACGGGCTAAGGGACAATCCTATTCCCCAATCACAACAAGTGCCTTTACCGCAACAAGATGGAGAGCTTGTTCGAGATTTAACCCAACGCTTTAACCCGCAAATGGCAGCAGAGCGAGAACAAAATTTTAT
This sequence comes from Aequorivita sp. CRS11, assembly GCF_059693805.1. NCBI lineage: Bacteria > Pseudomonadati > Bacteroidota > Flavobacteriia > Flavobacteriales > Flavobacteriaceae > Aequorivita > Aequorivita sp. CRS11. The sequence continues at coordinate 175,601 of NZ_JCATIG010000003.1, forward strand.
GAACTATAACTTTGCTATAACAGCGGGAGATCAATTTGATGTAGGCGAAAATAAATTAGGGTATTTGGCATCAGTGTCATATCGAAATGAAACAAAATACTATGATGAATACATCAATGGCCAGCTATTCAGAAAAGACGAATCAGACAGATCTAATTTTGAACTTTTAGCAGACCGCACACAAACTGGTGAGTTAGGAAACAATACAGTTTTAATTAGCGCCCTTGGTGGGTTAACATTTAAAACCGAAAAATCAAAATATCAATTTAATGTACTTCACATCCAAAATGGAGAATCTGAAGCTGGCATTTTTAGGCTGGACAATTTTATAGTTAGCAGCAATACGATTAAAAAAGACAACCTAACCTACGTTCAGAGATCCATTACAAATGGACTATTAAAAGGCACACATACCCTTGGCAGTAATAATGACTGGAATTTGGAATGGAACCTATCGCCCTCCCTTGCCAAGGTGGACGATAAAGATTTTCGCACAACTCCATTTAGAGTATCAATAAATCCCAATACGGGCGAGGAAGTATTTACAATTGAGCCAAGTGAATCTGGCGATGCCTCCAGATTTTTTAGATCACTTGAAGAGGTAAATCTTGCCGGAAAAATTGGCCTTGAAAAGGATCACAATCTTTTTGGCTTTGAAGCAAAAGCTAAAATTGGCGGTGCCTTTACCCAAAAAGAAAGAGACTTTGAAGTAATAAAATACTCTTTGCCTTTGCTTAATTTTTCGTCGGCAACATTTGGAGGTGATCCAAACCAACTATTAATCCCAGAAAATATTTATGACCCAAATACAAATAGCGGAACCTATGTGCGCCAAGACTCCAACGATTCAGATTCTTACAATTCAAAAATTCAAATCGCAGCAGGGTATATAGCTGAAGAATTTAAGGTAACAAATTGGATGAATGCAGCTTTAGGGGTGCGGTTTGAAAAATTCGACTTGATTTACACAGGTGAAAGACAGGACGGAACCAGACTGGAAGATGCCAAAATTTTAGAAAAATCAGACTTTTTCCCATCGGCAAATCTAATTTTTGATTTGAATGAAGATGAAAACAAAAAAATACGTACTTCCTATTCAAGAACTACGGCAAGACCTTCATTTAAAGAAGCCTCACTCGCCGAAATTTTTGACCCAATAAGCAGCACCACATTTATTGGCAATATAAACCTTCAGCCTACTTATGTAAATAATTTTGACATCAGATACGAACAATATGGAGAAGCAGGAGATTTCTTCGCAATAAGCGGATTCTATAAATCTTTTACTGATCCTATTGAGCTTTCATTTATCAGAAGGGCGTATGGACAATACACGCCACTAAACTTAGGAGACGCAAAAGTTTTTGGGGGTGAGCTAGAAATAAGAAAAAATCTCGGGTTTATAAGCGGTTTACAGAATATAGATTTCAATTTAAATTTCTCACTTATAGAATCGCAACAGCAGTACAGTGAAGACGAAAGGGAAGGAAGGCTAGATAATTTACGTACCGGTGAAATACTTGACGACAATAGACAATTGCAAGGCCAAAGCCCTTATTTAATAAATCTTGGCTTCAATTATAAAGATCCGGAAACTGGACTCCAAGGTGGCCTTTTCTACAATACTCAGGGAAAAACACTTCAAATTGTAGGTGCAGGAGATGTGGCAGATGTATATACAATGCCCTTTCACAATGTGAAACTGAACATTTCAAAAAGCTTTGGATCAAACAGAAATTCAACAATATCCTTAAAGTTTGACAACTTATTAAATGACGATATTGAAAGCGTTTATCAATCGTTTGGAGCAGAGGATCAACTATTTTCCAAATGGAGTCCGGGACAAGAAATTAGTTTGGGCTACTCACTCAAATTCTAAAATGTATTACGTGAAAAATAAAAAACCCTAGCATTTGAGCTAGGGTTTTTTTATGTAAAATAGAATTAGAGTTTAATTAGAAACAATTTGAATATCGTCAGATTTCCAAGTTACAACCTTGGCAATACGGGCATCCGCATAAGAAACTTCTTTTATGTCTTCATTTGTAAAGAAATACCACGTGCCCACTTTTTCACCATTATTATATTGCGCAATGGCAGTTTTATTACCGTTAAAGTCATAGCTCACCCATTCTCCAGTTAGCTTATTGTCTGCAGTATAGTAGCCAGTTTGTGCAACCGTTCCATTATCGTGATATATTGTTGCCTTAATCATATCGCCATCCAAATAATACGTGTTTTTATTAGCATTTTGTGCAAATGCCATTGAAACTGTTAATACGATTGCAAAAAGGGTGATTAAATTTTTCATTTTTCAAAGTTTTAAATTTTCAGAATAATCAAATTTACAAAATTAACGCTTACGAAACCATTTGGTAACGTTAACTTAACATTAAACCTTTAACCTGTTTATTTTCAATGTTTTAAAAAGCCTAGTTTTTTTGAATCAATATCTTAATGATTTGGTAAAGCTATCTTCACACTAAGTTATGATCGATAGATTTTCTTTGTAATTGCCTATTATATTGGGCAATTTTTGAAATCGTTTAGTTTTTGTCGACTAGATTTTCAAATGGGGCTGTTCGTTGAGGACGGCCCTTTTTTTATTAAATTTATAGGAGCCAAGGAAACGTAGCTTAACAATATGGAAACATACCATTAGTTAAAAATTTAGTCCTTTGCAGCGACAAAAACTATAATCGATTTTAAAATGTACCTAAAGAATATTTTCTTTATTGGTTTTCTATTTTTGTGTGTTTCCGCGGTCCATTCACAAATAAGTGTTCCAAAATTTGGTGACGGTATGCTTAACATTGTGGGCAAAGACAGTACGTGGAGCGTCCGATTTGCGCCACGAATGCAAGTACGGGCCAATTCTTCCTGGGATTACGATGGCGATAAATTTGGAAAACCGGAACAAAGCTTTATTATCCGTCGCGCCCGTTTAAAATTTGACGGATTTGCCTATTCCCCGAAACTGCGCTATAAAATTGAACTAGGTCTTTCAAATTTTGATGTGGCAGGAGCTTCAGAATTCACTGGCAATGCCCCTCGAATTATTTATGATGCAGTAATAATGTGGGGGTTCTACAAAAATCTGGAGCTATGGGCAGGACAGGCAAAACTTCCCGGAAACAGGGAACGTGTAATATCTTCCGGTAATCTTCAGCTTATAGACCGTTCCAGACTTAACAGGTTATTCAATATTGACAGGGACCTTGGAGTACAATTGCGCCATAGTTTTAAGGCTTCTGAAAATTTCCTAATTCGCGAAATGTTTGCCGTTTCACAGGGAGAAGGTAGAAATATTACAACCGGAAATATTGGAGGGTTTCAATATACAACCCGCGTAGAATTATTGCCTTTTGGCGAGTTCACCAAAAAAGGAGATTATATTGGCGGCGACATCTATCGCGAAAAAACGCCAAAACTTGCCATTGGCGCCACCTATGATTTCAACAATAATGCCGTAAAAACCCGAAGCAATCAAGGCAGCTATATGCGCAATGATATCGGTTTTTACGAAACCAATATAAGTACCATTTTTGTGGATGCTATGTTTAAATATAATGGGTTTTCACTAATGGGAGAATATAGTTATCGCGATGCTGAAAACCCACTAGTAACCAATATTGATGGTTCTATTACAGAGCAGGAGGTTTATACGGGGCAAGGGCTCAATTTTCAAGGAGGCTATGTCTTTAAAAACAATTGGGAAGTTGCCGGTCGCATTACCACCATTATGCCAGATAATACATTTTCTTCCAACGAAACCGAGAACCAATATACCTTGGGAGCCTCAAAATATATTGTTGGGCACAAATTAAAAGTTCAAACAGATTTATCATATTCAACCATTGCAGGTGAAAGCAGCTCTTTGGAATACAGGCTGGGTTTTGACCTTCATTTTTAAGAAAAATACAGATAACAATTTGGTAACAATCAATCCTATTTTATATGGGAAATTTGCACCAACTTAATTAAAACTAGAATGGATAATATTTATTTATTAATGATTGTTGCACTTGCCGCGCTTGCAATTGCAGATCTAGTGGTTGGCGTTAGTAATGATGCCGTAAACTTCTTAAACTCGGCCATTGGCTCTAAAGCACTTTCCTTTAGGACTATTTTAATAATAGCCAGTTTAGGTATTTTCATTGGTGCCGTTTTCTCCAGTGGAATGATGGAAGTGGCGCGAAAGGGCATCTTTGTCCCCGGAGAATTTTACTTCGACGAAATAATGATTATTTTCATGGCGGTAATGATTACCGATATCTTGCTGCTGGATTTTTTTAATACTATAGGTTTACCAACATCTACCACGGTTTCCATTGTTTTTGAACTTTTGGGCGCTGCCGTTATTATGGCGCTGATAAAAATTGGCCATAACGATGCAGAGACCATTTCAGCAATTACAAAATACATCAATACCGAAAAAGCGGTAGAAATTATAACAGGAATTCTGCTTTCGGTTGTGATTGCTTTTACCGTGGGGGCAGTAGTTCAATACCTGTCGAGGCTGGTATTTACCTTCCACGTTGAGCGAAAAATGAAATATTTCGGAGCTATTTTTGGAGGTTTGGCTCTTACCTGTATAAGCTATTTCATACTTGTTAAAGGTTTAAAGGGAACTCCTTTCTATGGCGATTTTAAAGATATTGTTGAAAGTGATACTTGGATGCTTATCGGCGGAAGCTTCATTTTTTGGACTGTGTTCTCGCAACTTTTTATGATGATTTTTAAAAAGAATATTTTAATCATCGTAATAGCAGTAGGTACATTCAGTCTTGCGTTGGCATTTGCAGGAAACGATTTGGTAAACTTTATTGGGGTTCCAATGGCGGCATACCATAGTTATATTGACTGGTCAACTTCTGGTGTCGCGGCCTCAGAGTATAATATGCACAGCCTTGCTGAAAAAGTTCCCGCAGAGCCTATGCTGCTCTTCATTGCTGGTGGTGTAATGGTTCTTACATTGTGGTTTTCCAAAAAGGCACGAACGGTTTCTGATACCGAAATTGACCTTGCACGCCAAGGCGAGGGCCATGAAAAATTTAGCCCAAACATGCTTTCAAGGTTTTTGGTAAAGTCCAGCACCCAGATTGCAACCTATTTTGAATATATCATTCCGCAATCGCTTCAGCAGAAAATAGATAAACGTTTTGAAAAACCGATAGTGAACCTACCCAAACACAAAACCTACGAGCTTCCAGCTTTTGATATGATCCGTGCCTCCATAAACCTTATGGTTGCCGGAATTCTGATTGCTACGGCAACTTCTATGAAACTACCACTTTCCACCACCTATGTAACCTTTATGGTAGCCATGGGTACATCACTTGCTGATAGAGCTTGGGGTCGCGAAAGTGCCGTTTACCGCGTTGCAGGGGTAATGAACGTAATAGGTGGTTGGTTCTTTACTGCATTTGTGGCATTTGCAGCAGCAGGTACGCTTGCCTATCTAATATTTATAGGTCGTGGCGCAATGATAGCCGTGTTGTTATTATTGGCTATTCTTTTATTAGTGCGAAATTATCTTTCTCACAAAAATAAAGTGAAACTGAAATTGGACAAGAGCGGCTTGAAGAAAACCGAGAGCAAAACCGTTCAGGGGATTATCCAAGAAAGTGCTGAAAACATTAGCAATGTAGTTTCACGTTCAAATAAAATTTATACCGATATGCTTCGTGGCCTTGCAAAACAGGACACCAAAAAACTGAAGAAGAGCAAAAAAGGTGTAAATAAACTTAATGACGAAGTTGAAGAACTGCGAGACAATATTTTCTACTTCATTAAGAATCTGGATGAAACCAGTGTGCGCGGAAGTAACTTCTACATTGTAATCCTTGGTTATTTGACCGACGTGGTGCAGTCTTTGGAATTTATTTCAAAGGCGAGCTACAAGCACGTGAACAACAATCACAAAGCGCTTCGCTTTAACCAAATAAAGGATCTTCAGGAAATAGACAATCATTTGGAAGAGCTTTTAAATGAAATTGAAGACATCTTCCACAAAAAGGAATTCCAGCGCATCGGGAATGTACTTGAGAAAAAAGACGAAATCTTCGCAAGCCTTTCAAACAAAATTGAAAAGCAGATAGCGCGTACCCGTACCGAAGAATCAAGCCCTAAAAACACCACTTTGTATTTCAGCCTATTGCTTGAAACCAAAGATCTGGTAACGGCCTTGATGAACTTGATGGAGGAATATTACACAAGCTATCGCAAAGCGTAATAAATTTCATCCCATATTTTAGAAAAGGAGTCCAAATCGGGCTCCTTTTTCTTTAGAAGATGCACAAACACTTTTAATCTTCATAGGGCATCTGCCGTATTTTGATGCCTTACGGACCAATTTTACACCAAAAAAATTTTCCGTTTAAAATTATTGTTGGAATATTGTTTCAGCAACCAATAAATCTCAACATTATGAAACTAAAATTTTTATCAATCGTACTATTAATGGCCTGTAGTTTTGTCTTTGCGCAAGACAAGGTTAAATATACCGACGAGGAAAAGGATATGTTAAAAACCTATTATTTTAATGAAGGTTTTGACCAACCGGCCACAAAAAAAGTATCAACCGTTATCATGAAAGATGGTACCGAACATAACGGGTACTGTAAGGGCGTGGTTACAAAGAAAGGGCAGATTGCCCAAATTGTTTTTAAAGACAGTATTACCGACAAAAAAGAAACCTATGATGCATCACAGATTGCAGAAGCCTATCTTTATGCCAGCGGTTGGGAGAAATTCGGAAAGGTATCACAAAAGTTCAGCAATTTCGGGATGGGCAGAAGAAACAGCGTAAATAAACTGACCAGCAATGACCAGATTTATTTTGTAAACCAAAAGGTTTCCCTAAAAAACAAAAAGGACGAGAAAGAATTTTTGATGCAACTGATAAATCCGGAATTCAGCCAGATAATTTCGGTTTACCACGATCCTTTTGCCAAAGAATCAAAAGGTTTTAAAATGGGCCCAGGCCCTACCATTGGTGGCGGTGTTGTAAAGTCATATTACGTTCAAAAAGGCGATAAAGTATTTTGGCTGCCCAAAAGTGATTTTGAGGAAAATTATGACTTCCTCTTTGGAGACAATGCAGCCTTTATGGAAAAATATCCTTACAAATCAATCAATTGGGATTGGTTGAGCGCGCTTGTTTTGGAATATACCAGAATGTCCATGCCCGCAGAGGAATAATAAGCATCGCAAAAAATAAATAAAAAAGCCCTTGTTCAATTGAGCAAGGGCTTTTTTATTTATAAAGTTATTCCAAAATTTACGATCCGCACATCAAGCAATCATCATCCGGAGCGTTTTTGGATTGTGCCAGCATTTCGCGCAATTCCTGCGGTGTCATTGGCTTTGTTGATACATCTTCTACTACATTTGCCTCAACTTCAGCACCAACGGTTTCTTTTTTCTCTTCCTTTTTAAGTGTGAATTTAATGGCATCCACGGCACTTTTGGTCCGTAAGTAATACATTCCCGTTTTCAAGCCGCTTTTCCATGCATAAAAATGCATCGAGGTTAGTTTTGCCATATTTGCATTTTCCATAAAAAGATTTAAAGACTGGCTTTGATCAATAAAATATCCACGGTGGCGGCTCATATCAATAATATCTTTCATAGAAAGTTCCCACACGGTTTTATAAAGTTCTTTCAGTTCCTGCGGAATTATTTCCACATCTTGGATTGAACCGTTGGCGCGCATGATTTCCTCTTTCAAATCCTCGTTCCAAAGCCCAAGTTCCACCAAATCTTCCAAAAGGTGTTGGTTCACAACAATGAATTCCCCTGAAAGCACACGTCGTGTATAAATATTTGAAGTATAGGGCTCAAAAGCTTCGTTGTTCCCAAGAATCTGCGATGTGGAGGCGGTTGGCATAGGCGCAACCAATAGAGAGTTTCGAACACCGTGCTTTTTTACATCCTTTCTCAATTTGTCCCAATCCCAACGGCCGCTTAACTCTTCGTCCTTTATTCCCCATAAATTATGCTGAAATAATCCTTCGGAAATAGGTGAGCCTTTATAACTTTCGTACGGTCCATCTGCCTTCGCTTCTTCCATAGAAGCTGTAACGGCCGCAAAATAGAGTGTTTCAAAAATTTCTTGATTCAATTTTTTGGCCTCATCACTGGTAAAGGGCAAACGAAGCATGATAAAAGCATCTGCCAAACCTTGAATTCCCAACCCAACCGGACGGTGGCGGAAATTTGAGTTTTGCGCCTCAATCACCGGATAGTAATTTCTGTCGATTACACGGTTCAGATTTTTGGTAACGCGATTTGTTACTTTAAAAAGTTCTTTGTGGTCAAATTCACCGCCTTTCACGAACATTGGCAAAGCGATGGAAGCCAAATTACAAACCGCAACTTCATCTGCAGAAGTGTATTCCATAATCTCCGTACACAAGTTTGATGATTTTATGGTCCCCAAATTCTTTTGATTGCTTTTTCGGTTCGCCGCATCTTTGTAAAGCATATAAGGCGTTCCGGTCTCAATCTGCGATTCAAGAATTTTCTCCCAAAGTTCACGTGCTTTTACGGTTTTTCTACCTTTTCCTTCTGCTTCATATTTATGGTAAAGCGCTTCAAATTCTTCGCTGTGGCATTCAAAAAGTCCTGGGCATTCGTTCGGGCACATAAGCGTCCATTCAGCGTCGTCCTGCACCCGTTGCATAAACAAATCTGGAATCCACATGGCGTAAAAAAGGTCTCGAGCCCGCATTTCTTCTTTTCCGTGGTTCTTTTTCAAATCTAAAAAGTCGAAAATATCAGCGTGCCATGGTTCCACATAAATTGCAAAACTTCCCTTTCGCTTACCGCCACCTTGGTCAACGTAACGTGCGGTATCGTTAAAAACGCGAAGCATCGGCACAATTCCGTTTGAAGTTCCGTTGGTGCCACCAATATAAGATCCCGTTGCACGAACGTTGTGGATTGAAAGACCAATTCCACCGGCAGATTGTGAGATTTTTGCGGTCTGCTTCAACGTATCGTAAATTCCATCGATGCTGTCGTCCTTCATTGCAAGCAAAAAGCAGGAAGACATTTGCGGTTTTGGTGTTCCACTGTTGAAAAGCGTTGGGGTTGCGTGGGTGAAATATTTCTTCGACATCAACTCGTAGGTCTCCTTCACTGCTGCCAAATCGTTCATATGAATTCCTACGGAAACTCGCATCAACATATGCTGCGGACGTTCTGCAATCTTTCCGTTCAGTTTCAGCAAATAGGAGCGTTCCAAAGTTTTAAAACCGAAATAATCGTACCCAAAATCACGGTTGTAAATTATTGTTGAATCTAATTCCTCGGCGTTGTTTTTTATCACCTCAAAAACCTCATCACTCAGCAAAGGCGCTTTTTTTCCGGTACGCGGATTTACATATTCGTAAAGATCCGTCATCACTTCCGAAAATGATTTTTTGGTATTTTTATGTAGATTGGAAACAGAGATTCGAGCCGCCAAACGTGCGTAATCCGGATGCGAAGTGGTCATTGTTGCGGCAATTTCCGCAGCCAAATTATCCAGCTCGCTGGTTGTTACACCGTCGTAAAGCCCTTCAATTACACGCATTGCTACTTTTACAGGATCTACCAATTCGTTTAAACCGTAGCACAGTTTGCGCACGCGAGCCGTAATTTTATCAAACATTATGGGCTCTTTCCGGCCGTCTCTTTTTACTACATTCATAATTCTTTTATTTAAGTGGTTAGTAATGGTAGCTGAAAATCCTATTATGCAATGAAAATTGCACACATTCAACTTTTACATTTTGAAATAATATATTTGTGGGAAAGCTATTGCTTTCTAAAAATCCGCGTCGAAACTGATTTTGTTTGATTCCTTGTCTTTGTTGGTAACCCCAGCTTTTTGGTATTCGCCTACGCGTTTTTCGAAGAAATTGGTTTTCCCTTGAAGCGAAATCATATCCATAAAATCAAATGGGTTCGTAACGTTGTATTCCTTTTCGCATTCCAATTCCACCAAAAGCCTGTCGGTTACAAATTCAAGGTATTGCGTCATCAATTTTGAATTCATCCCAATCAAACTTGCAGGTAGCGATTCTGTAATAAATTCGCGCTCAATGTTTAAAGCGTCAACAATTATCTCGCGGATGCGCTCTTTAGAAACTTTGTTCACCAAGTGGTGGTTGTGAAGATGAACGGCAAAGTCGCAGTGAACGCCTTCGTCGCGCGAAATCAATTCGTTTGAAAAGGTAAGCCCTGGCATCAAGCCGCGCTTTTTCAACCAAAAAATAGAGCAGAAAGCTCCTGAAAAGAAAATACCCTCAACTGCTGCAAATGCAATTAAACGCTCCGCGAACGAATCACTTTCAATCCATTTTAATGCCCAATCGGCTTTCTTTTTAATCGCCGGAAAAGTTTCAATGGCGTTGAAAAGTTGGTCTTTTTCCTTTTCATCCTTTACGTACGTATCGATCAAAAGAGAATAGGTTTCACTGTGAATGTTCTCCATCATTATCTGGAAACCATAGAAAAATTTGGCTTCACTGTATTGTACTTCGTTTACGAAATTTTCGGCAAGGTTTTCATTCACAATTCCATCGGAAGCTGCAAAAAATGCCAAAATGTGTTTTATAAAATAACGCTCGTCGTCATTCAATTTTGAATTCCAATCGGTAAGGTCTTGGTGCAAATCAATTTCCTCGGCTGTCCAAAAACTGGCTTCGCTTTTTTTATACCAATCCCAAATGTCGTGGTGTTGGATCGGGAATATTACGAATCTGTTTTTATTTTCCTGTAAAATTGGTTCAATTGCACTCATATGTCCTTTGTTTTTAGATTAAAATTTGTCGTTACTCGGGACTAACAAATATGAAGAAATTAAAAGGTTATTTCAGGTGAATTGTTTTGTCTTTTTTAACAAAGTTTTCAACATAAAAAATAAAAAGTTTACAAAAAAAATTAAATCCCTTTTTATAACATTCTATTAATAAGACTATTATATATTTTTTAATGGGCTTGACGAATAGAAAAGTTTACAAAAAATGAAAACAATAACTCCATTTTTTTTGAAAATACTGAAAGCACCAAAAGACTACGTTTATGAGGAAAATGGAGCAACAAATACACAAATATTGTAAAAATCCAAATAGAGATAGTTCGCGACTGCGCTCTACCATTCATTAAATTCGTTCATTCTTTGCGGAAAGAATTATTTAATAAAATCAAACCCGCAATACGGCACCAAAACCTCCGGGATTTTTATTCCATCCTCGGTTTGATAGTTTTCAAGAATGCCCGCCAGAACGCGCGGCAATGCCAGAGCGCTTCCGTTTAAGGTGTGCGCAAGTTTGTTTTTACCGTCTTTGTCTTTAAAGCGAAGTTTTAACCTATTGGCTTGAAAGGTTTCAAAATTTGAAACTGAGGAAATTTCCAGCCAACGGTCCTGCGCGGTTGAAAATACTTCAAAATCATACGTCAATGCTGAAGTAAAGCCCAAATCGCCGCCGCAAAGGCGAAGAATTCGGTATGGCAATTTCAATTCGCGAAGAATATTTTTTACGTGCTCTACCATTCCGTCCAAAGCTTGGTAGGAATTATCAGGATGCTCGATGCGGACGATTTCCACCTTATCAAATTGGTGCAAACGGTTCAACCCTCGAACATGCGCGCCGTAGCTTCCTGCCTCGCGACGGAAACAGGGAGTATAGCCTGTGCAGGTAATTGGCAATTCGGAATGGTTCAGCAAATCGCCACGGAACATATTTGTTACGGGAACCTCAGCGGTAGGGATTAAATAAAGATCGTCAATGCCCACGTGGTACATCTGCCCTTCCTTGTCAGGAAGTTGGCCCGTGCCATAGCCCGAAGCTTCGTTCACCAAATGCGGCACTTGATATTCGGTATAACCGGCTTTTGTATTTTTATCCAAAAAGTAGGCAATCAACGCCCGTTGCAGACGCGCCCCCTTCCCTTTGTAAACAGGAAAACCTGCGCCCGTAATTTTTACGCCGAGCTCAAAATCAATCAAATCATATTTTTTTGCAAGCTCCCAATGCGGCATTGCGCCATCAACAAGTTTTGGAATTTCGCCTTCTTTGAAAACTTCTTCGTTGTCGTTTTCATCGGTTCCGGCAGGCACCAAATCATTCGGAATGTTTGGAAGCGTATAAAGCAATTGCTGCAATTTTTCGGCAGCGGCAAGCATTTGCTCGTTCAGTTGTTTTGAGGACTCCTTCAGTTCAACAGTTTTCTCTTTTAGTTCATTTGCTTTTTGGACTTCGCCACTTTGAAAAAGTTTCCCGATTTCCTTTGAATAGGAATTGCTCTGTGCCAAAACCTCATCCAGCTGCGCTTGCGAAGAGCGGCGTTCTTCATCCACATTTAAAACTTCCTCCAAAACGGAAGCAGCATCTATGCCGCGTTTGGCCAGTGCTTTTATGTACTTTTCTTTGTTTTCGCGGATGTCGGTTACTTGTAGCATGTTCTGATTTTTGAAGCCGCTAAGTTACAACAGACCCCAAAGGTTTTCAAACACTTTGGGGTCTTATTTTATGATTAAAATCTATTCCCTTAAAAGTTTTTTTAAGGTTTTGGGATTCATTCTATTATTGAAAAAGGTAATGATGTAAATTTTTTTGGGCAGAAATGTCTTCGCGATAATAAAACGAAACATTTTTATGCACGACTTTATGCACGACAGCTTTTCGGATACTTAGTTTTTCATTTACTACAGGACACGTTATTTGTTGAGTTGCAATTTTCTGCAGCAGACTTTGGGTCAAATCCCTGAATTTTCTCATTTCTTTTTTCGTCCACCGAAATTGAAGATTTTCAAAAATTTCTTTATACGTAATAAGCGCAAGTTTTGACCAAACTATTTCCATTTTTACAGGCCATACTTTTCATTAATCTCAAGAATTACTTCTTCATTTGTAAAAACATTTCCTTCCTTAATATCTTTTAATCCAGCCTCAACAAAAAGCTTTTCGGTTTCAGAAATATCATAATTCCAGTCAGTATCTTTAGAAAATGATTCCTTGAAATTCTTCAATTTCTCAATAACTTCTTCACTATTTTGTTGGATTAACCATTCAACCAACTTGTATTTTTCCAATTGAATATCCATGATTCCTTTTTTATTTAAAGATAATGAAATTTAGTTTGAGTTTGGTTTTGGCTTTTCATTATAATCCTCTGGCGAGGGCAAAATCCATTCACTATGCTTAAAGGGATGCCAAGGCTCGGCGGCCAAATCTACGGTTGGATCGGTAAAAGGGTGATATTTACCGTGATTTACGCGAACGGAAGCTTCCATATACACAGCCACATCACGCCCTTTTTTAGCTTCCACTGCTTTTATTTTTTGGGCAAGTTGCCACATAACATCTGGCTTTGTAGCGACGGAGCCTTGTTGCTTGGGACCCAAAAGGTCACTATAATTGTACCGCTTCTTTTCACCGTCAGGCTTGTTTTTTACCCACACCGTAAGACTTCCGCTTTTGGAACGGAGCATCATTCGCCAGCTAAGCCTGTGGCCTTCTTCGGTCCAAAGCACATCGTCCTTAAAGAACCAATGCCGCAGCGGCAAACCTATTTGAAAGGCAAAATAAATCCCAAAAACCGCAAGCAACAGGTTTTTATATTTCGGCACGATTACCGCATTGCCCGTATATAATTTTTTCTTCGGAAGAAACCGTTTTTGGAGTATTCCCGGAGAAAAGAAAAAAAGCGCAAAAGCAATGGACATATAAGGAAAGATGCCTATTTGAAATACAATTGAGTTGAAGAGATGAAAAAACACAGAAATTACAAATCCCAATAATCGTGTGCGTTTCCAAAGCATCAATGGCACGATTAGCAAGTCAAAAAAGATGCCTGTATAGGCAATGGCCCAATGCACCCAGTTTTGCTGTAAAAAATCGCCAATAAGCCAGTAATGTTTTTTACCCTCCATCAGCAATGCTGGCATGGAGGCATCTAGCCAATTGGGGTATAATTTTGCAACTGAAGCGTAGGTATAAACAATCCATACCTGCAAAATCAAAATCAACAGCACCCAACGCGGCATGGAAGGTGATTTAATTTCAGGATTTAGCCTTGCGTCCACTGAAAACCATCGGTTGGCGGGAAGAAAGGCCATAATCCAGCACAGCAGCATCATTAGGTAATAATGGTTATTGTAGCTGCTTTTCTGCATTAAATATACGCACGTCCACATTAGCGCATAGGCTATCATGCTGAACCTATACTTAAAACCAAGCATCACAAAAATCCCGAAAATACCCATTATCACGAAGTAATAGTACATTCCGGGCCCTTGTAGATTTTGCAAAAAATCGAAGCCGATAAAGTTGAAAGTGTATGGTGGCTCAACCAATGTTCGTCTCAGCCAACCAGTAGCTATTGCACCAAAAGCCTCGATGGTTATCAAAAGACCAAAAACGGCCCTAAAAAGGACCAAACCAATATTGTCAATTTGTTTGAAAAGAAATTTATTCACGGTCTTTTAAAAATTGCTTTGCGAAGGTTTCGTCCTTTTCAATTTCCCGCTTTAGAATTTCCATCGAATCAAACGTTTCCTCGTTGCGAATGTATTTTAAAAACGCAATGGTTATTTCCTTTCCGTAAAGGTCTTTGTTGAAATTGAGAAAATGTGTTTCGATTGTTTTTTCGGTTCCGCCAACGGTGGGGTTGGTACCGATACTGGTGATTCCGAAGATTTTTTCGCCTTCAATTGTGGACTGCACAATATAAACGCCGTTTTTGGGAACGAGTTTGTATTTTTCCTTCAATTTCAGATTTGCAGTGGGGTAATTTATAGTTCGGCCAATGGCTTTTCCTTTAACCACTTCGCCCGAAATCATAAAGTTATACCCCAAATAATTGTTGGCCGTTTCAATATCGCCTTCGTTCAAGGCTTTTCGGATTTTTGTGGAACTTACTGCAACATCGTCAATTTCCTTTGCTGAAATTTCCTCTACTTCAAAATTATAGGTTTTTCCAAATTCCTTTAAATCCTCGATATCGGCATTGCGGTTTCTTCCGAAGCGGTGGTCGTAACCGATGATGATTTTTTTCGCCTTTAAACTATTTACCAAAATATCACGCACGTATTCCAAAGCGGTCAATCGTGAAAAAGCGTGGGTAAACGGATGGATAACCAAATGGTCCAGCCCTGTGTTTTCAAGCAATTCGGTGCGTTCGTCAATAGTATTTATAAGTTTGATGTCCACATTTTGCTGAAGCACCATCCGCGGGTGCGGGAAAAAAGTAAGCACCACGGAATCCAGATTTTCCTTTTTTGCGGTTTCTACCAAACGCTTCAAAATGGCTTTGTGGCCAATATGCACGCCGTCAAAAGTGCCGATTGTGACCACACTTTGGCGGGAATTTTTATATGCGGAAGCTGATGGATATTTCTTCAAAATTATTTGCCGTTATATGTGTTCATCGTAATATTCATTCCCGCGAGGGCAAAGGATTCAATAATTTTACAGCTTAACTCCAGCCGCTCGGGCAGTTGTTTCTCCTCTTCGGCTTCCCATTCGCCCAAAACGTAATCTACCTGTCTCCCTTTTGAGAAAGCATCGCTTATCCCGAAACGGAAACGGTTGTAATTGGTGGTGTGCAGCGTATTCTGAATATCCTTCAACCCGTTGTGTCCGCCGTCGCTGCCTTTGGTTTTTATGCGAATGGCTCCAAAGGCCAAATTTAAATCGTCCGTAATCACCAGCGTATTTTCCAAAGGGATTTTTTCTTTTTCAAGCCAGTAATTTACGGCCTTTCCGCTTAAATTCATATACGTGCTCGGCTTCAGAAATATGAGCGTTCTTCCTTTTACTTTATGCGAAGTAACGTCGCCCAATTTTGCCGTTTCCCACATAAGTGAATTTTTTTCGGCATAAAAATCGACCACTTTAAAACCGATGTTGTGGCGGGTGTTTGCGTATTTTGGACCAATATTGCCAAGGCCCACAATAAGGAATTTCTTCATTGGATCTGTTTCTTCTGAAATAGTATCGACAGTTTTTGTCGAAAAAAGATTTTTGAAAAATGAAAACATACTGCTGTCAATCTTCGGTAAAAATAAAAAAAGCACCCCGAATTAACGAGATGCTTTTGGGTAATCTTCTTAAAAAGAAATTTATTCCTTTACTGCAGCAACATCATCGGTTTCTGTAGCTGGAACTTCCTCTCCTTCTGCACCTTCAGCAGTTTCATCTTCTTCTTCAACTTCGTCCACAATAGCAGTACGTGAAGTTCTAACCTGGCAGATAACGGTGTTATCTGGGTGCATGATTTTGTAATTGTCAGTTTTAAGTGACTTTGTGTACATTTTGTTACCAATACGCATTTCGGTAATGTCTGCCTCAATAAAATCCGGTAGATTTTCTGGCAAAGCCTTCACACGAAGCTTACGGTTAACAATACGTAAAACCCCACCGTTACGAACACCGCGGGAGTTACCAACGGTACGTACAGGAATTTCCATAGTTACTTCCTTATCATCAAAAATCTGGTAAAAATCGATGTGAAGAATACGGTCCGTCACTGGGTGAAATTGTATATCCTGAAGGATGGCGTTAATTTTTGTGCCTCCTAGGTTGATTACAACCGTGTGTACGTCTGGAGTGTAAACCAAGTCTTTAAATGCAATTTCTTCTGCTGAAAAGCTAATTGGCTCATCCCCTCCGTAAACTACGCAAGGAACCATTCCAGCATTACGTAGGGCTTTCGTTGCCTTTTTGCCCACGCTTTCTCTTTGTGATCCTTTAATTGTAATAGATTTCATTTTGTTTGAATTGTTTATTTATTAAAAAACTCCCTAAAAAGCTGTTTTTTAGGGAGTGCAAAGATAAATTTTATTTTGGATTATCGGTTTAGGAAATTTGATTTTTTCCGTGTGAAGAAATTTACATTAAAAACTTGCCGCTTATAGACTTGTTGGCATTGACGCTCAGCATAACATCTGCAAATAATTTGGCACAGCTGATTACTCTAATTTTATCGCTTGGTTTTGTTGGTATAGAATCCGAAACAATAAGCTCCAACAATTGCGATTTTTCAATCCGTTCATAAGCATTTCCTGATAGAAGCGGATGGGTACAAACCGCACGAACACTAAGCGCACCGCGCTCCATCATCAAATCGGCAGCAGTAGTAAGGGTTCCGGCGGTATCAACCATATCATCAACCAAAACAACATTTTTGCCTTTTACATCGCCAATAAGTTCCATGTGCGAAATAACGTTCGCTTTCTCCCGCTGCTTGTAGCAAATAACTACGTCGCTTTCCAGAAATTTTGAATACGCATATGCCCGTTTTGAACCGCCCATATCTGGGGAAGCGATAGTAAGATTGTCTAATTTCAAACTTCTTAAATAGGGAAGAAATATAGTTGAGGCAAAAAGGTGATCAACTGGCTTTTCGAAAAATCCTTGAATTTGATCTGCGTGGAGATCCATTGTAATTATACGCGTCGCCCCCGCAGTTTCCAGCATTTTGGCGACCAGTTTTGCGGCAATAGGAACACGCGGCTTATCTTTTCGATCTTGACGCGCCCAACCGAAATATGGCAAAACGGCAGTAATGTGACGGGCGGAAGCTCTTTTTGCGGCATCAATCATCAACAAAAGCTCCATTAAATGGTCGCTGTTTGGAAAGGTGGAGCCAATCAAAAAAACGCGGCTACCGCGAACAGACTCTTCAAAAGAAGGTTGAAATTCGCCATCGCTATAATGCGCAGTAATAACTTTTCCCAACGGAATACCGAAGGCTTCTGCAATATCTTGCGCGAGCACCTCACTTTGTTTGCAGGCAAAAATCTTTGGTTCTGGGATGGCAGTTGACATAACTTTTGGTTTTGGTTTATTGAGGCTGTAAAGGTAAAAATTAATAGTTAGCGATTTTTAAAAAAATAGCTGGATAAAATTTTAAGTAAATTATAAATAATTGTTTATTTTTGCCTCCCGTTTGCTCGAGTGGCGGAATTGGTAGACGCGCTGGATTCAAAATCCAGTTCTTTCGGGAGTGTGGGTTCGATTCCCACCTCGAGTACAAATAAAAACCTCAACAGAAATGTTGGGGTTTTATTTTTTTATGAATTTTTCCACACTTTTACCTTCTGAAGTGGTTATTTCGAGAAAGTACATCCCCTTAGCCAAGACGGCTATATTGATACTTTCATTTGCTGGCACAATTTCCATAATTCTTTTCCCCGATACTGAATAAACTATTGTTTTTATAATTTTGGCATCTTCGGATTTTATAAACAGTTGATCGGAAGCTGGGTTTGGGTAGAGCTTGAATTTTTCGGAATTATTGTCTTTAATGGATAGTGGCTCTCCAGCAATGAAATCCAGCCAATATCCTAACTGACCCTGCCCAAAATACAAATGTTGGAGATTGTCTGAAGAAGAAATTTCTATACCATAGAAATGTGCTTGATTCAGCGAAAAGTATTCAAAATAATACAATTCAAAATCATCGTGAAATTCTGTTTCACAGTCTTCCGTAGTATCAGAATAATTATACGGTCTCAATTTATCTAATATTTCATCGTATAGAAAATTCCCTGAAAAGGAATTGCAGGCTCCAAAACCCTCAAAAGATAAATCTTCAAAAATAGTTAATGTAGGGTGTATTGGAGGGTCAATATCTTCAATGTAAAGTGGGCCTCCAAAATCAAATTCCATTTTGTAAAGATTCCATGTTTTAAAAAGTTCGGGGTCTGGATTTTGCGCAAACGATTGAAGCACTGCAAAAATTGTTAAAAATATAAGCGTGACTTTCTTCATAATTGAAATATTTAGAAATTTAATTAAATATATGAAATCTTCCCCACAATCACTATATTTGGGCAAACCCTGAAAACCCAATATCCCCAATGTCTGATTTCTGGTTGTATTTTAACCTTGGCCTCCACCACGTATTGGATTGGAAAGCTTACGATCACGTTCTCTTTTTAATTGTGCTCTGTGCAGCCTATACTTTTTCCTCCTGGAAAAGGTTATTGCTTTTGGTGACTATGTTCACCATTGGCCACACAATTTCATTGCTGTTGGCAAGCTATAATGTGGTAACTGTTTCAGGAAAGCTTATTGAATTTTTAATTCCAGTCACAATTTTGGTTACGGCGCTTTTTAATCTTTTCACTGCCGGGAAAGAAAAGAAAGTGGAGAAAATGGGCATTTTCTATATCGTTACAATTTTCTTCGGGTTGATCCACGGGCTTGGTTTTGCCTCTTTTTTCACCGCATTGGACAGCGGAAGCGGCATTTTGCCATTACTGGAATTTGCCCTCGGTATTGAAACCGCGCAAATTATTGTTGTAATCATTATTTTAATCATCGCATTTATCTTCCAAACCATCTTCCGCTTCAATAAACGCGATTGGGTTTTGGTGGTGTCTTCTTTGGTTATAGGAATGATTATCCCAATGCTAATCGACAATTGGATTTTCTAAAATTTTATTAGAAACAATAAAGAGTAATTTTTTAGAAAAAATCTCTAATAAACTTTTCAGCGCATATCTTCATTAACTCATTTGGCAATAACTTAACAACATTTTATTTGGCAGTGGTGTAACTTCCAAGTAATTTCGTTGTCTATTTAAGAGTATGAAAGACAGCAAACAACGCAAATACGATATTGCGTATCTACGGATGGCCCAAGAGTGGAGCAAACTTTCTTATTGCAAACGAAGACAGGTTGGCGCGCTTATTGTTAAAGATAAAATGATAATCAGTGATGGTTATAACGGCACACCCACAGGTTTTGAAAATATTTGCGAAGACGAGGAAGGTTATACCAAATGGTATGTGCTTCACGCAGAAGCAAACGCAATCTTAAAAGTAGCTTCAAGTACCCAAGCCTGCCAGGGAGCAACGCTTTACATAACAATGTCGCCCTGCAAGGAGTGCAGTAAATTAATACACCAAGCTGGTATAAAAAGAATGGTTTATTTAAACGAATATAAAGACAACTCTGGCATCGCCTTTCTTGAAAAAGCCGGAGTAAGCATACAACATCTTGCAGATTTGGATTTAGAATGATGGGAAATCAAAAAAAATACTTGCCTTTGTTGATTGGACTGGCGCTGGCCGCAGGTGTTTTTATTGGGTCAAAACTCAATTTTAACGACGACACAGAAAAAATCTTTGCCACAAGTTCAAAAAAAGACAAACTCAATAGGCTCATAGATTATATAGATTACGAATATGTAGATAAAGTAAACACAGACAGTATTGTGGACGTTACCGTAAACGGAATTCTTGAAAACCTCGACCCACATTCGGTGTATATTCCCAAAAGCGAGTACCAGCACAATGCCGATGATATGCGCGGAGCTTTTACAGGTATTGGGGTTAGTTTTTACATCTATAAAGATACCATAGCCGTAATCCGTTCCATTGAAGGCGGCCCAGCAGAAAAGGCCGGCATTAAGGGAGGCGATAGAATTCTATATGCCGACGGCAAAAAACTTTTTGGTGAATTGGTAAATCGCGATAGCATCTCCAATTATCTAAAAGGCGAAATAAACAGCAAAGTGGCTTTGGATGTTTATCGACCCAGCGAGAAGAAAGTTTTAGAACTAAAGGTGCGAAGAAAGCAAGTGCCACTAGTAAGTGTGGATGCTTCGTATAAATTGGACGATGATTTGGGCTACATAAAAATCAACCGTTTTTCCGAAACAACTTTTAAGGAATTTGAAACTGCGCTGGATAAACTTAAAGACCAAGGCATCAAAAAATTGGTTTTGGATCTCCGCAACAATCCCGGTGGTTATATTTCAACTGCAGAGCGTGTGGTAGATGAATTTTTGGGTGATGACAAATTAATCCTCATCACAAAAAATAAAAGTGGCGATATTAATAAAACCTATGCAACCCGCCGTGGTGATTTTGAACACGGAAAACTTTACGTTTTAATCAATGAAAATTCGGCCTCGGCCAGTGAAATTGTAGCCGGCGCATTACAGGATAACGACAAAGGAACAATTATTGGCCGCCGCTCTTTCGGAAAAGGATTAGTACAGCGCGAAATGTCCCTCGGCGATGGAAGCGCGGTGCGATTAACAATTGCACGCTACTACACACCTACCGGGCGCTCTATCCAGCGTCCTTATGGTAATGGTAACGACACCTATTATAGCGATTACGAAAAACGTTACCGAAATGGTGAACTAATACACGCTGATAGCATAAAAGTGGCCGATTCCTTAAAACACAAAACCCCGAAAGGGAAAGTGGTTTATGGCGGTGGCGGGATTATACCTGATGTTTTTGTTCCGAAAGACACAAGCGTTGAAAATGAAACCCTTCAATATGTTTCCAGAAGTGGCTTTATGAGTTATTTCATTTTTGAATACCTCGAAAAAAACCGAGCTATTTTTAAAGGCAGGAAATTTGAAGATTTCAGAAAATCCTTTATCGTTGACGAAAAGCTTTCAAAAGAATTTATTGAGTACGCAAAGTTCAACGAAGCACAGATAGATCTTTCAAATTACACCGAAGATTTGAAGAGAACACTGAAGGCAAACATTGCCCAGCAGCTTTTTGGTCCAAATGAGTATGAAATTATTCTTAACGAAAATGACCCAATGCTCCTAAAAGTTTTGGAATTGGAGACCAACAACCATTTGGAAAAAAATTAACGAACTACTTTTTAGCCCGGGCAGCGATAATTTTGGACACAAGCAAAATACCCAGTAATAAAATTGCGCAAAGACCTGCCAAAATACTAATTGTTGCCACGGCACTGTCGCCTTCAAATAAATTACTGAAATCTAATTTAGTTGCATTAAAAATTACCAGTCCTGCGGCTAAGGCTATCAAAATGTAAATAAGTATTTTCATTATAAATTAATTAAACAATTCTTGAATATTTGATGTAAAAAGTTTCACTGCAATCGCCAGCAAAATTACACCAAATATTTTTTGGATTACCGCAATTCCGTTCTTTCCAAGAAAACGTTGTAACCTGCCTGATGTTTTAAGAACTACAAAAATGATTACAATATTCACCAATATTGCAACAATAATATTTTGAATGGCATATTCCGCGCGCAACGAAAGCAACGTGGTCAAACTTCCTGGCCCTGCCAATAGCGGGAAGGCCAAAGGAAATATAGAAGCCAAATCTGGACTGGTATCGCCTTCCTTAAAAAGTGTGACGCCCAGAATCATTTCTAAGGCAATAAAGAAAAGTATAAGCGCGCCCGCTACCGCAAATTCATTCACGTTAACGCCAATCAATTTTAAAATGCTTTCTCCTAAAAAAAGAAAAACAATCATCACTATCGCGGCAATTACAGAAGCTTTGCCCGAGTTAATATGACCTGCCTTTTCGCGCAGCCCAATTATAATAGGAATATTCCCTATTATATCTATAACTGCAAAGAGAACCATAGTGGCCGTAACTATTTCCTTAAAATTTAAAACCATCACCTTTTTTTTTGAGGGCGCAAAATTAGACAATTAAAATGGATGCCCTAACTTTATCTATCGTTAATAAAAGTATAATTTCCACTACGTAAAATAAGTAAAGAAACTATATTTGCCGCATGTTTCAACTGGGAAAAACAATCGTTTCTGAAGACATTATCGAAAAAGATTTTGTCTGCAACCTCAATGCTTGCAAGGGAGCGTGTTGTATTGAAGGCGAAGCGGGTGCTCCTGTCACTGAAGAAGAAGTCGCAATTCTTCAGGAAATATACCCCAAAGTGAAACCTTTCCTTCGACCAGAAGGGATTGCCGCCATTGAACAACAAGGCACACACATCAAAACAGAACTTGACGAATTGGAAACCCCATTGGTAGACGGAAAGGAATGTGCCTACGTTACTTTTACTGACAGAGGTATAGCCAGTTGCGGTATTGAAGACGCTTTTAATGCGGGAACGATTGATTTCAGAAAACCGATTTCCTGTCACCTCTACCCAGTCCGTGTTCAGGATTACAGTGAATTTGCCGCTATAAATTATCACCGCTGGCCCATTTGCGATGATGCTTGTTCCTTAGGCAAGGAACTCAAAGTACCGGTTTATAAGTTTGTGAAAACGGCCCTTATCCGAAAGTTTGGCGAAAATTGGTACGCAGAGCTTGAAAAAGTGGCTTCAGAAATGTAGTCCTTAAAACATCTTCTTCTTTTTAATCGCTGCTTATTTTACTGATATTGATTATATTAGTGCTATAATTCAACAAATTATTCACTAACTAAAATTTTCAATTATGAAAAAGTATGTACTGGCCTTATTTGTTTTTTCGGTTTTGATAAGCTGTAAGGATAATCCCGTGAGCAAAAAAATTAAGGAAACCAAGGATGCTGTTTCCAATTCTACCAATGCAGTTCAGGAAATGACCAATATGCAGGAAGACATAAAAGACCTTCAAGAAACTACGCCATTAACAAATGAAGAATTAAAATCTTGGCTTCCGGAAAAAGTAGAAGGCATGAACCGTATAAGCTACAAGGCAGGTCAAGCAGGAATGATGAACATTTCATCTATTGAAGCCACCTATGCCAATGAAGACAAATCGAAAAAATTTTCCATAAGTATTATAGATGGCGCTGGCCAAGTAGGGGCAGCAGCAACAATGGGTATTCGGATGGTAATGTCGCAAGATTTTGAAGAAGAAGACGAAAACGGCTCTCGAAGAACTGTTACCAAAAATGGCAAAAAAGCCATTGAGGAATATCGAACTGGCAACAATAAAAGTAAGATCCAACTCATGGAAGGCAACCGCTTCTATCTGGAAGCAAACGGAACCAATATGGATTTGGACGAAACTTGGG
Organism: Aequorivita sp. CRS11; assembly: GCF_059693805.1. Taxonomy (NCBI): domain Bacteria; kingdom Pseudomonadati; phylum Bacteroidota; class Flavobacteriia; order Flavobacteriales; family Flavobacteriaceae; genus Aequorivita; species Aequorivita sp. CRS11. The sequence continues at coordinate 199,370 of NZ_JCATIG010000003.1, forward strand.
ACGCTATTGAAGATCTAGACATTGAGAAATTGGGATAAAAAGCCCTATTTTTAATAGAAATAAAGCCGAAAACCCAGTAGTTTTCGGCTTTTTTCATGAATGTTACATCTGTTATAGGGTTTGGTACAATAATTATAAGCCGTGCTGAAACATTACCATAGATTTGCCCTAAGTTTTTAAATCACTCATTAGTAAACTCCTCGATTATAAAGTGAAATAAACAAGTATTAATTAAAAAACACGTAATCATGAAAAATGTAATTACTTTTTTAATGTGCTCACTTTGTATAATCACAGGGATAGCACAGTCAGACTTTAACGGGAATAGTATAATCATTCCTGAAAGAACCTCGGAACTTGAAGCTTTGTACGAGCAAGCTAAAGTTCTTGAACAAAATGGAACGGCTGCAGAAATAAATGCCAACCGTATTGCAATTAAAAATGCTTGGCAGGAAATTGACCCAAATGTAGCGGCACTCTACAAGCCGATAGTAACCAACAGATTGCCCGAAACAGTAGAAAATCTTCCCTACAATGGCATTTCCTACCCTACACAATTATTAGAAAGAGATGGGCTGCCAGAAATTCCAGAAGATTGGGGCGCAGACCACTTTTTACGGGATGATTTTATTGATGGTGTAGATATGGACGTTACTGGAGGCGGTGACATCTATATTGGCGCATACGAAAATCTTATCGACTTTGGCGGAACATTTGACTCAATATATATTTATCGTTCAACAAATTACGGCCAAACCTTTGATGAATGGAAAAAAGTAGGCGTAACAGCCGCAATGCGAAAAATGCAGATTATCAGCATGGATGGTACTGGCGATGAGTATTTGTTGGCCTATTTAGTTACTGATTCCGAAAATTTCCAAGTGTGGCGTTGGAATATGGCAACTGGTGCTTTTGATGCCCAGGTAATTGCCAGCGACGTGACCGATTTTGGTGTAGATCGCAATTTTCCGGGAAACACCAATGCCCAAAGAGTTTTTGCAACTTATGAAAAAACCACCAGCTGTACTGAAGTATTTTCTGCAAGAAGTACTGCTGGAAGTTATGGTTTTGATTGGGTGGACGAAATATCTGTCGGACTTTGCGGCCAACAAGTAGAATTCACTTATGGATTAAACGGTGGCTGTTACACTACCTTCACAGGAGCGTCTTCAGGAAATTTATATGCGGCAGCAAATTCAAACTACAATGATCCCGCATCGTGGGACGCAAATGAAACTCTTGCAACTGGAGCTTCAACAGAAAGTTTGAACCCAACAATAAGAGCAGCAAGAAAAGATTTTGCTTCAGATGAAGTATTAGTAATCACCTCCTCGCGTGCCGCAGGAAGTTCAGATTCATACACAGGCCAAGCATATCGTCGCGAAAATGGCGCTGCCTACGCACCCATAAACTATATAGGTGCGGGAAGTGACGCAAACATTGCACATATAGATACGTGGATGAGCAAAGTAGGTACAGAAACCATTGAAACTGCATATGTACGCGATGATATTGATGATTCTGAAGATGATTTAAATCGATCTTTCCAATACGACGGCACTGGTTTTGGTCCATTTGAAGGAGTGGGCGACAGTGGATTGAATGTTTTTGATGGCTTTGCCTCTGTTATTGCCGAAACAAACGACCAACTACCCTGTATGGCTTTTGCCGGAACAAGCGGGGGAGGTTCTTACGGTTACGGGCTTTATTATGACGCAAAGTCTGATCTTTCAGTAGGTGAAAACAGTTTTGAAGATTTCAAATTTTATCCAAATCCTACAAAAGAGATTCTGAACTTTTCATCCAAAAATGTAATTGAACACCTCTCAATTTATTCCATACTCGGTCAAAAAGTATTGGAAGATTCCCCTAATCAAAATGACGCAACACTAAACGTTGCATCACTTAGACCAGGAGTTTATGTATTGAAATTAGCCATAAATGGCCAATCGGCCACATACAAATTCATTAAACAATAAGAGGAGATTGTTTAATGTTGAAAAGAGGGGACTGGCTTAATCGCGGTCCCTTTTTTCATTTAAAAATGCTACATTAAAAAAGTATCGTGCATTGCGGTTACAGCGCTATTTTTGATAAATCTACTTTGAACCTTACGGCTATCGGGTCATTTGTTTATATTTACGGCATGCGTAAAATTCTTTTTATACTATTCCTTTTTGCTGTCGCGGCAAGCCATGCGCAGAGCGATGCTTTGGCAAAAAATTATTTTGAACAAGGGCAGTTTGAAAAATCCTTACGCATCTATGAAAAATTGAACAAAGAAAGCCCCTATCGCCTCGATTATTTTATGGGAATGGTGCAAAGCAACCAGCAACTTGAAAACTTCATCGAAGCTGAGCGCCTCATAAAAGAAAAATTGGACAACGGCAGAAATTTTCCTCAGCTATATATAGAATTAGGATATAACTATTCACTTCAAAACCAGCCCGAGCTTGCATCTTTAAACTATAACAAAGCTATTGAGGCAATTGAGGCAAACCCTAATTTTTCCTATAACATAGGCAGTACTTTTGAGAAATATAGTCTTTTGGAAGAAGCCGTTACCGCATATGAAAAAGCCATGTCGCTCAGCGATAAATTGGATTTCAACATGCAACTCGCACAGATTTATGGTGAACAGGGAAAGTTGGAAAAAATGTTTGACAGTTATCTAGGGCTAGTTGAAAAGAACAACGCCTTCAAAGGAGCCGCACAGCGTTATTTTAGCCTTTACACAACTGAAGATCCAAATAACGAAGCCAATTTGCTTCTCAAAAAAACATTACTTCAACGTTCTCAGCAAAACCCCGATATTCTTTATAATGAATTGCTTAGTTGGTTGTTTATTCAACAAAAAGAATACAAAAAAGCATTTATACAAGAAAAAGCTATTTATAGACGTATAGGCGAAGACCTTGGCGGAATAACGGAACTTGCCTACATTGCTATAGCAGATGAGGATTATGAAGTGGGAAGGGAAATAGTAAATTACATAATCGATAATTCCTTCACACCACAAAACAAACTTCAGGGCAATCAAATTTTGATGAAGATGGAAGTGAAGACCGCCACTACCAAACAATATGCTGAAGTTGAAAAAAAGTTTGAAAGCCTTTTGGATGAATTTGGACAAAATCGAGACACCTATTTGCTGCAAATAGACTACAATCACTTTTTGGCTTTTCAAAACAATAAAAAAGAAACCGCCATAGCAAACCTGAAGAATCTGGCAAAACAGAACTTAACTGCGTATCAGGAAGCGCGGGTAAAAATGGAGCTGGCAGATATTTTGGTTTTTGATGAAAAATTCAATGAAGCCCTAATCTATTATTCCCAAATCCAGAAAAAAGTACAGAGCGATGTTTTGGCACAGGAAGCCCGTTATAAAGTGGCGCGTACCAGTTATTTTAAGGGCGATTTTGAATGGGCACAAGTGCAACTTGACGTGCTTAAAAAATCTACTTCACAACTGATGGCGAATGATGCCATGCAGCTCAGTTTGCTTATTAGTGATAATTCCTTGGAAGATTCCACCCAAACAGCTCTAAAAAAATATGCACGAGCAGATCTATTGGCTTTTCAGGATAAAAACACCGAAGCTGTTGATCTTTTGGAAGATATTTTAACAAACCACAAAGGCGAAAAAATAGAGGACGAAGCTTTATTGAAGCAAGGAGAAATTTATGAAAAAATAGGTGATTATAATAAAGCTGAAACCAACTATTTGAAAATTATAGAGTTTTACAATGAAGATATTTTGGCCGATGATGCCCGTTACCGCCTCGCAAAAATTTACGAAGAAAAGCTAGACCAGCCCGATAAAGCAAAAGCACAATACGAAGCGATTATTTTCAACTTTGCGGACAGTATTTATTTTGTGGATTCGCGTAAAAAGTACCGTGCTTTGCGCGGGGATGCTATTAATTAAGCACCAAAATAAAAATTTCAAATTCCAAAGGCATTCTAAAAACATACTGGTCGTCAAATTGAAATTTGGCCCTTGAATTTTGAAAATTTAAGAAAATGTACATATACAACGTAACCATAAATATTGAAGAAACCATTCACGAGCGTTGGCTTGATTGGATGAAAACAGAACACATTCCCGCCATGCTAGCCACCGGAAAATTTAGTAAAGCACTTATGACGCGTGTTGTGGTTGAAGAGGAAATGGGCGGTATCACCTATTCCGTTCAATACACTACCGACAGCCAAGAAACCCTAAAAAAATATTACGCTGAAAACGCTGCAGAACTTCGTGCACAAAGCAAACCTTTTGAAGGGAAGTTTGTAGCCTTCCGCACCGAACTAGAAATTATTAGCGAACACTAATGGGAAAAGAAGTACGGGCCAAAAAACACTTAGGCCAGCATTTTCTGAAAGATGAAAACATTGCCGAAAAAATTGGCGATACATTGACGCTCGAGGGCTATGAAAATGTTTTGGAAATAGGTCCCGGAATGGGCGTGCTTACTAAGTATTTAATTCAAAAAAATGTGGAAGTAATCGCGATGGATCTCGATACGGAGTCCATTGCATATTTGGAAGAAAATTACCCAAACAAAAACCTTAAAATCATTGAAGCAGATTTTTTGAAGTACGATGTTTCACAGCTTTTCGGAGACGAGCAATTCGCTATAACCGGAAATTTTCCATATAATATATCTACCCAGATCGTTTTTAAAATGCTGGAGTGGAAAGAACAAATTCCAGAGTTTACCGGTATGTTCCAAAAGGAAGTTGCACAGCGCATCTGCGAAAAAGAAGGCAGCAAAGCCTACGGTATCCTTTCGGTTTTGGCACAAGCCTTTTATGATGCGGAGTATCTGTTTACCGTGCCGCCATCGGTTTTTAATCCGCCTCCAAAAGTGGATAGTGGCGTGCTTCGGCTTCGCAGAAAAGAAAACTGCACGCTTCCCTGTGATGAAAAAATGCTTTATAAGGTTGTAAAGACTGCTTTTCAGCAGCGAAGAAAAACACTTCGCAACAGTTTAAAATCCTTCAATCTTTCCGATAAAATAAAAGAAGATGCTATCTTTGGCCAACGCCCGGAACAGCTTTCTGTTTCGCAATTTATAGCCCTTACCCAAAAACTGGAAAACGATGCAATTTCAACTGACTGATGAATTTATCGAGCAGATTGAACAGCTTATCGCCACAAACGATGGCGATGCGCTGAAAGAGCTGTTGCATGATTTTCACTTTGCTGATGTTGCGGAACTCCTTCATGAGCTTGACACTGATGACGCTACCTATCTTATAAAACTTTTAGATAGCGAAGTGACCAGTGAGGCCCTGATGGAACTCGACGATGATTTCCGGGAGCGAATTTTGGACAATCTTTCCCCTTCTGAAATTGCCGATGAGCTTGACGAAATGGACACCGATGATGCTGCAGATATTATTGCAGAACTCGATGACCATGTTCAAAAACAGGTAATTGGCCACATAGAAGATGAAGACCACGCCGCAGATATTGTTGATCTTTTACGCTATGACGAAGACACTGCCGGTGGTTTGATGGCGAAAGAGCTCGTGCGTGTAAAAGAAACCTGGACCGTAGCAGGTTGTGTACGGGAGATGCGCCGACAGGCAGAAAACGTGACCCGCGTACACTCTATTTATGTTACTGATAAGCACGGAAAACTCAAGGGAAGACTTTCATTGAAAGATTTGCTTACAGCACCTGGAAAGGCTCACATTAGCGATGTTTATATTCCGAAAGTGGATTATGTAAACGTACACACCGAAGCAGAAGATGTAGCCCGGATTATGCAGAAATACGATTTGGAAGCCATCCCGGTTGTTGATGAGGAAGGAATTTTGGTAGGAAGAATTACCATTGACGATATTGTAGATTTCATAAAAGAAGAAGCCGAAAAAGACTACCAAATGGCAGCGGGTATTAGCCAAGACGTAGAGGCCGATGATGGAATAATAAAACAAACCCGTGCGCGCTTGCCGTGGCTTTTAATTGGTATGCTCGGCGGGCTTGGTGCTGCCAGCATCATTGCAAGTTTTCAAACTATATTAGAAAGCTATCCCAAGTTGCTCATTTTCGTGCCACTAATCCAGGCAACTGCTGGTAACGTGGGCGTACAGTCCAGCGCCATCGTTGTACAGGGTTTGGCGAATGATACGCTTAAAGGAAATATTATTTCGCGACTGCTCCGCGAATCTGGATTGGCACTCGTTAACGGTCTTGCCATTGCCTTGGTAGTTTTGGTGATCAGCCACTTTCTATTTTTCACTACGTACCTAGAATCCATAAGCATTGGCATTGCACTAATTTCCGTTATTCTTTTGGCAGCCTTGATTGGAACCTTTATTCCAATTATTTTGGACCGAAGGGGAATAGACCCCGCAGTTGCTACGGGCCCGTTCATCACCACCAGCAATGATGTTTTCGGAATTCTAACCTATTTTCTTATAGCTAAACTAATCCTTGGATTTTGAAACCTGAAATTTTTAAAAATCGGTTCATTGTTCCTGCTTCGGCCAACGATGGGTTAAACCACGTAAATAACGTAACCTATCTGCAGTGGTGCCTCGATGCTGCGGAAGCACATTGGATTTCAAAAACTTCGGAAGCACAGCGGGAAAAGAATGTTTGGGTAGTTCTGAACCATTTTATTTCCTATAAAAATCCTTCATTTTTGGGCGAAGAGCTTGAAACGCAAACTTGGATTGACAATTATGACGGTGTAAAAAGTGAGCGCCATTATAAAATAATTCGCCCAACTGATGGAAAAATCATTGTTGAGGCCAAAACCCTTTGGTGTTTTTTGGACGGGACAACCTTTAAGCCTTTAAAAATTCCAAAGGAAATAGGCGATCTTTTCCAATAATATCCATTGCATTAAATACTCCAATCCCCGATATTTTCAATACTTTTGCGCTATAAAACCGCATCGCATTGAGCGTTTTCAAAAAACTTTTTAAACAGACTTTTATCTACGGTTTGGCCACCGTGCTACCCCGTGTATTAGCGGTTATTCTGGTGCCGCTTTATGTAAAAGTATTGTTGCCCGAGGAATACGGAATCTTTTCCACAGTAATGGCTTTCCTTATTTTGGGGAATGTTTTATTGAGTTACGGAATGGAAACTGCTTTTTTCAGATTTGTAACAAAAGATGCTTCGCAACAAAAAATTGTACAATCCACAACGCTAACCTCACTTACGGTTTCCACATTATTTTTTTTAGGAATTACCTTGCTTTTCAGAAACTACATCGCAGAGGTTTCAGAGTTTAAACCCGAATACGTAACCTACGGCTTATTGATTCTTGCTTTGGATGCCTTGGTGGTTTTACCCTTTGTTTGGTTTCGGGCCAATGAAAAACCAATGAAATATGCAGTAATCAAAATCTTCAATGTTGTTATAAATCTCGCTTTCAACATATCTTTTTTACTGATACTTCCAAAAGTTGCAGAAAGCAGTAGTTATTGGAATTCCCTTTGGTTTCCCGAAAACAAGGTGGCTTATGTTTTTATTGCAAACTTAATTGCCAGCGCAGTAACGCTTTTAGTTTTGCTGCCGCTTTATATGAAAATAGGTTTCGGTTTCAGCAAAACCATTTGGAAACAGATGATGAAATACGCCCTTCCAGTGCTAGTGGCCGGGATTGCATTCAGCATCAACGAAGCCTTTGACAGGATTCTTCTGAAATATCTTTTGCCCGAAAATATAGCTGAAGTTCAAGTGGGTCTTTATTCTGCGTGCTACAAATTGGGGATGTTTATGACGCTTTTCGTAATGGCCTTCCGTTTGGGCATCGAACCTTTTTTCTTCAACCATTCCGGCCACGAAAACGCAAAAAATACGTATGCTACCATTACCAAATATTTTACGCTTTTGGGATGTTTGATTCTTTTGGTAGTAGTAGTGTATATAGACATTTTTAAAAGAATTTTAATCCCAAACAGTCAATATTGGGAAGCTTTAAAAATTGTCCCGCTTATACTTTTGGCGAATCTTTTTTTGGGAATTTACCACAACCTTTCCGTATGGTACAAAGTAACCGATCGCACAAAATTTGGCGCATATATTTCGGTTTTTGCAGCCATAGTTACGCTCGTGCTGAACTATGTTTTGATACCGATTATAGGTTATATGGGGTCAGCAATAGCAACACTTTCAGCCTATGGCAGTATGATGGTGCTTTCGTATCTTTACGGCCGTAAGTATTATGATGTTCCTTACCAAGTGAAAAAGATATGCGGTTATTTACTGTTGGCCATTGGTTTTTCGGCAATTTCCTTTTATGTTTTCAACGGAAATATTTGGCTGGGAACTGCGTTGTTAATAGTGTTTGCAGCAATTATGTTCTATTCTGAAAAGAAGGAATTTTTAAAAATAATTCGAAAATAACTTCAATGAAAATTAAAATAATAAACAAATCCAATCACCCATTACCATCCTACGAAACAATCGCTTCCGCTGGAATGGATTTACGCGCCTGCGTTGACGGGCCTTCAACCTTAAAACCTTTGCAGCGAGCCATCGTAAAAACTGGTCTTTTTATTGAATTGCCAATAGGTTACGAAGCACAAGTTCGTCCCCGTAGCGGTTTGGCAGCTAAAAAAGGAGTCACAGTTTTAAATTCACCTGGAACCATAGATGCCGATTATCGCGGTGAAATTGGGGTGATTTTGGTGAATCTTTCCAACGAAGATTTCACTATTGAACACGGCGAACGTATTGCCCAATTGGTAATAGCAAAACACGAACGCGCCGTTTGGGAAGAAGTTGAAGAACTTGGGGAAACTTCTCGCGGAGCGGGAGGTTTTGGAAGTACTGGAGTAAAGTAATAAATCGAATTCAATCAAGTTTAAATGAAAATAATAGTCCCAATGGCAGGCCGCGGAAGCCGTCTTCGCCCACATACACTCACTGTCCCGAAGCCTTTAATTCCCGTTGCAGGAAAACCCATCGTGCACCGTTTGGTGGAAGATATTGCTGGTGTTCTTAACGAAAAAATTGATGAAATCGCTTTCATTCTCGGCGATCCTGCTTTTTTTGGAGACGATGTGGTTGAAAGTTTAAAAGCGCTTGCAACAAGTTTAGGTGCAAAACCAACCATTTATCGCCAACTTGATCCAAAAGGTACTGGCCACGCCATTATGTGTGCCAAGGATTCGCTTTCCGGACCAGCTGTTATTGCTTATGCAGACACTTTGATTCGTGCAGATTTTGATTTGGACAAAGAAGCGGACGCCGTAATCTGGACCAAAAAAGTTGCAAATCCCGAAGCCTATGGGGTTGTAAATCTCAACGATAAAAACGAAATAATCGAATTGGTTGAAAAACCAAAAGAATATGTGAGCGACCAAGCCGTTATAGGTATCTATTATTTTAAGGATGTTTCGCAATTAAAAAATGAGTTGCAATACGTTTTGGACAACAATATAATCAACGGTGGTGAATACCAAATTAACGACGGAATTAAAAGGATGATGGCCGCTGGAAAAATTTTCAAAACCGGAACGGTTGATGAGTGGATGGACTGCGGAAACAAAGAGGTTACCGTGGAAACCAATCAAAAAATGTTGGGTTTTCTTTCTAAAGCGAATTACCCTTTGATTTCTGAAAATATTAGCAATGAAAATTCAAAAATTATTGAACCTTGCTTTATCGGTAAAAATGTAATTTTAAAAAACAGTACTATTGGCCCCTACGCTTCTATTGGCGCAGGCACGGTAATTGAAGATAGCACAATTAAAAATAGTATCATTCAAACCAATTCAAAAATAAAAAACGCGAATTTGGACAACGCAATGATTGGCAATCATGCTACTTTTGATGGCAAGTTCACCAATGTGAGCATTGGCGATTATTCTGAATTAAAATAAAATTCCTGCGAAGGCAGGAATCTCATAAGTTGAAACAAAATTTTTTACACATACTCTTAATTTTCTTCGGAATTCTTCTTCCGAAGCAACTCTGCGCCCAAGAAATAAAAAATGATTCAATCGATACGCAGTCTGACAATTTAGGAAATGTTACCGATGCCTTTCAGGAAAACTTTTTTGAGGCTCTCAAACAAAAAGGTATTGAGAATTATGAGCTTGCGCTGACAGCATTAAACAAAGCCGAAAAAGCAGCAAAAAGTGAGGAAAACAAGGCCGTGGTCTATTTTGAAATGGGTAAAAACCATACCTATTTAAAGCAATATGCAGAAGCCGAAGAAAACTTCAACAAAGTATTGAAAAGCCAAGGAGACCGTTTGGATGTTTTGGAACAGTTTTATGAACTCTATTATCAGCAAAGAGAGTATAAAAAATCAATTCCGTTGGTTCAAAAATTAATTCCTTTTGATGAAGATTATAAAGAAGATCTGGCCAACCTATATATACTCACCAAGCAATATGATAAAGCCTTGGAGCAATTGGATGAACTCGATCAGGTTTGGGGCGAAAGCGACATACGTAACGCCTTGAGAGCCCAAATTTACAGGGCGACAGGAAACACTGAGGGAGCCATTGAAAATTTGGAACAAAAAATTGACAACAATCCAAAAAACGAAAAGGAATATTTAAACTTAATTTTTCTTTACAGCGAACAGGGCAATAAGGAAAAAGCATTTGAGGCAGCAAAAACTCTTTTAAAAAATAACCCAAAATCCGAGTTGGTACATTTGGCACTTTACAAATTTTACTTAAACGAAGGAAATGCCACGGAGGCTATAAAATCAATGAAAATCGTTTTTAATTCGGAAGAAGTTGACAAAGAAACACAATACAAAGTGTTGGGTGATTTTATTCAGTTTGTTAATGAAAACCCCGAATACGAAACTGAATTGGGTGAAATAGTGAATCAATTTTCAATTGAAAATGGCCGTGTTTACGAAAAACTCGGTGATTATTACGCAGCAAAAAACAGAAAGGAAGATGCGCTCAATGCCTATGAAAAAGGAATAGTCCAAGACCCAGACAATTATAATCTTTTGAAGAATACACTTTTGTTCCAAATAGATTTCAAAAAATATGAGGCCGCTGCAAAATTGAGCTCCGAAGGTCTTGAAATCTTTCCCGCACAGCCACTTTTATATTTATTGAACGGTGTGGCAAATAACGGGCTTCAAAAAAGTGAGGCTGCAATTGAAAGTCTTGAAATTGGTTTGGATTTTATATTGGAAGATCCAAAAATGGAACGCGATTTTTACGAACAATTAAGCTTAGCGCACCGAACCAAAGGCGATGCCCAAAAAGCCAAAATGTATGCTGACAAAGCCACCGCAATCATATTACCAAATTAAACAGCTATGAATCTGAAATCCTTTTATATTTTGCTGCTATTGGTACTTGCATCCTGTGGTGGCACCAAGAAAATAACAACAATCGAAGATGCTTCCGCTAAGGAAGTTATTTCTGCCCATAAAGCAATCGCGCCAGATTTTAAAACCTTGGCAGGCCGTGTGCAGTTGGTTTATGAAACCGATGAAAAACTACAGAGCATTACTGTGAGCCTTCGGATGGAAAAAGATAAAAACATTTGGATAAAAGCTTCGGTTTTGGGTATTACTATCGCAAAGGTCCTGATAACACCTACAAGCGTGAGTTACTATGAAACTGTTGGCAACACCTATTTTGAAGGTGATTTTGCATTGTTGGGTGAATGGATTGGTACCCCAATCAATTTTCAGCAAGCCCAGAATATGCTTTTGGGCCAATCTATTTTCACATTGAATCCTTCGGAATATAAAGCAGAAGTTTTTCAGAATAAATTCAAAATTCAGCCTAAGCAACAACCCCAAAATTTTATACATTCGTTGTTTTTAAATCCAGAAAATTTCAAAATTGCCTTGGAATCCCTATCGCAACCAAATGCTGACAGGTTATTGAGCATTCGTTACGGTGAGTATCAAGAAATTGACGGTCAATATTTTCCAACAACAATTTTAATAGACACGTCTGAAAAGGGTTCAAAAACGAAAATAGAAATGAATTTCAAAAAAATAGATTTGAATGCAGACGTGAGTTTTCCGTTTGAAATTCCACAAGGCTACGAAGAAATCCAACTTAACTAAATGAAGCACTTTCGCACATATCTTTTTTTATTGATCTCTTTAACGACGGTTTCTGTATCGGCCCAAATTGATAAACAAAAGGAGCTAGAGGAAAAACGGCAGGCTATTCTAGAGGAAATAAAACAAATAAACTCGCTTCTTTTCAAAACCAAAAAGGAGGAAAAGTCAGTGCTTTCGCAAGTTGAAGACCTCAACCAGCGCATTGCGGCCAGCGAAAACCTTATTCGTGTAACCAACCAGCAAGCAAACTTACTTACCCGAAACATCAATGACAATATTGAAAAGATAGGCACACTGCGCGAAGAGCTTAAGGTTATGAAGGCAGATTATGCTGAAATGGTCAGAAAATCATACAAAAGTAAAAACCAGCAGAGCAGGATTATGTTTTTATTGTCTTCGCAAAATTTTCTGCAAGCCTACAAACGCGTTCAATATATGAAGCAGTATGCAAAGTTCAGAAAAAAACAGGGAGAGAGCATTAAAGCAAAAACCGAAGAACTTCAAAAACTAAATGCAGATTTGATTGAGCAGAAAAAGACCAAACAAAAATTGATTGCAGAAAACGAAGTGGCGAAATCACAATTAACAGAAGAGCGCAAAAACCAACAAGCATTGGTTGCAACTTTAAAAAAGGACGAAAGTAAGTTTGCATCACAAATAAGAACCAAACAGAAGCAGGCAGACGAGATAGACCGCCAGATTGATGCGCTTATAAAAGCCGCAATAGAAGAGGCAAATAGAATAGCCAGAGAAAAAGCTCTTGCCGAAGAAAAAGCTAAAGGGAATACAACTACATCTACCTCAACTAAAAACGTTATAACCAAACCGGCAAAAACAGAGGAGTTTGCTCTAACTGCAGAAGAGAAAACCCTTGCCGCAAGCTTTACCAACAACAAAGGAAAACTTCCGTGGCCAGTTGAGAAAGGTATGGTTGTAAAGAGTTTTGGGACACATCAACACCCGCAGTTTCCGAACGTTACTACCAACAGCAGCGGTGTAGAGATAGCTACTGCAGATAATGAGCAGGTGCGCTCCATTTTTGAAGGTCAGGTTATGGCTATTCAAATAATAAAAGGTGCCAACAAAGTAGTTTTTATTCAGCACGGTGATTATATTTCGGTGTATAGTAACCTTGCTACTGTTTCAGTGAAAAAAGGTGATAAGGTTTCTACCAAACAGGCTATAGGTACGGTTGCCAAAAGTCCTACTGAAGGAAGAACGGTGCTGAAATTCTATATTTATCAAAACAAAACAAAAATAAATCCTGCAGATTGGATTTATAGGATGTAAAAAAAAGGGAGCCAAACAGCTCCCTTTTTTAAAATCAATTTTTCCTAAGATTATTGAACAACCAGTTTTTTTGTTGTTGTACTTTCCCCAGCCTTAATTGTTATAAAATAGATTCCTGAGCTGTAGTTAGAAACATTCAAGCTAGTACTTGATGCATTATCTACATTAGTTTTACTTTCCAAAACTTGACCTAGGCTATTTACAATTGTTACATCAAAAGTGCTGAACGTTTTATCTGAAATACTAATGAATACTTCGCTTGTTGCCGGGTTAGGATAGAGAGCAACAGCATTTTCTATACTATTTTCAGAAACACCTAATTGGCAATCCAAAATTCCTCCCGCATAAAATTTAGCACGGGTTCTTTCACCTTCCCATCCTTCAGAATCATTTTTGGCACTTATAGCATACCACATTTCATCATCTGGGTTGGTAATAGGTATGGTAATGGAGTTTGTATTTGTAGTAGCAACTACTTCCATATACTTTTCCCCCAACAGATAAAAATCATATGATTCCGCACCATCAACAGCTAACCATTCAAAAGTTGCAGACTCTGGACAAACCTCTACAATATTGTAACTATTTGTAGCTCTGGCTATGTGGAATGTCTCGTCACTAACATCTTGAAAAGCACCACTCGTAACTCTAATTAGTGCGTTTCCGGTTATTTCGTTCGCAGTAGTCCAATTGTAGAAATGAGTATCATTTGGCACTGTTGCTATATTGGTCCAGCTGCTACCATTATCGATAGAATATTCCAATACAAAATCTTCAGTAGTATTAACTTCGTCCCAATGGATTGTTTCAGCAACAAAAGGTTGAAAATGTTCGCCTCCATTAGGATATGTCATCACAACATTTTCTGAAATCAGTTCATAAACAACAAAATATTCTTGAGGACCAAAAGGCACGTTAAAACCTGTAATATCAATATCATAATTACCTGCGGCAGGCGCATTGATTAAAACTTGCTCTACATTGTTTAAATGGTCAGGACCAGTTGTTGCAGGATTATCCAATGTTACTGGGTTTGGAGTTGGGTCGAGTATCCAAGGCTCCAAAACATTACTGGAAGGATCTGTTACCAATAAATCCAAATCATTAACCAATGCTGGATCAGCTCCAGGTGATGCGGCGGGATCGCTCCAATAAACCATAAAGCGTACCTGGGTGGTACCAGCTGGCACGTTAATAGTATGGTTATTTGTATTTCCCTGGCTAACCTGATCAGAAAGGTAACGCCCGTCCTCAATCAACTTTACAGCTTGCAAGGCATTTACAATTCCCCAACCAAATTTATAATCTGGTCCAATATTTCCCGCTTCGTTAGCCGTATTAAGCAAAGTTGCCTTTATTAAGGCTGAAGGTGGAAAATCGCCACCATTTATGTTTCCGTAGGCTTGATAAAGTTGTGCAGAAATACCCGCAATACCAGGTGCAGCACCAGAAGTACCTCCAAATGTTTGGTACGTATTATTTTCGTTTGTGGAGATTTGGTTTTGGCCGTTGGCTGCAATATCTGGTTTAATTCTTCCATCATGTGCTGGACCACGGCTACTAGAATTTACTAATGAGCCATCATAAAATACATTTGCAGTTGCTATTACATTCTTGCCTTGCTTATGGCCACCGGTAATATTTCCCCACTGATTACCAGCTCCATATCCGCAATTATTATTGTTTGAATTTCCTGCGGAAAAAACATGTAATAATGTTGGAATATCAAGTGTTTGTTGATCTACCGTCTCTGTTATACTGGTATATCCCGCATTACAGCCGTTACTATATGATGAATTTGTGATTTGAACACTTCCATCGTTGATCAAAGTTAACGTAGGAGTATCCAAAAAGTCACTTACATAATTTACTACATAAACATCGGTCCCGGCTGCCATACCGCGATATTGTGGCACCAAGTTACCGGCTCCTGCCATAATTCCACCCACGCCATCACCATGTGATTGATTTGAAACAGCTGTAAGGTTTGTCAATCTTCCTTGGAAATCTATATGTGGGCCCACACGTCCATCATCGCGCACCATTACTCCAATACCTTCTCCGGTGTAATTTCTTCCTGCTCCTGTTTGTGTATCCAAATTATTTGCTCTGTGAAGACTTCTTCCCTTTGTATCATCCTTTACGGCTGGAGCAACCACAAGATCAACCCACTTAACAAAAGATAAATTTGAAATTGTCTCCAAACAATTATTTGGAATCGACAAATCTAGGGTTTGGTATTCTTTATGATCTTCCTTAACTATTATCTGTTGTTGTGCTAATTGATTGATTACATAGTTATTGCTCACGTTTTTATGATATTGAAGAGTTACCAAAATATTATCACCATCCATAGCCCAATGCTCATAAGGTGGATTTTTTAATTGATAAGAAAGTTTAGCCTTTCCATCAACAGGAACAATTGTACGCACCCCATTAGCTCTTAAAAATGAAATTGACGTATTTTCAGGAAAATAAAAAAGATAAGTTTTGTGCGGAATATACTCCAAAAGCTCCAAATTGTTTTGTTTGAACATATCTTGAACGTTCTGCGTTGGCGTTTCATAAAATTGAACCCAGCCCACATAACCGTTGTTCAGTCTTGCAGATTCTGGCATTTGGCTCCATTGAAAGCTCGTAATGTTTTCGGGCATTACAATGGTTTCACCCTGAAACTTGATGTCAGTTGAATTTTGGCCAAAGGACATCGAAAACACAAAAGTCAACGCCAAAAAACAGATACTTTGAAAAGAAAAAATTGTAGTTTTTTTCATAATTGCTATGGATTTGATAATAGATTTAAAAAAATCCCTTTATGAAATTTAACAGAAAATTTCACGAAAGGATTCCAAATATATTTAATACCAGCATTAAAGCAATCATGATTTTGGGAAAATATTTCATTTTAACATAAAACCACCCCCCCAGAAGGCTAACGGAATCAATAGTTTATGAAAATAGTATGCAGGTTATTGAAATAAAGCCTTTAGCTCTGTAGCATCTTTGGGTTTCATTTTTCCAGCAAGTACAAGGCTCAATTGTTTACGACGAAGGGCCGCTTCAAAACGTTTTTTCTCCAGTTCGGTCTCTGGAACAATTTCGGGAACACGCACGGGATTGCCCATTTCATCCACAGCCACAAATGTATATATTGCTTCGTTTGAAAGGCTTCTTTCCCCGCTCTCACGGTCTTCAATAAAAACATCCATATAAACCTCCATGGAACTACTAAAGGCCCTGGAAACTTTTGCTTCCACTGTTACAACGCTCCCCAAAGGTATCATTTTGTTGAACGCTACATGGTTTACTGAGGCTGTAACTACAATTCTACGGCTATGGCGACGAGCAGCTATACTGGCTGCACGGTCCATTCTTGCCAATAGTTCGCCTCCAAACATATTTCCTATTGGATTGGTTTCGCTGGGCAAAACCATATCTGTATAAACAGTCAAAGATTGTTGCGGAGTTTTAGATTGCATCTGTGAAAATTTTTGCAAAGATACCTAAGTTCGGAATATAGAGAAGTGAAAAATGAAGAAACAAAAAACAGGACGATAAAGAGATTTTACTGAATTTCCTGAATCAAAAGCCAAGCATCGGCATTTTCAGATCTCTGAATTTCATAGAGTTTTCGCTGTGCTTCCAACCTGTCATCAAAACTAGCATAGAGAACTTGATGCAGCCCATAGCGGTTAACCTCCATTTTTAAAGGAGAATAGCCTTTTTCACGCAGTTGTGAGACTTTCTTTTCAGCATTTGCTTCCATGCGGTAGGCACCGGCAACAATATGGTACAATCCCGTATGTTTTGGAACTTGCAGACTAACCACCGGCAGGGGATTTTCAATTACAAAAGTAGCTTCCTGTATTTGGTTTTCAACAAGACTATTGGCCTTTTCCCTTTCAGCATAGTTGAATTTTTGAACCTGACTTTCATAAAGCTTTAAACTTCCGAAACCTATGGCCGACAAAGCTATAACCGCAATAGCAGCATATTTAAGGTAGGGTTTAGCCTCCCTTCTTTCAGGCGTAAAATGTATTGGTGCTTTCTCTTCTATAGCTTCAACAGTTTCCCTGTAAACCTCGCGGCTTATTTTTTGCGAAACAAAAGAAGATAGACCAAAAGCCGAAGTACTGAAATTCTGTTGCTGTAACGGTTCAAACTGAAGTGATTTTTCTTCGTTCAACGAAAACTCTCCTATATTTTTGAAAGAAATGGTTTTTCCCTCCGAAAGTTCTCTTGAGATTTGAGCCGTGAAATTTCTTATTTGCTGCAACGCCGTTTCATAACTGCATTTTTCTGCCGAAGCCACATAGTTTGCAAACAAACCATCATTGGCCTGCAATTGTTTGTTAAACGAAACAATTTTAGAAGGCGGATGAAATGTATTTGAAGCATCATCGATATGGGCAGATTTATAGCGCGTCAAAAACGCTCCAAACCCAGGAATAATAACACATTCGTAACGGTAAAGCAGATCAGATATGTAGGCTATAAGTTGCATAATAACAAAATTAGGCTTTTTTGAAGGCAATCCAATTTTTGTTTTGGTAATTTATTAACAACTTAAAAATTTTGTATTTTTAAAATCTCCCCCGATTTAATTTTTAAACTATGCTTTCGAAAGACGAATTACGCTATACGCTTGCTCTGCAGCGAATTCCAAATCTGGGTGATATTTCAGCAAAAAAATTATTGCGCAAAATGAGTTCTGCGGAAGCAGTTTTCAAAGAGAAAAAAAGCAATCTCGCCAAGATTGACGGCATTGGCCTCCTACGCTTAAAAGATATTAATTTGGGAAAACAGCTTGAAGAGGCCGATGCGGAATTAAATTTTATTGAAGAAAACAACATTGAGTACAGCTACTTTAAAGACAAAACCTACCCCGAAAAATTAAAACACTGTTTAGACGGACCCATACTTTTCTTTCACCGTGGAAATATAGATTTGGTGGGAAAGAAAATAATTAGCATAGTCGGTACGCGGAAAATCACCAGTTACGGCAATGCGTTTTGTGAAAGTTTGATAGAGGAAATTGCTCCACTTAATCCCGTAATTGTTTCAGGTTTAGCCTATGGGGTTGACATTTGCGCACACAAAGCCGCTATCGATAATAACCTTCAGAATATTGCATGTTTAGCTCACGGACTCAATCAAATATATCCCAAAAGCCACAAAAAATATATTCAAAAAATTGAGGAAAACGGAGGTTTTATTACAGAGTTTTGGAGCAGCGATGTTTTTGATAGAAATAATTTCCTAAAAAGAAACCGAATAATAGCTGGTCTTTCTGAAGCGACAATTGTAATAGAATCTGCCGAAAAAGGGGGGAGTTTGGTAACGGCAGATATTGCAAATTCATACAATCGTGAAGTGTTTGCAGTTCCCGGAAGAGCCACAGATAGCCAAAGTCGGGGTTGCAATAATTTGATAAAGCAGCAAAAAGCCCAATTGCTTACCAGCGCCGCAGATATAATATATATGCTTGGTTGGGAATTGGAAAAAACCCAAAAACCCAAACAGACCCAACTATTTGTAGAATTGGACGAAGATGAAAAAGCAGTATTTCGCTTTCTAAAGGAAAAAGAAAAAGAACTTTTGGATATAATAGCACTGGAGTGTAATATTCCCGCCTATAAAGCCGCAAGTGTTTTAATGAATATGGAAATTAAGGGAGTGGTCCGTCCGTTGCCGGGAAAATTATTTCAATTGGTTTAATATCCCACCTTCTCTCGAACTCTTTTTAAAACCCCATCCGCTACTTTTCTTGCTTTTTCGGCACCCGAGCTCAGAGCTGCATCTATTTCAGGTAGATTTTCCATAAAATAGTGGTAGCGAGTGCGCTCTTTAGAAAATTTTCCAGTTATCAATTCAAACAAGGCTTGTTTTGCGTGGCCGTAGCCGTAATTTCCTGCTTCGTAGTTTTTTCGCATTTGCACAACCTCTTCTTTAGTGCCAAGAATTTTATACAGTGCAAAAACGTTACAAGTATCAGGATTTTTCGGCGCTTCCATCGGCGTACTGTCGGTTTCAATACCCATTATCTGCTTCCGAAGTTTTTTATCATCCAAAAATATGTTGATATAATTTCCTTTGGATTTGCTCATCTTAGTACCATCCGTGCCGGGAATATACATTGTTTCTTCCTGAACCTTGCCAACGGGCATCACAAAAGTTTCACCCATCTGCGCATGAAAACGTGACGCTACATCGCGCGTTATTTCAATATGTTGCATTTGGTCCTTTCCCACGGGAACAATTTCGGCATCGTATAAAAGGATGTCTGCAGCCATAAGCATGGGGTAGGTAAAAAGCCCTGCATTTACATCTTCCAAACGGTCTGCCTTATCTTTAAAGGAATGTGCCAACGTCAATCTTTGGAACGGAAAAAAGCAACTCAAATACCACGAAAGCTCAGTAGTTTGTGGCACATCGCTCTGCCGATAAAACACCACCCTTTCAATATCCAACCCAAAAGCTAACCAAGTTGCGGCAACACTATATGTATTTGTGCGAAGTGTATCAGCATTTTTTATTTGCGTTAATGAGTGCATATCTGCAATAAAAAGGAAAGAATCGTTCTTGGGGTCATTTGCCATTTCGATGGCTGGAACGATTGCGCCTAAAAGATTTCCGAGATGAGGAGTGCCTGTGCTTTGTATTCCTGTAAGTATTCTTGACATGGTTTAAAAAAATTTCAGCAAAGGTACTTTTTTTGATTTATTCGCATCGTTCAAATTATTACTTTTGAACCTCCATGAAGCTAATTCAACAAATTTTTTCAGCATTTTACCGTATCTGGTTTTATTTGATAGTCGCCTTGGCCACTATCCTGCTCTTTCCGTTCTTGGTAATAAGCATTCTGAAAAATTCCTGGTATCCTTTTTTCTTCAAGGTTGCCCGAGCTTGGTCTGCTATTATTATTTATGGAATTGGCTGTTACACTATAATAAAACGTGAAGTGGAATATGAAAGAGGAAAGAGCTATATGTTTGTGGCCAACCACACTTCGATGACCGATATTATGTTGATGTTCTATGCCACAAAAAATCCTTTCGTTTTTGTGGGCAAAAAGGAATTGGCGAAGATTCCACTGTTCGGATACATTTATAAGCGCACCTGCATTTTGGTGGATCGCGGAAACACGAAAAGCCGTGTGGAAGCTTTCCGAAGAGCAGAAATACGTTTGAACGAGGGTTTAAGTGTCTGTATTTTCCCCGAAGGCGGGGTGCCGGAGGATCTTTCATTATTACTGGATGAATTTAAGGATGGCGCCTTCAGGCTTGCTATTGAGCACAAAATACCGCTTGCACCAATGACCTTTCACGACAATAAAAAACGCTTTCCGTATTCGTTTTTTAAAGGTGGGCCGGGCAGGATGCGCGTAAAAGTGCACAAAATAATTCCTACTGCAACATTGACCTTAGAAAACAGAAAAGAATTGAAAAGCAAGACACGGCAAGTAATTTTAAGTGAATTACTTAAACCAACGGTGTAAAATTTAGCAATAAAAAAACCGTCCTATGGCGCAGAACGGTTTTCTCTCAATCATTTGTTTGAAGTATATCAAACACATTCAACTAAAAACTAACCTAAAACTTGAAACTCAATCCACTGTAAATACCCAAATAATAGGGTTTAAAGTTTACAGAAGAATCGGTATAAGGGTTGAGCTGGTATTTAAACATGGGCTCAATATTAAACGTAAATTTTTTGGACAATTTATAGTCCAGACCCAGCCCGACGTTAGTTGAAAAACTTACAGAGGAGAGATTATTGGCTTCTCCCAACACACTATTGAAATTATCAGCCTTTACTGAAATTTCGTTATTTCCTAAAAACAAAGTGCTTAAACCACCTATTACATTTACGCCAAACCTATTGTCGATAACTGAATATTTAAGTTCTACAGGCACTTCGTAATAATTTATATTTTGTATCAATCGAGCATCTCCCTGCGTAGACTTGGGAGTAATATCTCCAAAACCGTTTGAGGGTCCATTATTTGCCAAGGCTCCTTTATCAAAGGCTGTCACAACAATTTCCCGCCCTCCGTAATCAACGGAACGTAATGCAACGGCCACTGGACCGGTACCTACTTCAATACCAGTAGTGCTATAACTTAAATCTACATTATTAACCCCAGTACGTACACTCAACCTCTTACTTAGGGCATAACTTACCTGCACGCCATAACTCATGTTTACATCGCCCTCCTGTGGATTGTCCGCAAAGGAAGGATCAATGGAAGAACCGTTACCCAAGCTGCTATAATATACGGGAGCAACATTTGGAGCTACGTTCCAGCGGTGTTCTGGTTTTTCTTTCTTTTTCTTTTGGGAAACTATTTCTTCATCTTTCTCTGCAATAGCGTCAAAGATTGATTTTTTGTTTTTGGACTCTTCTGTTATTTCTTTCTCGGTTTTCACCAAGTTTTTTTCTGAAGTTAGCTTATCTGGACTTTCATTAAGAACGACAGCTTCTTTTTTGGCATCGAAAATTTTGTCTTTATTAATAAGTTTTTCTTCTTTATCGTTTTTGCCAATATCAGTCTTTTCAGAATTGTTTTTTGAAGAAACTATTCCTTCGTTCAGAGCATTTTTAGAAGGATCCCTCCCAATTAAATTGTTCTTTTGATTTTCTGTTGCCTTTGAAGCTTCTTTTTCAGAATTATTGGAAGCTATAGAAGAATTTTTGAAGAACTTATTTGAAGATTTTTCTTCACTTTTACTTTTGACTGAATCACTCTCGGAAAGACTTTCATCTCCTGCAGCATCATTTTGAAGCGTTTTGTCTTCAGAAGCTACCTGAGTTGCATTTGCATCATTTTCTATTTCAGAAGAGTTCTGCTGTAATTCCTTTTCGGTTTTAATCACGTTTTCATCAGTAATCGAAGGAATTTCTGCATCTGTGGAATTATAAAGAGAATCTCCCACGGTCAACAAAAGGGCAAGCAACGCAGCAACACCGCTAAGTTTTATCCACAGGGGTATAACTTTTCGTTCTTTTTTATCCTTTTTAAGCTCGGCCTGGATATTTTCCCAAACGCGCGGCGAAGGAGTGGCCTCAAAATCTTTGAAGCCTTCGTTAAAAATGTTGTCTATGTTTTTCTTTTCTTTCATTCTCACCCTTTTAAAAGGGAAATTTTTCAAAAACCCCTACCCAAACGCAGGGGCTTATTTAATCTAAACAATTCAAAATAATGCTTTTAAGTGTTATCGTTTTTAGCATTATACTCTTCAATTTTATTTTTTAAGATCATTCTGGCGCGTGCTAGGTTTGATTTAGACGTTCCATCGCTGATTCCTAACATTTCTGCAATTTCTTTGTGCTGATAGCCGTCCATTACATACATACTGAACACCAATCGGTATCTATCGGGAAGCTCCTGCACAATTTTCAGCAAAAAATCCAACGGAATATCCTCGCTTTCAATTTCTACCTCAGCTTCGTCTTCAATCTGTCCTTCATCAACAATTTCAAAGGTGCGTTGTTTACGGTATTTTTGAAGTACTGTGTTTACGGTTACCCGTTTCATCCAGCCTTCAAAAGAACCCTTGCCATTATACTGCCCTACTTTCTTAAAAATAGTAATAAAAGCATCCTGCAAATTATCTTCTGCCTCGGTATAATTAGGCGAATACCGAAGACAAATGGCGAAAAGGATTCTGTTGTACTGTTTGTACAATTCGCCCTGCGCCGTGGCATTTTGCTTTTTGCATAATTCTATGAGCTCGTCTAACGTCAAATGCGGTACCGTGAGTTATTGTTCCGTTGTAAATACCTCTTATTTCAGAGGGCAACCGTAATAATCAAGGCTCCTACATTTTGTAGATACCACATTATCAAAAGGGTTGCGTAGGTAACATAAAAATTTTATTGGTTTATCGCGGCAATGGCATCTTTGATTTTCTTTTCTAGCTCGTCCATTAATTCTGGATTGTCCAGCAGTAAGTTTTTAACCGCGTCGCGACCTTGTCCCAATTTGGTATCGTCATAACTGAACCAAGAGCCTGCTTTTTTGATAATTTCGAAATCTACGCCGAGGTCGATAATTTCGCCAACCTTTGAAATTCCTTCACCGTACATGATGTCGAATTCTGCTTGTTTGAAGGGAGGCGCCACTTTGTTTTTAACCACTTTTACGCGGGTCTTGTTACCGGTGGCGTTGCTTTCGGTATCTTTAATCTGTGTGGAACGACGTATGTCTAAACGCACGGAAGCGTAAAATTTTAAAGCGTTACCACCTGTTGTAGTTTCTGGGTTTCCGAACATTACCCCTATCTTTTCCCGCAACTGGTTGATGAAGATTACCGTACATTTTGTTTTGCTGATGGAACCGGTAAGTTTTCTTAAAGCTTGGCTCATCAAACGTGCATGAAGGCCCATTTTGCTGTCACCCATTTCGCCTTCTATTTCGCTTTTCGGCGTTAAGGCGGCTACGGAGTCAATAACCACTATGTCTATGGCGCCGCTTCTTATTAGATTGTCTGCAATTTCCAAAGCTTGTTCGCCATTATCGGGTTGTGAGATGATAAGGTTTTCAATGTCTACCCCTAGTTTTTCAGCATAGATTCTGTCAAAAGCGTGCTCTGCATCAATGAAGGCTGCAATGCCGCCTTTTTTTTGGGCTTCTGCCATTGCGTGGAGGGTTAATGTGGTTTTACCGGAAGATTCTGGGCCGTAAATTTCAATGACCCTGCCTCGTGGGTAACCGCCTACGCCCAGGGCAACATCGAGACCCAAGGAACCGGTTGGGATTACGTCTACATCTTCTACGGCGTTATCGCCCATTTTCATTACGGTGCCCTTGCCGTAGGTTTTGTCTAGTTTATCGAGAGTAAGCTTTAGTGCTTTTAGTTTTGCGTCTTTTTCGGTGCTCATTTTCAGTATGTTTTATGATGGATTTTTTAATTAGCTAAGATACTATTTCTTTGTGCTTGGGGCAAAAGTAAAATCTAGGGAGAAACGATTTTTGTTAACAAAAAAGAATCAACACCGCTTATTACGACAAGCGCAGCAAAGTTTGCTGAAAGAACCAAGACTTTCTTGAGAGCGGAAGGTACTATTATGAAAGCGGATGGAATATTTGTTAAAGCCAACGCGAGAATTGTTAAAGCCAATGTGAGAAGTGTTAAAGCGGAGGCTAAAATATATAAGGCGGTCGCAAGATTTGTTAATGCGCCCGCCATTATATAAAAAGCGGAGGGCAGATTTGTTAAAGCGGAAGCAAAATGTATAAAAGTTGCAACGAGAATATAAAAAGTTGATGCGCTATTTATGAAAATCCTGCTTTCTGTTTAGACTGTAAACCCTATTATTAACTGAATGGGCGGAGGTTCAATCTTTATACTTTTTAAACTTGATGCCCTTTATTTGATTGTACTCTGCGCTGGAGGCTCCGAAAAGGGACTTGACGTATTTTTTTACATCGAGGGCGGTGTCTACCAGACCTGTGTTTTCTTGATAGAGAATTCTGTTTCTTTCCTGACGGGCGTTGCTCACTGCGGTGTCTGCGCTTGCCTCTTGGTTGTTTTTATTGCTTAAATCTTGGGCGCGGGCCTGAAGGGATGTTATTTGCAGTTCGGTTTCGTTTGGGGCGTAGCTTGGTTCTGAGGCCAAAACGGAGATGAGACCTTCAAAATGCTGGATGAGCTGGTCATAGGACTGCTGGCTGGCGCTGATTCTTCGGGGAGCTGGTTGGTTGGGGTCTAGGGGTTCTTCTTCTTTTTTTGGGGCACGCTGGCCTTGGATCTTGCGGTTGTAGCCTTTTGCATCGTCTATTTTTTCTTGGGATGCGTCTGTGGCTTCGAGGGCGTTGACAAGGCGTGTGCTTAATGGCGGGAGTTGTGCGAAAGCTGCTGCCCTACTGTTTACGGCGTCGTCATGTGCGGTTTTAAGGTTGATTACGTTTTGCAGGCTGGCGCTGGCCGTGGCGTGCAAGGCGGTGAGCTGTTCTGCGGTTAGACTTGTTTTTGAAGGATTGTAGGTGGGGCCATAGCCTTCTACAAAGGCGATAAGGTCTTGGAAGTTCGCTACATTTTTAGCGTGGCCTACTTCTGAATTTGATGCCATGTTTTTAGTATTTAGATGTTAGTATTGAGTATTGAGTATGTGAATTTGTGAGTATGTGAGTTTGTGAATGCGTGAATGCGTGAATGGGTTATTGTTTTATGAACTTTTTGATTGTTGTGTTGCTGTTTTTATCTTCAATGTTTAGAAAGTAGATGCCGCTTGTTAAGCTTGAAACATCTATGGAGGTTTGATTTGTTAATGCTATATTTTGGTTGCTTAAAAGTTTGCCCTCTATGTTGAAGATTTTGATTTTTAGGTTTCCTGTGGTATTCTGTGCAGTAATAAAGAGTTCGTTTTTAGCGGGGTTTGGGTGGATGGAAAAAATAGAAGCGTTATTTTCATTCAATCCCGCAGTACAATCCTCTGAATATATGGCCATAACGTTCCATTCTGAATAGGGAAATTGATTGTTCTGGGCCGCAACCACATCATCTACCATAAAACATGGGTAGGGTTCACAATCAAACCCACCATCCAAAGTGCATTCTACAAATACATCTGTAAGAATGTTATTGCTACCCGAACGTAAATCAACTATTCTTAAATATTCCAAGTTTATCAATTGAAGTTTAATCAAATCGCTATGTATACTCAAGTCTAAAAACTCTATTAAATGATTACCTGCGGGAGAAGGCTCTCCAAGAATCAGTTCCAAAAGATTTGGGTTGTTTGTTAGATCTAATTGAGTAAGCAATGAATAACTACTGCGTAGCGACTGCAAGTTTATATTATTGGAAACATCGATATCTACTAGATTAAAGCTAGTGTTAAAAATCAACTCTTTAAGGTTTACATTATTTGTTAAGGATAATGAGGTCATCATATTAAATGAAACATTTAAATTTTCCAAGGCTGCAAAGTCTTCAAGACCTGTTAAATCCTGAATACCTTTGTTTTCAACATTAAGTGATATTACAGTTTCAATATCACTTGTAAGAACCTGTCCGTTTACAATGCCATCACTGTCGATACCAAGGTCAATAAGGGCTTGTTCAAAGTTTGGATCTGGGATGTTCGTTACTTGTGCAAAAGAGGTAGTGCTAAGGCCCAGTATGAGTATGGTTATAAAGGTTTTCACTGCTTTATGAATTTTTTGATTGTTGTATTGCCGTTTTCATCTTCTATGTTTAGAAAGTAGATGCCGCTTAGGAGTTGGGAAACATCTATTGCCTTTTGGTCTTGAAGCGTTATGCTTTGTGCGCTTAACAGTTTGCCTTCTATGTTGAAGATTTTGATTTTTAGATTTTCTGTGGTGTTTTGGGCAGTAATAAAGAGTTCGCTTTTGGCGGGGTTGGGGTGGATGGAATATGTGGCAGCTTTATTATCATTTAGCCCTGCAGTACAATCCTCTGAGTATGTGACCATAACATTCCATTCTGAATAGGGAAATTGGTTGTTTTGTGCGGCTTCTAGGTCATCCACCATAAAACACGGATAAGGCTCACAATCAAACCCCCCATCAACAGTACATTCCACAAAAACATCGGTAAGGATTGTATTATTGCCTGAACGCAAATCAGCAGTGTGTAAAAACTCTAAATTTATCAATTGAAGCTTCTGGAGCATATTGTTTTGAGTCAAATCCAAATATTCTATACCATGATTTGCACTAGGTGAAGGATCCCCAAGCACAAGTTCCAAAAGATTTGTGTTATGTGTTAAATCTAATTCTGAGAGAAAGGAATAACTACTGCGCAGAAGTTCCAAATTCACATTATTGGATACATCAATTTCCGTAAGCCATAAGCTATGGTCAAAAATAAGCTCCTTTAAAGCTAAATTTTGCGAAAAAGTTAAAGACTGTACTTGGTTGGAAGACACATCCAAAATTTCCAGCGCAGCAAATCCTTCAATACCAGTAAGGTCTTGGATTCCCTTATTGTTAATATTAAGACTGGTTACAGTTTCAATATCACTTGTAAGCACCTGTCCGTTTACGATGCCATCGCTGTCGATATCAAGGTCAATAAGGGCTTGTTCAAAGTTTGGATCTGGAATTTGGGTTATTTGTGCAAAAGCGTTTGTGCTAAGGGCCAGGATGAATATGGTTATAAAGGTTTTCATTGCTTTAAGAAAATTCAATGACTGTACGTGAAGCCTTGTGGCGTGTGGGCGTGTGGGCGTGTGTATTCATAAGTTAGCCGTTTAAAGTTAGTTGAATTCTTAAAGTTATCCTAAACCTTTTAAATACCAAACAGGTTTTTTCCTGTTTTTTTTAGGGGGATTTCCCCCTTTTTGCCAGAGGCTTTTCCTACAATTCTTTAAAGAATTTAGCTATTAAAAAGATTTTAATCTCCCCTATTTCCTTAAAACCTGTATTTTTGCACCATTATAAAAATCAATTCTTTTCACCTAAAAAAAGTATAGCATGCAACTGTACAACAAATTAAGTGCAAAAGAAAGGGAAGCATTATTGGAACAGGCCGGCGAGGAACGGCTTACCCTTTCTTTTTATCAGTACGCCAAGATTGGCAATCCACATCTTTTCCGTAACCATCTTTTTGTAACCTGGTATGAGCAGGATGTTTTGGGCCGAATTTATGTGGCCCATGAAGGCATTAATGCGCAGCTCTCGGTACCGGCGAAACGTTTTAAGGAATTTAAGGAGTTTCTTGACGGTATTTATTTTCTGAAAGACGTACGTTTGAACATTGCCATTGAGCAGGATTTGAAATCATTCCTAAAGCTGAAAGTAAAAGTGCGCGATAAGATTGTTGCCGATGGCTTGAATGACGAAACCTTCGACGTTACCAATAAGGGAATCCACGTGGATGCGCAAAAATTCAACGAACTTATTGAAGATCCCGATGTGGTTTTGGTAGATATGCGCAACCATTACGAAAGTGAAATAGGCCATTTTAAAAATGCTGTAACTCCTGATGTGGACACGTTTCGGGATTCGCTGGACATTATAGAAGCAGATTTAAAAGACCATAAAGAAGACAAGAAGCTGGTTATGTACTGCACCGGCGGCATACGTTGTGAAAAGGCCAGCGCATACTATAAGCACAAGGGTTTTAAAAATGTGTTTCAGCTTGAGGGCGGTATTATTGAATATGCCAGACAGGTTGATAATTTAGGTTTGGAAAATAAATTCATCGGAAAAAATTTCGTTTTTGACCATCGCCGTGGCGAGCGCATTACTGACGATGTAATTTCAAACTGCCACCAATGCGGCGAACCTTGCGATACCCACACAAACTGTGCAAACGAAGCTTGCCATTTGCTGTTTATACAATGTGAGAAATGTGCCGTGGCAATGGAAAACTGTTGTTCCGAAGAATGTATCGAGATAATCCACTTGCCCTACGAAGAGCAGAAACGCCTGCGCCAGGGCATCCCGAACAGTAATAAGATTTTTAAAAAAGGGCGTTCTGAGAAGTTGAAGTTTAAAAAATAGTCCTCCCCCCGCCCCTCCAAAGGAGGGGAGAAACAGGGTTATTATTCCATCCCCTTTGGAGAGGGTTAGGGTGGGGACTTTTGGCAGGATTGGGTTAGGGGCTTCAAAAATCTAAAATCGTCAATCCTAAATCGAAAATATTATTGGTATCTTTACTGATTAAATTGTTTGTTTAATTTTCGTCCCTCTTCATTTGGAAAAGGGCTTTATATATAAAAAATATGGGCTGTACCAGCTGTGCCACTGGCGCCAACGGACAGCCAAAGGGATGCAAGAACAATGGTACTTGCGGAACCGATGGCTGCAACAAATTAACGGTGTTTGACTGGCTTTCAAATATGCAACTTCCTGCCAATATGGAACCCTTTAATGCGGTGGAAGTGCGCTTTAAAAACGGAAGAAAAGAATTTTTCCAAAATCCAGAAAATCTTACTTTAAGCATTGGCGATACGGTTGCTACGGAAGCCTCGCCGGGCCACGATATTGGGATGGTTACCTTAACTGGGGAGCTGGTTCGGGTACAAATGAAGAAGAAAAAAATTCCATTAAAGATTGAGGCACTCCCGAAAGTTTACCGAAAAGCTTCACAAAAAGATATAGACATCTGGCAAGGGGTTCGTGACAAAGAAGCAGATGTACAAAAACGTTCGCGTGAAATTGCCATCCGCCACGGGCTGCAAATGAAAATTAGCGATGTTGAATTTCAGGGTGATGCCTCAAAAGTAATTTTTTATTACACCGCTGAAGAACGGGTTGATTTTCGCGAATTAATCAAGGAATTTGCACGTACATTCAACACCCGAATTGAAATGAAACAAGTTGGTTTCAGGCAGGAAGCCGCACGTTTGGGGGGCATAGGCAGTTGTGGGCGCGAGCTTTGTTGCTCTACTTGGTTGACGGATTTCCGGTCGGTGAATACTTCCGCGGCGCGCTATCAACAACTTTCTTTGAATCCACAAAAACTTGCCGGGCAATGCGGAAAGTTGAAATGCTGCTTGAATTATGAACTGGATACCTATTTGGAAGCGCTGGAGTCTTTCCCCAATACCGAAACCAAACTACAAACCGAAAAAGGCACTGCCATCTGCCAAAAGATAGATATTTTCAAAGGGCTGCTTTGGTATGCCTATGAAAAAGAATTTGCAAATTGGCACGAACTTACCGTAGAAAAAGCGAATGAAATAATAGAACTGAACAAAAAAGGCAAGAAACCTATGGCGCTGGAGGAATTTATTATAGAAGCTCCAAAAGTAGAAAAGGAACCGTTTAGCAATGTGGTGGGCCAAGATAGCCTAACACGTTTTGACCAACCAAAGCAAAAAAATAAAAAACGCAGAAATAAAAGCAGAAACAAAAAGCGTGGAAAAGCGGAAACATCTGTAGCGGGAAACAGTCCGAAAGACAACCAACGCAAAAAATCTGGCAGTAAGCCCAGAAATAAATCAGGAAACCAAAACAGAAACAGAAAGCCTTCTAAAAATGAATAAGCTATTGGCACTTTTTTTGACTACTGTTTTGCTCGTTTCTTGTGAGTCGGGCACTGTTTTCAGTGAAATTCAAGCCATGGACGGGCATTGGGGCTCAGAAGAAGTTGTTGAATTTAAAATTCCGCAACTGGATTCACTTAAAAAGTATAATCTCTTTTTAAATATCAGAAATACAAACGATTATAAATACAATAATTTATTTTTGATAGTGAATATGAATTTTCCAAATGGTAAAACCGTTGCCGATACGCTGGAATACCGAATGGCCAATCCTGATGGTTCCTGGATGGGCCAAGGCATTGGGGCTGTAAAGGAAAACAAACTTTGGTATAAAGAGAATGTTCAGTTTTTTGAAGAAGGTGCCTATACCGTACACATAGCCCAAGCAATGCGCAATAATGGCGAGGTGGAAGGCGTTACAAAACTCGAAGGCATTACAGATGTTGGCATCAGTATTGAAGAAGCCTCCAAATAGTGAAATAAATATGGCAACGAAAAAAAAGACATCCCCGAAAAAGAAAAACCAATCTGATGTAAGCCATCACATCAGAACATTTTGGAAGCTTTTTGCAGGCTTCATTTTATTGATTATCCTATTCTTTCTATTAGCGTCCTGGGGCGTATTTGGAAGTCTTCCCGATGAAACCAGCCTTGAAAACCCTGAAAAGAATCTCGCTACTGAGATTATTTCTTCCGATGGAAAAACTATTGGTAAGTTCTACAAAGAAAACAGAACACCCGTTCCATTTGACACCCTACCCGACCATTTGGTAAATGCTTTGATAGCCACCGAAGATGTGCGCTTTTATGACCACTCAGGTATTGACGGAAGAGGAACCATCCGCGCTGTTGCGTTTTTGGGCAGCCGTGGGGGCGCAAGTACCATAAGCCAACAGTTGGCAAAATTATTCTTTACGGACCAGAGGGCATCAAATAAATTAGAGAGGGTTATTCAAAAAGTGAAAGAATGGATTATTGCCACCCGTTTGGAAAGACGTTACACAAAAGAGGAAATAATCACGATGTATTTCAACGAGTATGACTTTTTAAATCAAGCTGTAGGGATCGAGAGCGCCGCAAACATATATTTTGACAAGCCACCATCGCAATTGACAACTGCTGAAGCCGCCATGCTGGTAGGGATGTTCAAAAATTCTTCGCTATTTAATCCCAACCGGAGACCGGAATTGGTTTTGGAAAGGAGAAATGTGGTCTTGGCCCAAATGGAAAAATATGATTTTATTTCAGAAAAAGTAATGGATTCGCTTCAAGCCTTACCCTTGAATTTAAAATTCACCCCGCAAGGTCATGATGAAGGTAGCGCAACATATTTCCGTGAATATGCCCGCCATTTTATGGAAGATTGGATTAAGGAACACCCCAAGCCCGATGGCAGCAAATACAATATTTACCAAGATGGTTTAAAAGTGTATGTAACCATAGATAGTAAAATGCAGGAATATGCTGAAGATGCTGTTAAAAAGCATATAGCACATCTGCAAGAAGCCTTTGATGAGCAGAACAAAAACAACAAAACAGCCCCATTCCGTGATATTACGGAGAAAGAGACGGAAGGGATATTGAACTCTGCAATGCGCAAAAGCGACCGTTGGCGAGAAATGACAAAACAGGGAAAAAGCGAGGAAGAAATCATTAGTAGCTTTAAAAAGAAAGTACCTATGCGTATTTTTTCATGGAAAGGTGAGATTGATACAGTAATGACCCCTATGGATTCCATCCGTTACCACAAATCTTTTTTACAGGCAGCAATGATGTCAATGACTCCCCAAACCGGGGAAGTGAAAGCGTGGGTAGGCGGTATAGATTACAAGCGCTTTAAATATGATATGGTAAAGAAAGGAAGGCGTCAAATTGGCTCTACCTTTAAACCGTTTGTATATGCTACCGCCATAGACCAAATGCATATGTCTCCCTGTGATACTTTACCAAATACTATGTATACCATTCCTGCTGGTAAGCACAATTTAATAAAGCCTTGGGCCCCAAAAAATGCTGGTGGCGGTTATGGTGGTATGGTAACTTTAAAGTATGCGTTGGCAAATTCAATAAATACCATTACCGCTCGATTAATTGATCGTGTAGGCCCAGAACCAGTTATAGACTTGGTTGCAAAAATGGGAGTGGACACCGAAAATATGCCCACAGTGCCTTCCATAGCGTTGGGAACACCTGATGTTTCTGTTTATGAAATGGTTGGGGCGTATAGCACTTTCGCAAATGAAGGGGTTTACGTAGAACCTATTTTAATTCAGCGAATAGAAGATAAGAATGGCACCGTTCTTTATCAAAACGTGCCTAAAACAAAAGACGTTATCAGCAATGAAACTGCTTATGTAACCGTAAGCTTGATGGAAGGGGTAACACAATCTGGTTCGGGAGCCAGATTGAGAGGTACTTGGGCCACAGGCTCACCAATTTATAAAAAAGCGGTTACAGGATATCCATACGATTTCAAAAACCCTATTGCCGGTAAAACCGGAACTACCCAGAACAACAGTGATGGCTGGTTTATGGGCATGGTTCCAAACTTGGTTACTGGCGTTTGGGTGGGAGGCGATGATCGCGCCACCCACTTTGGGTCAACTGCCTACGGACAGGGTGCTACAATGGCGTTGCCCATTTGGGCTATGTATATGAAGAGTTGTTATGCCGATGAAGATCTTGACGTTTCCACTGGAAATTTTAAACGTCCGGCAAATCTTTCCATTGAAACAGATTGTTCCAAATGGCGCCAGGGAAATCCAGATGTAGAGGAAATTCCGGATGAATTCGATTTTTAAAATACTTCTTAGACCAAAAACAAACCTCACAAGTTTTCAAAGCCTGTGAGGTTTTTTTATAGTCTGAATTTTCGTAATTTTCAGAAAATTTAAAAAATGATAAAAAAGACAGTTGCAAACGTCCGCGAAGCCTGTGAAGGCATTGAAGACGGAATGACTTTTATGCTCGGCGGTTTTGGGCTGTGCGGTATTCCCGAAAATATTATTTCAGAATTGGTAAGGCGAAATGTTCAGAACGTAACCTGTATTTCAAACAACGCAGGGGTAGATGATTTTGGGCTCGGCCTGCTACTGAAAAAGCATCAAATAAAGAAAATGATTTCTTCATATGTAGGGGAAAATGCAGAGTTTGAACGCCAAATGCTTAGTGGTGAAATGGAAGTGGAACTCATTCCACAAGGAACCTTGGCACAACGCTGTGAAGCCGCCCGAAGTGGCATTCCTGCCTTTTTCACACCCGCAGGTTATGGAACGGAGGTAGCCGAAGGAAAGGAAACCCGTGAATTCCATGGAAAAATGCACGTAATGGAAAAAGCCTTTGAGGCAGATTTTTCTTTTGTGAAAGCCTGGAAAGGTGATGAAGCAGGAAACCTTATCTTTAAAGGAACCGCGAGAAACTTTAACCCAGCTATGTGTGGCGCCGGAAAAATTACCGTAGCCGAAGTGGAGGAATTAGTTCCCGCTGGGGAATTGGACCCAAACCAAATACATATCCCAGGAATATTTATACAACGCATATTCCAAGGAGAGAAGTACGAAAAGAGAATTGAGCAATTAACAGTTAGAAAAAGAAACTAATGGCCTTAACTAAAGAACAAATAGCACAGCGCATTGCAAAAGAAGTGAAGGATGGTTATTACGTAAATTTAGGAATCGGTATCCCAACATTAGTTGCCAATTTTGTACGTGACGATATAAGTGTGGAATTCCAAAGTGAAAACGGTATTCTCGGCATGGGGCCTTTTCCCTTTGAAGGGGAAGAAGACCCAGATTTAATAAATGCGGGAAAGCAAACCATTACAGCATTGCCCGGCGCATCGTTTTTTGATTCGGCTATGAGTTTTGGGATGATTCGCGGCCAACACGTAGATTTAACGATATTAGGAGCCATGGAGGTTTCACAAAATGGTGACATTGCGAACTGGAAAATACCAGGGAAGATGGTTAAAGGAATGGGCGGGGCTATGGACCTCGTAGCATCTGCTGAAAATATTATCGTGGCGATGATGCACACCAACCGTGAAGGAGAATCAAAATTATTAAAAGAGTGCAGTTTGCCGCTAACCGGTGTAAACTGTGTAAAAAAAATAGTTACAAATCTTGCTGTACTTGAAATCAAGGATGGAAAATTTCATTTACTTGAACGCGCTCCAGGGGTTTCAGTTGAAGAAATTCAAAAAGCTACAGAAGGTGATTTGATAGTTAATGGAGAAATTAATGAGATGAAATTTTAATATTGCTCCACTTTTACAATTCAAGAACCATGCGCTAGCATGGTTTTTTTATGTTAAAAAAGGGAATAAAAATGCTTAAATGTTAAAATTTAGTGTATTTCATCGAATTTATATGCTTTTTATCGCTTTATTAGAAAAATGTTTTCATCTTAGCAGACCCAAATCTTACCAACTTAACCTCATATGGAAAAAGTAATTAGATCATTTAAAAGCACAAAAGAATTGGTACTAAATGTGCTTTTCATTTTTAAGAAAGTGTTTTTATTGGTCTAAACTTTTTTTATGGTTGTTTTACGCCCCAAATCTGTCATTACACACAGATAAATTATTAAACCCGTTCTTCGTGAGGTTAGAACGGGTTTTTTAATTTTATATTTTTAAATTCCCTTGGGAATCGCTTCAATTAGTTTTTTTGAATAGTCTGTTTGGGGGTTTTCATAAATTTCATCGGCATCGCCCAACTCCTCAATTTTCCCCTTGTTCATTACCAAAAGTTGGTCCGACATATATTTTACCACTGCCAAATCATGCGATATAAATATATAGGTGAAACCAAAATCATTTTTTAGTTCGTTAAGCAAGTTCAAAACCTGCGCCTGCACCGAAATATCAAGAGCCGAAACGGATTCATCACAAATTACCAGCTTAGGCTCTACAACTATTGTTCGTGCAATACCAACCCGCTGGCGTTGCCCGCCCGAAAGTTCGTGTGGATAACGGTAAAAATAGCTTTCATCAAGTCCTACTCTTTCCAGTAGTGACAACACGCTTTCTTTTCTTTCTTTAGCCGATTTACCCAAACCGTGCACTTCCATCGGCTCCATCAGCGCCTGGCCTATCATTAAACGCGGGTTCAGCGATGAATAGGGGTCCTGAAAAATAATCTGTATTTCCTTCCGAAGATTTCTGATTTCACCTTTTGAAAGCCTTGTAAGTTCCTTCCCCCTATATTTTATGCTTCCTGAAGTTGCTTTTTCAAGTTGAAGAATGGTTCTTCCCAAAGTAGATTTTCCACAGCCTGATTCGCCCACAAGACCTAGAGTTTCACCTTCAAAAACAGTGAAGCTAATATCGTCTACAGCTTTTACAACTTCTGCTTTTGAAAACATTCCCACATTGCTGAAATAATATTTTTCCAAATTGACAATCTCCAGGATTGGTTTTTTTGTATAAATGTGTTTGTGCCTTTTAGCCCGTTCCACTGGTTTTACTTCTCTGGGCTTAAAACTCTTATCGGCTATTGATGCAATGGTGGGTAATTTTGCTAAACGTACGTTCAGCGACGGCCTAGACGCCAAGAGAGCTTTGGTATATGCTGCCTTTGGGTTTTTAAATATCTCTTCAGTTGTTGCATTTTCAATAATATCGCCTTTATACATTACTACAACCCTATCGGCAATCTCAGAAACCAAGCTTAAATCGTGCGAGATAAAGAGCATTGCCATTTTTGTTTCCTGCTGAATAGACTTCAGAAGAGAAAGGATTTCCTTTTGTACGGTTACGTCGAGGGCCGTTGTGGGCTCGTCGGCAATAAGGAGTTTAGGCTTACAGGCAATGGCCATGGCAATCATAACCCGCTGCATCTGCCCGCCGCTTATCTGGTGCGGATAACTATTGTAAATCTCTGCTGGGCGTGGCAATTTCACTTTTTCGAACAATGAAATGGTTTCCTTTTTTGCCTCTGAAACATTCATCTTTAAATGAAGCCGTAGAATTTCGGCAACCTGAAAACCACATTTCAATGAGGGATTTAAGGCGCTCATGGGCTCCTGAAAAATCATTGCTATATCCTTTCCTCTTATATTTCGGAATTCTGTTTCGGTGATTTGTAGTAGTTCTTTTTCTTCAAAAATGACGTTTCCCGAAAGATTTGCTAGCTTTTTGGGCAACAAACCCATGATGGAAAGTGAAGTGACCGATTTACCGGAACCAGATTCGCCTACTATGCCCACTATTTCATTTTCGAAAACATCAAAAGAAATATTGTGCAAAACCTCAACAAGCTTTTTCTTATTTCCAAAGGAAACTGTAAGTGCATTGACTGATAACAATGGTGTTCTATTCATAATTTCAAAGATAGGATAAAAGGGAGTATTAAAATTTTAACTACAGTTCATCGAATAAAATTTCATTTTATCTAAAATTATCGTTCATTTAAGAGTTGTTTAACAACACAACAAACCTATTTATTCACTAAATCTTATTTATTATGAAAAAAATTAACAAGTTCGTTTTTCTATTCACCCTTTTAATTTTTGCTTTTACCGCAGTGGTTTCTGCCCAAAACAAAAAAGATGAAAAGAGAAGCGTAAAAGAACCACCAAGTCTAGTAGTTTTTGATGCATCACAATCGTATTCGCTTCAAAACTCCACTCAAATTTTCAAGGACGTTTTAAACCCATCTTCACAAACTTCATTTACTACGCTAAAACAAGAACAAGACCCGTTAGGATTTATACACCAAAAAATGCAACAGTATTTTAACGGTGTAAAAGTGGAATTTGCAACCGTAACATTGAGTAGTAAAAATGGCATGGTACAGACATTGAATTCATTTTATTCCCCCATTGCAGATGATTTTAGTGTTACGCCTTCAATATCTGGCCCGCAAGCTTTGAACAGTGCTATGGCGCACGTGGGCGCTACAAAATATATGTGGCAAAATGCTTCGGAAGCAGCTTTGGCGGACTACCATAAACCTACTGGCGAATTGGTAATTTTTCCAGCAATGAAAAACATAACCGAAACAAACCGACTTGCCTATAAGTTTGATATTTACGCAACGGCACCGCTTTACAGAGCCGATGTATATATTGATGCGAAAACGGGACAATTCATTTTTGAAAACAAGCGCATTCACCATGCCAATGTGCCCGCGACGGGAACCAGCCTTTATAACGGCACGGTGTCCTTTACGGCCGATAATGCCTCTGGCCCATACCGTTTGCGCCAAACAGCTGACGGTAACGGAATTCAGACCTTTGACATGAATAACGGCACCAACTATAACAATGCGGTGGATGTTACAAGCAGTTCAACTAGCTTTACTTCCAATCCTACAGGTGTTCAAGCGCACTTTGGCGCGGAACGTACCCACAAATACTTCAGCCAAAAACACGGAAGAAATTCCTATAACAATGCAGGAGCCATTATAAAATCATACGTTAGTTATTCCTCAAATTATGTGAACGCATTTTGGGACGGTAGCCGTATGACATACGGCGACGGTGATGGCGTAAACTATGGCCCATTGGTATCCTTGGATATTTGTGGCCACGAGATTGCTCACGGTGTTACCGAATATTCTGCAAATCTTGTTTATAGCTACCAATCGGGAGCTTTGAATGAATCTTTTTCAGACATTTTCGGTGAATCCATTGAAAAGTTTGCCTCTGGCACAAACGACTGGCTTATGGGTGATGACATTGGTGCTGGCGGAAGCGGTGGTGCGCTTCGCTCCATGAGCAACCCGAATGCCTATGGCGATCCAGACACTTATTTGGGAACCAATTGGTATTCCGGCTCAGGCGATAACGGTGGTGTACACATTAACTCTGGCGTGCAAAACTTCTGGTTTTATATTTTAACCGTAGGTAAAAGTGGCACTAACGATTTAGGCAACAGCTATAACGTTACCGGAATTGGGATGGACAAAGCAGCTGCTATTGCTTACAGAAACCTAACTGTTTACTTAAACTCAAACTCACAGTACAGCGATGCCAGAAATGGCGCTATTCAAGCCGCAAGAGATCTTTACGGCGCAGATAGCCCAGAGGAAATTGCAACCACAAACGCTTGGTATGCTGTAGGTGTTGGCGCTCCATACGGTGGTGGTGGCGGAAGCAGCTATTGTGCTTCACAGGGTAACAATGTAAATGATGAATACATAAGCCGCGTACAGTTAAATACCATCAACAATGCCTCGGGCGCACAACTTTATTCAGACTTTACAAGTATTTCAACTACTTTAAATGAAGGTGCGACTTATACCATTACCGTAACTCCTACATGGACTGGAACTATCTACAATGAAGGCTATGCTGTGTGGATTGACTATAATGGTGATGAAGACTTTGGAGATGCAGGTGAATTGGTTTGGTCCAAAGCTGCTTCAACTAACACTCCAAACAGTGGAACGTTCACGGTTCCATCAGGGACTGTTGGAGGAGAAACAAGAATGAGGGTTTCTATGAAATACAACGGAATTCCAACATCCTGTGAAACTTTCAGTTATGGGGAGGTTGAAGACTATACAATCAACTTGGGTGCAGGAGCGCCAGATACTCAGGCTCCAACCGCCCCATCAAGTTTGGCAGCTTCAAACGTAACCCAAACTACGCTTAGCCTTTCATGGAATGCTTCCACAGATAATGTGGGCGTTACCGGTTATGATGTTTTCCAAGGCAGTACAAACTTAGGAAGCGTTACAGGCACTTCAGCAAATATTACAGGGCTTTCACCTGCTACCGCTTATTCTTTTAAAGTTCGCGCACACGATGCGGCCGGTAACAATTCGGGCTTCAGTAACACTGTAAATGTTACTACGCTTTCAAATACAGTTACGTATTGTACTTCACAAGGAAATAATACAAATGATGAATACATAGATAGAGTCCAACTTAGAAGCATCAACAATCTTTCTGGTAACAATGGTGGGTATGCAGATTTCACAAGTATTTCTACTTCATTAACCAAAGGAAGCAGCAATACCATCACCATTACACCACGATGGACGGGTACTGTATATCGTGAAGCATACCGCGTATGGATTGACTATAACCAGGACGGCGATTTCAATGATTCTGGTGAACAAGTATATTCACGTTCGCGCACAACCGCATCATCTGTTTCTGGAAGTTTTACTGTTCCTACATCTGCACTTTCCGGGGCAACAAGAATGCGTGTTTCTATGAAATACAATGCAAACCCAACCTCTTGCGAAACATTTACCTATGGAGAAGTGGAGGATTATACGGTAATAATCAGTAATTCCGTTAACCAAGGTATAACTGGAGATACAGGTTTCAACAATTCAGAAATGTCTATCTATCCAAACCCTGCAAAACATACGTTAAATATTTCGTTAGTTGAAGCAACTGGAAAGGATTATGTAATCTATAATGTGATTGGACAAGTTGTTGGTAAAGGTTCATTTACCGAAAACTTGGATGTTTCATCATTGCAAAGCGGTGTCTATATGCTTGAAATAAATACTGATAGCAACAAACTAATGAAGCGTTTTATAAAAGAATAGTTAGTTAATATTGATAATTAAGGCGGCCCGTTTCATTGCTGAAACGGGCCGCTTTTTTTAAGTATAGGTTTTTTAAAGTGGATCCCCCACTTTTATATCACATCTATGGCCTGGCTGCCCGTGGGGCGGGTTTACACCTTTGCCAGAAATAGATGCCGGCACGGCATTCGCTTTATTGGTCGTGGGGGTGGCATTGGTACTTCCCGAACCTCCGTTCAAAGGCGCACCCACTGGAATGGCACAATCATGCCCTGGCTGTCCGTGGGGCGGATTCACGGCACCTCCGTTATTGCTAGAATTAGTTGTGGTGGTAGAAGTAGGCGCAACATTCTGTAAAGCCTGTTTCTTTTGTTCAAGGGTTGCCTCTTGGGTTGTGGCTGGCGCCTTCTCTTCTATCTTCTTCTCATCCTTACAAGATATAAAAAGAGGAAGCGCAGCTAACATAGGTATCAAAAACGATTTTGGGATAAATTTTGAAATTGTCATAAAAAATATATTTGAATGTGGCTGGTAAAGCTACTAAAATTTATAATGAAATCCTTAAATAAGTATTACTGCCAGAATTAACGCATTATACAGAAAGAATTTCACTTTCATCCAGAATACCTTCATTGCGAAGTCTAAGGAAAATCTGTGCTACCGTAACAGCATCTTTTTCGCAATAAGTAATTATTCGGTCAATATCTTTTTCTTCATAATAAACACTGCGAACCTGGCTGCCGTCAATATCATCTTTTGGCGACGGAATGCCCAAAACGTGCGCCATCAATTTAAGGGAAGTAAAGGTTTTATAATCGCCGAATTTCCAAAGCTCCAGCGTATCCAAATGCGGAACTTCCCAAGGTTTTTTTCCGAAGAGATCTAATTTGAAAGGAATATCGATACCATTTATAATCATCCGTCTGGCAATGAAGGGAAAGTCAAATTCCTTCCCATTATGCGCGCAAAGTAAATGGTGGGGTTTGTTGAAATGTGTTTCCAAAAGACTTTTGAAATCATTTAAAATTTTCACTTCATCACCGTGAAAACTGGTAACGCGAAAATTGCGAACGTCGCCCTTTAGCACAAAATAGCCTACAGAAATACAGACAATTTTCCCGAATTCTGCCCAAATGCCGGCGCGTTCGTAAAAGTCTTCCGCAGAAATTTCATCCTTGCGTTGGTATTGGCTTTTCAGTTCCCAAAGCGTTTTGGAAGTATCGTCCAATTCATCAAAATTTTCATGCTGCGGAACGGTTTCAATATCAAGAAACAGAATATGTTCCAAGTGTATACGCTTAATCATAATTTGAAAATTGCAATCGGGGAGAAGTTTAAAGCTACGAAAAAATTATTGATTTTGAGTAAGCATTTTGTATACCTCATCAACATACACATAAAAATCTAAACTAAAAGGCATCCCTGTTTTACCACCACGTTGATGGCCCAACCGAACAATAATCAAATCGTCCTCTGGAACCACAATAACATACTGTCCCAAAATACCACGAATCACAAAAATTTTCTTTCCCTTAAAATCACTCAGCCAAAACCCATAACCGTATTCTGGACTTTCCGCAAAGCGTGGCGTTATGCTTTTCACCACAAATGTAGAATCTAGCAGTTGCTTTCCGTTCCATTTTCCGTAATCTTTATACAGTTTCCCGAAACGTGCAAAGTCCCGCGCATTGCTTCCCAAGCAACAATACGCCTTGACCAATCTGCTTTCATCATCATCAATTTGCCAAATTGCTGGTTGCTCAAAACCCATGGGTTGCCAAAAACTTTCATATAAATAATCTGCCAACTGTTTCTGCGTAGCCTTTTGAATTACCATTGCCAAGAGCTGGGTATTTCCGCTTAAATATTTAAAACGAACGCCAGGTTTTTCAACTACTTCCAATTTCAGGATAGTTTCCGCCAAATCATCATCATAATAGACCCGCGCCGTCATCCCAAACGGATTGGAATAGGATTCGTCCCAATCCAAACCTGAGGCCATTGAGGAAAGATCGCCAACCGTCATTCCACTCTCGGCATATTGCGGATAAAAATCACCAACTGGCTGGTCCAAACTTTCTATAAACCCATCGTCAATTGCTTTCCCCAACAAAGCCGAAGTAATGCTTTTCGCCATGGAAAAAGAGTTTGTTTGCGAATTTTTCCCAAAACCATCAAAATACTTTTCATACCAAATACTATCATTTTTTATTACTAAAAAGGCAACGGTGCCGAGTGTATCGTTTGTTTCGGCAAGTGCTTCCGTTGCCTCAACAGTATTGTAGTCTTTATGGATTGGCCAAGGTTGCGGGTTGGTACTTGCGGGAATTTTTTCGTTTTCAAAAAACTTAAAATCGTCAATATAGGCTGTGGTGTGTCCGTGAAGATAAACTACCCAAACTCCCTTTAAAATATAGCCATAGCCTGAAATGTAAAGCCCCAATACTGCAACAATTAGCAGAATTAACAGCCACTTTACAAATTTTAGA
Organism: Aequorivita sp. CRS11; assembly: GCF_059693805.1. Lineage (NCBI taxonomy): Bacteria > Pseudomonadati > Bacteroidota > Flavobacteriia > Flavobacteriales > Flavobacteriaceae > Aequorivita > Aequorivita sp. CRS11. Next base: position 241,628 of record NZ_JCATIG010000003.1, read on the forward strand.
AATGGTTTCATTTAAAAAAGGGATTGTTGCGGTGAAGGGTTTTCGTGTTCCAGCAACCATTTCTTTCTGTGCAATCCGCAGGCATAACCCGTAAGCGAACCATCACTACCAATAACACGGTGACAGGGAATTACTATGGAAATAGGGTTCTTCCCATTTGCAGAAGCCGCTGCACGAATCACTTTTGGGTCGCCCAACGTATTGGCCATCTGTTGATAGGTTGCGGTTTTGCCGTATGGAATATTTGAAAGTTTATTCCAAACCCTTTTTTGGAATTCGGTTCCTTCGGGTGAAAGTTGTATATCGAAAGTTTTTCTGGAACCATTAAAGTATTCCTTGAATTGTTTCTTCACACGCTGAATTTCCTCACTTCCCAAACCATTGGCTACGGGAAGCGTTATTTCATCCTCAGGAAAAATAGCCGAAACCAATTCAAACTTTTCATTAAAGGAAAGCATTAATATCCCTATGGGAGTGTCAACATAATCATCATAGCTCCTGTTCATCATCGCCCCGTTCTAGTTCTATATCTCTGTTAATCTCAATTCCCATACGCTTAGCGCGGCGCTCCCAGTTTTTTCGTGCCTGTAGCTGCATATCTTCTATGTTGTCGCTCTCGTCCATAATCTCAAGTCCAAGCAGCGTTTCAATAATATCTTCCATTGTTACCACCCCTATGGTATTTCCAAAATCATCCACTACAGATGCAATATGTACCCGTTGTTTTATAAATGTTTCGAAAAGTTCTGGGATGGGTTTTTCTGAAGCAACCACAAAAATTTCCCGCTTTAAGTCGCTCAACAATTTATCGCCACGGTCTTCCACAATTTCTTCCAGCACATCGTCCCGAAGCACAAAACCTGTAATATTATGTGTTTTGTTTTTATACACCGGTATCCTCGAAAACCGAAGGCTTTTATGGTTTTGGTGAAATTCATCCAAACTCTTCGTCTCATCTTCTAATGTAACAACCGTAAAGGGCGTCATTACATCTTTGGCGTGTACGCTTTTAAAAACAAGTAAATTCTTTATTACCGTTGTTTCGCTTTCCTCAAAAACGCCTTCCTCTTCAGCGGCATCGGTTATGGCCATGAATTCCTCACGGCTCATGGTACTTACGTGGGCAGATTTGCCAACCATACGAGTAATGAGCATTAGCAACCACAGGATTCCAGTGTATTTCAACGGAATGATAATGAGGTTTAGAAAGGTTGCCGTGAAAGAGCCCAGTTTTTTCCAATAAGTAGCACCAATGGTTTTCGGGATAATTTCAGAAACCACCAAAATCAACATTGTCATAATTGCGGAAACAATTCCCACTAAATTCACTCCCCAAACTTCTACCTTATAGGGTAGTTTTTCTGCTTGAACCCCCACGAGGATTGCACCAACAGTGTGTGCAATAGTATTGAGGGTTAAGATTGCAATTAGCGGTTTGTCAATGTCTTTTTTATAATTGGTAAGGGTTGTGGCATAGCTTTTTCCCTCTTTGGTCTTCATCCTCAGATATGTGGGTGTAAAGCTGAGCAGCGCGGCTTCCAATATAGAGCATAAAAAAGAAAAGAAAATGGAAAGCACTGCATAAACAATCAGTAAGGTCATAGTTGGTTTTCGAAATTTTCATCTAAAATAAAGATTTAAAAACAGATTTTAGGTAAGGCTTTGTTAATTGCATTAAAAAAACCGCCACAAAGGACGGTTTTCTTAAAAAACTAAAATTACGAAGCCCTCAGTAAGGGTTTCAATGTCCCTTCCCAGCGCTTGGCATCCTGTAGGCATGCAAACGGATCTTTGGTGTACCCTTCGTCATCGTTTTCCATATAAAAAGGTATTTCCAACCTGCCTGACTTTTCAACTAGTTCCAGCCCAACCCAATCAAGGGTTTTGTCTGTCTGCTTAATGCTCTTGGCACGGCATTCCCGCACCTCGGTTATATCTACAATCTTAAAGTCACCGCTAGGATTGGTTTTAGAAGAGTAAACAAGTTTTTTTGAAGTTTCGTCAACAGCAATAACGCAATTGCCTATTACCTCTATGTTCTTTATCTGTATGCCCTTGGTCTGCGACAGTTGCGATACAGTTTTCTTTGCCTTTTTGTCCTTGCCGGTGGTGTTCAAGATTAAATAACCCACGGGCACAAATATCAATAACAGTATAATTACCCCTACTAGGGTTGTGTTAAATTCCATGATGAAAAATTTTTAAGATGAATAAATTTGAATAAAAAAATGCTTGGAAACCAATCCAAACAAACCGAAGCAATCTCAAATAATCACCAAAAAAAATGGAAGGGAAACAAATGGCGGAAGATAAGCTCCCGTTTGTCCTTTAAGAAGTAAGAAGAATTAACTGAAGAAGAGGCGCGTAAATAAGAAAAATCTCTGCCAGAATTAAACAGTCCATAAAAGTCAAGACCTGAATATTCATTCTGAGAAACTATTTGCGAAACTTCCCCAACAGAAATTTCATTAAAAACTAATGGTTTTTGATTATCATTCTGGAACTCAGAAATAACAGCAGTCCTGTTTTTATCTGCAATCGCTTCACTTGCAAAAGCTACATTACCGAACACCAACACAAGGGCAATCGATAAAAACAATCTACTTATATATTTTCCACAAAGTTTCACGCAGCAAATGTATGCGAAAATTGAATTCGGAAAGATAAAATTTTGCTAATTAATAAGCTTTACGACATCTTTAGCAAAATAGCTAGCAATCATAGAAGCCCCGGCTCTTTTTATGGCCGTAACCTGCTCCATCATTACTGCATCGTGGTTCAACCAGCCCTTTTCGGCCGCGGCTTTCAACATGGCATATTCACCGCTAACTTGATAAACCGCAACAGGAACATTTACGGTATCCTTTATATCACGTACAATATCCAAATAGCAAAGTCCGGGTTTTATCATTACAATATCTGCGCCTTCGTCAATATCCATTAAGGTTTCGCGGATGGCCTCCTCGCGGTTGCCGTAGTCCATTTGGTAGGTTTTTTTATCTTTTGGAATATCCTCTACATCAACAGGCGCAGAATCCAACGCGTCCCGGAACGGACCGTAAAATGCCGAAGCATATTTGGCGCTGTAGGCCATAATCGCGGTATCGCAGAAACCTTCGTCCTCTAAAAGGGTTCTGATTTCAAAAATGCGTCCGTCCATCATATCGCTGGGCGCAACCACATCCGCACCCGCAATGGCGTGGCTTAGGGACATTTCAGCCAAGACCGCATTGGTATCGTCGTTCAAAACTTTTCCTTCGGAAATAATTCCGTCGTGCCCATATACTGAAAACGGATCCAAGGCCACATCGGTCATCACAATCATTTCGGGAACTGCATCCTTCACCGTTTTTATGGCGCGTTGCATCAATCCATCAGCATTTAAGGCTTCCTTTCCGCTATTGTCCTTCAGTTTATCATCAACTTTCACAAAAAGCAAAACCGACTTCAAACCGAGTTTCCAAAGTTCTTTTACTTCTTTTTGAAGATTATCCAAACTCAATCTGTAATAGTTAGGCATAGAAGCAATTTCTTCTTTTACACCTTTTCCTTCCACCACAAAAAGCGGCACGATAAAATCATTGGGGCTTATAATAGTTTCACGGACCAGGCTTCGCATACTTTCGTTGGTTCGCAATCTTCGGTTTCTTCTTAGTGGGTACATAGCTATTAAGATTTTAGACTTGAGATTTTAGATTTTAGATTTTTTGATAAATCTGAAACCCTATATTCAATAATCAATTCAGTAATATTATTAAACCAATAACAGGATTTTCACCTCGTTGAAATACCTTATTTTTGGCGTTGCAAATTTACTATTATAATCTGAGCCTTCCATAAATTGAACCTGCTATCCTCACTTCTTTTTAAATTTAATTGGCGCAGCTACCAAGCGCGGTTTTTGGAGGATTTTCAAGTTTATTTAGAGGATAATCATCTTCACGTCGTGGCTCCGCCGGGTTCGGGCAAAACGGTTCTGGGGTTGGAAATGATGCGGAGAATCAATAAAAAAACGCTGGTTCTATCGCCTACCCTAACCATCCGAAACCAATGGAACGAGCGTATGTTGGAGTGTTTTGTGAAACATGAAAATTCAATTTCGGTTTCCTTCAACATTAAAAATCCGGAAACGATTACTTTTTCAACCTATCAATCCCTGCATTCTTTTTTTAAAAATGAATTGGAAAATTCCGAAGAAAAACTACTCCATTTTTTTGAAAATGCTGGAATTGAAAACATTATTTTGGACGAAGCCCATCACTTAAAAAACGAATGGTGGAAGCCGCTTTTCAGCTTAAAACAATTGCCCAAACACACATTAGTTTCGCTTACCGCAACGCCTCCCTACGATAGTGAACCAAGTGAAATAGCCAAGTATTTTGAACTTTGCGGCCCGATTGATATGGAAATCGGCCTGCCAGAACTCGTAAAGGAAGGCAATCTCTGTCCGCATCAGGATTACATTTATTTTTCCAAACCCGAACAGGAACAGATTCGCTACATCATAAAATATCGCGAGCAATTGATTCAGTTTGTTTCAGATTTAAAAGCGAATGAACATTTCCAGAATTTTATACTGAAACATCCTTTTTTTGCGAATACGGAAACGAATTTGGAAGCTATTTACGAGCATCCAGATTTCTATTCGGCGATACTTATTTATTTGAATTCAATTGCTTTTAAAATTCCTCATGAAAAGATTGAATTGTTGGGCGTAAAACCTAAAAATGTGAGTTTTCCCTCGTTTAATTACGAATGGGTGGAAGCGCTATTGCAGCCCCTTTTGGTTGACGAAAGGAAAAATCATCTTGAAAACGAAGCAATATTAAATTCAATTGAAAAAGAGCTTCGAAAAATTGGGGCTTTTGATAAAAAACGCGTCAATCTTGTAGGCGAAAACAACCTATACCGTTCGCTTTCGCAGAGTCCATCTAAGCTTAAAAGCATTGTGGAAATTACCAAAATTGAAGCTGAAAGTCTCGGTAGCTCATTGCGGATGGTTATTCTTTCAGATTACATTCGAAAGGAATTTCTCGATTTTAAATACGGCGATTCCCTTTCGGAAATAAATAAGTTGGGTGTGGTTCCTATATTTCAACATCTTCGGAATGCGATAAAAAGGGATGAATCTTTAAAACTTCAGAAAGATAAATTAGCTGTTTTAACGGGTTCTTTGATTTTAATCCACAATTCGCTGGTGGACGAATTGACTGCCAAAATTTCTGCGGAAGCTTTTACGCAATCCATTCTTTGGGATACGGAATACATAGTCATAAACCCAACCGTGAGCGGCAAAAAGGAAATGGTAAGCGCCATGACCCAGCTTTTTGAGGAAGGGTTTATTGAAGTGCTTATTGGCACCAAATCGCTTTTGGGCGAAGGTTGGGATGCGCCGGCAATCAACACTTTGGTCCTTGCCTCGTTTGTTGGTTCATTTGTTACTTCCAACCAAATGCGGGGGCGGGCCATTCGTGTAAACCAGTTGCAGCCCGGGAAAGTTGCAAATATTTGGCATATTGCCTGTGTGGACCCTACAAATGAATCGGGAGGAGCAGACATAGAAACCTTAAGCCGCAGATTTGATGCCTTCTGCGGCGTTTCGCTACAAGGAAAAACCTTCATAGAAAACGGAATAGATCGATTGGGAATAGCGAACGGATTTTCTGAAATAGCGGCTTTAAATGAAAAAATGGAGTCACTTTCCCAAAACCGAAAAAACGTAAAACAGCGCTGGGAAACAGCTTTGAAAGAAGGAAATGTTTTAATTCGCGAGCTAAAAGTGAATTTTGATGAAAAATCAACTTCGGAAAAATCGAAAAAATTGTATTATCACGATTTGGTGAAATATGCTTTCGTGGAACTTTCCGCTTTGGTGTTAATTACATTGCCCGAACTTTTTATAAACAATCTTCCGAATCTTCTTTCCAAAGGAATTCTTTACTTTTTTTACGCAGTTTTTGGCGGACTCGCAATCTTATTTCTTCCTAAAACCATAAAAGCTTTGAAATTATATATTCAATTCGGACGAAGGGACAAACAGCTTTTTAAATTTGCCGAGGCGCTAAAAGCAGCGATGGTTAAAAAAGAATTAATTAAAACTTCAGCACCCAAACTTAAAGTTGTCATTGAAGAATTTGACCAAGGGGCTATTTCCTGTTATTTACAGGGTGCAACGGTTAAGGAAAGTCTTCTCTTTATAAATTATTTGGAGGAAATAATCGCGCCGGTTGAAAATCCGCGTTATATTATTACCCAAGCCGGATGGTTTCGGAAACTGTTAAAAATTTCAGATTATTACAATGTGCCGAAAATATTTGCTGAACGGAAAAGTGACGCGGAGCTGTTTTTTAAGCATTGGAAAAAATTCAATGGCAAGGCTATCCTCACTTTCACCCGAAATCCCGAAGGAAGAAAATTATTGTTGAAAGCGCGTTTTCATTATTACCAAAACACAAACAATGTGGGTTCTAAAAAGGCTTTGATTTGGAAATGATTGCTTAATCCATTTCGATGGGCGTTTCCCATCCATCATATATACCGTTATACTTTTTTGCAATTTCAAAAAATTCCATAGTGTCAAAATCAATAAAACTTTTGTTTACACTTTCAACCCTATAGATAATTAGTAAAAGCTTATCATAATTCTTTCTTTTTCGAAGGTGTTTAACCGAAGTTTGAAATCCAATATCCCAAGCATAGCTTTCAAAAAGCTTCAAATCCTTTCTTTTTTCAAAATAAAACCAATGGGTGACAGGGCGTTTCTCTTGCCCATCATCTCCAAAAGCATGGAGTATTTCGAAAATTCTTTTATTTGCCTTTTTTCGTGACATTAAATTGTTAGAATTAACTCCAATTCAAACCCAATCTTTCGGCTTTCTTAAAACTTCAACAAGCTTTTCTTCCTCGCTTCCTGTCTCGGGATGAAAATCATAGCGCCACTGCACATGCGGCGGCAAACTCATCAAAATGCTTTCAATTCGGCCATTTGTTTTTAGGCCGAAAAGCGTGCCTTTATCGTGAACTAAATTAAACTCAACATAACGGCCACGGCGTATTTCCTGCCAAGTTCTGTTTTCTTCGGAATAGGGAAGGTTTTTTCTTTTTTCAACAATGGGAAGATAACATTCCAAGAAACTGTTGCCAACTTCGGTTACGAAATTGTACCAATCCTGCATTTTCATCGTGTCCGTTTCTTTTAAATAATCAAAGAAAAGACCACCAATTCCTCTCGCTTCTTCGCGATGCGCGTTCCAAAAATACTCGTCGCAGCGCTTTTTATAAGTTTCATAAAAATCCGGATTATGCCTATCGCAAGCGGTTTTGCAGACATGGTGAAAATGTGTTGCATCTTCCTCAAATAAATAATAAGGTGTTAAATCTTGCCCGCCGCCAAACCAACTATCTACAATATTTCCTTCAGCATCATACATTTCAAAATAGCGCCAATTGGCGTGAACGGTGGGCACCATCGGGTTTTTTGGGTGAAGTACCAAACTCAGTCCACAAGCGAAAAAATCTGCATCTTTTACTCCAAAATACTGCTGCATGCTTTCGGGTAATTTCCCGTGAACTTCACTGATGTTTACGCCTCCTTTTTCAAAAACGGCTCCATTTTCAATCACTCTGGTTTGTCCGCCACCGCCTTCTTTCCGGGTCCATTTGTCTTCTTTGAATTTTGCCAATCCGTCAATTTCTTCCAAAGCAGAAGTGATTTCGTTTTGCAAATTCTTTATGTATTTTACGAATTTTTCTTTCATCATATCTTTTTCTGAAGTTATTTCGTGTTTTCCAACACCTTTAAGGTCTCCGTACTCGCCGCAGTCACCGAAAGGGGCAAAACCAAAATAATCCCAATCACCGGAATCAAAAGCATTCCCATAAAAACGATACCGTTGCCAATTGCCAAACCCTTGTTTCTACTTACAAATTGGATGCTTTCCGAATATTTATAATGTCGTTCCAGCGTGTAATCCATGTTCCCGAAACCTGCGTAATAGCTTTGCACCAAAAACAAAAGTACCGAAGAAATTATTCCTAAAACAGGTATAAAACCTATCAAGATTATGGGGATTGTGAGCAAAAGTTCCATCATTAAATTCCGGACGTTTATTCGAACCCCCCGCCAAAGTTGCTCAGCGTTTGACGTATTTCTGTGCGAATGGTTTTCTCCAAAAAGATGTTTTTCAATCTTTTCCGAAACGGGACTCATAAATGGCGCGCTCAGTGCCATAACTATATGACGAAAAAGAATTAAACCTAAAGCAATGATTGTTAATGCTCCAATAAAATCACTTATGGTTCTGAAAGTTTGTGCGCCCCATTCCCAAAACCAGATTTTTGAAATAAAGGCTCCCATATTATCGCTCAGCCCCCAAGCGGAAAAGCCAATTAAAACAGCGGTTAAAAAACTAATTGCCATAGGCACGCCAAAGTACTTCCAAAGCCCAAGTTGCCCAATAAGCTTGAAAGTTCCCGCGTATGCTTTTATGCCTTTTAGGATGTTTTTAATCATTTGGTTTGGTGTCGTGTCGCACGGAAAAGTTAATCTATATAAACTAATGTCTTTTCTAAATTTTCAACTTCTTCAATAGTTGAAATCTTTACCGCTTCCGAAGCTTTTTGTTTTAAAAACGAAACGATTTCCGCTACATTTTTATCTTTTACTTCTTCAAAATAAAGAATTCCAACGTGGTTATTATGCAAATCCATTGCGTGTTCCAAAGCTTCGTTGGGCGAAAAATCCTCGTGCCAATCGGTAAATTTCTTTGCCCAAGTTTTTGCCTTTTGTTCGTTGTTTTGCCATTTTAAACACTTTTTGATAATCAAGATTACCCAAAGCGCATGCCGAAAGGCATTTGCCGGATTTCCTAAGTGATGCTTGCTTCCGTACTGCTCATACGCAATGTCCATACAGCGTTTTGTGGCAAAAATAGTTGGAAGTGCGTATTGCGGATTTTTTAAAAACATCCAAAACAACCCAAAAAGTTGCTTTAAATCTAACTTTTTAAAAATCTGCCACAACATCTATTCCTGCTTATATTCCTTCACCGCTTCAATGAAAGCGCCTGCGTTTTCCAAAGGAATATTTGGCAGAATTCCATGACCTAAATTCACGATGTAACGGTCTTTTCCAAATTCATCGATCATTTGTTTCACCATTTTTTTAATTTCTGATGGCGGACTGAAAAGACGAGTTGGGTCAAAATTTCCTTGTAATGTAATGTTTCCGCCCGTCAAATAACGCGCATTTTTGGGCGAACACGTCCAATCTACACCCAATGCGGAAGCGCCACTTTTTGCCATGGTATCTAAAGCAAACCAACAGCCTTTTCCAAAGGCAATAACTGGAGTTTCATTTTTTAAAGCATCAATTATCTGTTGCATGTACTGCCAACTGAATTCCTGATAATCGGTTGGTGATAGCATACCGCCCCAGCTGTCAAAAACCTGTACCGCGTTTACCCCGGCTTTTACTTTTTCTTTTAAATATAAGATCGTTGTATCTGTTATTTTCTGAAGTAATTCATGTGCTAAAACTGGTTGTGTAAAGCAAAATTCCTTCGCTTTATCAAAGTTTTTACTGCCTTGGCCTTGCACGCAATAACAAAGAATGGTCCACGGACTACCCGCAAAACCAATCAACGGAATGTCGTCGTTCAATTTTTCCTTCGTCATCTTTATGGCTTCCATTACATAGCTGAGGGTTTCGTTGATGTCCGGCACAATCACGCGTTCCAAATCCTTTTTTGAGCGGATTGGATCCGGCAACCATGGGCCAACACTAGGTTTCATCTCCACGTGAATGTTCATTGCCTGCGGAATTACCAAAATATCACTAAACAAAATGGCAGCATCCATTCCGTATCTGCGGATGGGTTGCACGGTGATTTCACTAGCAAGTTCCGGGGTTTGGCAACGGGTAAAGAAGTCGTATTTCGCTTTTATTTCCTGAAATTCGGGCAAGTATCTTCCGGCTTGGCGCATCATCCAAACAGGCGGTCTTTCTACAGTTTCGCCACGAAGGGCTTTTAAGAATAAATCGTTTTTAATCATAACTTTATTTTTGTCTCCTCAAGCGCAGTCGAGAAGTATAAGGAGTTCTCGACTGCGCTCGAACGGACATTACGTTTTTAATAATTTCACCGCTTTTGCAATTACGCTTTCTACGGTAGTGGCGTTAGCAATTACGACGTTTTCAGTATATTTTTTTGCTTCGGTAGCAGTTGTTGTACCTATGCAAATTGCTTTTGAATTATTCATTTTATTTTCTGAAACAAAACTTCGCACCCCACTTGGACTGAAAAAAAGAACAGCGTCGAACTGTCTTTCAAACTTCTTCGGATTTAAAGTGGTTTTATAAACCTCAATTTCCTCAAAGATAATATCGTTTTCTATTAGTTTGGAGGGAATTTCATCACTTCTAATATTTCCACAGAAAAATTGAAAGGAATCATTTTTGTAGTTTTTTGCCAAATAATCGCCTAATTCTGAAGCATATTCGGCCATCTTTATCACATTTTGGCCATTTTCTTCCAACAGTGATTTAGTCTTTTCACCAACGCAAAAACAACTCCTATCTCCTAACCCATAACTCATAACTGCCTTTACAGCATTTTGGCTTGTGAAAATAGCATTGTCAATATTTTCAGAAACTTCAAAAGGGACGAATTCAATTTTTATGGCGTTATATTCCACCAAGGAAACTCCAGCGTTTATCAGCAACTCTCTTTGAGAAGGACTCAATTTTTTAGTTGAGAGAACGCTTTTCATTTAATAGGGGTTAGGGAATTTACTTGTTGATCTGCTTTTTAATCTGCGCCATCAATTCTTTTCCGCCATTTTTCAGGATTTGCAAAGCACATTCTTTTCCAAAATGTAGATAATCAGTTTTGGAAACAGTTTTTTCAATCTCCAATTTCTCTTTCCCATCCAAGGAAAACAGACAGCCTTTAAACAGAACCTCTTCACCAAATATTTCTGCAAAAGCACCAATTGGCGCAGTACAGCCACCCTCAAGTGTTCTTAAAAATTCGCGCTCAATGTGTGTGCAAATTTCCGCTGCAGAATTGTTTAATTTTGAAGTGGCCTCTATGCAAAATTCATCATTTTCCAAAGCCACAACAACCATAGCGCCCTGTGCCGGCGCAGGAAGCATCCAACCTAAAGCCTCCCCAACCCCTCCAAAAGAGGGGCTTTTTATATTGGCTTCGCTCATATATCCCAATCTTTCTAATCCGGCTTTTGCGAAAATAGCGCCATCCCAATCATTTTCTTTCAGCTTTTGAAGTCGGGTATTGACATTTCCACGCAAATCAACAACCTTATGGTTTGGGTAACGATGAAGCCATTGTGCCTGCCGGCGAAGGCTTCCCGTTGCAATTGTGCAAGGTTGTTCAAAATCTACATTCGTTGTAGTAACAATAATATCGTCTGAGGAAGCACGTTCCAAAACAGCGGTCTGCACGATGCCATTGGGCAATTGCGTGGGCACGTCCTTCATACTGTGTACGGCAATATCCACCGTGCCCTTTATCATTGCGACGTCCAGCGTTTTGGTAAAAATGCCGGTAATGCCCATTTCGTAAAGGGGCTTGTCCAGCACCAAGTCGCCTTCAGACTTTACGGGAACCAACTGGGTGGTATAGCCCAAAGCCTCAAGTTTGGATTTTACAGTGTTGGCTTGCCAAAGTGCAAGTTCACTGTCGCGGGTGCCAATGCGGATTGTTTTTTTCAAGATTAGGCAGTTTCAAGTTGGAAAACCCTTCTTATGAGTTCTATACTTTCGGCGGAGCCTTCCTCGCCTTTAAGGTGGTTGGCGAAATGTGTAGTTATTTTTTGGATAAGTCGGTCGCTGATTATTTGGGCCTGCTCTTCATTGAAACCGTCAATCTTTTTGCGCTGATAATCTATTTCACCAGCCTTAATTTCGGCAAGTTTCCCTTTCAATGCTTTAATTGTAGGAGCAAACCGTCTGTTGTCTGCCCATTGGTTGAATTCCTTTTCAATTTCAGCAATAATCTTTTTTGCCAGAGGAAGCTGAGCCGCACGCTGTTCCAAGGTATTATCCGTTACGGCAGAAAGATGATCCATATGTACCAAGGTTACCAATTCATTCTCCAAAACATCATCGGAAACATTTTTTGGAATGGAAAGATCCAAAATTAATAGAGGTCTTTTCAAATACAAAAGTTCCTTTGAAATGGTGGGCTGCTGTGCGCCCGTAGCTACAATAAGTACATCAGCCTGGGCTATTTCACTTTGGATGTCGGCATAGTCCTTCACGATCATATTGAACTTTCCAGCCACCTTTTCAGCCTTTTCCTTCGTGCGGTTAATAAGGGTAATATGGTCGTTCTTGGTATGCTTTATTAAGTTCTCACAGGTATTTCTGCCAATTTTTCCAGTTCCAAAAAGCAAAATATTCTTTTCAGAAATATAGGGCACGTGCGCCATAATATATTGCACTGCCGCAAAACTTACAGAGGTTGCACCGGAAGAAATGCCAGTTTCATTCTTGATACGCTTGCTGGCCTGAATAACAGCATTTGCAAGACGCTCCATAAACGGGTTCATAAGGTCATGCTTTTTTGCTTCGCGAAACGCATTGCGCAACTGACTAATGATTTCAAAATCACCAAGAATCTGACTGTCAAGACCTGTCCCCACTGTAAAGAGGTGTGAAACCGCATCGTGGTTTTTATAAATATAGGCAACCTTTTCAAATTCCTCAACAGTACCATTGGTATGCTCGCATAACAATTTTATAAGTTGATATGGATGCTGGGCAAACCCGTAAAGTTCGGTACGGTTGCAGGTAGAAATAACCGCAAGGGATGGAATACGGTCGGCCTTGGCCTGAAGCATTATCTTTTCTTTTGCCGTATCACTAATACTAAAGTGGCCACGAATCTCGGCATCTGCTTTTTTGTAGTTGAGGCCGATGGCGTAAAAATTGCCTTCGAGCGACTCCCCGGAATATGTCTTTAAGTTTTCCATATAAAACAGGAGCAAATGTAAACGCATTGTTTTTAAAAAAATAACGCCAGCGGTATCTTTTATGTCGATGGGTGTTAAAAATGGCCTAAATATGACATTTGTCATATTTTTACCCCTAAATTAGCGGTGTCCCACCAAATTTAATACTATTTAATTTAGAACTATTCTAAATAGAAACTATATGGAACTCCAAAAAAATGTCGCTCAAAGTTTTTACGAAGAAACAACCATTTCCCCAGGTTTTTTTATATTGAAATTCAACAACGAAACCGATGAAAACCAAACCTTTAAGCGGGAGGTAAGTTCCACATTTATACAGTTTCACTTTTGTATAAAAGGAGCTGCCGCCTTTCTTTTTAATGAGGGAAACTACACCCTGCCCATAAAGGAGGAAAACTCTTTACTGCTTTACAATCCACAACGCGATTTGCCCATACACTTGGTACTTGAAAAGCATTCATGGGTGCTTTCGGTATTGCTTCCCATCAATAAATTTCACAGTCTTTTTTCTACGGAAGCCAATTACATCACTTTTCTGAGTGAGGAAAACAAAGACCGAAAGTATTACAAAGACGGCCACATTTCACCATCAATGGCAGTAGTGCTGAACCAATTGATGAACTACAACCTCCATCCCACCATAAAACCCTTATATTTTAAGGCCAAGGCCTATGAACTGCTCAGCCTATACTTCAACCGTCCCGCCGATGCCGATGTAGAGCAATGCCCATTTTTGGCAGATGAAGACAATGTTTCCAAAATAAAAAAAGCCAAGCAGATTATGGTCGCCCGAATGGCCGAACCCCCAACCCTTCAACAATTGGCAGACGAGATAAACCTACCTATAAACCGACTGAAAGAAGGCTTCAAGCAAGTCTATGGCGACTCAGTTTTCAGCTTTCTGTTTGATTATAAAATGGAAGTTGCCCGGCAACTTCTGGCTACGGGTTCGCACAATGTAAATGAAGTAGGCCTAAAGGTAGGCTACAGCACCTCCAGTCATTTTATCGCAGCCTTTAAAAAGAAGTTTGGCACTACGCCAAAGAAGTTTTTGATGGGGTTGAATGTATAAGTATTTATAATAGTTTCATTGTTTTTAAATAACATCATTTTTGAGCATTACCTTTTAAAACCCTAATTTTGCTATCCTAAAAATTTCCATTAAATGAAAGGAGTCCTCCTCGTAAATCTCGGTTCGCCAGACAGCACCAATCCAAAAGACGTTAAAAAATACCTCGATGAATTTTTGATGGATCCACGGGTTATTGACGTGCCGTTTTGGCTGCGTTCCTTTATAGTTAGGGGAATTATATTGAACACCCGCCCAAAAAAATCTGCCGAGGCCTATCAAAAAATCTGGTGGGATGAGGGTTCACCTTTAATCGTAATTTCTGAAAGACTTCAGAAAAAAATTCAGCAGAAAACCACTGTACCCGTTGCCTTGGCAATGCGCTACGGAAGTATGACATTGAAAAAAGGTTTACAGGAATTGGTAGATCAAGGCGTTGATGAAATTTTGACTATTCCACTTTATCCGCAGTTTGCCATGGCAACTACTGAAACTATTGATGTAAAGGTTGAAGAGCTGAAAAAGGAATTCTTTCCGCAACTTCAAATTACTTCCCTTCCCGCATTTTACAGCAAGCCGGAATATATAGAAGTGCTTTCAAAAAGTATTGCTGAAAAACTCGAAGGCTTAGATTATGAGCACCTCTTGTTCAGCTATCACGGCGTTCCGGAAAGGCACATTTACAAGCGCGACATCACAAAAAGCCATTGCAAAATAGATGGAAGTTGTTGTGTAACGCCTTCTCCCGCACACGAATTTTGCTATCGTCACCAATGTTTAAAAACTACCGAATTAGTTGCAAAAAAGTTGAATTTACAAGCTGGAACTTATTCCAGTTCCTTTCAATCCCGGTTGGGTTTTGATCCTTGGTTGAAACCGCCAACGGATAGAACCATAGAGCGTATGGGGCTTAATGGCGTGAAAAAAATGGCAATTGTAACCCCAGCATTCGTAAGTGATTGTCTTGAAACTTTGGAAGAAATAGCCATGGAAGGCCAAGAAATTTTCCACGAAGCTGGTGGAAAGGAATTTACAGTAATTCCCTGCTTGAACGATCGTGACGATTGGGCCGAAGTATTGACAGGCTGGATTGATACTTGGCGCATTGTAGATGTAAAAACTGCAATAGCCTAATGAAACTTAACCAAAGTGCCGCCCTCGGCACCGAGTCCATAGGAAGTCTGTTAATAAAACAGGCCGTACCCGCATCCATTGGTATTTTAGTAATGTCATTGAACATTCTGGTGGACACCATTTTTGTGGGCAACTGGATTGGCTCCATTGCCATTGCGGCCATTAACGTTGTACTCCCCGTTTCCTTTTTTATCGCAGCCTTAGGAATGGCCATTGGAATTGGCGGTTCTTCCATTATTTCGCGGGCTTTGGGCGCAGGTAATAAGGCGCGGGCACTAAAAACTTTTGGCAATCAAATTACCCTAACATTATTGCTTACCACAGCAATGGTTGTCTTTGGATTGATATTCATTAATGAGCTTATCCCCGCTTTCGGAGGCAAGGGCGACATCTTTGAACCTGCAAAAATCTATTACCGCATCGTTCTTTACGGCGTGCCACTCTTGGCGCTGTGTATGATGGGCAACAACGTAATCCGCGCCGAGGGCAAGCCCAAGTTCGCAATGATTGCAATGATTATCCCTTCCGTTGGAAATCTCCTTTTAGACTATATCCTCATCAATCTTTTGGATTTGGGTATGGAAGGGGCAGCCTGGGCTACCACGGTTTCTTATGGCCTATGCTTTCTGTATGTCCTGTGGTTTTTCCTAAGCAACAAATCGGAGCTAAAAATAAATTGGTCACACTTTGGGCTTAACAGTTCCATTATTAAAGAAATGTCTGCCCTCGGTTTTGTAACCTTGGCACGACAGGCCGTGGTAAGCATTACCTATCTTTTAATGAACAACATTCTCTTTAATTTAGGGGGTGAAGCCTCCGTAGCGGCATATGGAATTATTGGCAGGATGCTAATGTTTGCACTCTTTCCGGTTTTGGGCGTTACACAAGGATTTCTTCCAATTGCGGGTTATAACTATGGCGCACATAAATTTGCACGTGTTCGTGAAAGTATCAACAAGGCAATTCTATATGCTGGCGGTTTGGGCTTATTCATTTTTGCATTGATTATGCTTTTTCCCGAGGCTATCGTTTCTGTATTTACAACAGATACCGATATCCTTTCCGAAACGCCCCACTATATGCGATGGGTATTTGCCGCCACACCCATTATTGCAATCCAATTGATAGGCTCTGCCTATTTTCAAGCCATCGGTAAAGCCGTTCCTGCATTATTGCTCACCTTGACGCGACAGGGATTTTTCTTTATTCCGCTGATTTTTATACTGCCGCATTACTTTGGCGAACTGGGCGTATGGATTTCCTTTCCAGCAGCTGATGTACTTTCAACCATTGTAACTGGGTATTTTTTGAATCGGGAAATACGAAAAACGCTTACAGAATAAATTTTAAAACCATAATTTTAGAAAAGTTTTTTAGAAAAATTTGATGGAACAATATTATCCGTACATAAAATCCCTTCACCTAATATTTATAATCACTTGGTTTGCGGGGCTTTTTTACATTGTTAGGCTCTTTGTATATCAAATCGAAGCTTCAAAAAAACCTTCACCTGAAAAGGAAATCCTGGGCAAGCAGTTAAAAATTATGGCCTCGCGCCTGTGGAACATCATTACTTGGCCCAGTATGATATTGGCTGTTTTCTTTGGAATCTGGTTGCTGTTAATGCGTACCTTTTTCTTGGCAGACGCCTGGATGCAAGTGAAACTAGCATTTGTAATACTCTTGCTTATTTATCACTTTAAATGTCACAAGATTTATAAACAGCTGCAAAAAGGGGTGGTAAAGCATTCGTCTAATTTTATGCGCCTTTTTAACGAAGTGCCCACTATTATACTGTTTGCTGTAGTTTTTTTAGTTATTCTGAAAAGCGCCGTCAACTGGATTTATGGTACTGTAGGCATCCTCGTCTTTGCAATTTTATTGATGATGGGCTACAAAATCTATAAAAGAATTCGAGAAAAATAATTGTGCTTTTTGGAGTTTGGTATTTATTTTTTGGTGCTTTATTTGGTATTTGGAATTTCCAAGTTTGTAATTTTCCGTTTACGGTGTAATTATTGCTATCTTTCATTTTTCAAATTAAAGTGAATGTATTTTTACAAAAAATCGCTTCGCACCCGCATCTTCCTTTCAATGTTCCTTTTGGTTTTGGGAGCTTCGGTACTTATCGCCATCGTTACGGTTTTTCAGTATAAGGAAGAAGCGCAGGATTACCACCGCGACCGCTTATTGCGAAAGGAAGCCGCCATTCGCGAAAACATCAACTACATTTTAAAAACCACGACCTACCCTGTTGAAACGGCTCAAATTCCGCTGATATTTAAGGATAAAATCTATGAAATTAAAGACATCCACAGTCTTGAAATTTTTCTGTACGACTTGGAAGGCAATCTTTTAAAATCTTCAAAACCCTCTTTTTTTAAAGATACCGTTTCCCCAAAAATGCCAGAATATGCTCTGGAAATGCTTCAAAATTCGCCCACCAAAAGTTATATAAAGGAATTTGAGGAAGGAGGGCAAAAGTACCAATCATCATACACCTACATTACCGATAGTTATTTTAAACCCTTGGCAATTCTCAATCTGCCGTACATTGAAGACGACGGTTTTATTACCAAAGAGCTCACAGAATACCTCTACCGTTTGGGAATCGCTTACTTTTTTATGTTGGGAGCGGCTATTGCCATTTCTTATTTTCTTTCAAAATACATTACGCGTTCCCTAAAAGAAATAAGTGAAAAACTTTCCGAAACGCGCTTTGATACCCGAAACAAAAAAATTCATATTAACGACACGCCCCAAGAGATTTCCCTGCTTATAAACTCGTACAACGGAATGATCGACGAACTGGAAAACAGTGCCGCGCAACTCGCCGCCAGTGAACGGGAAACCGCTTGGCGCGAAATGGCAAAGCAAGTAGCACACGAGATTAAAAATCCGCTTACGCCAATGAGACTTACCGTACAAAGTTTTCAACGTAAATTTGATTGCAACGACCCCGAGATTGATAAAAAAATGGCGGAATATACAAACACACTACTTCAGCAAATTGACACCTTGAACTCAATTTCCTCGGCGTTTTCAACCTACGCAAAAATGCCCGCACAGCAGGATGAAACCCTAAATGTTGTAAAAATAAGCAAACTGGCGTTGGATATTTTTAATGAGGATTATATCTATTTCTTTTCGGAAGAAGAGGAGGTACGGGCACGTTTTGACAGAACCCAACTTATACGCGTGGTTACCAATTTGGTGAAAAACAGTATTCAGTCCATAGCACAGAAAAACCCTGCCGAGCCGCGGATTGATGTGCTGGTACAGCTTGAAAATACTTTTGTGAATATACTGGTTTCCGACAATGGAATAGGTGTTCCCGAAGAAAATAGAAACATAATTTTTGAACCCCAGTTCACCACTAAAACCAGCGGCATGGGCCTTGGGCTGGGTATGGTAAAAAATATTGTGGAAACCTATGGCGGTACCATCACACTATATTCTTCTGAAGAAAAAACCACTTTTAAAGTTTCGTTTCCCGCAATGCTTTAAGGTTTTTAGTAGCTTTGTATTTCGCGTAAAAATTTAAAAATCCTATGAAATTTCAAAACATACTTTCCGAAACCGAAAACGGCATCACAACCATTACCATCAACCGTCCTTCAAAACTGAACGCGCTGAATCGCGAAACAATCCAAGAGCTGCACGATGCTTTGGAAGAAGCTGAAGATTCAGCCAAAACAAGAGTGATCATCATTACCGGTAGTGGCGAAAAAGCTTTTGTTGCTGGCGCAGATATTAGTGAATTTGCAGATTTTTCTGTTGAAGAAGGTGGAAAATTGGCAGCAAAAGGGCAGGAACTCCTGTTTGATTTTGTAGCAAATTATTCAAAACCCGTAATTGCTGCCGTAAACGGGTTTGCCCTTGGCGGCGGACTTGAACTGGCAATGGCGGCACATTTCCGCATTGCTTCCGACAACGCAAAAATGGGACTTCCCGAAGTTTCACTGGGCGTAATACCCGGTTATGGCGGCACACAACGTTTACCCCAACTTGTTGGTAAAGGTCGCGCCATGGAGATGATTATGACCGCCGGAATGATTGATGCCAACCAAGCGCTTCAATACGGTCTTGTAAACCACGTAACTACTCTTGAGGAATTGATTGAATTCACCAACAAAATTGCAGGAAAAATTATGAAGAATTCTTCCGTTGCTATTGCATCCGCAATTCGGGCAATCAATGCAAACTTTGAAGATGGTGAAAACGGATTTGAGGTGGAAATAGAGGAATTTGGAAACTGTTTCGGCACCGAAGATTTTAAGGAAGGCACCCAAGCGTTTCTTCAGAAAAGAAAGGCTGAGTTTCCAGGGAAATAACTAATCCAATAATAGCATGAAAAAATATATTCTTTTAAGCTTCGCTATAATTTGCACATTTACAGTTATAGCCCAAGAAAAAGCCGAACCGTGGTTTAAGGACGGCGAGGCCCAAATTGTGCCCGCTTTTGAAAATCAACAAGATTGGATACGAACAGATTTATGGGTTGAAACTACATTTGACACCGATGGCGATGGCAGGCCAGACCGCATGCACGTTGACGTTACAAGACCCAAACAAACAGAAGATGGTTTAAAACTTCCTGTAATTTATGAATCAAGCCCTTATTTTGCAGGCGTTGCACCAAATGTGGAAGGCGCTTTTTATGATGTCCATCACGAATTGGGTGCGGTGGGGAAAGACATTGTGCATCCTTCGGTAACGAGAACAGGAAAACGCCCTATTATTTCGAATTCACAGATTAAAACCTGGGTTCCACGTGGATATATTGTAGTTCACTCTTCTTCGCCGGGAACAGGGCTTTCACAAGGCTCCCCGACCGTTGGCGGTGACAATGAATCGTTGGCTCCAAAAGCAGTTATCGATTGGTTGAACGGCCGCGCGAAAGGATATACAACTCCCGACGGGACTGAAGAGGTAAAAGCATATTGGACCACCGGAAAAGTTGGGATGACGGGAACTTCGTATAACGGCACAATTCCGCTTGCTGCCGCAACTACTGGCGTTGAAGGTTTAGAAGCTATCATTCCCATTGCGCCAAACACTTCGTATTATCACTATTACAGAAGCAATGGTTTGGTACGCTCCCCTGGTGGGTATTTAGGAGAAGATGTTGACGTACTTTACGATTTCATCCACAGTGGCGACGAATCAAAAAGGGCACATAACAATAAAGTGTATCGCGATACCGAAATTAAAAATGGCATAGACAGAAAAACGGGTGATTACAATGAGTTTTGGGCTGGGCGTGATTATTTAAACGATATGAAACCAATGAAAGCCGCGCTGTTTATGGCGCACGGTTTTAATGATTGGAATGTAATGCCGGAGCACAGTTATAGAATTTATAAGGCTGCAGAAGAAATGGGGCTTCCAGTAAAAATCTATTATCATCAATACGGTCACGGGGGGCCGCCGCCACTTTCCATGATGAATAAATGGTTTACGAAATATCTCTTCGGAATTGAAAATGATATTGAAAAAGGCCCAAAAGCTTGGATTGTTAGGGAAAATGATAAAAGCGATAATCCTACACCATACCCAAACTACCCAAATCCAGATGCGGAATTAGTTAAACTTTATCCCATTTCCACCTCACCAAATGATGGAATTTTGTCGCTCGAAAAAAAGAGTACTGTGCAATTACATGCTATGTTGAGAGATGACTATAATTTTTCTGGTGATTCACTTGCACAACTTTCAGGTTCCATTCATAGATTAATATTCACAACTCCTATTTTAAAGGAAGATTTACATCTTTCGGGACTTTCTAAACTGAACATTAAATTAGCAAGTAGCAAACCCGCTGCAAATCTTTCCGTATGGATGGTTTCCTTGCCTTGGAATACAGACAAGAATGCAAAAATAACCGACAATATTATTACAAGAGGTTGGGCAGATCCGCAGAATTATAAATCCATTACTGAAAGTGAGCCGTTGGAGCCTGGAAAGTTTTATGAAATGTCCTTCGATTTAATTCCGGATGATCAAGTAATTCCAGCAGGGCAGCAGATTGGTTTGATGATTTTTTCGAGTGATAACCAATTCACCCTTTTGCCAGAACCGGGGACTATTTTGACCGTTGATTTGGACAAAACTACACTTGAAATTCCAGTTGTTGGTGGGAAGAATGTACTCATTAAAGCAATGTCCAATTAATTATTGTCCTCCTAATTCAAAAAAGCTTTAATCAATACATATAATTTCTGAAAAAAAGTCATTTTTCAATGTCAAAATGGCGGTGAAATTTTATTGCAAAAACCGTTTAAAGCATTCTTTTTGTTAAAAATTTTTAAACTTTTTTCGGCGAAAATTAGCAGAGCGATTTTGGCATTTCTTTTGTTCAATTTCAAATAAATTAATTGTTTAACTTAAATCTTAATTATTATGAACACTTTAGTAAATGTTCCTAAAAATGGAGGTTTGACACGAACAAATACTGACCGTTCTTCAACCCTCCCCACTTTGTCCTCTTGGATTGAAGACATTTTTAACAGGGATTTACCTTCCGTATTTTCTCAGAATTTCAATACCGGAATGAGCCTTCCAAAAGTAAACATTAAAGAAACCGCAGATGCTTATTTTGTGGAAATGGCTGTCCCTGGACTTAAAAAATCAGATTTCCAGATAGATTTGGACAATCAAATACTTTCCATCGCTACCGAAGTGGAAGAAGAAAACGAAACAAAAGAGCAAAACTACACCCGTAGGGAATTTGGTTATTCTTCCTTCAAACGAAGCTTCACCCTTCCCGAAACGGTTGATGATGGAAAGATTAAAGCAAATTACAATGAGGGTATTTTAAGTATCCATCTTCCAAAGAAAGAAGAGGCAAAACAAAAACCCCCAAGAAATATTAAAATTTCCTAAACTTTATTTCTTGGCTAAACATCTTAGGGCTCATTTGGAGCCCTTTTCTTTCCAACATAGCAAGCTAGTAATATTTTAAAATAGAATTAGCTAATATCATTTTTTTGATGTGGTACCATTAATAATGAAGATTATGATAACTAGAAAATTTAAGCCCGGAGATTGGGTAAAAATTAAAGGAAAAAACGATTCGCCTAAAATGGAAATACTGAAATATATTTCAAAAGAAGACCCCATTACTGGAATAACTAATAATGACAGTGTTGTAGAATGTGTCTATTATAAAAGTGGCGAACGCTTTACGCGTTCCATCCACCAAAACCGACTTTTAAAACTGCGTGAAACAGGAGGGATTTATAAAGCATAAATTAAATTAATGGATTTATTCCAATAGAAAAAGGATTTATTCCAAATAATAAGTAACTTTGAAGAAACCTATCTTCAAAGTTTTTTTATGTCCGCTGATTTTTTAAAAGGCCGTGGTGCCCAGAAAAATATACATAACCGATTCTTCGAAAACAGCCACGAAGTATTGGATGAATATCTTAATTTCTGTGAAGCGGAAGGCGAAGAAGCCGATAACAACAAAACAAACTATATTGAGGTTTTTCCCAAGTCTTTTGTAAACAAAGTTGACAGCCCCGATGTGGGGATGGGGTTTTCGGCAAACCCATATCAGGGCTGTGAGCACGGTTGTGTGTATTGCTATGCACGGAACAGCCACGAATATTGGGGTTATGGAGCCGGTCTCGATTTTGAGCGGAACATTCTTTTTAAGAAAAATGCGCCACAACTTTTAGAGGAAAAAATAACTTCGAAGAATTGGCAGGGAAATACTGTCGTTTTTTCGGGAAATACGGATTGTTATCAACCGCTGGAACGCAAACTTGAAATAACCCGAAAATGTTTGGAAATAATGCTGAAATGGAAACACCCAACGGGCATTATTACCAAAAATTCTCTCATTCTCCGCGATTTGGATATTTTAAAAGAGATGGCAAAATTGAATATAATTTCAGCAAACATTTCAATCACTTCCCTTTCTGAAGAAACCCGCAGATTGCTGGAACCGCGAACGGCGAGCATCAAACAACGACTGAAAACCGTGGAAACACTTTCGGAAAATGGCATTCCCGTTCGGGTCATGATGGCACCGATTATTCCTTCACTTAACAGTCACGAAATACTTCCTTTGGTAAAAAAAGTGGCAGAACTTGGCGCAATAGATGTTGGTTATACTATTGTGAGATTGAACGGCCAAATTGCTGAAATCTTTAATGATTGGGCCCACAAAACCATCCCCGATAAAGCAGAACGAATCTTAAACCAAATAGCAGAATGCCACGGCGGAAACCTCAACGACAGCAATTGGGGAAGGCGAATGAAGGGTGAGGGAACCATCAGCGAACAAGTGAAAGACACGATGGCAATTGCAAAAAAGAAGTATTTAAAAGACCGAAAAATTGAACCGCTTGATGCTTCGCATTTTTTACAACTTAAAAACCCGCAGATGAAGTTGTTTTAAAGTTTTATTTCTTTCCTTCCCACTCAGCATAAAACTGTTTCAGAAAAGTTTCCATAAAAGCATGTCTTTCTTCTGCAATTTTTCGACCGGTTTCGGTATTCATCCGGTTTTTTAAAAGAAGGAGTTTTTCATAAAAATGATTGATTGTGGGCGCATCGGAAGCTTTGTATTCCGAAGGCGTCATATGCAAATTGGGTTTAATTTCGGGGTCGTAAAGCTTTCTGTTTTTAAAACCCCCATAATTAAAAGTACGTGCAATTCCTATTGCTCCCAACGCATCGAGCCTATCGGCATCCTGCACAACTTCCAATTCCTTTGAATGAAATTTTTGTGTTTGATTTCCACCTTTATAAGAAACATTTTCAATGATTTTTATAACGTGTGCGATTATTTCTTCGGAAATATTCTGGGTTTTTAGAAATTGACGGGCCTTTTTTGGTCCAATGGTTTCATCGTCATTGTGGAATTTGGAATCGGCTATATCGTGCAGCAATGCGCCGAGCGAAACGATGGTTCTGTCAACTTTTTCACTTTCGGAAATGAGTAAAGCGTTTTTATAAACCCGTTCAATATGGAACCAATCGTGGCCACCTTCGACGTTTTGCAATTCGTTTTTAACAAATGCAATTGTGTTCTTAATAATTTCTTCCGAAGAAAATGAAGCCATTATTTATGGATTTTTGAAGTGATGATTTCTTCCACTTTGTCAATCAGTGTTTCCACTTCATAATCGGCAATTTTTATTGCGGGATGCGCGGTCATTTCCAAACGGACGCCCATTTGCATCGGGAACATCCCCCAGCGTTGTAACTTCCAGGAATTATTGAAGGTAACGGGAATAACATAACCATCGGGCACTTTTTTTAAAAGCGTTTGCAATCCGGTTCTTCGAAAAGGCTTGGGCACACCTGTTTTGCTGCGCGTTCCCTCGGGGAAAATAACGCCGCTTCGCTTAAATTTCTGAAGGTATTTTGAAAACTTCACCATTTCAACAATAGCTTGCCTCGGGTTTTTTCTGTCGATCAAAATAGAGCCGCCGTGCCTCAAATTATATGAAACGGAAGGAATTCCCTTCCCTAATTCCACTTTAGAAATAAACTTGGGATGGTATTTCCGCAAATACCAAGTAATAGGGGAAATATCCCACATACTTTGGTGGTTTGAGACAATGATTATTGGGACATTATTCGGGATGCTGGTGTTAATATCTATATGGAAGGTAGTACCCAGCACATTTAAACAGCGAAGCAGCGTCCAGTTTAAATAGTCAACACTTTTTTTATGTGCTGTGTACCCAAACCAGTTAAAGCAAATCCATTGTATGGGATGGAAAATAACGATTGTAATACCAAAAAGCAGGTAAAACAATACCGTAAAGGGATAACTTATTATTTTAGAGAATGCCATCATTTCCATTCAAAAGTAAGAAAACCGCCCTTAAAAAGACGGTTTTTCGTGTTCGACTATTTCTGTTTTCAAAATCGAAAAATTAATTTTTCGATTTCAACTTAGATTTCGATTTGTTCTTCAACGTATTTCGGTCTATGTAAATATAATTGTAAACACACAGTCCGATAATTAAGAACCAAAACGCCCGATAAAGCCAATCATTTATTTCCTTTCCAAATAAATGGGAAACCTTAGGGTCTTCATAAATGTTAAAGGCAAGTGCGCCAAAAGCGAGTATGCCAACAACTATGGTCAAGGGTTTGTTGAGCTGTATCAAAATCTTTTTGGCTACTTAGCAATATTCGTTATATGCACCTTTTAGGTTTTCGGCAATCATTTGTGCAGGGCGGCCTTCAATATGGTGCCGCTCGAGCATATGAACCAATTCACCATTTTTGAACAAGGCCATGGAAGGCGAGCTTGGCGGAAATGGAACCATATTGGCCCTGGCGGCATCCACGGCTTCGCGATCAACGCCCGCAAAAACAGTTACCAAATTATCGGGCTTTTTTGAATTGTTTAAAGACATTGCGGCACCGGGACGCGCATTGGCAGCAGCACAACCACAAACGGAGTTTACAACTACCAAAGTGGTTCCTTCTTTTTTCAAAGCCTCTTCAACGTCATTTGCTGTATGTAGCTCAGAAAAACCTACTTTCGTCAGGTCTTCGCGCATGGGTTTTACTAGTTCGGGTGGATACATAATGTTTTGAATTTTATTGTATTAAATTAAGATTGCAAAGATACGAAATTTGAAAACGAAAAATTTTCAAATAAATCCCAAATTAAAAGCTCCAAATTCCAAATAAAACTTAAAAAGAAAACACTATTATCAATTAATCAATTTGTTTTTGGAATTTGGGATTTGAAATTTGGAATTTTAAATAGTTACCTTTGTCGGCTTATAAAAAGAAAAATTACAATTTCATGCTTCGTTGGTTATTGGCCGTTCTAGGTTATTTTGTGTATCGATTTCCGGGTGCTATCGTTGGGTTTATTTTGGGAAGCTTATTGGATAATCTGAGCGTAAAGGGAGGAAGATTCCAAACTTCCTTTGGCACATCGCCACAACAAGTTACACCAGCAGATTTTGAATTGAACCTGCTTTCATTGGCCTCATTGGTGATAAAAGCAGATGGAAATGTGAGCCAAACAGAACTTGATTATGTTCGTCAATATTTTGTACAAGCTTATGGGCGGGAGCGCGCAAATGCTACCTTTAAAGTTTTTAACGAAGTAATAAAAAACCGTGAAATTTCGGCCCAAAACATTTGTTCGCTTTTGCGTCAAAGAACACGTTATGAAAGCCGATTGCAAATTCTACATTTTTTGTTCAGTATTGCAAATGCCGATGGCAGTGTTTCAACTGCTGAAGTAAATGAGATCAATAGAATTGCAGGGTTTTTGGGAATTTATGGTCGCGATTTTGAAAGTATCAAAGCGATGTTTTTCAAAAATCCAGACAGTGCCTACAAAATTTTGGAAATTGAAAGAACCGCCACTAATGCCGAAATTAAAACGGCTTACCGCACTATGGTAAAAAAATACCATCCTGATAAACTTCAACATATGGATGAAGCCTACCAAAAAGGAGCCCAGGAAAAATTCACAAAGGTTCAGGAGGCATATGAGCAGCTTCAGAAGGAACGCGGATTTTAATTACTTTCCAAAACTAATATTCAGCTAATTATTTTTGAAAATAGCATTAAAGTTCAAGAGTAATTTTCATTTTATGCGTTATTTTAGCCTTGGCTAAAAATAAAATATAGGTTAATTGAAAAATGTTTTTACTTTTGTACATATGTTTACATTAGCCGAAGAAAATTATATGAAAGCCATATTTCACTTAGAGCATGAAAGCGCAGGTGAAGTAAGTACTAATGCTATTGCTGAAAGTATGGCCACCAAGCCCTCTTCTGTAACGGATATGATTCAAAAATTGGCAGAGAAAAAGCTGGTAGTTTATAAACGCTATAAAGGAGCGAAATTAACCGAAAAAGGCAAAAAGATAGCTGCCAACGTTATTAGAAAGCATCGGCTCTGGGAAGTTTTTTTGGTAGAAAAATTAAACTTTCATTGGGACGAGGTTCACGAAATTGCGGAGCAGCTCGAACACATTCAATCGGAAGAATTAATTACCCGCCTCGATAAATTTTTGGGCAGTCCAGATTTTGACCCCCACGGCGACCCCATTCCCGACAAACACGGCGTTTTAAAACGAACAGAGAAAAAACTGCTTTCAGAAATTGAGAAAAATCAAAAGGGCGTTTGCGTAGGCGTGAGAGAAAGCAGCGCAGACTTTCTACAATATTTGGATAAGAAAAAAATCAGCATAGGCACTAAAATTACGGTGCTTGGCAAGGAATTTTTTGATGGCTCTATGATAATCCAAGTAGGTAACCAACAGTTTTTTATTTCGCATAAAATTGCTGAAAATCTGTATGTTCAAACACTTTAACAGGTTTTACAGTTACAATGCTCTTTCAAATTAATAGGAATTGAAAATGAAAAAATTAATAATCCTTATCGTATTAACGTTTGCTTTCAGCTGTAAAAATGCGCCAGAAGACAACGAAAAACTAAAGGTTGTTACCACAACAACCATGCTTACCGATTTGGTTTCTGAAATTGGTGGTGACCATATTTCACTGCAAGGACTTATGGGCGCCGGTGTAGATCCGCATCTTTACAAGGCCAGTGAAGGCGATATTTCGAAACTTTATAAGGCCGATATCATTTTTTACAGCGGCCTTCATTTGGAAGGAAAACTTGTGGATATTTTTGAAAAAATGGAGGGCAAAAAAAACACTGTCTCCTTGGGAGACAGATTGCCAAAGAATGAATTGATACCTTCGGAATATTTCGCTTCAAATTATGATCCGCATGTATGGTTCAATATTCAGTTTTTTAAGCAATTTGCGCAACTTGTAACTGATGAGCTTTCAACAGCAGATCCTGAAAACGCAGAAAGCTATTCTGAAAACAATAAAAAATATCAGGAAAAACTGGATGCGCTGGAAAGTGAAATTAAAGCGACCATTGCAACCTTGCCAGAGGAAAAGCGCATTTTGGTTACCGCCCACGACGCCTTTAATTATTTCGGAAAGGCCTATGGGTTCAATGTTGTTGGATTGCAGGGAATTTCCACCGCAACCGAAGCGGGTGTAAAAGACGTTCAAAATCTTTCAGAATTTATAATTCAGAATAGTATTAAAGCCATATTCGTAGAAAGTTCGGTGCCAAGACGCACTATTGAGGCGCTGCAACAAGCGGTGCTTTCAAAAAACCACAATGTTGAAATTGGCGGTTCCCTTTACAGCGATGCGCTTGGTAGCACCGGAACGGAAGAAGGCACCTATATCGGGATGTTCAAATACAACGTAAATACTATTG
Organism: Aequorivita sp. CRS11; assembly: GCF_059693805.1. Classification (NCBI taxonomy): domain Bacteria; kingdom Pseudomonadati; phylum Bacteroidota; class Flavobacteriia; order Flavobacteriales; family Flavobacteriaceae; genus Aequorivita; species Aequorivita sp. CRS11. The sequence continues at coordinate 270,079 of NZ_JCATIG010000003.1, forward strand.
TAAACGCCCTTAAATAAAAACAAATTTTAAAGAATGCATGATCAAAAACTGGCAGTACAGATAGATGATCTTACCGTAGCCTATAATTACAAACCGGTGCTATGGGATATTGACCTGTCTGTGCCCGAAGGGGTTTTAATGGCAATCGTTGGTCCAAACGGGGCGGGAAAATCTACATTGATAAAAACAATTTTGGGCATTATAAAACCCATTGCCGGAACAGTTTCCATTTATGGGAAACCCTATTCAAAACAACGGAAATTGGTAGCCTATGTTCCCCAAAAAGGAAGCGTGGACTGGGATTTTCCCACTACCGCACTTGATGTAGTGATGATGGGTACTTATGGAAGTTTAGGTTGGATAAAACGACCCGGGCAGAAGGAGAAAAAGATTGCCTTGGAATCCATGGAAAAAGTGGGGATGCTCACCTATAAAAACAGACAAATAAGCCAATTGAGCGGCGGACAGCAACAACGGGTATTTTTGGCCCGAGCTTTGGCACAGGACGCAGCTATCTATTTTATGGACGAACCCTTTCAGGGGGTTGATGCAACAACCGAAATTGCCATCATCAATATTTTAAAGGAATTACGAAAAGCAGGTAAAACGGTAGTTGTGGTCCATCACGACTTACAAACCGTCCCAGAATACTTTGATTGGGTAACCTTTTTAAATGTGAAAAAAATAGCCACTGGTCCCGTAAAGGAGATTTTTAATGATGATAACCTTACCAAGACGTATGGGATTAACTATAAAGTGGCGGTTAATAAATAGTCTTTAGACGGTAGTCGATAGACGGTAGAGGGTGGACGGTAGAATTTAATGATTTGTAAAAAGATACAGTTATGGAAAATCCTAAATTTAAATTTGAAGAATTGACGGTTTATCAAAAATCACTGGATTTTGTGGATGATGTATATTCAATTACGAAAAAATTTCCGAAAGATGAATTGTATGGATTAACATCACAATACAAAAGAGCATCGGTTTCCATTTCATTAAATATAGCTGAAGGAGCTGGTGATACCGATACGCAGTTCAACAGATATTTACAAATGGCTTGGGATTCATCAAAAGAATGCGTTGTGTGCTCTACCATTGCTAAACGGCAAGGTTTTATTTCGGAAGATGATGATAAGGCCGCAAGAATAAAACTATCAGAATTAGCGAAAATGACGATTTCACTCCAAAAGTATCTTAAAAAAAGTAAATAGAGGGTAAACGGTAGACGGTAGACTATTGAAAAATTCGAAATAATAAAAAATCTCACTTAAAAAGTACGAAATAACAAACCCAAGACCAAACCCACTACCGACTACTGTCTAAAGACTACCGACTAACTAAAGACTACCGACTAAAAAAACTGTCCACTAAAATGCAAGAATATTTCAACTTACTCTGGACCGATTACACCCTGCGCACCATAACGCTGGGCACGGCAGTGCTTGGGGCAATTTGTGGTATGCTGGGAAGTTTTGCAGTACTTCGGAAACAAAGTTTATTGGGCGATGCCATTTCACACGCAGCCCTTCCGGGCATTGCATTGGCGTTTTTAATTACAGGCGCTAAAGATTCAGGAATTTTATTGCTGGGTGCTTTGGTTAGTGGGTTAATTGGAACATTTTGGATTAGGGGAATTACTTCAAAAACACATCTTAAAAGCGATACCGCACTGGGCTTAATTCTTTCCATATTTTTCGGTTTCGGGATGTTGTTGCTTACATTCATTCAAAAACAACCCAATGCCAACCAGGCTGGATTGGATAAATATCTTTTTGGCCAAGCCGCGACCCTTGTGGAGAGTGATGTGCGATTGATGATTATCGTGACTGGAATTTCACTTTTTGTAATGCTCCTTTTTTGGAAGGAATTCAAAATACTTCTATTTGATGCAGATTACACCAAAACTCTTGGTTTCAACACCAAATTTATTGATGTACTGATAACCTTTTTAATTGTACTCGCTATTGTTTTAGGACTTCAAACCGTGGGAGTTGTGTTAATGAGCGCCATACTATTAGCACCTGCGGCGGCAGCTCGGCAGTGGACCAACAATCTGGGAACTATGGTTTTGTTTTCGGCTTTAATAGGAGCTTTTTCAGGAGTATTTGGAACTGCAATAAGCGCCAGTCAAAACAACCTTTCTACCGGGCCGGTAATTGTTTTGGTTGCTGGAGTATTTGTGCTGTTTTCCTTTATATTTTCCCACAAGAGAGGACTTCTGTTCCGTGAGATCCGTTTTCGTAAAAATCGTACAAATTTAAAGCTTATGAAAACCCTGCAGTTTATGTACGGCATTGCTCAAGAACACGAAAATATTTCGCATCCGCACGCTATTCGTATTCTGAACAATTTTCAAGGTTTTACAAAAGGTTCGCTTAAAAAGTTAGAGAATGAGGGCTGGATTGTCATAGAAGGGCATCAATGGGCAATGACCCCAAAAGGCTACAAACAGGCAAAGGAAATGTACAATCAAAAACCAATGAATGAGTAATCCGCAGATAGAAATACAGCTAATTGCAGCCATTGTGGCCATGGCCTGCGCCATTCCGGGTGTGTTTTTGGTACTTCGGAAAATGGCTTTAATAAGCGATGCTATAAGCCATTCTATACTTCCGGGCATTGTAATTGGTTTTTTTATAACACAAGATTTAAATTCCCCTTTACTTATTCTTTTGGCCGCATTAACAGGTGTTATCACCGTTGTCATGGTAGAGTTTATCCAAAAAACCGGATTGGTTAAAGAAGATACTGCCATCGGTCTTGTTTTTCCTGTTTTGTTTAGTATTGGCGTTATACTTATTGCAAAAAACGCAAACGATGTACATCTTGACGTAGATGCTGTATTGTTAGGTGAACTGGCCTTTGCACCTTTTGACAGAATGATGGTGGGAGGTGCGGATTGGGGCCCAAAATCTCTTTGGGTAATGGGAAGCATTTTATTTATTACGGTAAGCCTTTTAATATTGTTTTTTAAAGAATTAAAAGTAACCACTTTTGATGCCGGACTTTCTTCGGTATTAGGTATTTCCCCTGTGGTTATGCATTATGGGCTGATGTCGGTTTCTTCTGTGACCGTTGTGGGCGCCTTTGATGCGGTTGGAGCAATTCTAGTAGTGGCTCTAATGATAGCACCCGCAGCCACGGCCTATTTGCTTACCGAAGACTTGAAAAAAATGATCGGGCTTTCAGTACTATTCGGTGTCTTTTCAGCAATTGCAGGCTATTGGGTTGCCAATTTTCTCGACGCCTCCATTTCTGGGTCTATAGCTACAACTTTAGGAGTAATCTTTCTGATTGTATATTTATTCGCTCCTAAAAAAGGGCTTATTTCAGTTTTGTATCGGCAGAAACAGCAACGCATTGAGGTTTCACTCATAACATTTTTGTTGCACTTAAACCGCCACGAAGAAGAAAGTGAAAGACATATCAATCACCTTCAAGAGCATATTAATTGGCAGGCTGTTCGTGCTAGAACCGTATTGGATTTAGCAGAAAAAAATAATCTCGTGGAAATAAAGAACGACGTGGTTTCCCTTACTGAAAAAGGATTGGCTTTCACCGAAAAATCGTTGGAATACATTATTAGCAACAAAGATGAAAAGATAGAGCCTATGAAAGAAGATTTCTTCCTTTTCCGGGGATAATATATACCGAAATTCGGGCAATGCAGAGATCCTTGATTTTTAACAACTGGTTTTTTGGCACTATTTTTTAATGTATCTTTAAAATTGATAAATCATATAAATAATGAAAAACTCACTTTTAGCAATCATCATGCTTTTTTCAACTTTTGCTTTTGGCCAAGAAGACTCCGCGGAAACCCCTAAAATAGCCGTAAAAGTTCCCAAAGGGGAAACCATAATTTTAAAAGGCATTTCCATTAAATTTATGGAGGTGGTGGAAGATTCCCGTTGTCCCGAAGGTTTGGACTGTATCTGGGCCGGACGAGCAATTGTTAAGGCAAAAGTTACCACAAATGGAAAATCTGAGGAAAAGCTGTTAACTTTTGGAGAAGTAAGACCTGGGGAGGAAAAAAATACAAACCTCTATAGTTCCGCAACATTCGCTATTAATGGATTGTCCTTAAAACCATACCCCACTACTGAAAGCGTAGGTAATATAAATAACTACGTTTTATTGGTTTGCGAAGAGAAGAATAAGTAATTAATGACAGCCGCAATCTTTTTTGCCACATTTGGTTTTACCGCCATCAAGCGTGCCACTTGAGTTTTGACGCGATTCAAAAATTGGGTTCCAAACAAACTTTTTAAGCAAAAAGCCTGCTGCAATGGAAAACGTTATTAATACCAATATTGTTTGCATAGTGCAAAGATAGTTTAAAGAATTTCAAGCCACAACTATGGCTATCTAGAAAGAGCACTGTACCAAACTATGCCTTCGAAGTTAACGAAAACTGCATTTGCCACAGTCAGAATGATCTCCTGGTTTATTCTTTTTTTTTGCGGTTTCAAATGGACTCCAGACAAAGCGAGTTATAAGAGAGCACACTGCTACTATAAAGGCTACCAAGACAAGTAAAGTTTGCATAACAAAAGAATTTTATTCTATTTCAAAAATTGATAGGCTGCCAATGCTACAACATAGGCAATGGCGCTCATAACGAACAACTGCCACATAGGCCATTTCCAACTGTTGGTTTCTTTTTTTACAATTGCCAAGGTACTCATACATTGCATTGCAAAAGCATAGAACAGCAGTAACGAAACTCCACTTGCAAAATTGAAGAGTGGACCGCCCAAAACTGGATTTATTTCCGCAGCCATTCTATTTTTAATTGTCTCCTCTTCCTCACTTCCTACGCTGTAAATGGTTGCAAGGGTACCCACAAAAACTTCCCGTGCGGCAAAAGAACTTACAATGGCAATTCCAATTTTCCAATCGTACCCTAATGGCCTAACGGCAGGTTCAATAGCGTGACCTATTCTTCCTATATAGGAATGTTCCAGTTTATAGGAATCTATATGCATATCTATTTCTTCCTGAGAAAGATTTTGCGAAGCATATTCATTTGTAATAATTTCTTCAGCATTGTTAAAATTTCCCGGGCCATAAGACGCCATTACCCATAGAATTATCGAAATAGCAAGAATTATTTTTCCTGCTCCAAAAACAAAAGCTTTGGTTTTTTCAACTACGGTTATAATTACGTTTTTAGGCAAGGGCAGCTTATAATTAGGCATTTCAACCACAAAAAAACTTTTGCTGCGTATTTTTAAAATTTTGTCGAGCAAATAGGCTGAAAATATAGCGGCACCAAACCCCAAAATATACATAAACATTAGGGTAAGCCCTTGCAGGCTGAAAATTCCCAAAACTCGGGTGTCGGGAATTACCAAAGCAATTATTATTAAATAAACAGGCAACCGAGCTGAACAGGTTGTGAAAGGTGTAACCAAAATGGTTATCAATCGTTCCTTCCAATTTTCAATATTACGGGTAGCCATAATTGCTGGAATAGCGCAGGCAGTTCCCGCAACAAGCGGCACCACACTTTTTCCGCTGAGCCCAAAACGGCGCATGACGCGATCCATTAAAAAGACCACACGGCTCATATAGCCTGTTTCTTCCAAAATTGAAATAAAGAGAAAAAGAAACGCAATCTGCGGAATAAAAATAACGATTCCGCCAAGTCCCGGAATAATTCCTTCAGCTATCAAATTTGTAAAATCCCCTGCCGGTAATGTGTTTTTGGTCCATTCGCTTAAAGATGCAAAGGTGCTGTCTATAAAATCCATGGGGTAAGAACTCCAATCAAAAATAGCTTGAAAAATAAGGAGTAGAATTCCGAAGAAAATAACATATCCCCAAACCTTGTGGGTCAAGATACGATCCAACCGGCTTCTTAAATCCTTTGCGTTTGCAGTGTCTATATGAAGGGTCTGCTTTAAGGTCTCATTTATAAACTGATACCGCGCCACCGTTTCCTTTTGTTGAAGTCTTTTCAGATTGCTCACAGATTCGGTTTGAAAGGAAGCTACCCCCTTTAATTCATTTCGGTCCAATTTTCCAAAATTGACGTCTTGGGTTATTACCAACCATAATTTATAAAGATCTTGGTTGGGAAATGCTTTTCGCAAACGGTCAAAATATTCGGGAGAAATGCTGGAAGCGTTCAAGCAGGGTTTTGTGGAAAGCTGGTTGTAGTTTTCTATCAATTCCTTTAAATAATCAAAGCCAAGATTTTTGCGTGAGCTGATAAGTGCAATTTTGGTTTGCAACTTTTCTTCAAGCAAGGGTATATCTAATGTTATGGCTTTCCGCTTCATACGGTCAGACATATTTATGGCAAGAATGGCAGGGATGCCCAAATCTTTTATTTGTGTGAAAAGTAGTAGATTTCTCTTAAGGTTTTCTACGTCGGCAACTACTACTGCAACATCGGGAAAGTCTTTATCGTTTTTGTTTAGCAGCAGTTCTATTACCACATTTTCGTCCAGTGATGAAGCGTTAAGGCTATAGGTTCCCGGTAAATCGAGAATGTGGACTTTACAGGCTCGGCCAAATTTGCAGGTACCCTGTTTTTTTTCAACAGTAATTCCGGGATAGTTCCCCACTTTTTGGTTCAGTCCAGTGAGCCGATTGAACACAGAGGTTTTTCCAGTATTTGGGTTTCCAATAAGTGCAACGTTTATGTGCTTTGCCATTATTATTTATATCAATTCAATTTCAATCTTGCTGGCCGTTTCCTTTCGAATGGCTAGATGGCTTCCGTTGATGTTCAAATATAGCGGATCATTGAAAGGAGCCATTTGTACCAAAGAGACCTCATTACCGGGTAGACAGCCCATCTCCAATAGCTTTAAGGGAACAACATCTATTGAAAATTCCTTGATAATGCCGCGTTGCCCTTTTTTAAGTGAAGCAATAGTAATGACCATCTTTTTATTTAGATTGATTTTAAACAAGGCAAAAGTAAAGGAAAAAAAGGACGTGGGAAAAGACCTTTTGAGATTTTTTAGGCACTGCCGTTTTTCAACCTGCAAGAAATTAATCTTCCTGTTTCAAAATTTGGATATCTGCCAATAATTTTTCAATGGCCTCGGGATCTGTACCGTCGTAAAAACCACGGATTCGCTTCTTTTTGTCCACAAGTATAAAATTTTCGGTATGTACCAGATCGTTTTCGGAATAGGGAACATCCTTTGCCGCGAGATACGATTTTCTTGCGAGATCGTAGATTTCCTTTTTATCGCCAGTTACTAAATTCCATTTGGCATCATCCACACCTTTTTCCATTGCGTATTTTTTAAGTTGTGCAACACTGTCTATCTCTGGGGTTACGGTATGTGAAAGAAGTAAGACCTCATTATCGTTTTTCAATTCTTCTTGAATTTTCACCATATGGTCTGTCATGATAGGGCAAATGGTCTGGCAAGTAGTGAAGAAAAAATCTGCCACGTAAATTTTATCGCTGTAATCTTTTTGGGTAATCATTTTGCCGTTTTGGTTTGTAAGGCTAAAATCTGCAATAGTGTGATATTTCTTCACGTATTGAAGCGTGCTGTCCACAAGTTCTGTTGAAACATCTGCCGGCTGATAGATTTTTAGCACTTCTTTCGGCTTCAATATTTGATATATTACAGAAATGATAATGATGGAAAGCACCAATAAAACAACTGCTAAGAATTTATATTTTTTGAAGAAAGTAAGCATTGCGTTAAATTTTAGACTCAATTAATAGATTTGGCTGCAAAAATAAGTTCTAAAGCTATTAAAATGAATACATTTAACATCATAAATTCTATACACAGAATCTAGATTAATCAATCTTGTTTTATTATGAAAACATTACTACTCCCCATTTTAATTTTGATTTCCTTTTTATCCTTTTCCCAGAATTTTCATTCAGATGATATCACCGAAGCTGAAGCAAAAGCTGCAACTGGTTGGTTTGGAAAACCAGTAAATATGAACACAGGGAATTATGACCTAAAATACCACAGATTGGAATTTACGGTAAATCCTTCTCAGGCATTCATTACCGGGAAGGTCACTTCGCATTTTGTGGCCAAGGAAAATATGAATACCATAACCTTTGAACTTGTTGATAACATGACGGTTTCACAAGTTACACAGGGCGGAACGCCCCTTAGTTTTACCCAAAATAATGATGATGAGGTTGTAATTACGCTTCCACAGATGCAAGCTCAGGGCGTATTGGATTCACTATCGGTAAGCTATTCCGGTAACCCCGTAAGCTCAGGTTTTGGTTCTTTTGAAACAGACACCCACAATGGTGATCCCGTGATGTGGACGCTTTCGGAGCCATTTGGAGCAAAAGCATGGTGGCCTTGCAAACAAGATTTGAACGATAAGATAGATATGATTGATGTTTATATTACCACTCCGCGTTTCAATCCTTCAAATGAAGAATATATAGCCGTCGCAAATGGGCTGGAAATAAGTCAAACAATTAATGGCAGTAACAAAACTACACATTATAGGCACCAATATCCTATTCCCGCATATTTGATTGCCATTGCAGTAACCAATTACACGGTATATTCACATACTGTTGACAATAACGGCAATCCTTTTGAAATTGTAAATTACATTTATCCCGAAGACCTTTCATACGCACAGTCACGTACACCTGTAACCGTGGATATTATGAATTTATTTGCAGATCTTTTTGAACCCTATCCTTATGCTAATGAAAAGTACGGCCACGCACAGTTTGGCTGGGGTGGCGGCATGGAGCACACAACGGTTTCGTTTATGGGCAGCCTTAGCCGTGGGTTGATTGCACACGAACTTGGTCACCAATGGTTCGGTGATAAAGTTACTTGTGGCAGTTGGCAAGATATCTGGCTGAATGAAGGTTTCGCCACATATCTTTCAGGACTCGTTATTGAAGATTTTGATGGTCCATCAGATTTTAGATCATGGAGGCAGGATAAGATAAATTCCATCACAGATTCGCCAGATGGGTCTGTGTATGTGCCAGCGCAGGATACAACTTCGGTCAATCGAATTTTCAGCAGCAGGCTTAGTTACAATAAAGGCTCCATGGTGCTGCATATGCTTCGCAAAAAACTGGGCGATGCAGTTTTCTTTCAAGGTTTGAAAGATTATTTGGCAGACCCTACTTTATCTTACGGCTACGCTAAAACTCCAGACCTCATCAGAAATATGGAAGCCGCTGCAGGAGGTGAGGATCTTTCGGAATTTTTTAACGATTGGATCTATGGCGAAGGCTATCCGCGATATACTATTAGATGGAATCAAGCTGGCGGGCAGTCGAATATAAATGTGGTGATTTCCCAGACCCAAAGCCATTCATCGGTTTCATTTTTTGAGGCGCCCGTTCCATTGCGGATAAACGGAACGCAGGGAGAAACCTTGGATATTGTGCTGGACAACACTACAAATAACCAAGCATTTCAGCCAGCAGTGGGCTTTACGGTACAAAATGTTCAGTTTGATCCCGATTATCATTTAATTTCCCGCAGCAACAATGTGGTTTTGGGAACCGAAGATTTTACACTGGATCAACAATTTATTCTTTATCCAAATCCAACTTCGGGAATAGTCAATTTGGAAAAACCAGCTTCTATAAATATTCAAAATATCAATATTTATAATACTTTGGGGCAATTGCTATATTCTGAAAAATATTCAGGAACGGTTGATATTTCGAAATTCTCAAAAGGAATTCTATTTTTTCAAATAGAAACTTCAGAAGGCACAATCAATAAAAGAATAGTAAAGGAATAAAACGTTTTTCCATACAAACGTTCTTCTAAAAAAACAATAAATAAGCGGGAACCTACCCGCTTATTTTTTTTGCAAGCTCTAAAAGGTTACTTTTGTGCGATTTTTTGCTGAACCTGACACTGGCAAGCAAAAAAAAAATTTAGGCTCGATTTTGGTAATGAGTGATTTTAAAATTGAGCTTTTTATAAAATATTTATTTAAAAAACTATGAGTCCATTTGCTGTTAAAGCTATACAACTTCTTTTAAGTTTATCATTATTGATCGTGCTGCACGAATTGGGGCACTTTATTCCCGCAAAACTATTTAAAACCCGTGTAGAGAAATTCTACCTCTTTTTTGATGTGAAGTTTTCGCTCTTCAAAAAGAAAATTGGCGAAACCGTTTACGGAATCGGCTGGTTGCCTTTGGGCGGTTACGTGAAAATCTCGGGAATGATAGATGAGAGCATGGACAAAGAGCAGATGGCGCAGCCACCACAACCGTGGGAATTCCGAAGCAAACCGGCCTGGCAACGATTGATTATCATGCTTGGGGGCGTAACGGTAAATATTATCGTGGGCTTTGTAATTTATATGGGAATACTCTACTTCTACGGAAGAGATATTACCACAAACAATGATATTCCACAGGGTTTTGCTGTTACCGAGCAATTTAAGGAATACGGCTTTCGTGACGGAGACCACATATTAAACGTAAATGGCGAACCGTTGCAGGACGTAATGGACATTAACAGATATATTTTCTTGCGCGATGTTTCAAAAGTAGAAGTAAAACACAGCGACGGTACTGTTGAAACCATTTCAGTTCCGGAGGATGCGGGAACAAAAATGTTTCAAAACGACACACACTTTCCGTTTACACCAAGGCGTTTGGCAATTTTAGATACAGTACTTGCAGACCATCCTGCCGGCAAAGCCGGTTTTCAGAAAAATGATAAAATTATTGCTGTAAATGGAACATCTGTTCAATTTTATGATGAATTCCAGAATCTTACCTTAAAAGATAGAGAAAACACTATTGTTGTATCTCGTGAGAACCAAGTGGATACCTTGCGGGTAACTCCGAACGAAAAAGGAATAATTGGTGTTAATTCATTTGGTAAGGATATTGTTCCACAAATAGGTAAGACCGAAATAAAATATACTTTTGGTGAGAGCATTGTGGGCGGCATTACTTTCGGCTACAATACGTTGAAGGATTACGTAAAACAATTCAAATACGTCTTTACTTCCAAGGGCGCCACACAAGTGGGAGGCTTTGGGGCCATCGGCAATCTGTTTCCCGATGCCTGGGACTGGCAGAGCTTTTGGGCAACTACGGCATTGATTTCCATCATTCTTGCGTTTATGAACATTTTGCCCATTCCTGCCTTGGACGGGGGTCACGTAATGTTTCTTTTATATGAAATGGTTACGGGACGTAAACCGAACGACAAATTTATGGAGTACGCCCAAATGGTTGGGTTCTTCATTCTAATAGCCTTGGTACTCTTCGCCAATGGAAATGATATTTACCGATGGTTGTTTGAATAAAACCAATTGATTATACCATTTAAAAAATACTTCGGATTTTTCTGAAGTATTTTTTTTGATTATTTTGATGACGTTTCATTCTCCTTTTCGATGTGTTTTTAGAATGGCAAAATCAATTTTTAGGCTTTTTGTACAATAATAGGGAAACGAAACTGTTCATTTAAACGAAAAAATACAGCTATTTACCTTAAGTTGCTCAAAAAACAAAAAACGATTACAGATAAATTGTATCTTTCTGTATTGTTTTATAATCCATGCAGAAGCAAAGTATCCAAAAATCAATCAATTTGCCATTTAATAGCACCGTAGTACTCATTAAACAAAATGATGCTACCACATTAAAAAATTTATATAAAACTAACTTTGCGAAAGTGAAGCGTTACGTACTAAAAAACAGCGGCGACGAGCAGCAGGCAAAAGATGTTTACCAAGAAGCGTTTATAGCTATGTGGCGAAACATTAAAAACGATAGGTTTACTGCCGAAAGCGAAAACGCCATCAACGGATATATTTTTCAGATTGCAAAATATAAATGGCTGGACCACGTACGTTCCGTAAAATATAAGAATACCACCTTTATAAATCGCGACATAGAGTATGACGAGCCCGACATTGAGATTGGCGAGGTGACAAATAAAAAAATTAAATTACTAATGGATTGCATCGACAATCTTAGCGAACGCTGCCAAACTTTGCTGAAACTCTTTTATTTTCAAAGGAAGCCATATAAAGAAATCGCACAAATACTATCGATGGATGAAGCTTCTGCGCGCAACGCAAAATACCGTTGCCAGGAGCAATTAAAAAAAATGATACAAACAATCCCCAATGGACCCAAATGATCAAATAGAAAACAACCAAGAAAATGCGGAACTTATTGATGCATATTTGTTGGGAAAATTAGATACCGATGAGCTTGCCGAGTTCGAAGAGCGAATGAATCTATTTCCGGATTTTCGCCAAATGGTGAAAGAACAAAAAGCACTAATGCAAAGTGTAGAGGAAAGCAATTTAAAAAACTCGCTTGACGATTTTCATTCAGAAATAAAAGATGAGCCTGAAAAGAAAGGGATGTCGCGCGGGTGGTTGGCACTGGCAGCTTCTTTTTTGGTTTTAATTGGTGTTAGTACCTGGGCTATTTTTAATAGTGGTAATTCACCCGAAAAAGTATTTGCGGCAAATTTTAAACCAGATCCGGGCCTTCCCACCACTATGGGCACTTCTTCAGATTACGATTTTTATTACGGAATGGTAAACTACAAGCGCAAGGAATACGACGAGGCCATAAACAGATGGGAGCACCTTTATGCTGCCAATCCTGAAAATGATACAGTAATATATTTTCTTGGAGTTGCAAATTTAGCCAATGGCAACCCCCGACAAGCCGAGAAATATTTACAGTTGGCAAAAAACAAAACCAATAGTGTTTTTTATGAAGAAGTAAGGCACTATTTGGCACTTTCCCTTTTAAAAGGAAATAAAGTAGAAGAGGCCAAGACGGTTCTTGAAAATAGTGAATCATCTTCAAATATTGTACTCCTCAAAGAAATAAACGACCTGTAATTTTTTGCTTTTCAGAAATTATTTTTGGGCAATTGGCAACAAAGTTGATAAAGTTTCATTTTTTATTTTGACGGAATTAAAAAATAGGTATATTTGCAACCGCTAAAGCAAAATTCCTCCTTAGCTCAGTTGGTTAGAGCATCTGACTGTTAATCAGAGGGTCCTTGGTTCGAGCCCAAGAGGAGGAGCTTAACAATAGCAAGCCATTCAAGAAATTGAGTGGCTTTTGTTTTTTAGGTGGGTCAAACATAGGTCAAACATTGTATCTTAGTATTTCCAATTTCTATTATAAATGACCCCTAACCCACAAGCTGAAATTCTCTCCTATTTTCAAAACTTACTTGAATCAAACAAATTGTCATTTTTTAAAAATGAGGCTATTACTAAAATTCAAGAATTATATGGAAGCCAAGTTGAATTTGTAGACCCAAAAAAGGGTATTATTAAATATGAAAAGGTTTTTTATGACCAAGCTACAGATGGACCTATTGAAGCTATTGTGACTTACAACTTTGCACAAGAATTTCCCAAAGAAGTTTTTAAGGAAGTCCAAATTGCAAAAGAGAAAATTGATGCAACAGTGTTTGATATCAATAAGGCTGGTAATAATGCACAAGAATTTTTAAATACTCAAGCAAAGCTCTTAAGGAGCTTAATAGAAAAATCTAAGGTTGTATATCCCAAGCTTAAATTTATTGAAACCAATTTACTGGAGCTACTCACCTATTTAATAGATAAGTATTCACTAAGTGAATCTTTTAAAAAGCAAGCTCAGATTAATCTTCCTAAGACATCATTTTTTAACATCAAGCCAGAAACAAGGGTGCCAATACTCAAACAGATTTATGAGGTTGCAATAGAACTCGGAATATTTGATAATGAAGAAGTAACCATAGAAACCTTTATAAATGTTTTATGTGGAGACCCTGTGAATACAACTGATTTTTTAAAATTTAGTTGTGATAATGAATTAGCTGTCCATTTTATATATTCTCTTCAACCATTATTTTTTGATTTTACAGTTTCTAAAATTGATAAGTCCCAATCCTTTTTTAATAAACAGAGAAAATTATTGAACCAGGCTGATTTAGATAATGCTCATACAAGAATCAAAAAAAAGAATTCTCCAAAAATAAAAAGATTAGACAGACACCTTTCCAAAATTTTAAAGTCCTAGATTCTTATCTAATACTTTATCTAACACTTCATCTAACACCCCTCTAACACTAATGGTTTGAGGTTTTTTTTATGCTCTAAGTTTGTCTCAATATTAATTGAATGTCCGGACATTCCTAAATCTTAAAGATGATGGAAAACATTCAAAAAATTGAATTTTCAAATGAGCAAATAGAAGCAATTAAAAAAGAGTTGGCAGAAATAGTAAAGCCATCAAAGGAATTTATGACCCTTGAAGAAATAGCAGATTACTTGAGTATATCAAAATCTGCTGTTTACAAATTAACCAGTAAAAAGGAAATCCCTTTTTATATACCTGGGGGCAAGAAAATCTACTTCAAAAAAGAAGAGGTAGATGATTGGATTGAAAGAAGCAGGGTAGCTACAGATGAGGAAACCATTCAGCAACTGGAAGGTGGGCTTTATAACTCAAAAAAGCCTGAGTTATGGTAGACTACATCAAGATATACTATCAGGACAAATCTAGGTTTGAATCCTTTGTATGCAATCCAGAAAATTTTGAAGAAGTAGATGCCATTTTAGGGCTCCACTCTGGAAGAATTAAATATCCATATTGTACTGAGTTCAGTGGTATGGAAGTCAGGGTTACCAGTAAACACGGATATGTAAGAAACTCAATCCACAAGGCTTATAATGACTATACAATTGGGGAAAACCATAACTACAATGATTTTGGTTATTCCAAAATTTGCAAGGCAATTGATTATATAAGCAGTAAGCTTGTGGATGTTGACAGAGTTAAGTTAACCCAACTGGAATTTGGGATTAATATTGAAACTCCAGTATCAGCTAGTGATATTATTAGGCAAAACGTGCTTATGCATAAGTTGAAAGGACCAAATCATAATAGGCTTTTTAATGGTATGGGAGAGCTAAAACAATTTGATTATCACAACCATTTTATTAAGATTTATGACAAGGCAAAACAGTATAGGCTAAATTACAACTTGCTGAGGTTTGAGGTAAAATTTATTAAAGCCAAGGAATTTCAAAAACTGGGAATATTTCATTTACCAGATTTAAAAAACAAACTCCTATTAAGAAAATTGTTCCTAAACCTGATGTTGAGGTTTGAAGAAATGACAATAATTGATAATTATGCTGATAGAGACATTTCCCCAGCAGATTTAAACAAATTGTGCAGATATAACAATCCGAACTATTGGGAACAAGGGATAGCACACCTAACCCCTCAAACTAAAATGAGACACAGCAGGGATTATTTGAGGTTACTACAAAAGTATGACCTATTGAAAACTAAAGTCCTTCTACAGAAACTCTTACTGAAGAAATTCATTTATCTCATCAACAACTAATTTAGAGTGATGTAATCCCTTCTTTTTATATAGGGAATATATCACTATCCAAAAAACAAAATTATGGCAAGTATAAACATCTTACTAAGGAATAAACCAAACAACAAAGGAGAATGCCCCATTGTAATGCGTATTGTAAGGGATAGGAAGTCCAAAATTATTTCATTGGGAATAGCTGCAAAGAAACAGGATTGGGACTCTAAAACAAATAAGTTTAAGAAGACACACCCCAATTGGAACCAACGCAATAGAATCCTATTGGAACTAGAGCAAAAAGCCCTTAAAATCATTGATGAATTTATCTCAGCTGAAGTAGATTTTACCCTCGAACAATTTGAAGAACAATTCAGAGGAGTAAAAAGAGGTAAAAAGACAGTGGCAGAATTTTGGGAAGAAAAGATAGCTGACTTAATCAAAATGGGCAGGACAGGGAATGCCAGGGCTTATAGGGATGCTTACACCTCATTTTTCAAATTCCATAAAAGCAAGTCATTAAAATTCAATCAACTTAATGCAGATTTGCTTTTCAAATATGAAACGTACTTAAGGGCTAAGGGCAATCAAGATGGAGGTATAGGGGTTAAGATGCGCGAAATTAGAGCATTGTTTAATGATGCTATTAAGAAAGGTGTTACCAATGAAAGATACTATCCCTTTAAGATATATAAAGTGTCTAGATTGAAGGGGAAAAATATCAAGAAAGCATTGAAAAGAGAGGAAATAAGGCTATTGGAAGAACTTGACACAAGCAACCTTCCCCATCTAATCAATTCCCACAATTATATGGTTTTTAGCTATTATACAGGAGGGATGAATTTCGTGGATATGATGAAACTGCAATGGTCCAATATCCAAGGGGAAAGAATCCTTTACAAAAGGTCCAAAACCAAAGGAAGATTTTCTATTAAGATATTACCACCAGTACAAAAAGTGTTGGATTACTATAAAGCCCAGGGAAGTTTGACAGAGTATATTTTTCCAATTTTGTTACGTAATGATTTAACCCCAATGCAGATTGAGAACAGAAAGAACAAGTGCCTAAAGAAGTTTAATGGTGATTTAAAGGATATCGCAAAATTGCAAGGGATTAAAACCAATGTAACGAGTTATACCATAAGGCACAGTTTTGCCACCAATTTGAAATATGCAGGAATATCAACAGATATTATTGGTGAAACTATGGGGCACCAAAATGTAAATGTAACAAGAGCCTATTTGAAGGAATTTGAAGATGAGGTTTTGGACAATGCTATGGAAAAACTGTTAGAGGAACCCTTGGAAACCTATTCTTATAAAATAGCAAATTAGAGCTTCCAGATACTTTCACAAAAGTTTTCCCCTCCTCTTTTACAATACACCTCCCCTTTCAAAATTCTAAATTTTAACAACGCAGGAGCTTTGGACGAGGAA
This sequence comes from Aequorivita sp. CRS11, assembly GCF_059693805.1. NCBI lineage: Bacteria > Pseudomonadati > Bacteroidota > Flavobacteriia > Flavobacteriales > Flavobacteriaceae > Aequorivita > Aequorivita sp. CRS11. Next base: position 286,839 of record NZ_JCATIG010000003.1, read on the forward strand.
CTACATTGTAGTTAGGTTTATGTAGCTGAATAGATGCACAAAGCTAACTAAAAAATATGACATTTCCTAATAAATATGAGGGTTGAGAGCATTTTAAAGCTAATAGCCTTTTTGAAAAAATACATTAAAAAAAAGCATTTTACTACTTCAGTAAGATGCTTTTTCAGTTTAATCTGAAACCTATTTCAATTCAATATAAACCTTTAAAATTTTAAATTATGAACTTAAGACAATCAGAAAGAAAAAGAGCCAAAATCAAAATGGCTTTACAGGGGAGTGCTGGAGCAGGTAAAACCTATTCAGCTTTACTCCTTGCAAAAGGACTTACAAATGGAGACTTTTCAAAAGTAGCTATCATAGATAGTGAAAATGGAAGTGCAGATTTGTATGCCCATTTGGGACAGTATAATGTGCTTTCCTTAACCCCACCATTTACACCAGAAAACTATGTAAAAGCTATTGAGATATGCGAGAAAGCAGGAATGGAAGTAATAATAATTGATTCCATTTCCCAATGTTGGGATGAGCTTTTGGATTTCCATTCTAAGCTAGCTGGAAATTCATTCACGAATTGGGCTAAGGTAACCCCAAGACAAAAAACCTTTGTGGATAAAATCCTTCAAGCCAATGCTCATATAATAGCCACAATGAGAACCAAGCAGGATTATGTATTAAATCAGAAGGATGGCAAGTATATTCCTGAGAAAGTAGGATTAAAGGCTGTTCAGAGAGATGGTGTAGACTATGAGTTTACTCTAGTATTTGACATAGATGCCAAACATTTTGCTGTTTCAAGTAAGGACAGGACAAACCTATTTTCTGGAAAACCGGAATTCATTATAAGCGCAGCTACAGGAAGAAAGATTTTGGAATGGTGCAACAATGGAACTAGTCTGGAAGATGTAAGGAAGCAAATCAAAGAGTGTAAGGATATAGAGCAATTGAGGGCTTTATACCAAAGGCACTATACTATGAAGGACTTGGAGGAGGATTTCCAATTACAGAAGGAAACCATACTTTCAAAAAAACAATTGTTAAACCCTGAAAAAATATCAAGCAATGGAACAACAAATCATTCCTAAAAACCCTTTAGCTCTAGTGCCAGTTGCACCTCAACAGAGGGAAGAATATAGAAGGCAAATGCCTTCAGTACCAAAAAAGCTAAATCCCTTTATTGAGGCTAATACCAAAAGTGTAAGCCTTCCCCATTTGCAAAATGATTGTATCATTCCTGTTTTTAGCAAGGATAATGAAAGAACCATTAGCCATCAGGAATTTATAGAGGTAGCACAAAATTGTGTAGGCAAAGTGTTTTCAAATCATAACATAGATGAACCAGAGATACGCATTAGCCATCAGATTAAAGGTAGAACTCCAAGTGCCATCCATAAGTCAGTTAAAGACTTATTGGACCACGAAAAGACTATCTATTATGAAAGGATGGCTTTTATAATTCGTGTGCCTAGTATTATGGAAACTATCAATGGAAATGCTGTTGCCCTTACAATAGGTGGAGTACGTGCATACAATCAGGAGAATCTTTACAATAAAAAGTCTGTAGAGAAATTCAAGGTGTTCATTGGGTTCCAAAATATGGTATGCTGTAATCTGTGCATTAGTACAGATGGGTACTCTGCTGAAATGAGGGTAGGAAGTATGCAGGAATTGGCAGGAAAGGTTATGGAGCTAATCCAGAACTATGATGCTGGCAAGCATTTAAGAGAGATGGAAGAGCTAACCCAATATAACCTGACTGAAAGCCAATTTGCACAGTTAATTGGAAAATCAAGGTTGTATAACTATTTGCCCAAGGAACAAAAGGCTGAGGTTCCTCCATTACTTCTTAATGATGGGCAGGTGACAACCATTGCAAAGGACTATTATCAAGATGAAAGATTTTGTAAAAATACAGAAGGTAACATTAACCTTTGGAATGTTTATAATCTATTCACCTCAGCTAATAAGAGCAGTTATATTGACACCTTCAGTGATAGAAATGTAAATGCTTTTGAATTTGCAAATGGATTGGCACAAACTCTCAATGGTGATTCTAACTACCATTGGTTTTTGAGTTGAGTGAGGCCACCCTACTTAATTGTGGGGTGGTTTCTAATCTTTTTTTAAGGAATTGTATTGGAATGTTTTATGATTATCCACCTCTTGAAATATAGACTTTTCAATTTTAGTTTTCTTTGCAAATGCCCTGTAATTTCTATCTACAGAAATTTTCCCAATATAAAATTGAAATTCAGCATTTTCACTTTCATTAGAATTAAAATCAGGAAAAGCAAATTCAAGTTCGCAAATACCATTGCCTTCACTGTGAACAAATTCATACTGAACAATGATTGATAATAACCATATAGAATCTCTATATTTTTGTTTTGATAAAAGCATATGCTTTTGTAAGGACTTTCCTTTCAAATTTAAATTTTCAATATTCTTTAAGAATTCTCTTGCATCTTCGGGAATTTCCTCCTCTGGATCAGGGGATACAGTAATATCAACAATTTTTTTAAATTTTAGGAAACCTATATCATCCATAAATTTCATAAAAAATATAAATCTATTTATATTACTGAAGTGACCAAACATTATTCTTTCATAGCTGTCTTCTTTGTTTACTGTACCTATTTCTTTAAAATGTTTTTCTAATTTTAATTCTAACGAGTTAACTAGGTCTTGCGTTCCTTTAGAAGTATAAGTTTTGGTGCTACGCAAATGTAAATGACCATCATCTTTAAGCTCAATAATTAAACTGCCCTCATATTGCTTTTTTTTACTATTTATAGTTTCAATATTCGAATGTTCTTCAATTTTAAATTTAAGTTCTACTTTGTCAGTTCTACTATCAATTGGAACAAAACTTGGCACCCCAATTAGCTCAAATCCTGGGTTATATTTATATCTTTCATTAAGAATTTTATGAAGGTCTATTTCAGGTAAGTTTGCTAAAATATTTTTACTTCCTTGCCAAGGTATCTGGGTGGTCCTATATTTAAATCTTTCAATTTTAAATTTCTGTAATTCTCTAATTTCATCATATTCTTTAGGGCTTAGAAGACTTCTCATTAATGGTGGAATAGTATCTTCCTTGGTATATTTAGATAGAAAAATACCCTTAGATTTTATTACAGCTTTTAAATTATAATCTGTTAGTTCAGGCTTTACTAACATTGTCCTTAGAATTTCACCATTTGGCAGGTGAAACTCATAGTCTTTACTTGGCTTGTTTATTTCTTTTGTCATATTATAAATTTCTAAAATCTGCTTCTTGTCCTTCAATACTTATTAGTTTTGTAAAAATCTGGTCATCAAAATATGATTTAACTTTAGAAACTATATCTTGGTGGTCTTGATAATTATAATCAGGAAAAGTAATTGTTATCTGTTGTGAAGCTTGCAGTTTATCAAAATTTTTAGCTAAGCTCATAACTTGAATTAAAGCCTCTTCAGAAATACCTTCCCTACAAGCTAAATGGAATATTGTCGAGCCGTTCTTTTCATATCTTAATGGCAATATTCCATATGCGAAAAATTCCATAGGCATAATTTTTCCAAAATTCTCATTATGTTGAGCATTATAATTTAATCCAGTAGAAGGATAAACAAACTGATATGAATCGTCACTTAATAATTTTATTCTCTCTAAACTTTGAAGGATAAACTGTAGCCTCGCACTATCCACAATAATAATTTCATCAAATTGTAATTGTAATGATTCAAGTTGGGATTTGGAAAGCTCATCTAAAATGTCACTTGTTTTTGAATCATTATGGCTGGAAAACCAAAATAGAACCCCAATTATTCTGGTTCTTTTTACATTTTTAGCATTACTTTGTATTTCAGTGATAATTGGTGAAAATTTGAAACATTCGATGCCTGTAGCTATGTCGATAAAATATTTTTTGAATGTTCCTCGAGGGTATTTTGGATATGGATTTTTTGAATGTTTTACTGATATGAAGCCAAACTCTAAAGTTTCTTCATCCAAAGGTGTTCTATAATGTACCAGACCATCTATACCGTGAGTACTGGGATTGTTATCTCTTAATACATGGTGCTCCTCTTTATTTATACAATTAATATTGATATTCTCTCTGTAATTAGGAAACCCCAAAAAGTCTTTAAATAAGGTATCTATAATTTTTTCCCCATCTTTTCCAATTTTACTTGATAATTCCCCCATTTAATTTTTTTTTAATATTATAATAATAAATGTAAATTTTCTGAAATCTTTTTTGTCATCTAAAATAAAACTATTTCAAAGCTATAGTTTTACTATTAGTATCATATTTATAATTCAATATATTTTCATTTAGGATTAACTGAACAGCTTCCTCTATTACTTTAAAAGGAACAACAAACCATTCTCTAGGGTTAATTCTTTGCCCTTGGACATTAGTGAACTCAATATCTAAACAGGCACTTGCAAAGAATCTATGCAAGAGCATTTCTAACCTATCTGCATTTCTATTATAAACTTTGTAAGTGGCTACCTTATGTACATCAGAGAAAAAGTAAGTAGCTTCATTTTTAGCATTTTTTATTCTATCATCAACAGATGCACTAGAAAAACCTATTTTGTATAAATCTTTTATTTTTGAAATTTCTGAATGTGTAGATTTGGATTTCAGAATATAAATCCAACCAGTTTGAACATCTTCTTCTTTAACTAACCCGGTATTAACAAATAATTCATTTTCACTCTCCTCAATAGTGTTAGTTACTAGCTTCCCGCTTTTTTGTATTTGTTTACCTAAAGACCTATAAAGCATATTGCTATATGTACCATTCTCAAAAATTGTTTTAGTTCTCCCTTCTAGCCTAACTCTATTTCCAGATTTTAGTTCCACTTCAGATTCTTCAAGACTTGCAGCCTCTAAATAAAGAAGAATGCCATCCATAATATAATAGTTTCCTATATGAAGATTTTTTTCAATGTTTTTAAATGGTTTAATAGTTCTTTTACCTTCTTTAATTTCTTTATGCACCTTTTGAAACATTGCTTCATAAGGCTTAAAGTCTTTCTCTTTTAAGGGTTTTCTTTGAGCAACAAAGTCTGTCTCTGCTCTATTTTCTTTATTAGGAATATGTTTATATTTAAAAATAGAAAGGTCCTTATCAGTATCTAACAAGCCTAAATCATCATCATTCAATATTTCATCTAAGCTTAGCTTATCCATTTCTACATACCCTAGCAAATTATGTCTATCAAAAGGCTTAACTACTTTTTTCTTTGTCTCATCCTGCCTAAAATTTTTAAGTTTTGCCAATAAGCCATATTCTGTCATAGTTGAGGTGCTAGGCTCTCTGTGGTTTTTGTCAAAAAAAGTATTTATCTCTTCAAATGAATCAATAAGCCTATCCTCTTCAGATTTTATATTTGAAGTTTTTGCTTTTGAATCTAACAATCCAAATTCATCATCATTAAAGATGTCATCTAATGTTGGCTTCTTTTTACTCATTTAACATTTTTTGACGTTTCAATTCTCTTAAATATACAATGGCTTCTGCCATCCTTTTTTCTTTATAATCAAAAGCTTGTAGGTTTGGCTGTTCACCAGTTTTAGCAATAAACTCTTTTATCTTTGGCCATAACAAAATAGCCTCTTCCTCTGTCATTTCAATTTTGATAGATTGTATATGTTCATCAATCAATCTAAGGGTTTGAGCAGTAACAGATTTAGATAATATTTCAAAAGCTTTTTGAAATGGATTTACTGCATCAATAAGGTCAATATGAATATCATCTATATTAATAAAGCTATTCGCAGTTCTTATAAATTTTTTCCCTCCTTGTTCTTCTATGGTGCTGTTTTTTATTACAGAATCTACTACTACATGTTGTCTTACAGCCTCAACATCATCCTCATCTAAATCTGGATAAACCTCCCTGATTATTTTTGGAATGAGTATGGTATTTATAGTTTCTGGGTCTAGATTTCCAGGCATTGCTTTAAGCATTTGGTCATCTTGTAATATTCTAGCCTTTAAGTCATTTAAATCAGTTTCAATAATATCTTTAGCTCTTTTAGAAGTGGGTAATTTAAACCCTCTTATTCTAATAGTGTTCTCATCATCCTCACTTTCATCTTCATCGTCTCTTTTCAATTTAAAATTAAAGTTTGGAGCTAAAACCTGTTCCATTAACAAAGAAGCTGTAATAGCTTTTAGCATATTATTCACCGCTACCTTTACATCATCATTTTCTGCCTCTGGTTCTGCTACTAAATTGGTAAATTGAGCGTGGGTTTTATTATTGCTATCTCTGGTTGCTCTACCAATAATTTGTATAATTTCAGTCAATGAACCTCTATAACCAATAGTTAAAGCGTGCTCACAGTATGGCCAGTCAAAACCTTCCTTTGCCATACCTAGAGCAATTATAATATCTATATCATCAGGAGATTTAATCTCTCTTAAATAACTCGCTATTTTCTCTCTGGATTTTGGGTCATCGTTTACTAAATCTGCTACTTTAAGTATCTTATTAGCTTTTTTACTTTTTATATATAAAACACCAGTTTTTTCATCTTGATATTCAATTGTTCCAATAGCATCAATAATATGTCCAACCTCTTCATACTTTTCTTTTGAAGATTCTGCCGAATTAACGCTAGGTATATGGATTATTGTTTTTTTATCTAGGTCTAGAATTTCTTCTAAAGCAGAAATATCTTTGTCAAATGGTTTTTTAAAATATCTGCCTGTATAAAAATGATAGCCAATACCTAAAGATTTTAAAAATTCATAACCATTTAGCTGTTGATAATAATTGTAGGTTATTTTAGTGAATTTCGCTTCATCTTCTGGCATTAATACAGGAATATTATCACCTCTAAAATAAGAGCCTGTCATAGCAATGATATGTGCATTGGATTTAGCCATAATACTTTTCAAGACCTCTCCCAATCTATTATCCAATTCAGCAGAAACGTGATGAAATTCATCTATAGCTATTAAAGTATTGTCCAACTTCTTTTCATCCAATCCTTGAAAAGCAAAACGTAAAGTAGCGTGAGTGCATATTAAAATCTTTTCATCTGAATCTAAAAATTCTAAAAAGGCAGTTACTTTACTTTTTTCTGGACCAGGTGTACATAGATTATATCTAGGATTGGGATTCCAATCTGTATAAAAGCCATATTTTTTTAATTTTGTAGTTCCAAAGGAAGCACCAATAGCCTTTTCTGGAACAGCTACAATTACTTTTTTGATGCCTTGTTTATTTAGTTTTTCTAAAGCAATAAACATTAAGGCTCTGGATTTACCAGAAGCTGGTGGAGCTTTGATTAATAAATACTGTGCAGTATTGGCAGCAAATGCTTTTTCTTGCATTTCACGCATACCTAAAGCATTTGTTTTTTTGCTGTTTCCAGTTTGTTGATATTGTACATTTACTAAATCTGGCATAATTAATCTTTAAATTCCTTTACTAATTTCAATTCTATAATACAGGTATAAATTTCTCCATCTTCAACCCACTTGCCTATTAAAATTGCTTGAGAAGGATTATCATAAAGAGACATATTTACTGAACCTTTAAACTTTTTATCATCAATATATTTGAAAGAACCGGCAAAAGAAATTCCATCACTTGTCTTTAATTTTATTTCACTATCAGGATAATCATTGGGGTTTGTATGGTCAATTTTAAATATTCCATCCTTTAGAATTGCTCTTCTAATATTTGCCTTTGACACTCCATCAGCATCTTCTTGTTTGTAATATCCACTTATCCAAAAGATTTCTCCAATATATCTTTTCATCTATCTTGTATAAATTAATTTATAATAATTGGGTTTGGTTTTAGGTAATTTAGTAACTATGTTTTTTAAATCATTTTGCAAATACAAATAGTCATAATAAAAATCTTCAATTCCATATTTTAGATGTTCTTCAGTTAGTATAGTATCCAATGTAACATTTGGAAATTCTTTTTGTAACTGAGCTAAATAGTATTCTTTTTCATACCTAAGCTCCTTTGCAAATTCTCTCAACGTTATTTCACTTTTTAGAAAAACTCTTTTTAATTTTAATAAATGATAATGTGAGTCTGGATGCTTTTTTATTTTAGTTAAACCTTTTTTTGGCTTTATTTGTTCAAGAATATTAGCTTGATAATTTTTATTTTTCCAATTGGAAATTGATAATTTTATTTTTTTTTCTAAAGCCTTTTTTTTCTGAACATTGTTTTTTCCTTTTTTCTTCTTTATGCCCTGTTTAATAGGTTTTTTTGAATGGCTTATATTTGATTTTGATACATTGAAATCTAAAACATTCATAATGTTTTTTGGACCATTATAAATATCTTCTCCAAAATGATTTTCAAGCTTTTTAAATAAAAAAAGTAATTTGTTTTTATCCTTTAAATTATATTTTAAACAGTATTTGAGTTTAAATTCGTCAAATTGAACTTTTGTAATTTTAGATTGATTTAAAAATGTTTCTATGTCGTCTTTAAAACCAAAATCCATTTTATGCTTTTTTTATCTTTCTTGTTTTCTTCTGTTTGGCAAATAGTGTGTCTTTTTTTGTCATTTCCTCATAGAATTTAAAAAGGTATTCTAATCTATCTGTATCATTTTTAAATTCTTGTATTCTATAACATTGTTCAATAGCCTTATCTAGCTCTTGATGAGCATTCTTTAATCCTTTTGGCATAGTATCTGGATTGTATAACCAAGCAATTGTTTTACCAGTGTGTTTAGCTCTCTCATCCAGAATATCAAAGACATATTGATTTAATATCTCTTTTTGTTTATTGTTAATATCCGGGAATGGAAAAGTATTGTAACACAATTTAGCTGAATATCTTAACCTCTCTTCTAATTTACCTCCAACAGCTCTCACCCAGACCATATGCATTCTACTTGTTAATACAGAGAACAACCAAGGCTTTGCTCTATAAACTGCCATAGCCGAATTTGATATTACTGTGTTTTCATCTAAAAACCCAATTGGAATATAATCCCTTCTTTCTGATGTTGTTGCTGGAATTATTATAGAGTCCGTTTTTTCGTGAGCTGAGAAATAATAATGATTGGGAGTTTTAGCTTTTTCTCTGGTACTCTTTTCTGTACTTTTTTCCCTATGAATTTTCACTTTTTCAAGTCTATTTTTTATTTCATTGATTTTTATGGCTTCCTCTAACTCATTGTCATCTATCCAAAGTGTATATCTCTTATCCCCTCTAATGAAATCCGCCCCACCCATATAGTTTTTAATCCATTTTTCTGCTTGCTTATATTTTTTTATCAATTCTTCTTTTTCTTCTTCATTTAAAAGCAGATTTCCTCCATCATTTGGCATATTTCCAAATCGCATTTCAGGAAATGAAGAAAGTGGTTTACTCCTACCAAATACAACAATATTGGATGCATCAATTAAATAAGGATTTATATTTTTAGCTTCTTTTTTAAACTTATTTATATATAAGTATTTGCTTTTATTGGATACATTTCTCAGCCCAACAATAATTACTGTCACACCAGCATTTCCTTTAGCATTATTAGTCCATTTGAAGGATTGGTGCGCAAAGTCTATTTCAATTTGGCCAGAAAGTACTCTGCACCAAGTTGATGCGACTTGGTCTCCTTGACATAAAGAATTTGTTGATACAAATGCGCATTTAGCATTAAAACTATTAATGTAATTGGCGCCCTTAAAAAACCAGGCAGATATATAGTCCAAACTTTTATACTTTGTTCTAAACACAAGTTTTAAATCATCTTTTTGCTCTTGATGTTGCTTTCTGCTACCATAATATGGAGGATTACCAATTATATAAACCTCATCAGCTAAATCTATTGGGCAGACAACTTCCCAATCTTTTCTGAGAGCATTTCCTTGAATAATTTTTCCTGCTTCCTTTAAAGGTAATATGGGTTCAGATTTACCATAATCAAATAGCTGTTCTTCAAATATCCTGTTCATTTGATGCTCTGCCAACCATAGTGCCAGTATTGCCATTTCGTGAGCAAAATCATCTAGCTCAATACCATAAAATTGGGATAAGCGAATTTGTGTAAATACAATTTCAGGATTAGGGGTTAAGTCTATTATCTGCTTTAAAATTTTCATTTCTAAAACCCTTATTTCCTTGTAAGTTATAATTAAGAAGTTGCCACTACCACAGGCAGGGTCAAAAAATTTAATTTTTGATATTCTATTAATTAACCTTCTTAATTCTGTAATATTATTTTCGTTTTTCTCAAAGTCTGCATAAAATTCATCTAAAAATAGAGGCTTGATAAGCTTTAGAATATTAGGAACAGAAGTATAATGCATTCCTAAATCACTACGGTAGTCATCTATAACTACAGCCTGAATCATAGAGCCAAAAATATCTGGGTTTATATCCTTCCAGTCTAAATCTCCTAGTTCTACTAATACTTTTCTAGCCTTAAATGAAAATATAGGGGAATCAATAGGGTCTTTGAATAAACCTCCATTAACATAGGGGAATTTTGTTAAGTAATCTGGAAATCCATTTGACTTTTGTGTATTTAATCTTTTAAATAGGAGATTTAAAAAAATATGAGTGTCCTTGCCATTTGTGTTGGTGTGTTGGGCTAAGGTATTAGTGAAGATACTTTCTTCTTCAAATATTTCTGTATCCTCAGCAAAAAAGCAGAATAATAAACGAGATAAGAATATGTTGAGGTTGTGAATACTCTCTTTTGATTTATAGATTTCGGGATTTTCCTCTCTTAAATAATCATAAAGCAAAGCCATTTTATAGGCTGCATCTCTATCAGCTTTATTATCGTTGCTTGAATTATAAACCTCACTGCCAGCAAGAGGTAAGAAAAAATCGAAATGATTTGCTAGCTCAGTTAATTTAATATCTAAACTTCTACCCTTTTTTAAATCTTTACCTACAATTTGTTTAAAATCAGTAAGTATTGCAAATCTTGGCTTGTGCTTTAAGATTCTATCCTCTTTTGTAAGACTGTCAATAGAACTTAAAAGTTTGTCAGGTGCTTCAGTTTTAAAGAATATTTTTTTTTTGTAAAGAACCTCTCCATCTACTTTAGACAAATTAAAATCACCTTTTTTTAATCTTGTAGTTACAGATTTTGAAGTTCCATAAGCAATTAATAAATCATAGATAAAATCTTCTTTAGAAAAATTGTTGAGAAGTGTTTCAATATTCTTCTGTATTTCTTTTGAATTCATTTGCTTATTAATTACTTAAACTTCAAAGTTTAAAAATAGCCATTTTATTATGTTTTTTTAACAGAAAAAATTTATAAAAATTTCAGTCTTTTCAATATTACATATACGCGAGTGTCCTTATAAACACCCCCTGGTCTTTTCCAAAAGGGAAGCACTCCCCATCTAATACCAATAGTTGCCTTTTTTTTGGGCAGGGATATTATAATGTAAACTGATAAGCAATCTAGGACATTAAAATTGATATAAATTCAAACTTAAATTCAATTGGTTCAGATGTTTTGAGTACTACTAAACATTCTTGCAGTTTTAAAATTGGATGGCTCAATCCACCCCCTCACTCACACCCAAGCAAGCCTCACTAAATACCCTTGCCAATGTGTGCAGATTAAACCAATCTGTACCTGATATTATTTTGACAATATTCAATCCAAGGTGATAGTTGAGGTTGAGCAGTCGTGTCAATTTATTCAGGTTTTATATCAACTTAAAAATTTTATACAATGGTTAGAATTATTGGATTTAAACAAAGAGAAAAAGAGGATGGTACACCATTCTTCATTTTGGAACTTCAAGGAGGTATTGAAATGGTAAAAAGCCAAGAAACCTCTCAATTTTATGCCACAGCTAAAAAGGCATTTATTACCAGCACTTTTGATGAGCAGACCTGTAAAGCTCTAATTGGAACTGAAATGCCTGGTTCCATAGCCAAACAGGAAGTAGAACCTTATACCTATGTGGTTAAGGAAACTGGTGAAGAACTTATCCTACATCATAGATATGTGTATGTTCCAGATAATGGGCAGGGCACTCAAGATGATGAGCTAGCAGACCAATTAAAGGGAGATACTTCTGTATTTTCCAGAAATGGAGTTTCACAATTTGCTGAACAGGCAATTTAATTTTAAATCTGTCCCTTTTTGACTTTTTACTATATAGGTGCTGGGTCATTTTGGGACGGATTTTAGTTTTCAAGTTATGAAAGTATCAGAAATTAAAGTGTCCTATTCCAATACAGGAGGTAAGAAGATTAAGGTCAATAATAGTGACACAGCTAGGCAGGTAGCTTTGTCCCATTGGGATATGAGCATAATAGAGTTTCAAGAAGAAGTGAAGGTAATATTGATGAATAGAGCCAATGTGGTGTTAGGAATTTATGAATTAAGTAAAGGAGGCAGTTCAGGTTCAGTAGTGGACATAAAGATTATTCTTAGTGTAGCACTTAAAACCCATTCTTCCTCACTTATAATAGTACATAACCATCCATCTGGGAATTTACAGCCAAGTGAAACAGACAAGAGATTGACCAAAAGGTTGAAAAGTGCCTGTGAAGTGGTTGACTTGGTATTATTGGACCACTTAATTGTTACAAAAGAATCCTTTTACAGTTTTAAGGACAATGATTTATTGTAATTACCTGCACTTGTGAATGTGCACTAAAAGTACCAAAAAGGGCTAATCATCAATCTATACCTTCAGTAGTAGATATAATATTATAGCCAAAACTGATTGTTAGGTTATGCTATTAGCCCTTTAAATTAATTTTTCAATGGAATACTTATCTAATCTAGATTGGTGGGGTAAGTTACTGGCTGTACTTACCTAATAGCTAAAATGGTATTTGAAAAATTATTAAATTGCCTTAAACATTTACACTTGTGGCAATAATTACAAAATATGTATTTGAGAAGTTGGTAAATAATATCAATACTGAGGATATACTCAAGAATTGGACACAAGAAAAATTTGAAAAAGAAGTATATGATAAATACAATTTGTACTATTTTTTTAACAATTTAGAAAAGAGCAGATTATACATCTACAAAAATCTTTTACAGAATAAAAATTTATCAGTATATACTTTTATAGAAGAGCAAGCAGATTCCAGACATTTTGTTTTTTTAACTGGGGGAAAACATAAGTATCACCTAGATTTCAAATGTCCCTCCATTAAAGCAAAGTATAATTATTTTATTGTTACTCCTGAAATTGAAGGTGAAAGAGAAGATTTGTTGGAAACATATCGCGGATGGTTTAAAACAATGAAATTTAGAGAGCAATATGAAGAGGGAAAAATTTCGAATGGCACTATTCTAAGTTCATATAATAAAGTATTTGCCAAAACACATTCTTTAAAAAAACTAAATGATTTTAATTTCGTAGAGGAATCTAAACTTTCTGGGCTTGGCTACACTACTGAGTATTTTGATTTAAATGATTTTGAAATTAAAATGCAACAGTTAATCAATGATAGAGCTCTGTTGTGCAATAATAAGACTATGAGAGCTATTGCTCGATTAGATTATCTACTATATAAAGAGGAAGAAAGGGCTATTGAAATATTTAAGGAAAGAGCCATAAAGTCAGAAAGTTTTACAGAATCATTTTTAGAAAATTATGGATTTGTAAACCTAAAAAAATTTTGGAAACAACATTTATCTATTAAGCATCAAATTGCGGAGCTATTAAAATCATATTTTAGATGGACCTACAATTTTAATGATTTAGCATTTGATTATATTGAATTAGAAGACTTTGGATTAGTTTGTTGTAAATATTGCGAAAAACTTAGACCAGTTTAATTAACTAGTACTAACTTATCTAATGAAACTTCCAGTGCTTCTGCAATCCTATGTAGAGTATAAATGGTTGGATTAGTCCTTCCAGATTCTATTCTTGAAATATTTGTAGTATCAATTGTGCCTTTTATTTTTCCAGCCAAATCAACCTGTGAGTAGCCTTTTGAGATTCTAATTTCCTGTACTCTTTTACCTATAATTTTCAGTAAATCACCTTTTTCCATTCTTGACATATTTGACAAGTCAAGGAATGGGTTATATTTGTTTTGTTTAATGTCATATATGGCAAGTTTTAAAATCTATTTTTATGAATACAATTAAAAAAATAGGGTTTTCCCTAGTAGTAATAATTATTGCATTGATATTTCAATCTATTTTAAGCCAAAATGGAGGTACATCTTCTGCTGGCATTAGATTAATACCTGGAGCTATACTTATATTAGGATTAATAATTGTGTGGACACGCAAAAATCAAAAAGTATGACTTACATTATAGTTGCAATTATTGGATTTATAGCTTTTTATCTTTTTTCAAGGAACAAAGAAGAAAAAACTACTTTAGAGCAAGAGACTTTTGGGAAAAAGTTTAAAATATTAGTTGATACCCTTGGAAATAATCTTTGGGGTGGACAACAGTTTATTTTGATGAAAAAAAGTGATAGGCAATATTTTATTCAAAAAAGTAAATTACCAGATAATGAAAGCCATATTTATATTGTTTATAGACCAAATACATTGAATCTGGATTTTTATGAAAAAGTTGCAGGAATAACTGTCAAATACTCTAAAACTTATAATATTTCTATTTCCACTTCAGAAAAGCAAGCAGAAATAGCCAAAGATTTTGCAACAAATGTTAGGCTATTTGGAAAGATGGAATATTGATGAACATTGCAGAATGAATTTAGAAGAAATAAATAATTTCCTAAATGAACAAAAAAATTACTTTTTAGAAGTTGCGCAAACAAATGAATGCAGAAAATGGTCAAAATGGATAGCTAGCAATGAAACACCTTTTACCTGTGTATGCCCTGTCAGAAATGAAGATTGCATATTTGCAGAAACCTATTATAAGTTAGCCCAAGTAGCTTCATTAGCTAATTTTGAAAAGGATTGTGAAGAATCAGTCTTGGATTTTCAGATAATTAAGGATGATGATACTTTGTTGAAAGATTGGATAGAACACTTTGAAGACCTGTACTTAAAGATTTCCAGTTTTAAAAATACTATCACAATTACAATTTCCCCAGAGCCTTATGAAAAGCTGAAAATCAATATTAATTTTCCAACTGTTGTTGAAGATTTTAAAGCTATATATTCTGAAACTATGGAGAACACTTAAAACTAATTAATTATTAACCCGCCTAACCACCAAATTAATAGGTGGTTTTTTTATACCCATTAATTATGAAAACAGATTTTATACCCTTTAAGATTGGGATGGAGTATGAAAATTGGGAGTTTGATTTAGAGCCAGTAGAAAATACTTTGGAATATGACAAATACATCTACTTCAAAAATGATATTACTACACTATTTGGATTTAAAGTATCAAGGATATTTCTGTATTTTAGTTGGGATATTTTGGTTAAGGTTGAAATCTATATCTTTGCCAAAACATTAGGGGAAAAATCAAAAATTCCCAAAAAGTTCATAGTTCAACGGGTGGATGCAAATACTATCAAATTAAGTTTGGGTCAAACATAGGTCAAACATTTGGGGATAATATGTGTAAATATCTGAAAAGTTGGGAAAGATGTAATCCTTGAAAAGCCCTATGGATACTAAGATTAGCTAAAAAATGAAAAAAAGTGAAAAACCTTTTTTTCGGTCTGTTAATCAGAGGGTCCTTGGTTCGAGCCCAAGAGGAGGAGCAAAACAGACCAGTCTTTAATTAGGCTGGTTTTTTTGTTTTAGGTTAAGTGTATCGGGCGAGAAGTTTATCCTGAGTAAGCGACCCTAGGAACGCATCGAAGGAAGCCCAAGAGGAGGCGCAAAAAGCCCAGCAGTTATGTTGGGCTTTTTTTGCTTTTTATATCGAATATCGTATATACATATTGCATTCAGAAAAATTGTCCTCGTTCTATATTGGTTACACTTCTACACCTATTGGCATTCGAGATGCATATCAAAAAAATGAAGAGTTCAACCTACATAGGAAATCAGAAAAGAAACCAGAGAGAGTCCAGAGGTTACTGGACAGATACGTAAAACAATATGTAAATTAACACAACTATCTGTTAATCAACCCCTATAACTATTAATGAAACTTATCAGGGCCATGGGATAATCAAAAAATAAATAGTAAATTACGTTTTTCCCTTGACTTTGGCAGCCGTAGTTGCGTATATTAGCACCACTGCACTGGTGTTGGCAATTCCTTTTCTTCATCCAACCCAACCTTTCTATGCCGACCGTATGCCGACTCTATGCCGATTCTATGCCGACTCTATGCCGATTGTATGCCGACCCTAAGGCGACTATAAGTTATGGATATTCCATAGGTACTCCCACGCTATTACATACTTATCACAGGGAAATCCTTTCTTAATAGATTCTTAAAGAGTTAAATACTGAAATGGATTTCTCTTAATTTTAAAACCAAAAAATTGCCATGTACAAAAGAAAAAAACACGGTAGAGGCTTTACTTATAAAGATGAAAAGGGTAAAACCATCAGAGATAAAGAAACTCGCAATTGGATAAAGTCCCTCGTCATCCCGCCGGCTTGGACTGATGTAGAAATAAGTGAAGACCAAAACGCAGACCTTTTGGTCACAGGCAGGGATGACAAGGACCGCAAACAATACATTTATCACCCTAAATACACCGAGCGACAAAATGCCAAAAAATTCGATCGGATTATAGATTTTGCCAACCAATTGGAGCATATGCGGCGTGTTACCGGCCAGCATTTACGCAAACGAAAGCTAAATCGTGAAAAAGTCTTGGCCACAATGGTCCGCCTCTTGGAATCGGCTTTTTTTCGGCCGGGCAGTGAGGCGTATTCCAAAGAAAACGCAACCTACGGCTTAACCACCATGCGCAGTAAGCACCTTACCATAAACGGCAATGAGCTCATATTTTCCTACAACGGAAAATCTGGGCAAGAACAGGAAAAGCACGTGGTTGATAAAAAACTCGCTAAAATTGTTCAAGAAATTGATGATATGCCAGGTTATGAGATTTTTAAATACCTTGATGAGGAAAACAATATTATAGATGTAAAGAGCGATGACCTAAATAGCTACATACAAGAAGTAATGGGGGAAGAATTTTCTTCAAAAGATTTTAGAACCTGGGCAGGTACAATGATTGCCGCCATTGCTCTGGATGAGCTCGGGGTAGTTGAAGAGGAAGATCAAAAATTATTGGACAAGAATATTAAAGAAGCCGTAAACAGGGTCTCTGAAACCTTGGGCAACACTCCCGCCGTGGCGCGAAGCAGCTATATTGACCCTCGCGTAATTGAGGATTATACCGAAGGCCGCACTTTAAGGTATTTCAAAAAGGAAATAACCCAATTGCTTAAAAAAGCAGAAAATTTGTCAAAAGAAGAAATTGGAGTACTATGCATGCTTCGCAATCGCCTAAAGTAGAAATAGTGTATGGCTACTGATTAAATTACTTTCAGCAATCATCTTAAAATAGTTAAATTTGGGGATTTACACTATGGCCTCATAGTTCAATGGATAGAATAGAAGTTTCCTAAACTTTAGATCCAAGTTCGATTCTTGGTGAGGCTACAACAATATTTGTCTGCTCCAACTCAAAACAGCGAATCAATTTTTTTATAAAAATTTTAAGGAACACCAATTATTATTTCATTTAATTTATGTGCTTATACTGAAAAATCATGAATGAAAACAGACTTGCTTTTATAATAATTGTTGGGGTTCTCGCTTTTGTAGGAATTCTATGGTACGCTTTTGAAAATCCTGCGCTTAATCCCCGTTTGGAAAACGAAAGCTATACTATTGTACGAAAGTGGGATATGCCCATAGAATTAAATGAAATTTCTGGTATAAGGTGGATTTCCGAAGATAAAATTGCTGCCGTGCAGGACGAAGAAGGAATAATTTTTATATATAATTTAAAAACGAACCTTGTTGAAAAAAAAATATCCTTTGGGAAATCTGGCGACTATGAAGCAATAACCACCACAGACAGCACTGCATATGTTATGGAAAGCAGCGGCCTTCTCTTTGAAGTTGAAAATTACCTCAGTAACAATTTTGAAACAATCGAATATCAACTCCCCTTCTCTGGAAGAAATAATATGGAATCGGTAGTGGCCGATACATCCAACAATCGCTTACTTTTCGCGGTAAAGGACATTGACCCCAATAGTAAAGATTATAAGGGAATTTATTCTTTTGACCTCGAAACCAAAAAATCCAATTCCTTGCCAGTATTGAAAATTCCTTTGGACGCCCCAATTTTTAAATCAAAAGATGCAGATGACGATATAGACCTCTTTTCAAATTTTTTCCCTTCAGACATTGCTATTCACCCAAAAACAGGGCATTTCTATGTTTTGGAAGGAAAAAATCCGCAAGTGTTGATAATGGACAGCAACGGGAAGCTTCTAAAATTGCATAAGTTGTATGAGGAGTCATTTCCCCAGCCTGAGGGAATTACTTTCGCCTCAGATGGCACCCTATACATTTCAAACGAAGGAAAAAGTGGAACCGCTAATATTTTGGAAGTAATATTTGACGAGGATAAATAATCCTAATACCTATCCTTTAAATTGGTGAGCATTATTTCGGTCATTTCATCCAAGGAAATTTCGCTTTTCCAACCCCAATCTTCCCGTGCTTCGCTATCATCGATACTTTGTGGCCAACTATCTGCAATAGCTTGTCTAAAATCGGGATCATAACTTATTTTAAATTCGGGGATATGCTTTTGGATGCTTTCGGTAATTTCCTCAGGATTAAAACTCATGGCAGAGAGATTGTACGAGCTTCTAATTTTTATCTTTTCTTTTTCAGTCTCCATAATATTAACGGTTGCTTTTATGGCATCATCCATAAACATCATGGGCAAAGTTGTTTCATCATTTAGGAAACAGATATACTTTTTGTGCTTTAATGCTTTGTGGTAAATATCTACCGCATAATCTGTAGTGCCGCCGCCAGGCAGGGTTTTATAACTGATAAGCCCTGGATAACGAATGCTGCGAACATCCACTCCGTAACGATTGTAATAATATTCGCACCAGCGTTCTCCCGTTTGCTTGCTAATTCCGTACACCGTAGTGGGTTCCATCACCGTGCGCTGTGGCGTGTCCGTTTTTGGAGTGGAGGGTCCAAAAACAGCAATGCTGGAAGGCCAAAATATCTTTTCAATTTTTTTGTCTTTGGCTAAATTCAATACGTGAAAAAGTGAATTCATATTCAGGTTCCAACCTTTCATAGGAAACTTTTCCGCCGTAGCGGAAAGCATCGCCGCCATTAAATAAACGTCTGTTATCTCGTGGCGTATTACCACCTCTTCCACAGCGTTGTAATCCATTGCGTCCAAAATTTCAAAAGGGCCGCTCTTCATCAACTCCTCTTCGCCCTCCCGAATGTCACTGGCTATTACTTTATGGCTTCCAAATTTATTACGAAGGTATAGCGTTAATTCCGTCCCTATTTGGCCGCAGGCGCCTATTATCAAAATTCGCTTTTTCATATGTTTGCTGATTCAAAAAATGAAGTGTAAATATACATATTATCAATGCTTTCAACACCTAAAAATTTTATGTACCATTTGGTTAATAACCAGTATCTTTGTGCCTCTTTTATTCTTTATGAAGTTTTTTATTCCCCTTTTAATGTTTGTCGGTTTTGTTTTTTCCTGCGGAAATGCTTCCGAAGAAAACCAAAAACAAACGCCAACCAATGATGCCTCCATAATTTTTGGAGACAAAAACTACAATTTTCCCACACTTTCGCCTCCAGCAAAAGAACAGGCCGTACGTTGGGGAGTTTTGGAAGATTTTTTAGCCGAAGCGCAAAATGCAAACGGCAGCAATTACCAAGACTTGCGCAACCGTTCCGAACGTTTAAAGGAATATGCAGATTCACTTTTCAGCAACGTCCCCGATACGCTAAACACCAAACCTATCCACAGCCGATTGATGGTACTGAAAACCCGCTCTGCCCTACTTTTTCAGGCGTCCCACCAAGCTACTATTGATTCGTTAAAGGTGCAGCAATCTTTGGAAGAAATGAATGGAGCCGTAAAAAATCTGATTGTTCAACTAAACGAAAAGTTTCAAAAGGACAAAATAGATTTCACAAGAAAGGAAGACGAAGAAAACGAACTGAAAAAACAACAACGCTACAAAGATTCAATCATAAATTTGGAACTTCAGGATAAAAAAAACAAGAAAGTGTAACAAACACAAAGTAAAAGCAACTTATGCTTTCAGCATACTATTAAATCAACAAATACTTTAATCTAAAACCATAAAATGAAGACTAATTTTTTAAAACCCGTTGTGGCCTTTGCAGTTGTTGCCGTAGCCGCAACCGCTTGTAAGGAAAAAACCGAAGTGGCCGTTGCAGACACTGAACCACACGGTATTATCCTCGCAAATATGGACACCACCGTAAGTCCAAAAGATGATTTCTACAATTACGTGAACGGAAACTGGATGAAAAACAATGAAATTCCAGATGATGAAACCAGTTGGGCCGGATTCACAATTCTACGCAAAAAAACCAGCAAGGACATGCTGAACATTTTGGCAAAAGCAAAGGAAAGCGGCAAATACGCCCCCGAAACCGATCAAGCCAAAGCCCTGATGATTTATGAATCAAAATTAGACTCTGTTGCAAGGGACAAAGCTGGTATTGAACCTTTAAAACCTACACTAGAAAAGATTGCTGCCATGAATAGCATGGAAGATTTTCAAAAATTAATGGCTGAAGAAGCCGTTGCGGTTTCACAACCATTTTTGGGTCTTGCAGCATTTTCAAACCCTAACAATAGCGCTATTAACTCTGCCTATATCACGCCAGGCGGTTTAGGGCTGCCAGATCGCGATTTTTACACCAATACAGATCCTGCTTCGGTAAAAATCCGCGAGCAATATGTAGATCATATTACAAGAATGCTTCAATTTTTGGGTGATTCGGAAGAAGCTGCACGCAAGCAGGCTGAAACTATTCTAGCTTTTGAAACTAAGCTAGCCACTCCAAGACTGGATAAGGTTGCAAGCCGCGATTTCAGAAATTTCAACAACCCAAGAAGTATTACCGAATTGCAAAAAATGCTTCCGCAAATTCAATGGGAACAGGCATTTGAGCAAATGGACATCAACAAACAACTGGACACTGTTATCGTGATGCAACCAAAATATATGGAAACATTAAAACAAATGTTTTCAAAACCAGATTTTGATACTTGGAGAACCGTAATGCGTTGGTCTACTTTGAACAATTCCGCTGGAATGTTGACCACAGAAATTGAGAAAGCCAATTTTGATTTTTATGCTACCACATTAAACGGAACCAAAAAACAAAAACCTGCTGACGAACGTGCCCTTGCCACCGTTAACGGAAGTGTAGGTGAAGCTTTGGGCAAACTTTATGTAGATGAAATGTTCCCGCCAGAAGCAAAGGCGAAGGCAGAATCCATGATTGAAAATGTGATTGCAGCTTACAAAGACCGAATTAATGCTTTGGAATGGATGAGCGACAGTACAAAGGTTAAGGCCATTGAAAAACTTAACAAATTCACCGTAAAAGTGGGTTATCCAGACAAGTGGAAAGATTACTCTTCTATGGAGGTGAAACCAGGTAACACCTATTATGACAATATGGTAGCCGTGCAAACTTGGAACCTTAAAGACAACCTTGAAAAAATAGACGAGCCTGTAGACCGTACCGAATGGGGCATGAGCCCACAAACAGTGAATGCGTATTTCAATCCTTTCAATAATGAAATCGTTTTTCCAGCAGCTATTCTTCAACCGCCTTTCTATGACTACAAGGCAGATGAAGCTGTAAACTACGGTGGTATTGGCGCAGTAATAGGCCACGAAATTTCACATGCTTTTGATGACAGCGGTTCGCGTTTTGACGCAAACGGAAACCTGGTAAATTGGTGGACCGAAACCGATCTTAAAAACTTCACCGAACGCGGCAATAAACTTGCCGAGCAATACAGCAATGTGGAAGTTTTGGATAGCGTTTTCATTAACGGACACTTTACCTTGGGTGAAAATATCGGTGACCTTGGTGGGGTGCTTGGCGCTTACGATGGCTTGCAACGTTTTTATAAAGAAAACGGTCGCCCAGATAACATTGACGGGTTAACACCAGAGCAACGTTTCTTTATGAGTTGGGCCACGGTTTGGCGCACCAAATCTCGCGACGAAGCATTGCGTAACCAAGTAAAAACAGATCCGCATTCTCCGGGTATGGTTCGTGCTACACAACCTTTGCTAAACATTGATGCGTTTTACGAAGCTTTTGATATTAAGGAAGGCGACCCTATGTACCTTGCCCCAGAAGATAGGGTACGTATTTGGTAGTTTTAAAGTATTTTATTGAAATGAAAAGGAGCTGTAACAGGCTCCTTTTTTATATAGACGTTTTGAAAGAATAATTTAAAACCGTTTTCAAATTTTCAGAATCCACCTGTTTAAAAATTTCATTTGAGTCGGCTTCAGCGAAAGTTGGTGGCTCTAATCCAAGTTCTTTTGCTTTTTGAAAGTAGTAGTCAGATTTTTTTGGGTGGCTTGGGTTTACGGCATTAAAGACTTTTCCGAAGGCATCCTGTTTTAAAATTTCAACCAAGATGTTAATACAATCATCCCGATGAATCAAATTTACGGGGGCGCTGCCATCTGCCAAATCCTTTCGCCCCGCCAAATATTTTACAGGATTTCTACTGCCACCAAGCAATCCGCCAAAACGTACCACCGTAGTCTGCAGCCCTTCAGCATTCAGAAACAATTCTTCTACCTGTCGCAGTTGCTTTCCGGCAATGGTTTCGGGTTTGGGTTCATCGTGCTCTGTCACCCTACCCTGCGAATCATCGTAAACCGAAGTGCTGCTCACCAAAACCACTTTAGAAACCGAAGCTTCCGTTATTGCAGCCAGCAAATGTGCCATTTTCAAAACATAATCTGCGCCAGTATTCTTCCGAAGCCCGGGCGGAATCATAATAAGCAAACAATCCACATTGTTCAGCAGGGCTTGCACTTCACCCTCGATTCCATTTTCCGAAATTTCCACGGGATAGGCATCAAAGCCGTTTTGCTGCAGTAAAGTAGCTTTTTCAATAGAAGTTACCGAACCCTTTACGGTGTAGCCCAATGTTGCCAAGCGATAGGCCAAAGGTTGCCCAAGCCATCCCAAACCCGCAATTGCAATTGTTTTATTCATACATCAACCTATTTTGTAGATTAGTCTGAAATGTATCAATAACTTTCACTCTTAAGGAATCTACTGAAAAAGTCCGCTTTACCGCAACGGCATCGGTGATTACAAAGGGTTTCGGCATAGTGTAATCGGGTCGTTTTGATATATTAAATTGATCATCTCCCATCAAATCAAAGGAATATTCCATCACCTTAAAGGTTACTGGAGTTCCCTTTGTCGCTGAAAAATGAACTTTCAGGGAATCATTTTCGGAAACGTAATAATTAATAAGCGCACTATTTTTTGTTCCCCGATAGTTTTTTGAAATACTGGAAGCGGGCATTTCCTTTCCGTTGAAAGTCAAAGATTGAAATGTGGCGTTTTCGGCATATAAATCAATTTTGTTCACCTTTCGTTTTGGAACGATGGTAAACTTCACATCCCGAAGATTTTCAACCAGCGTATCTGCCTCCAAAATCACTTCAAAATCGGGAATGGTTTTTAGCGGAGCTTCCTTCGCAAAGCTAAAATCGGTTCCGTATTTATTATAGGATGCTTCCCCCAAAATCTTGGATGCATCTTCAGGCCTTTCACCCAAATATTGTTGTGTCCATGCGTCAATTTCTTTGTCATAGGTAAGCCAATAGGTCTTGTCAATATCTGCATCTTTATAATAAATAAGGCTATTCGGTTTTTTTCGCTCTGCTGAAAAATCACTTTTAAAATGTGCCTTTATGAAGAAGAATGTCGCGAACAGTATACATACAACCGAAAGTAAACCTTTCAATTTATAATATCCAAAAACAGGCCAGAGCAATGCAAAAAGCAGAACAGTGAAAACGCAGCTTATTACCAGCATTTTAAGCCCCAACCCAACTGGGAAAAACTGAATGAGGGGCGCAAATATAAACAAGGCGGGCGCCGCCAAAAATACCATTGCCAAAAGACTAGGTCTTTCCTGCCGCAGCATCACAAAAAACGATACCAACCCAAAAAATACTGGGATTATAAAAAAAGCGGCTCCTTTTAGGACTATAAAAACAGCTAGATTTATTAAAAGCCAAAACAGCAATGGCGCAACATAATATGAAGGTTCATTGAATTTATTGGTGAATTTATTATAAATCGCAAACGTAATTGCCAACGAGAGAAAAACGAAAAAAGCAATATACCAATGTCCATTATAGGTGAAACCTTGCTGGATTTCTAGATACTGCGGATAGAGCACCAAAATCAATTTCCAACCAAAGAAGCCCATAATTCCACATAGAATCAAGGAAAGCAAAAAAGGAACGAAACCCTTCGCCATCACTTTTCCGCTCAATTTTCTTTTGTGGAGTCCGTAAAAAATTAGGAAGAGAAATAGTAAAGTAACTAAAATAAGCATCGGTAAAATCCATGAAAAGGGATAACTTACCATTTTTATTAACGGAAGATTTACATAAACATCGTCCGTCTCAGCTTTCAATTTTGAAAGATCAGTGTTTGCAAAATATTGCAGTAATGGAAGCAAATAGCTGCCTTGATGGGCTAGGCTATTTCGGCTTAGATTATAAAATGTGTCGTTTGCAGTGTGATAATTAAAATGGCTGTCAATAAAGGCGAAGAAAAAACTGGGTATATCTCCGTCTTCCCTAAAAACAGTGGAATCTGTATCGTTCGGAAGCATTTTATAAACGCTGTACATCAATGAGGAAGCAACCGGAAAATCTGGATTGGCCGCTATAAATTCCTTAACCAATTTTGAGTTTCCGCCGTTGGTTTCCAAAATCATATTACTGGGGCCGCTGCTGCCGCGGGCTTCAAAGTTGAGAACCAAACCCACGTTTTTTGCGCAAGGATGTTCATTCACAAAAAGTTTTGCACCATCCAGTCCAATTTCCTCCGCATCGGAAAAAAGAATGATGATGTCGTTTTTAGGCTGCGCCCGTGAAGCCAAATAAGCGCGCACGCTTTCCAGAATAGTAACCACCCCGCTTCCGGCATCGCTGGCACCGAAGGAGGGAACGAGTGCACTATCGTAATGTGAAAGTAATAAAAGCGCTTTCCCATCTTCTGAGCCTTTTATTCGGGCAAGAATATTTATAGGTTTATCAAGCGTTTTCGATTCCGGATTTAAGCTAAATCCCTTTTGAATGTGGGCTTCCAGACCCAATTTCCCCAATTCCGAAATTAAGGCCCTCCGTACTTCTGCATGTCCATCGGATCCTAAATAATGTGGTTTTTTTGAAATTTCGCTTAAAGGCTGCAACGCCCTATCTACTGAAAATTCAGTAGCTGGAGCAGTTTCATCTCCAGAGTATTGCGGTGCCAATCCATAAAAGGAATAAAAGACCATTGCAACTATTAGCAGAAGCGAAAGAATGGCACCGAATTTTTTCATGGTTGGGAAGTTTAGGTGGTTAAAAATACGATTTTAATCTAAAGGAATTTTTTATCGTTATCGATACATTTCTGCGGTTTGATAAAATTGTTTATCTTAGAAGTTCGCAAAAATTTGATACTATGGGAATTAAAAGTTTTATGGGCAGACGGGCCAAGCCCCAAAAAGGTTCTTCGGAAAAAATAAAGGTTTCAGACTATATGACGCGCAACCTCACTACTTTTAAACCTGAGCAATCGGTGCTTGAGGTAATTGAAATTCTTCTAAAGAAAAAAATCTCCGGAGGCCCCGTTGTAAATGATAAAAATGAATTGGTGGGCATTATTTCCGAAGGTGACTGTATGAAACAGCTTAGTGACTGCCGCTACCACAACCACCCCATGGAAGATGTGAAAGTGGAACAACACATGATTACAAATGTTGATACCATTGATGGCGAAATGAACGTACTAGATGCTGCCAATAAGTTTTTGGAGTCAAAACACAGGCGCTTCCCGATTATTGAAAACGGAAAATTGGTGGGACAGATTAGCCAACGCGATGTACTAACGGCTGCAATGAAATTAAAAGGCCAAACCTGGTAACTATTTCTTTTCCTTAAAAATTATCTCAATCCGCTTATCGGGAATTAACCACATAAGCGCAACTAAAATGTATAGCGCTCCCGCAATCCAAGTGCTGTAAAAGGAAACTATGATTGCTATTATGTAAATTATTGGTGATGCTTTTCCTTTTAAATCTTTTCCCAAAGCTTTAGCCAAAAGTGAATCTTTTCCTTGTACAGACAATATTCTATTCTGAAGAATAAAATAGGCCACAGCTGCCATTAAAAGTACTGCCCCATATAATGCCACGGGTAGTTCAGAAAAATGGTTTTCTCCCATCCAGCCGGTAACAAAAGGAATTAACGAAAGCCAAAACAACAGATGTAAGTTTGCCCAAAGAATTCCGCCGCTCACTTTTTCAACCGCATGCATCATGTGGTGATGGTTGTTCCAATAAATTCCGATATAAATAAAACTTAGAATGTAACTTAAAAACACTGGCAGCAATGGTGCCAAATCATTCCATTCAGTTCCGTGGGGCACTTTCAGCTCCAATACCATAATGGTAATTATTATGGCTAGCACACCATCGCTAAATGCTTCCAATCTGTTGCTGTTCATAAGTCAAATTTGTTAAAAATTACTCTTCAATAGTTGAAAGTACGAAAATTTAAATCAAGAACCATTATTTGTAAACTATTGATTTACAAAACCATATCCGTTTTCAAACGCTTACAAACAACTATAAACGAAAGTAAGCGATTAACAACCAACTAGAATTTGGAGTCCGAGGTAAGTTTGTCCTGTCGAATAAAATGAACTTCGATAGTATCAATTGTTTAACATTAAAATTTAGAAATCATGAACGCACTTAGAAACAAAGTACAGTTGATTGGAAGATTGGGCCAAGACCCAGAAATCGTAACCTTTGCCGATGGCAATAAAATTGCAAAATTTTCAATGGCCACAGATGACAGTTACAAAGACAAAGACGGTAAAAAAGTAGAACACACTTACTGGCACAATGTTGTTGTGAAAAGGCCAGGCCTTGTAAACGTAGTTGAAAACTATATTACCAAAGGCAAAGAAATAGTTATTGAAGGGAAACTTACCAATCGTACTTGGGACGATAAGGAAGGCAACAAACACTATATAACCGAAGTATTTTGCAACGAGCTAGTCATGCTGGGGAGTAAATAAATGACTGGCTAACCAAACCCCTGCTTTAAGTGGGGGTTTATTTTTTTAAAGTATGAATCGTTATTTTTACAAAAATGGAAACAACTACCCAGCAAAGCAAATTCGATTTGCTCAAAACACATTTCGGCTACGAGCAATTTCTTCCAAATCAGGAAGAAATTATAAATAATGTTTTAGATCAAAAAGACACCATTGCCATTATGCCCACCGGCGGCGGTAAATCGTTGTGTTTTCAATTGCCGGCTTTGGCTTTGGAAGGAACTACGATAGTCATTTCACCACTAATTGCTTTGATGAAAGATCAAGTGGATGCATTAAAAGCAAATGGTATTTCCGCAGAATTTTTCAATAGTTCCCAACCTTATGAAGAACAGCAGCAGGTTTTAAAAAATCTCCAAAATGAAAATTTAAAACTTTTGTACGTTGCGCCCGAAAGTCTGCCGCAGTTAAACTTTATTCTGAATTCAATAAAAGTTAGTCTTTTTGCCGTTGACGAAGCGCATTGTATTTCCAGTTGGGGTCACGATTTTCGACCAGCATATACACAACTGAAAAGCCTGAAAGAGCAATTTCCAAATGTGCCGTTAATTGCCTTGACCGCAACCGCAGACCGAGCCACTCGGGAAGATATTGCAACACAACTCTCCATGCCTGAAGCCAAAACTTTTATAGCCTCTTTTGATAGACCCAATTTATATTTAGACGTTCGCCCCGGACAAAATCGCAACAAGCAGATTATAGATTTTCTGAAAAACCATTCTGATGAAAGCGGAATCATATATTGTTTAAGTAGAAAAAGTACCGAAAAACTGGCAACAACTTTAAAAACCAAAGGTTACAAAGCTGAAGCCTATCACGCTGGCATGACTTCCGAAGAAAGAAATACGGTTCAAGATAATTTTTTGAACGACCGGACGCCAATTATTGTTGCAACAATTGCTTTTGGAATGGGCATAGACAAAAGCAATGTGCGTTGGGTAATCCACTATAATATGCCCAAAAATATTGATGGTTATTATCAAGAAATCGGCCGGAGCGGACGTGATGGCCTGCCAGCGCATACCATACTTTTTTACAGTTTTGCCGACGTAATCATGCTTCGGAAATTTGCCGAAGGCTCTGAGACAGAAACCTATCAATTGGCAAAACTAGAACGGATGCAACAATTTGCAGAAGCGCTGAGTTGTAGAAGAAAAGCTTTGCTCGGTTATTTTGGGGAACACATAACCGAAGATTGCGGTAACTGTGACATCTGTAAAACCCCTCCCAAATATTTTGACGGAACTTTAATCGCGCAAAAAGTATGCTCTGCCGTTGCACGATTGCAGGAGCAGGAGGCATTGGGAATGGTTTTGGATGTACTCCGAGGTTCACAAAATGCACAAGTTTACGACAAAGGATATCAGAAAATCAAAACCTTCGGCGCCGCTAAAGATATTTCGTGGCGCGACTTGCAGCAGTATGTCATTCAACTTTTAAATCAAGGCGTTTTACAAATTTATTTTCACGAAAACGGTCGTTTATTGCTGACACCTTTCGCTAAAAAGGTTTTATTTGAAGGAAAAAAAGTGAGGTTGGCAAACATCATTCAAGAAGTGGAAAAAGTAAATACCGAACGGGCTCCACGAAAACGCGCCGAGCTTTTCGACAAACTTCGCGAATTGCGCCTAAAACTGGCACAAGAAATTAATAAACCTGCTTTTGTGGTTTTCAGTGACGCTACTTTGGAAGACATGGAATATAAGAAACCAAGAACCCGTGAAGAATTTGCAGAGATTTCAGGAGTCGGTGAAGCAAAATTAGAAAAATATGCAGCTGATTTTCTAAAAGTAATCAATCGACATTTAGATAATTTGGAGAGTGGTCTGCCAACCCACGAACGAAGCTATAAAATGTTTATGGAAGAAAACCTTTCTCCTTCACAAATTGCCGAAAAACGTGGGCTTTCATTAGATTCGGTTTATGGACATTTCATAAAAATGCATCAACTTGGTGAAGCTTTTGACTTTTCACAATTTATTTCTTCCGAAGAAATTCAGCAAATAAAAAATGCTGAAAAAACACTTGAAAATCCCGAAGCCCTAAAACCGTATTTCGAATATTTTGAGGAGAAAATGCCTTATTGGAAGATAAAACTCGGTCTTTACCTAAGAAACTGAAATTATATCAAAGACAAATTTGCGAAATATTGTTTGTTTAATATAAATTTCAAATTCTTTCAAAACCTAACAAATATCATACTTTGTAAAAAAAGCAAATCCGACTTTTGTAGTCATTTTCAATTTTTAAGCAAATGACTACTTCCGGAAAAATAGAATTAATGGCCCCTGCGGGCAATTTTGAATCGTTGCAAGCTGCCTTGGACAACGGTGCTGATTCAGTATATTTTGGTGTGGAACAATTGAACATGCGTGCCCGCGCAAGTATAAATTTCACTATTGCCGATCTTTCTGAAATCGCCAAAAGATGTAAAAAGAAAGGCGTCCGCACTTATCTTACCCTAAATACGATTATTTACGATCACGACCTATCGTTGATCAAAACCTTATTAGATGCCGCAAAAGCTGTGGGATTGACCGCCGTGATTGCAATGGATCAGGCTGTGATTGCCTACGCCCGACAGATTGGAATGGAAATTCACATTTCAACCCAAATAAATATTACAAACATTGAAACGGTAAAATTTTACGCACTCTTTGCAGATACTATGGTGATGAGCCGAGAATTAAGCCTTCGACAAATAAAGAAGATAACCGAACAAATAGAAAAAGAACAGGTTAAAGGTCCTTCGGGGAATTTGGTTGAAGTTGAAATTTTTGGCCACGGTGCGCTTTGCATGGCGGTTTCGGGTAAATGCTATTTAAGTTTACATTCTCACAATTCATCGGCAAACCGTGGAGCGTGTAAGCAGAATTGCAGAAAAAAATACACGGTAATAGACCAGGAAACGGGTTTTGAAATTGAATTGGACAACGAATATATGATGTCGCCCAAAGACCTTTGCACGGTGGATTTTTTGGATAAAGTGATTGAAACTGGGGTAAAAGTTTTAAAAATTGAAGGTCGCGGTCGTGCGCCAGAATATGTTGCCACCGTTACCAAAACCTATCGCGAAGCTATTGACGCCTTTTACAACGGCACATATTCCGAAGAAAAAGTGGAAGATTGGATGGCGGAACTTGCAAAGGTTTATAACCGCGGATTTTGGGGCGGTTATTATTTGGGGCAAAAATTGGGCGAATGGAGCAATACTGAAGGCTCACAGGCCACACAGAAGAAAGTATATATTGGCAAGGGCGTCCATTATTTCCCAAAAACCAAAATTGCAGAATTCAAAATTGAAGCCTACGATTTAAACTTAGGCGATAAAATCTTGATAACCGGACCCACCACTGGCGCAAAGGAATTTGATCTTTCAGAAATGCTTGTAAATGATGAGTCGCTCTCAACAGCAAAAAAGGGCGATTCCTGCACCATCCCGACACCTTTCCGAGTACGTCCTTCAGATAAATTGTACAAAATTGTAGCTTCATAAAATGGTTGTTGTAACACTGCAAAGAAACAAATGTATTGGTTGCAATTACTGCGTAGAACTGGCGCCAAAATATTTCCGGATGTCAAAAAAAGACGGAAAGTGTGTCCTGCTCCATTCCGAAGAAAAGCGTGGGTTTTTTACTTTGAAAATTGCAGATAATGGAGAGTTTGAAACCTGTGAACAAGCCGCAAAGGCTTGCCCTGTTAAAATTATTTCAACAAAATTGATTTAATTTTTCAAACTATTTCTTCGCTGTTTTTATTTTTTCCGAAGAAAGGAATTGGCCTATTGTAGAAAGTAATCCGAATGCCTAATAAAAGAATAACTCCGCCCAAAATCATTTGTAAACTTACTTCTTCCCCTATAAAAAGCCACGCCAAAATAGTAGTCAAAACCGCCTGTCCCAAAAGGCTAACAGAAACCCGTGTGGCCCGCATATGTTTGGTTGCATAGCCCAAAAGTAGCCACGCCATTAACTGGCAAACTACGCCCTGAACCACCAAAACAAACCATCCCATATTGCTGAATCCTGAAAATGGTTGCCCAATAAAATAACTCAAGATTGCTAAGAAAATAGCCGACGAAAGTGTGCTGATGGTTATAAATGGTAATACTTCCACTTCGTAAAGCACATATTTGCTGAGCAACATATAAACGGCATAAAACACTCCAGAAAGAATTGCAAAAATAAAGGCCAGGTCAAAATCTAGTTCTAAGAAAAATCCAAAACCAACCAATGTTACCATTCCGAAAATGGCAATTGCCGTGCCTATCCAAAAATTGACCGTTGGTTTATTTTTTAAGAAAAAAAATGCCCCAACGCCAACCCATACTGGTGAAAGATTGGTGAGTAAAGTAGCTTGCGTTGCTGTAGATTCTTGGATCGCGATGTTCCAAACAGCAACATCTCCAGCGAAAATTGCACCGCAAAGAACGGTTAGCAAGAAAATCTTCAAAGATTGAATTCTCATTTTTCCACTTAAAACCGTAAAAGGAACCAGCAAAGCAGCGGCAATCGCCATTCTATAAAACGCCGAAATAACACCCGGCGACAAGCTGAGTTTTACCAAAATGGGGAAAATGGAAATACAAACTATTCCAATGACAAGGGCAATTCGGGGCTTTGTCATAAAAGTGAAATTGAGAAGATTAAAATAAAAGCCGCAAAATTAGACTTTAAAAGCTATCTTTTGATGACTTAAGTCAATATTAAAGAATAATTAACGCGTTTCTAAATGGTGCAGTTTTAGTTGAATGCGTTTTCTTTCCACATCTACATCAAGCACTTTTACAACAATTTGTTGGTGCAAATGAACGTGCTCGTTTACATCCTTCACAAAAGAATCTGAAAGATTTGAAACGTGAATCAAGCCACTTTCTTTTATTCCAATATCAACAAAACAGCCGAAATTGGTAATGTTGTTTACGATTCCTGGCAATAGCTGCCCTTCTCGTAAATCGGTAATGTTCTTTATATTTTGGTTGAAAGTGAAGACTTTTGCCTCTTCGCGAATGTCCAATCCGGGTTTTTCCAGTTCTTTGATAATATCTTTTAAAGTTGGAAGCCCGATTTTTTCTGAAATATATTTTTCGAGATTTATTTTTTGAAGAAGCGCTTTATTTCCAATCAATTCCGAAACTTTTACTTTTTCATCCTTTGCCATTTTTGAAACGACCGCATAACTCTCCGGATGCACTGAAGAATCGTCCAGTGGATTTTCGCCATTTTTAATTCTGAGGAATCCAGCTGCCTGTTCAAAAGCTTTACCGCCCAAACGCGGTACATTTTTTATTCCTTCCCTTGAAGAAAAAGCGCCGTTTTCTTCACGATAATTCACCACATTTTCAGCCAGTTTTGGACCAATTCCCGAAACATAACTCAACAGCGGAACGCTTGCCGTATTTATATTTACGCCAACGGAATTCACACACAATTCCACCGAAGTATCCAAAGAACTCTTCAATTTAGTTTGATCCACATCGTGTTGATATTGCCCAACGCCAATGGATTTTGCATCAATCTTCACCAATTCAGCCAAAGGATCCTGCAAACGGCGACCGATGGAAACCGCGCCACGCACGGTAACATCGTAATTCGGAAATTCATCGCGTGCAATTTTTGAAGCGGAATAAATAGATGCGCCAGCTTCGCTCACAACAAAAACCTGTATTGCATTTTTAAATTGGATTCGCTTTATAAACTGTTCCGTTTCGCGGGAAGCCGTTCCGTTTCCTATTGCAATTGCTTCAATTTTATGGGCATCTGCCAGCGAGCTTATCTTTTTCATTGCAGTTGAAGTATCGCTTTTTGGCGGATGCGGAAAGATGGTTTCGTTATGTTGCAAATTTCCTTGGGCATCGAGACAAACCACTTTGCAACCACTTCTAAACCCAGGATCAATAGCCAAAACCCGTTTTTCCCCCAAAGGAGAACCCAACAAAAGTTGCTTTAAGTTTTTGGCAAAAACGTTGATTGCAGTTTCATCTGCCTTTTCCTTTGCAGCGGAAAGCGTTTCGTTTGAAAGTGCCGGAAACAAAAGGCGTTTGTAACTATCTTCAATCGCAAGTTTTACTTGTTTTGAAGCAGCATTATTAGCTTTTATAATTCTCTCTTCAATTTTAAACAATGCTTTTTCGTCATCAATCTCAATTTTTTGGCGAATAAATCCTTCCGAAGTTGCGCGAAGAATTGCCAACAATCTATGCGACGGAATTCTATTTAAAGCTTCGTTCCAATCAAAATAATCGCGGAATTTCTGCGCTTTTTCGTCTTCTTCAAACTTCTTTACCACTTTGGTTGAAATCACGGCAAAACGCTCCAATTGATTCCGAAGCATATTCCGAATATCGATGCGTTCGTTGATCCATTCCGCAATAATGTGGCGTGCGCCTTCCAAGGCTTCCTCTTCGGAATTTACTTCGCCTTTTATATATTTTAAAGCAATTGATGATATATCGGAAGCATTTTGGGACATTATAATTTTCGCCAATGGTTCCAAACCGTTTTCGCGTGCGGTATCAGCCTTTGTTTTGCGCTTCTTTTTATAAGGCAAATACAAATCTTCCAAAGCGATTAAATCTGTGGTTTCCTCTATTTTTTTCTGAAGTTCCGCAGTCAATACTCCCTGCTCTTCCAAAGATTTTAGAATGGTAGTTTTCCTCTTTTCAAGTGCTTCAAATTGCTCCTTAAATTTTACAATTTCGCCAATTTGAACTTCATCCAAATTTCCCGTCAATTCTTTTCTGTAGCGTGAAATGAACGGAATGGTGCAGTCTTCATTTAAAAGCTTGACTGTGTTTTCAACACTTTTTTTAGGGAGCTGGGTTTGGGAGGTTATATAGGCTACTAATGTTTTCAATAGGGTATGTATGTTTAATGTCGCCCGCAGATCGCGCAGATTTTCGCAGATTTTTTTGTTAGTTTATTGTCGCCCCATTCTCAACCCCATCTTCCCCAGGATTTACAAAAACAAGTTTTCCCTCAGCATTTTCAGTCATCAAAATCATCCCTTGGCTTTCAAACCCGCGAAGGGCTCTCGGCGCAAGGTTTGCCAAAACAGTAACTTTTTTACCGATGATTTCCTCTGGTTTAAAACTTTCCGCAATACCGGAAACAATGGTACGAACGTCAATTCCCGTATCAACTTTCAACACTAAAAGTTTGTCAGCTTTCGGCATTTTTTCGGCTTTAATTATGGTTCCAACGCGCATATCGAGTTTAGCGAAATCGTCGTATTGAATCGTTTCTTTTTGAGGCGTTACTTGCGAGGTTTCACCCGAAGCAATCTGTTCTTTATTCTCTTTATTATCCATTTTGGTTTGTTTCAATTTTTCTAATTGTGCTTCAATCTGCTCATCTTCTATTTTGCTGAAAAGCAATTCGGCTTTTCCAATTTTATGCCCTGGTTTTACGAGTTCTGATTTTGAAGAAACATCGTTCCACCCTTCGACTGCGTTCAGGGTGACATTGAGCATATTCTTTAATTTTTCCGAAGTAAACGGCAAAAACGGTTCGCTTAATACTGCCAAAGCCGATGCAATTTGCAGTGCAACATACATTACCGTTTTGGTGCGCTCCTCGTCGGTTTTTATAGTTTTCCACGGTTCCTCGTCGGCTAAATATTTGTTTCCGAGGCGTGCCACGTTCATCAATTCTGCCTGTGCTTCGCGAAAACGGTAACGCTCCAACGAACTTGCAATTACGGCAGGATATGCTTTTAACTCGCTTAAAACCTGTTCATCAATTTCTGAAAAAGTTGAAGGTTCGGGAATAATTCCTTCGTAATATTTATCGGTTAAAACCATTACACGGTTTATGAAATTTCCAAAAATAGCAACCAATTCATTATTATTTCGGGCTTGAAAATCTGCCCATGTAAAATCGTTATCCTTTGTTTCCGGGGCATTTGAGGTTAAAGTGTATCGCAACACATCCTGCTGGTTCGGAAAATCCTCCAAATATTCGTGCAACCAAACCGCCCAATTTTTACTGGTTGAAATTTTATTGCCTTCCAAATTCAAAAATTCATTTGCGGGAACGTTTTCGGGAAGTATGTAACTTCCCTCCGCTTTCAGCATTGCAGGGAAAATGATGCAGTGGAAAACGATGTTGTCTTTCCCAATAAAGTGAAGCATTTTGGTGTTTTCGTCCTTCCAATAATCTTCCCAATTTTTACCTTCGCGCTCCGCCCATTCTTTTGTTGAGGAAATGTAGCCGATTGGTGCATCAAACCAAACATAAAGTACTTTCCCGTCTGCTCCTTCAACCGGCACGGGAATTCCCCAATCGAGATCTCGTGTAACAGCGCGTGGACGCAAACCGTCGTCAATCCAACTTTTGCACTGGCCATAAACGTTTGTTTTCCAATCTTTTTTATGATCAACGAGTATCCATTTTTTTAAAAAATCTTCATATTCGTTTAAAGGCAAAAACCAATGCTTTGTTTCTTTTAGAATAGGTACATTTCCCGAAATGGCACTTTTCGGATTAATTAATTCTGTAGCATTTAAACTTGAACCACATTTTTCACATTGGTCGCCATAGGCTTCCTCATTGCCACATTTTGGACAGGTTCCTGTGATATATCGGTCTGCTAAAAACTGATTGGCTTCTTCATCATATAATTGTTCGGTAATTTCTTCAGTAAATTTTCCTTCTTCATATAATTTTTTGAAAAATTCTGAAGCTGTTTTATGATGGATTTCCGCAGAAGTACGCGAATAGTTATCAAAGGAAATCCCGAAATCTTCAAAAGATTTTTTGATAATGGCGTGATATTTATCTACCACTTGTTGCGGCGTAATGCCTTCTTTTTTCGCTTTTATTGTAATGGGCACACCGTGTTCATCGCTGCCGCAAATAAAGACAACATCCTTATTTTGAAGTCGTTGGTAACGTGCGTAAATATCCGCAGGCACGTAAACGCCCGCTAAATGGCCTATGTGAACGGGTCCGTTTGTATATGGTAAAGCGGCGGTAATTGTATACCTGTTTGGGTTTTGATCCATAATTTTTTTTGAGACGACAAAAGTACATATAAATGTAGTAATTTGTGATTTTAATTAGATTCATGATTACACCAAACAGACTTGAAAAAGGCGACACGGTTGGCATAGTTTCCACCGCGCGGAAAATTTCAAAAAAAGAATTAAAGCCCGTACTTCAATTACTTGAACGTTGGGGTTTGAAAGCAGTGTTAGGGAAAACAATTGGAGCCGAAGAAAACCAGTTTGCAGGCAGTGACGAATTGCGCGCTTCAGATTTTCAGCAAATGCTGGATGATCCAAATATTAAAGCAATTTGGTGTGCCCGTGGCGGTTACGGAACGGTTCGAATTATCGATAAACTTGACTTTTCGGCTTTCAAAAAAAATCCGAAATGGATTGTTGGGTACAGTGATGTTACGGTTTTACACTCGCACATCCACAATTTTGGAATTGAAACCTTGCACGCGCAGATGTGTTTGGAGATTGAAAATAAAACAGAGGAAGCCAGGGAATCCATTCGGAAAGTTTTGTTTGGGGAGGAATATAGT
This sequence comes from Aequorivita sp. CRS11, assembly GCF_059693805.1. Lineage (NCBI taxonomy): Bacteria > Pseudomonadati > Bacteroidota > Flavobacteriia > Flavobacteriales > Flavobacteriaceae > Aequorivita > Aequorivita sp. CRS11. The sequence continues at coordinate 323,661 of NZ_JCATIG010000003.1, forward strand.
ATTGAAATGAAATGGACAGATTCCTTCGCGCCGTTCGGAATTTTGAAAGGCGAATTAGTTGGTGGCAACCTTTCGGTTTTATATTCATTAATAGGAAGTAATTCTGAAATGAAAACCGATGGCAAAATTCTTTTCATCGAAGATTTGGACGAAATGCTTTATCACGTGGATAGAATGATGATGAATTTAAAACGAAGTGGTTATCTGAAAAATCCGAAAGGCCTTATCATTGGGGGAATGACGGAGATGAAAGACAATAAAGTGTACTTCGGAAAAACCGCTGAGGAGATTATTGCGGATTTGGTAAAAGAATACGAGTATCCAGTTATTTTAAATTTTCCGGCAGGGCATATCGCGGATAATCGGGCTTTGATTATGGGAAGGGAAGTTGAATTGAAAATTGCAGACAATCAAATAACTTTGAAGTTTTAAGAAATTACAATTGTCAAATTCCAAAATGCCAAATTCGACTATTCGTTTTTGGAATTTGGTGCTTGAAATTTGGTATTTTTAAAGTTATGGCAACGCACAACGAACTCGGAAAAATAGGGGAAGAAATAGCCGCGCAATATTTGCTTCGCAACGGTTATAAAATCCTGCGCCGAAATTTCTATTTTGACAAAGCCGAAATAGACATCATCGCCCAAAAGGAAGAAGGCACAGTTGTCATGGTGGAAGTAAAAACACGAAATAGCTCATTTTTTGGTAACCCGCAAGATTTCGTAACCAAAAACAAAATCAAACTTTTGGTAAAAGCAGCCAATGAATATATCGTTTCAAATGAGCTTGATGTGGAAGTTCGCTTTGATATTATTGCGGTTTTAAAGAACCAAAAAATGGAACAACTTCAGCATTTTGAAAATGCTTTTTATCATTTTTAATTTTCGGAATTACGAGAATCTCTTTCTTTTTTTATAAACTCTTCAATTTTATAGAGTAAAATAATCTGTAAAATCATAGCAGGAATTAAAAAGGCAAGCCCCAACCATGCCATAAAAACCAATACAAACAATATCCCGCTCACAACTTCAAAACCACCGGCTATTCCTGGGATCTTACCAAAGGGATTTTCCAATCGCATCACGGCCAAACCAAAAATAATACCGCCAATTCCACAGAAAATTGATTGTATAGTTATAACATATTCGGTGTAAAATGGTTCAAAGTAGAGTGAAGCCATATCGTACCCGTAAAATAAAATTGTTGTGCCAATTAAAAAGAAAGCACCTATTTTCAACAAATAATTATTGAAAATTTTGCCGCTCAAAACAAAACCCCATAAAAAATAAATATAGGCCAGCATCACTATAAATTTCATACTGATGTATGCGGCTTTTGGAATTATCAATTCATCTTCCTGAAATCGGGCATAGTCCACGGCAAATTCCACAAAACCGGAAAGGAAATAAATGATACCGCAAATCCAAGCCAGTTTTATGTAAAAAATAGAAAAGCCAACCTCTTTTAAATTGAAATTTTCAAAAGGGGAAGCTTCGGATTCTTGCAAGTTTTCCAAATCTTCGCCCAACGCATTTAAAATTGTTTTCAATGTAAAACTTCGGGGCGTTACTTCGCCAGCTTCAATACGTTGAATGGTCCGCACATTTATGTTGCATTGTTCCACAAGTTCCTCTTGCGTAAAGCCTTTTTGTTTACGAAGTTCTAAAATTTTTCGGCCGAGTTCTGGTTGTTTCATTTTTTCTGAATTGATGAAGCAATAGTACGATGGCAGTAAAGATAGTGCAATATTTTCAAGTGAATTTCACCCGACATTTACCCGACATTCGTTGATTTTAAAGGGGTTATTCGCTAAAGGGCTCCAAAGCCCGAAGTGCTTTATCTACGGAAGAAATACCTTCAAAAGTAAGCAACAACCGCAAGCCATTTCGGGTTTGTTTTTCCTTCATCGTTACTTTTTGGGGATGGGTTTGTACGTATTGCAGCACTTTGGTAAAAGCTGCGCTTTGGTAAAAAGCACTCTGCTGGTCTGCCACAAAATAACCGATCATTTTTTTCTGTTTCATCACAAGGCGTTCAAGGCCCATTGAAATTGCAATCCATTTTATGCGAACGCTGTTCAGCAAATCTTCCGCTTCCTTTGGCATTTCCCCAAAACGGTCCAGCAACTCCTTTTCAAATTTCTGAAGTTCGGCCTCGTTTTTTAGCTCGTTCAATTTTGTGTAAAGATTGAGTCTTTCGGTAATATTATTCACGTAATCATCAGGAAACAGCAATTCGAAATCGGTATCGATTGTCATTTCTTTTACGAAATTCTTCTTCGGCCCTTCCGTTTCTTCATAAAGATTTTTAAACTCTTTGTCTTTCAGTTCCTCAATGGCTTCGGCAAGAATTTTTTGATAGGTTTCAAAACCCATTTCGTTGATAAACCCGCTCTGTTCGCCGCCCAGTAAATCTCCCGCGCCACGGATTTCCAAATCCTTCATCGCAATGTTTATCCCGCTGCCCAATTCTGAAAATTGTTCCAAAGCGGTGATTCGTTTTCGCGCTTCGTCCGTCATTGCTGAATATTCCGGAGTGATGAAATAACAGAATGCTTTTTTATTGCTTCGGCCCACGCGGCCGCGCATTTGGTGCAAATCTGAAAGTCCAAAATTATTGGCGTTGTTGATGAAAATAGTATTCGCATTCGGAACGTCCAGTCCGCTTTCAATAATTGTGGTCGAAACTAAAACATCGAATTCATTGTTCATAAACCGAAGCATCAAATCTTCCAGTTTTTTGCCGTCCATCTGCCCGTGACCGATCCCTATTTTCGCATCGGGCACCAAACGTTGGAGCATTCCGGCGACTTCTTTTATATTTTCTATTCTATTGTGAACAAAGAAAACTTGTCCGCCGCGCGAAATTTCATAGCGAACGGCATCGCGAATGCTTTCTTCCCCAAAACGGATGACGTGCGTTTCCACAGGATAGCGGTTGGGTGGCGGTGTAGTGATAACCGAAAGATCACGCGCGGCCATCAAACTGAACTGCAACGTACGCGGAATGGGCGTTGCGGTTAACGTCAACGTATCCACATTTTCTTTGATAGTTTTCAATTTATCCTTTACGGCAACTCCAAACTTCTGTTCTTCATCAATAATTAAAAGACCCAAGTCCTTAAATTCAACCGATTTGTTAACCAATTGATGTGTGCCAATAACGATATCGAGTTTGCCGTTTTTCAATTCCTCCAAAACGGTTTTTCGTTCTTTTGCTGTGCGGAAACGGTTGAGATAATCAACTTTTACGGGCATATCAGCCAAACGTTCGGAAAAAGTTTTAAAATGCTGAAACGCCAAAACGGTGGTCGGCACCAAAACGGCGACTTGTTTTCCGTTATCCACCGCTTTAAAAGCCGCGCGAATAGCGACTTCCGTTTTTCCGAAACCTACGTCGCCACAGACTAAACGATCCATCGGGCGCTCGTTTTCCATATCTTTTTTAACGTCTTCGGTTGCCGTACTTTGGTCTGGGGTATCTTCATAAATGAAGGAGGATTCCAATTCTGCCTGCAAATAGCTATCGGGCTCGAATGCGAAACCTTTCAGCGTGCGTCGTTTTGCGTATAATTCAATTAAATTAAAAGCAATTTCCTTTACACGGGTCTTGGTTTTTTGCTTCAGCTTTTTCCACGCATCGCTACCTAATTTGTATATTTTGGGCTCCTTTCCATCCTTGCCGTTGTATTTTGAAATCTTGTGCAACGAGTGAATGCTGAGATACAAAATATCGCGCTCACCGTAAAAAAGTTTGATGGCTTCCTGCATTTTTCCTTCCACTTCAATTTTCTGCAATCCGCCAAATTTCCCAATTCCGTGGTCAATATGCGTTACGTAATCGCCCACTTCCAGATTGGTAATTTCCTTTAAAGTGATCGCCTGCTTTTTGGCGTAACCGTTTTTCAGTTGAAATTTATGGTAACGCTCAAAAATTTGATGATCGGTATAGCAAACTAGTTTTAAATCGTCATCAATAAAGCCTTGAAACAGCGGAAAAACAATAGTTTCAAACTGTTCCACATTTTGTTGGGCATCTTCAAAAATGTCGTGAAAACGCTTTGCCTGTTGCTCGCTACTGCAGAAAATGTAGTTTTTATAACCTTTTTCGGTGTTTTCATTCAGGTTTTCAATCAGTAAATTGAACTGTTTGTTGAACGACGGTTGTGGTTTAGTTGAAAACGAAAGCCCACCCCCAGCCCCTCCCGAGAGGAGGGGAGCTTTGTTGTTTTTTAAATGAACCGTTGTAAATTCGGAAAGTTGTGCTTTCAACAATTCCGAAGTACAGAAAAGTTCCGAAGGCTTTGCGCGTTTTATTTCAGAATCGATTGCATTAAAAGCTTCAGTTGCTTTTTTGAAAAGGTTATCAATTGCGCTACTAAAAAGTTCTTCATTTTTTAGAAAAACCACGGTTTTGGATGCGATATATTTCAGAAAACTTTCTCGGTTTTCATCCACCATTTTATTTTCCACATTTGGAATGATGGAAACCTTTTTCACTTGTTCCAAAGAAAGCTGCGTTTCTACATCAAAGGTCCGAATGCTGTCAACCTCATCGCCAAAAAATTCAATTCGGTACGGTTCGTCATTGCTGAAACTAAATACATCCAAAATTCCACCCCGCACTGAAAATTCGCCTGGTTCGGTAACAAAATCGGTACGTTTGAAGCGGTATTCAAACAAAACCTCGTTTACAAAATCGATGGAAAGTTGGTCGTTTACTGCAATTTTCAGCGTGTTTCGTTCCAATTCCTTTCGGGTTACGACCTTCTCAAAAAGCGCTTCGGGATAGGTTACGATCAGCGCTGGTTTTTTTCGGGAATTTATCCGGTTTAAAACCTCGCTTCGCAGCAAAACATTGGCATTGTCGGTCTCCTCAATTTGATATGGCCGTCTATAACTTCCAGGATAGAAAAGCACATTTTGGTCGCCCAACAGATTTTCGAGATCGTTTAAATGGTAAGCCGCTTCTTCCTTATCGTTAAAAATTAAAAGAAAAGGCAATTCCGAAGTAGAAAAAGTTTCAGCAATTACAAGTGAAAGGGATGAGCCAACGAGCCCAGAAACTTGAATTTTATTTTCGGATGAAGCAATAGTTTCCCCCAGTTTTCGTGTTTGCGAAGACCGTGAATAAAGCGAAGTAACGAGTGTTTTGCTCATCGGGACGGCAAAGATAGTACGCTTTATTATTTTTCAAACTGCAAAATTCAACTTTATCATTTTGCTAACACAAATAACTTGGGCGTTTCTCTATTTTCGGTTTATGGCTATAAAAGAATACGATGTTTTTGTAATAGGAACCGGAACCGCCGGAAAAACTGTGGCGTATGATTGCGCTGCGGAAGGAATGAAAGTAGCGATTGCGGACAACCGCGAATTTGGCGGAACCTGCCCAAATAGAGGTTGCGACCCGAAAAAAGTTTTGGTGGGAATTACGGAGGCGATGCAACTAGCTACAAATTTAAGAGGAAAAGGAATTGTTTCCATCCCAAAAATTGATTGGGCAGCGCTTCAGAAGTTTAAGTCAACATTTACAGATGCTGTACCTGCTTCCACGGAAAAGAAATTGAAAGAAGCAGGAATTGAATTGTACCATCAATCGCCAAAATTTCTTAATGAAAACACACTTTCGGTGGAAGGAAAAACCTTAAAGGCGAAAAAGATTGTAATTGCGACCGGCCAAAAACCCATGGAGCTGAAAATCCCTGGAAGGGAACATTTAATGGTCAGCGACGATTTTTTGGAATTGGAAGAACTGCCCGAAAGCATCGTCTTTGTTGGCGCGGGCTATATCGGGATGGAGTTTGCCCACATTGCCGCGCGCTGCGGCGCAAAAGTTACGGTAATTGAGTTTGAGGATCGTCCGCTCAGGCCTTTTGAAGCCGATATCGTTTCGCACCTCACAAAAGCTTCGGAAGAACTTGGGATCAAATTTATTTTCAACGCAAAGGTTTCCGAAGTGGAAAAACTTCAGAAAAACATTCGCGTTTCTTATGAAAAGAATGGTAAAACCGAATCCGTTGTCGCCCGAATGGTTTTCAATACCGCCGGCCGCGTGCCATCCATCGACGAGCTGGATTTGGAAAAAGCAAATGTCGCGTTTGAAAAAAGCGGGATTTCGGTGAACGAATTTCTTCAGAATACAACCAATAAATCTGTCTATGCCTGTGGCGATGTTTCGGCAAGTGGGGCGTTACCATTAACGCCAACTACATCCCAGGAAGCTCGGATAGTTTCGTTGAATATCAGAAATGGAAACCACACAAAAATGGATTTTCCGCCAGTACCATCGGTTGTTTTCACCATTCCACAAGTTGCAGCAATCGGTTTGACTGAGGAAGAGGCAAAGGAAAAAGGTTATGATTTTGTAGTGGAATATAAAAGCGTCCCGAAATGGTTCAATGCAAAACGCATTAATGACGACGTTTACGCCTATAAAACGATCGTGGACAAAAAACGAAATATTGTTTTGGGCGCGCATATAATCGCTTCCGAAGCCGGAGAAATGATCAATCTATTCGTGCTGGCAATGTGCGGAAAACTGACTACTGAGAATATTAAGGCAATGATTTTTGCTTATCCCACTTGGGGAAATGATATTAAGGGGATGGTTTAGGAGAAATTCCCAAAAATTCAAATTCCAAAATTACTTTTTAGAATTGAGATGTTCCCTTAATTTAATATTGGGGCTTGTAGCTCTATTTTTAAACCCGTGGTAACTGCTGCTTACAAACAAAACTGCGGCCACTGCAATCGCTACATAGGCAACGGTTTTGCTCACGTTCCAATTGGCTACTGCTATTGCCGCCAAGGCCCACACTCCTACTAATGCAAATTCACGCATATTTCTTCGCCACGTTACTACTAAGTTTATTATTCCAGCAATGATAATCATCGTTACCGCCCACGAAACTTCACTATAGCCCCAGGCGTTCCACTCAATACTCGTTAAATAGGCCGCTACATTTGCGATGCTCGCCACGGTAACCCAGCCGCTGTAAAACACGAAAGGCCACCAAAGAAAAGCAATAACGGAAATTGGCGCATCCCAAAGTTCCATCCGGTTGTTCAACACGATTTTTAACAGTGAAAAGAGCAACACGAAAATAGCAAGGATGGAATATTCCATATATCCGTAAAGCCAAAAAGTAATCCACATAATATTGGCGAGGCAGGAAAGCACAAACCACCAGCCCGTTTTTAAAATAAAGTCATCATCGCGCACTTTGGTGAAGAGGCTTCGGCTTTGATAAATTACAAATCCTAAAAGCATTAAATAAATAAGTCCCCAAATTGAGAATGCGTATCCAGCGGGAGTGAAAAGGTTTTTAGAGGAATTTGAAATTTCGCCAATAGTAGTATTATTCATCGCTCCTGTATTGGATAGATAATTGACAAATACAGTTGTCACGAAGGCGATAATGTTTGCTATTTGTAATGTCTTCTTCATAATAAATTAGTTTTTTGAAACACAAATTACTTCGCCTTCCACAATGGCAAAAACGGCATCTTTTTCCGAAGGCGTTAAAATATGTTTCCCTGTAAAGTTACCAAAAGCGGGCAAAATAAGTTGGTTTTCTGTTTTATAAAAACACGGTAGTTTTAAAAATTGACGACCAATACCTTTCATTCTAATTCCTGGATGTATGTGGCCCGAAAAGTTGAAAGTTCCTTTAATTTCGCTTGGGTGATGGGTTAAATGAAAACCATCCAATAACACTTCATCAAAAACTTTTACACCTAAATCTTCGTAAAGATATTTTGGAATGATGTCGTGATTCCCTGAAATAAGAACTATTTCGGCTTTGGTATATTCTACCCATTTTTCAAAATCCTGCCATTCTTCATTCAGCTTACTATGAAAAAGATCACCCAAAAAACAGATGGTTTCAGGTTGAAATTGATTACTGATTTCGGTAAGTTTCTCAAGGTTTTTAAAAGCTGCATTTGCGGGAACGGGAGCGCCGTGTTTTCTGAAATGAACCACTTTTCCCAAATGCACATCTGCAATCAAGAGTGTTTTTTTTTCTTCCCAATAGATGGCTCCGCTAGGGTGAAGAAGAAATGTGTTATGTTTTATTGATATTTTTTGAATCATTTCATTAATTGAAGTGTCATTTTTTTTATTCTATCCGCCAGTTTTTCTGAAGAAAGTTTTTCGCGAAGTCTATCTGTAATAATCGGAAAGCTGAAAGGCGTTGCTTTTTCGCACTGTTTCCAAATTATTTTTTGTGAATTGATACGTTCCAAAGCCAATCGCAATCTGCCTTCTTCCAGTTGATGTTCAAAAGTTTCCCGATAGGCCTGAAGGTACAAAAGATTGTCCGGCTCATAATCTCTAAAAACATCAAAAAGCAATTGACTGTTGCTTTGCAAATGCTTCGTTTTAATCACTTTGTTTGGATATCCCTGAAAAACCATCCCGCTGATAACCGCTATATCTCGAAATTTTCTGCGTGCCAATTCCGTAGCATTCAAGCTTTTTTGAAGATCGTCAAAAAGAAATTCCGAAGAAAAAAGATTGTTGTCAATCACATTTTGAATATTCAAAAATTGGTCGCTCAATAGTTCAAAACCATAATCGTTATACGCCAGTGAAAAGGTAATCGGCGACAACAAACTAATTCTATACGCCAGCAAACTACTCATCGCTTCGTGCACAAAACGCCCTTCAAACGGATAAAAAAGGGTGTGATAGCCTTCGCGGGTTTTGAAGGTTTCAATTAAAAATTCATTTTCACCGGGCACGATACTTTCGCGTTCCTGTCTGTCAAAAATTTGGCTCAATGCCTTTAATTCAGGTGTATTCCGTTTGTGGTCGGCTTCACTTTGCAATTCTTCCCGAAGAATTTTACTCATTTGTGAAGAAAGCGGCAACCGCCCACCCATAAAACTGACAACTTTCGCAGAACGTTTGCCTGATTTCCGAACCTGTGCTACCATCTGCCTAAGTCTGACCAATTCCAGTGTTCGTCCTGCAAAAACAAAAGTGTCGCCCGGCTTCATTTTGCTTATAAACCATTCTTCAATCGTACCGATAAATCCCCCAGAAACGTACTTAACGAGCATCATACTATCGCTCACTATTGTGCCGATGCTCAAACGATGCATCATCGCGATTTGCCTGCTTTCCACTTTAAATAGACCTTCATCCGTGACTTCCACTTTTTTATATTCATCGTACGCTTGCAAACTTTGACTTCCTAAAGTGATAAAATTGAGGCACCAATTCCATTGCTCGTCCGTAATTCCTTGAAAACAAAAAGTGTTTTTTACTTCTGAAAAAATTTCCTTTGGAAAAAATCCATTGCTTATTGCAAGCGTTACCAAATATTGAATAAGTACGTCAAAACTTAACAAATAAGGGATTCTATCTTCAACAACATCTTCTTTTACCGCTCTTTTTAATGCCGAAGCTTCCACCAATTCCAAGGCATGCGTAGGCAAAAAATAAATCACCGAAGGCTCTCCCGGGCGGTGATTGCTTCTCCCTGCCCGTTGCAGAAATTTTGCAATTCCCTTCGGTCCGCCGATTTGAATTATGGTTTCCACAGGTGCAAAATCCACTCCCAAATCCAAACTTGAAGTCGCAACAACCGCGGTCAACGATTCGTTGCGGATAGCCTGCTCCACCCAAAGCCTTGTTTCTTTCCCAATGCTGCCGTGGTGCATCGCAATTTCACCTGCAAATTCAGGATGTTTTTCAAGGATTTTTTGAAACCAAATTTCGCACTGTCCGCGTGTATTGGTGAAAATAAGCGTGGTTTTACTGTTGTTTATTATTGGAATGATTTCTTCCAAAAGATGCAAACCTAAATGTCCGCGCCACGGAAAGGTTTCCATTTTTTTTGGAATGATTGAGCGGACTTCAATTCTCTTTTTCTCCTTTGCTTTGATTAAAACAGCATTTTTTCGGAATTCAGAATCCATCCCCAACAGTACATCTTGCGCTTCCTCGAGATTCCCAATTGTGGCAGAGATTCCCCAAATTCGAAGTTTTGGCGAAACAGTTTTTAAGCGTGAAAGTGCGAGTTCCATTTGCACACCACGCTTGCTTCCCAAAAGTTCGTGCCATTCGTCAACTACAATTGCAGTTAGGGTTTTAAAGGTTTTATCATACCCTTTTGAAGCGAGTAAAAGCATTAAACTTTCAGGTGTGGTAATCAACAAATCGGGCATTTGGCGTTTTTGTTTTGCCCGTTCGCTTTGGGACGTATCGCCCGTGCGGATTCCCACCGTCAATCCTATTCCCAAATCATCCGCAAAACGCTGCGCCGCTTGCTGAATTTCTACGGAAAGTGCTCGCAAAGGTGTAATCCAAATTGCCTTCAATCCTTTTTTGTGTTTCGTTTTATAATCGGGGTTTTCCTTTAAATATTGAAGTACAATCGGTACCCAAAGCGCATAGGTTTTCCCACTACCCGTTGGAGCGTTTAAAAGGCCGTGCTTACCATCGAGAAATGCTTTCCAGGTTTTTCTTTGGAACGTAAATGACTTCCAATTTTTTGATTGAAACCAATCCTCGGCTATGGAAATGAGTTCGGCTTGTTTCATTTTGGGATTAGTGCTTTAAGATCATCCAGAGTATTGGCTTCGGAAATTGGTTTATCTTTTCGCCAACGAAGAATCCGCGGAAATCGCGTGGCAATCCCACTTTTATGACGACTGCTTTCTGCAATTCCTTCAAAAGCAATTTCAAAAACGTGATGCGGAGTTACGCTCCGCACGGGACCAAAACGCTCTAAGGTATTTCGTTTTATCCAATTATCTACTTGTCTAAATTCCGCATCCGTTAATCCGGAGTAAGCTTTTGCGAATGTTACCAATTCGCCGTCATTCCACAGTGCGAATGTATAATCTGTGTACAGATTTGCACGTCTTCCGTGGCCACGCATGGCATAGGTTAAAACCGCATCAATTGTAAACGGATCGATTTTCCATTTCCACCAATCACCTTTTTTTCTTCCAACTAAGTATGGTGAATTCTTTCGTTTCAACATCAAACCTTCGCTTCTTTTTTCCCGGGAAAGATCGCGCTCGGCAGCAGCTTCTTCCCAGGTTTCAAACTGCATTGTTTCGCTTAAATAAATTCCAATTTCTTCGGAATTTATCTTTTGAATCAATCCATCTAAAATTTTTCTCCGCTCCGAAAAAGGTTTTTGTCGAATATCTTCGCCCCGCCATTCCAACAAATCGTACGCATTCAGAATTACTGGGGTTTTTTTTAGCAGTGCTTTGGAAATATTTTTTCTTCCAATGCGGGTTTGAAGTGTATTGAAGTTTTGAATTTCTCCATCTGAAAAAGGAAGGATTTCACCGTCAATCACAGTTCCATTGGGAATTACTTTTAGGAAATTTTGAAACTCGGGATATTTATCGGTTACCAATTCCTCACCCCTTGACCACACAAAAACCTCATCATTCCGGATTATTACTTGGCTACGAATGCCATCCCATTTATGCTCGAAGCTCCAATCTGAAATGGGCCCCAAATCCTCCTGAAAATCATCCTCCACCGCATACGCCAAGTAAAACGGATACGGTTTGCTGAGATAATCTTCTTCATTTTGTTCGAGAATTAGTTTTTTATAGGTTGTTTTTTCGGGGGTCCAATCACCCATTAATTTATAGGCCAAAATATCTTCATCAATTCCGGTAGCTTTTGAAAGCGCGCGCGTCATTAACTTTTGGCTTACGCCAATTCTAAAACTTCCGGTAAGAATTTTATTGAAAACGAAACGTTCAAAATAATTAAGCGCCAACCAATTGTCGTGCAGATATTTCTTTTTTTCTTCTTCGGGAAGCGTTCGGAGTTCAATGATTTCTGAAACAAATTCTGAAAGTGATTTCTCGGAATATTCTTCCGAAGTTGGTAAAATTAGTGCAATCGTTTCCGCCAAATCGCCTACAATATGATAGCTTTCCTCAAATAGCCAAAGCGGAATTCCACTGATTTCCGTAGCCCAAAGTCGTAAAAGGGTAGTATTCACAGGACGTTTTGGACGTCGGTGCGAAAGTATAGCAATAGTCCAAAGTTTATCTTCATCATTTGCATTTTGAAAATAGGCCGTGAGCGCCGCTACCTTTTCATTGGTTTTGTTCGTGCTATCGAGTTTTTTTATGAGTTGGGCAAAATCTTTCATACATTTTCCTCCTCTTCCTTTTTCATCGTTTCGCTTCCTTCTTCTTCGTATTGGGTTTTTTCGGTTCGGGCGTCGTAGCCTAATTCTTCCCTTAAATAGCGCGCAAAAATATCTATATATCCATGGGTGGCGATTACTTTTTCGCAACCCGTAGCTTCGATTGCCGAAAGCAAACCGTCCCAATCAGCGTGATCGCTTAATACAAATCCGCGGTCAATAGCTCTTCTTCTTCTTGCACCGCGAAAAGTCATCCAACCGCTTGCGGAAGCTGTTACATAAGGCACAAACCTTCTAATCCAAGTGCTGCCATGGGCGCTGGGTGGTGCAACTATTATGTTTCCTTTTATTTCTTCTTTTGAAGTATCGCGCGTTATTAACTTAGTTTCGGGGAGTTTATAGTTTGCCCGAACTACTTCAGTCATATTTTCAACCGCGCCGTGGGTGTAGATTTTTCCGATGGAAGTATCGAGATGCTTCAGCAAACGCTGGGCTTTTCCCAAACTGTATCCAAACAGAATGGAAGTTCTGCCATCACTTTTATTGGTTGCCCACCAATCGTTTATATCCTTAAAAACTTCCGCTTGCGGCTCCCATTTAAAAGCGGGCAAACCAAAAGTGCATTCCGTTATAAATGTGTGGCATTTTACAGGTTCGTAAATTTCTGCTAAGCCGTCATCTTCGGTTTTGAAGTCACCTGTGAAAACCCAGACTTCGCCTTTATATTCCACTCGAACCTGTGATGAAGCCATAATATGGCCGGCAGGATGCAGGGAAAATTTCACGCCATTAATTGTAAAAGTTTCGTTCCATTTTTTTCCAGTTACTGAAATGTCCCCCAAACGATGCTTAATAATAGGTACATTATTATTTTGTGTAATGTATTGTTTGTGGCCCCAACGGCTATGATCTGCGTGGCCGTGGGTAACGATGCATTTATCCACCGGGCGCCATGCATCTATATAAACGTCTGCTTTCTGGCAATAAATTCCTTTGTCGTTAAAAACGAGTAATGGTTGTTTCATTTTTTTTTTCAATAGCAATTTAAAAATAGTGAAAGCTTGTTATGCTTCGCACAGAATTAAGAAAAGTTTAGGTTGAAATGCTTTTAGGATTAAATGAAGAAAACCTTAACAGATTGCTTTGCTTTGCTCGCAATTGTCGTTTACAAGTTTTATATTTGCAGTATAAAAACCAAATTATGTCATTTACAGATTTATTCGAAAGCGGGGAGCATTCCCGAAATTTGGGGCATTTTGCTTCTATTGCAAACATGGCTTCCATTGATGGGGAAATAGGTGCGGAAGAAGAAAAAATGCTAAAGCGTTTTGCGCGAAAATTGGATATTGAACAAGAAGAATATGATGCGGTGCTGAAAAATCCTTCAAAATATCCTATCAATCCACCAAATTCTTCCGAAAGACGTTTGGAACGTATGCACGATTTGTTCCAAATTATTTTTGCTGACCATGAAATAGACGACCACGAGCGTTTTTTAATTGAAAAATACGCAATCGGTCTTGGTTATACTGCTGAGCTTGCCCAAGATTTAATTAAAAGATCAATTGCAATATACAGTGGTGGTTTAAGCCTTGAGGATTACCGTTATTTACTAAATAGAAAAGACTAACTCTTTTTTGAAGGAACAAGAAACCCGTGGTGAAAGCTTCGGGTTTTTTTATTTTGCATTTCTCATAAATTCTTCCGCCTTTTCTACCATTTCGGTAGTCCCGCTGAAAAATGGCACCCGCTGATGCAAAGTGGTTGGTTGAATTTCCAAAATTCTTTGAAAGCCATTGCTGGCCTTTCCTCCCGCCTGTTCGGCAATCATCGCCATGGGGTTACATTCGTACAACAGTCTTAGTTTCCCTTTTGGATCTTTTGAAGTACTGGGATAAATATAAATACCACCTTTAATCATGTTTCGATGGAAATCTGAAACCAATGAACCTATGTAACGTGACGTATAAGGACGATCTTCCTCTTCTTTTTGACAATATTTTATGTAATCTTTTACTCCTTGGGGAAAGTGGACGTAATTTCCTTCATTAACTGAATAAATATTTCCTTTGTCCGGGAACTTCATGTTCGGGTGTGAAAGGTAGTACGTTCCAATTGCGGGATTTAACGTAAACCCGTTTACGCCGTGGCCCGTAGTATAAACTATCATTGTTGAAGTACCGTAGACAATGTAACCAGCAGCTACCTGGTTTATGCCCGGTTGAAGAAAATCTTCAATCGTTACAGGAGTTCCCGAAGGTGTAATTCTTCTGAAAATAGAAAAAATAGTACCTACCGAAACATTCACATCTATATTGGAAGAACCGTCCAGCGGATCCATCAACACCACATATTTGTTGTCGTTCTTTTCGTTTCTGCCCTTTATAGTTATAAAATCGTCCTCTTCCTCGCTTGCAATTCCACATACAATCTCACGGTTTGTAAGCGTATTTATAAATACCTCGTTGGCAAAAACATCCAGTTTTTGCTGGTCTTCGCCCTGAACATTCATATCTCCGGCCGTACCTAAAATATCAACCAATCCGGCTTTGTTTACTTTATGGTTTACCACTTTTGCCGCCAAACGAATTGAATTTATTAATCGTGAAAGCTCACCGGAAGAGTACTTGAATTCGCTTTGATTTTCAATTATAAACTCGCCAAGCGATTGATTTATTTTTGCCATGGGGTTGAAGGTATCCTGAATTTGAAGCAAATATCGGGATTTTTAAGAAATTGAACCGATATTTGCAACGCTAATTAATTTTCAAAATTATGAAAGTAAGACAAGCCGTAAACGAAGATATGCCACAAGTTTTGGAACTCATAAAAGAGTTAGCCATTTTTGAAAAGGAACCCGATGCAGTTGAAGTTACAGTGCAGGATTTGGAACGCGAAGGTTTCGGTGAAAACCCAATTTTTACTTGCTTTGTTGCAGAATCTGACGATGAAATTGTTGGTGCGGCCTTGATATATTTCCGCTTTTCAACTTGGAAGGGCAGGACGCTCCATTTGGAAGATTTAATTGTAAAGGAAGCCCAGCGCGGCAAGGGAATAGGTGAGGCACTCTACAAACAAGTGATGCAGTTTGCTTATGACCGCGGCCTAAAGCGCGTTGCTTGGGATGTTTTGGACTGGAACAAAGGCGCAATCCGTTTTTATGAACGAAGCGGCGCCAATATCGTGAAAGATTGGCGCGTAGTACATATGGATGAAAAGGGCCTGAAAAATTATATAAATTCATAAAATAAATTCTGGATGAAAATCTTCAAGTTTGGTGGTGCGTCCACTAAAGATGCCGATAGCGTAAAAAATGTGATTTCGGTAATTTCCCAAACGGGAGAAAAAAACTTAGTTATCGTGGTTTCTGCAATGGGGAAAACTACCAATGCGCTGGAAGAAGTTATAAAAGATTATTTTTCGGAATCGGGTGATGTAAAAAATGCTTTACGGGCTGTTTATGACTTTCATTACGAAATTTTGAAAGGCCTGTTTTCTTCTACCTCGCATCCTGCTTTTATTGATTTGGACAAGACTTTTAAAGAGTTGAAGCGCTTTTTGGAAACCAACAAATCCAAAAACCATGCTTTTGTTTACGACCAAGTTGTTTCCTTCGGAGAAATTATTTCTTCAAAGATAGTCTCAGCATACTTTTCCGAACACGGAATACACAATACGTGGCTCGATGTGCGCCAATGCATAAAAACTGATGCAAATTACCGCGATGCGAACGTGGATTGGGAGAAAACCCAGGAGAATATTTCTGAAAAAGTCAGCAAAACAGGAATTACCCTAACCCAAGGTTTTTTGGGTTCGGAAACCTCGAATAACTTTACCACGACGCTTGGCAGAGAGGGTAGTGATTACACCGCGGCAATTTTTGCCTATTGTTTGAATGCTGAAAATGTAACTATTTGGAAGGACGTGCCCGGCGTTTTAAATGCTGACCCACGTTATTTTTCGGAAACTATGTTGCTAAATCACATTAGTTATCGAGAAGCAATTGAGCTTGCTTTTTACGGCGCCTCGGTAATTCACCCGAAAACGCTTCAGCCGTTGCAGCGAAAGGAAATTCCACTTTTTGTGAAATCATTTTTAAACCCAACCGCTCCCGGAACCTGCGTGGGTAAAGGCGTAACACTCGATCCACAAACTTCGTGTTTTATCTTGAAAAAAGGATTGGTGCTCATTTCACTTTCTTCGTTGGACTTTTCTTTTATGATGGAAGATAACATTGGCGACGTTTTTAAATGGCTCCACAAATACAAAATGAAGGTTGAAATGATCCAAAACTCAGCCATCAGTTTTTCGGTGTGCGTGAACGACAAATTCAACAATTTGGAGGCATTGCTCGCAAAACTTCGGGAAAAATTCAGTGTAAAATGGAACGAAAACGTTGCGCTGTACACCATCCGGCATTTTAACCCCACTGAAGTAAAGGCACTTGCGGAAAATAAAAATGTGCTTTTGAAGCAGGAAAGCAAGGAGACGGTGCAGTTGGTTATTAAGGAATAGTATCGTTTGCATTCGTTATATTTGTTGAACACAAACAACCAAAATATTTCATGGGATTAGTCAATGCTAAGGAAGTTGCAAAAGCAATAAACGTCGATAAATTTGGCTTTCTGGGCACGTTTATGGGCTGGTCATTGATGAAGGTTTTAAACATTACCACCCTCAACAAAATTTACGACAAAAAAAAGCATTTAAAAGATCTCGATTTTATCAATGCACTTATTGAGGAGTTTGAAATCAAGTTTGAAATTCCGGAGGAAGACCTGCGAAGAATACCAAAAACAGGAGCTTTTATAACTATTTCAAACCACCCATTGGGCGGAATTGACGGAATTCTTCTTTTAAAATTACTGCTGGAGCATCGTCCCGATTTTAAGATAGTGGCCAATTTCCTTTTGCACAGAATTGAACCACTGAAACCTTACGTAATGCCCGTAAATCCTTTTGAGGACAGAAAGGATGTAAAATCGAGTATTATCGGTTTTAAATCTGCGCTGAAACATTTGCAGGAAGGCCATCCCTTGGGAATTTTCCCCGCAGGAGAGGTTTCAACATATAGAGACGGAAAATTATTGGTTGATAAGCCTTGGGAAGAAGCTGCGATGAAGTTGGTAAAAAAAGCCGAAGTGCCCGTGGTGCCTATCTATTTTCACGCTAAGAACAGCAAGCTTTTCTATCGCTTAGCCAAAATGAGCGATACGCTTCGCACTGCCAAGTTGCCTTCGGAATTGCTCACGCAAAAGGAGCGTTTGATAAAAGTTAGGATTGGAAACGCAATTTCTGTGGAAGACCAAAAGGAACACGAGTCACTTCCTGTATTTACCGAATTTCTTCGGAAGAAAACTTATATGCTTTCCAATGCTTTTCAGAAGAAAAAGTTATTGGACAACATCCCGAAAACGCTGAAATTTCCAAAGCCTCCGAAGAAAATTGCCGGACCGATTCCACTAAAAGCTATAGAAGCAGAAATAGAAAAGTTGCGCGAAAACGATAAGCGACTGCTGGTCAGCAAAAATTATGAAGTGTTTTTGGCCGAGGCAAATTCAGTTCCGTACATTTTGCAGGAAATAGGGAGGCTACGCGAAATCACCTTCCGCGAAGTGGGCGAAGGCACCAATAATAGTACGGATCTCGACAAATTTGACAGTTACTACCACCATATGTTTCTGTGGGACAACGATGCTCAAAAAATGGCGGGAGCATACCGCATGGGCTTAGGGTCCGAGATTTTTCCGCGTTTTGGGATTGACGGTTTTTATCTTCAAGATTTGTTTCGCTTTGAACCTGAATTATATGAAATGATGAGTAAATCCATCGAGATGGGGCGTGCTTTCATAATTAAGGAATACCAATTGCGTCCAATGCCATTATTTTTGCTTTGGAAAGGAATTGTACACACAACGCTTCGTTACCCAGAGCACCGTTATTTAATTGGCGGCGTGAGCATCAGCAATAAATTTTCGGAATTCTCTAAAGGGTTGATGATTGAGTTCATGAAATCGAACTATTACGATCCCTATGTGGCGCAATACATCAATCCGAAGAAGGAATACAAGGTAAAATTGAAGGATGCCGATAAGGATTTCATTTTTGACGAAAGTGAGGCAGACTTAAACAAATTTGACAAAATAATTGATGAAGTAGAGCCGGGAAGTCTTCGTTTGCCCGTTCTTATTAAAAAGTATATCAAACAAAACGCAAAAGTTGTTGCCTTCAATGTTGATCCGCTTTTCAATAATGCAGTGGATGGGTTAATGTATATTCGTATTGCAGATTTACCGGAGAGTACTGTAAAGCCAGTGATGGAGGAGTTTCAGGCAGAACTTGAAAAGAAATATTCTGATAAAAATGGGGACAGTGCCGATGCGGAAAATTCAAACGAAAAAGTAAATCCTGATTAATTCATTTTAAAATTGTTCAATATGGCCGCAAAAACTATTGATGAAGTTATAGCACGGTTGGACAATATTATCGACGCCGAATGTGCCAACAATTCCTGTATGGCGTATTTTCCTATTCTGTATCAAAAAGTTACTATTCGCATTAAAGAGGGAATTCTAAATAATGAATTTGAAAACAACGAGCGAATGGAAAAGCTGGATGTGCTTTTTGCCAATAGATATATTGAAGCATATGAACGTTTGAGCGCAAACAAACCTTTTACTCAAAGTTGGAAAAAAGCCTTTGATGCAGCAAAAAAAGGAAATTTGTTAATAATGCAACATTTGCTATTGGGTATAAATGCGCACATCAATTTAGACCTCGGAATTGCCGTGGTAGAAACCGTTGGGGATAACGGCGAGTTGATGGATTTTGAAAACGATTTTAATAAAATCAATGAAATTCTGGGTTCGATGATTGCATATGTGGAGACGAAGATAATTTCTGTTTCGCCCTTATTCGGTTTGCTTGACAGATTTGGAAAAGGGCGTGAAGACAAGTTGGTAAGTTTCAGCATTAATGTAGCAAGGGATGGAGCTTGGCTTTTTGCCAATCAATATCATTTTTCCCACAATAAAAATGAGGAGCTAAAAACACGTGATATTATAATTGCGACTCTTGCTGAAAAACTGATTTATCAAAAAAGCTGGATTTTGAAATATTTGGTTAAAACCATTTATTTCTTTGAACAGAAAGACGTGCCTCAAATTGTGGCGGTACTTAAGCAATAGGGAAGTGCAAAAAGCCCCTCAAAACACCAAAACTTTTAATTTAATTGCAGTCAATTTTTGCCACTTCTGTATCTAAGCCCGATTCGGGATTGTCTCCCGTTATAATGGCTTTATCGTCTTTGAGAACTATCGTTACTTCGGCTGTTTCTTCAATACCTTCTTGCATATACCGATAGGTAGCGTTGATAGTTTTATTTTCTATAGTTCCAGTCAATGTACCGTTGCGTTGATCTTCTAAGGCAGGCAACCAATTGTAATTACCCGTTACCGAATCTCCTTTTATTTGAAGGTCAAGATTAAGGACATCAATATTTTCGGTACTATCGGGAAAGGGATATTCATTTCGGAAGCATAATTGCTCGGTAGCAACTTCAACATTTTCCGAAGAGATATCTTCATTTTTTGGATTTTTGCAACTTACGCAAAGCAACAGTGCGGCAAGGATGGAAAGGATAATTCTCATAGCTTTATTTTTTTGAATTTTACTTTTCTGAAAAAGGATTATAGCTTCCAAAGCTCCAAATATTTCCTTCGGGGTCTTTGCAGCTATAACCACGACCCCCGTAGTCTTCGTCCTTAATGTCCATTACTATTTCGGCACCATTTGCCTTTGCGTTTTTGTAATGTTCATCAACATTCTCGATTATAAAATAAGGCGTTTGGGTATTGTAGCCTTCAAGATTTTTGGGAAGGTTCAGCATTTTACCAAATGCGCTGTCGGGATTGAATGGATTTACCATTATCAAAGCCTTTCCCAATACTAGTTGTGCGTGAAATATTTTGCCGTTGTCGTCTTTATAAACACCGTGTTCCTTAAAACCGAACGCCTTTTTTAAAAATGAAACCGCAGCGTTTGCATCGCTGTAAATTAAATTGGGTATTGCGCCGTGCTCGCTCATTCTATTTTCATTAAAATTTTAAAAAAGGCCTTTGAAAAATCCAAAGGCCTTTTAACTTTTAAAACCACCCTTTTTTACTAACTTGATAGGTTTGGTAAAATTCCTCATCACTTTTGGTTAGGTAAATTATGCCTTCAATCAAACCTATTATGCTACCGATACCGCAAGTTACCACGGTTATAACTATTTGAATAATCCCTTCTTGGGTATATCCTAAAATGAATTTATGAATCCCAAATCCACCTAATACGATAGCAAGTATTCCTGCCAAAATCTTTTTATTTTCCTGGTTCTGATGGGGTTGAGTTTGGTTCCAGCTTTCATTCGCGGTATTTCGTGATTGCTGTTGGGTACTGTCGTAGCCTGTGTTCTGTTGTTCTTCCATAATATTGATTAGTTGGTTTTTATGTGATTTAAATGTATAAAAAATTATAGAAATGCACTATCAACGGGTTCCCAAAGTTCAATTTTATTTCCATCGGGATCTAGTATCCATCCAAACTTTCCATAATCATAAGTCTCCATTTCCCCTACAATTGTTACACCTTCCTCTTTTAAGATTTTCAGTAATTCATCCAGGTTTTCCACACGGTAGTTAACCATGAACTCCTTTTCACTTGGCGAAAAATAGTTGGTATCTGCCTTAAAAGGGCTCCATTGTGTAGAGCATTTGTTGCCATTTTCGTCCTGCCACCAAAAGGTGCAACCGTAATTATCGGTGTTCAATCCCAAATGGTTTTTGTACCAATCTTTTGTTTTATCGGGGTCGTTCGTTTTAAAAAATATACCACCAATGCCCGTAACTCTTTTTTTCATTTTATGTTTATTTGAAATGTTTAATAATCTTATCAGCAATTACCATTGCCAGTTTTTCTTTGCTTTCAACCGTCCATCCAGCAATATGCGGACTTAAAATTACCTTGTCCATTGCGAAAAGTTCCTTTAAGGAATTTGGCAGATTGTCTGAATCAAAAAGCGTTTCAAATGAAAGTTTTTCATATTCCAATACGTCGAGCCCGGCACCGAGAACTTTTCCACTTTTTAATGCTGAAACCAAATCGGCCGTTACCACACTTTTACCGCGTGCGGTATTTATGAGCCAAAAGGGTTTTGAAAACGAATTGATAAATTCTGAATTCACCATTTTATCCGTCAACGGCGTCCACGGGGTGTGAAGGCTCAAAACATCAGCGCTTTGCTGAAGTTCATCCAATGAAACTTGCATTGCGTTTTCATCACCCACATTTTCTTTTATGTCAAAACAAATTACTTCGCAATCAAAACCTTTCAATTTTTTTGCGAACGCTTTCCCCATATTACCGTAACCGATGATTCCAACAGTTTTTCCGTCCAGCTCTATCCCTCGGTTGGCCTCACGGTTCCACAGGCCATTTTTAACCTCTCTGTCGGCTTTATTTAAGTTGTTGAACAACGAAAGAAGCATTCCCAACGCATGCTCACCAACGGCGTTTCTATTGCCTTCGGGAGCGGCAATTAATTTAATGCCCTGATTTCCGGCGTAATCTGTATCTATGCTTTCCAAACCCGCGCCAACACGTGCAATAAATTTCAGGTTTTTGGCAGCATCGAGAAATTCTTTATCAATATTGAAGCGGCTTCTTATTACAATGCCATCATAATTTGAAATGATTTCTTCAACTTCAACTTTTGGGGATTTGTAATTTTCTTCATTTGAAAATCCGGCTTCCCGCAGCATTTTCAATAATAAAGGATGGTTGCTATCGAGATGGAGAATTTTCATTCTTTAGATTTTAGGATATTCGACAACAGTTTTTTCAGAAGATACATTGCCAGTATGTTTTGTGGAAAGTTTTTCAAAAAGAAGTACATGCACCTCTTTGCCATTTTGCGTTTTTGGGTAATGCTCCACGCCTTTGGGAACAACGATTATTTCGCCTTCGGAAACTATTTCAACCTTATCGCGAAAGTGCATTTCCAAAGTTCCTTTTTGCACAAAAAATAGTTCGTCCTCTTTTTCGTGTTTGTGCCAAACAAATTCATCTTTCAATTTAGCCAAAAGTACCTGCATATCGTCTACAATTGCTATTTGATGCGGATGCCAGTGCTTTTTGAAGGTTGAAAACTTATCTTTAAGTTTGATAGTTTCCATAACTATTCGTGTTGATTCGGGTTTGCCTGCGGATAGGGAATCATTTCCTTTTGTGAAAGATTTTCAATTTTGTAATAATTTTTCTTTCCCCCAAACCAATACTCTATCACTGCTTGGTTTTCCTCCAATTGAAAAGGAAATTCCTTTTGGGGTGTGTTTTGTGCTTCTTTTATAGGATCTGAATCCATAATTATGTCGCGTTGCATCTCGTTTTTTAGATACCCCACAAAATGTTTTGGTTCGTTTATATTCCCTTTTGCTTCAAGAATATGCTTTCTGAAGTAAATATTTTGAATAACAACATCTGGATCTATTTCACTGAAAGTAATATGCACATTCGTTCCTGAACCACCTTCTTTTATACCTGCCACCCAGTTTTGGTAGTATGCTTCGGCAATTTTAAAGGGAGGGTTTTGCTCGAGTGTCATTTTTCCTTTATTATTCTGCGCTCCGCCGCAATTGGATAAACTGAAAAGTAAAATAGGCAAAGTCAAAATTATGGCTATGGTTTTCATATTTTTTATCATTTCATAAATTTACGAATAATATGAAACAAAAAACCTCACAGGTTTTGAAAACCTGTGAGGTTTGATGAAAATTTATCGATTGAAGCGGAAAATATTATCCTGCCAATGCTTCCGCACCACCAACAATCTCAAGGATTTCGTTTGTAATGGCAGCCTGTCGTGCTTTGTTGTATTGAAGTTTCAACGAATCGCGAAGTTCGGTTGCGTTGTCGGTTGCTTTGTGCATTGCCGTCATACGTGCTCCGTGCTCACTGGCAACGCTGTCGCGAAGTGCTTTGAATAACTGTGTTTTCAAGCTTTTCGGAATCAAGGCCTCAACAATCTCTTCTTTTGAAGGTTCAAAAATATAGAAGGTTTCGCTGGTTTTTGCTTCCTGTCCCTCAATTTGTTTTGGAGGCAGAATTGGCAAAAACTGCTCTGTCATTACCAATTGCGTTGCAGCATTTTTAAAGTGGTTGTAAACAACTACAATACGGTCGTATTTCCCTTCGGAAAAAAGAAGCATCAATTTTTCGGCGATTTCTGAAGTATTTTCAAAAGAAAGATCATCAAAAATACCGTTGTTGTTTTCGATAACCGTTCCTGTTTTCTTTAGAATATCGTTTCCTTTTTTTCCGAGGGTCATAAAATCCACTTGCTTCCCTGCGTATGTATTTGCAGCCAAATTACGTGCTTCCTTTATGATATTACTATTGAATGCTCCCGCCAAACCACGGTTACTGGTAATGGCAACAACCAAAATTTTGTTTGCCTCGCGCTGGTCTGAGTACTTACTGCCAGTATCGGCATCAAGCGTGGCGCTTAGGTTTTGCAATAGTTCGGTAAGTTTTTCAGAATAGGGACGCATTGCTGTAATGGCATCCTGCGCCTTTTTCAACTTTGCAGCAGAAACCATTTTCATGGCACTGGTAATCTGCATCGTTGACCCGACGGATGATATTCTGTTTCTAATTTCCTTAAGATTCGCCATTTCTTTTTATTGTGTTACTCTGCATTCTCTGCGCCTCTGCGGTGGAAAAATAACCGCAGAGGCGCAAAGGGCGCAAAGATTTCTTATTTCTTATATTTCGCTGAAAGGTCTGCGGCAACGGATGTCATTACATCAATTGCTTCATCTGTAAGTTTACCAGCTTTAAGATCGTTAAGCGTGTCTCTGTGCTTAAGGTTCAACATTTCTAGGTAATCTCTTTCAAATTCCTTAATCTTATCTACAGGAACGTTACGCATTAGGTTTTTGGAACCTGCGTAGATAACTGCAATTTGATCTTCTACAGTGTACGGATCGTTTTCAGATTGCTTCAAAATTTCTACGTTACGTTTTCCTTTTTCAATTACGTTAAGGGTTGCGGCATCCAAATCTGATCCGAATTTTGCGAACGCTTCCAATTCACGGAAAGCTGCTTGATCCAGTTTCAAAGTACCTGCTACCTTTTTCATAGATTTAATCTGAGCGTTACCACCCACACGCGATACCGAAATACCTACGTTAATAGCTGGACGAACCCCTGCGTTGAACAAATCCCCATCAAGGAAAATCTGCCCATCGGTAATCGAAATTACGTTTGTTGGGATATACGCCGAAACGTCACCCGCTTGTGTTTCAATAATAGGAAGTGCTGTTAATGAACCTCCTCCTTTTACGATTCCTTTTAATGATTCTGGAAGGTCGTTCATTTCCTTTGCAATATCATCATCGGCAATTACTTTCGCGGCACGCTCCAACAATCTTGAGTGAAGGAAGAACACGTCTCCAGGATACGCCTCACGTCCCGGTGGACGACGAAGCAAAAGGGAAACCTCACGGTATGCTACCGCTTGTTTTGAAAGATCATCATAAACAATCAATGCTGGACGACCTGTATCACGGAAGTACTCACCAATTGCAGCACCTGCGAAAGGAGCATAAACCTGCATAGGCGCAGGATCTGATGCGTTTGCAGCAACGATGGTTGTGTAAGCCAAAGCGCCTTTTTCTTCCAGAACCTGTGCAATGTTTGCAACAGTTGAAGCTTTTTGCCCAACTGCTACATATATACAATATACAGGCTCGCCTGCATCGTAAAATTCTTTTTGGTTCAAAATGGTATCGATACAAACGGTAGATTTACCAGTTTGACGGTCACCAATAACAAGCTCACGCTGGCCACGGCCCACTGGAATCATTGCATCAATAGACTTAATACCAGTTTGAAGTGGCTCAGTTACCGGCTGGCGGTAAATTACACCCGGAGCTTTACGCTCCAATGGCATTTCGTATGTTTCACCAGTGATTGGACCTTTACCGTCAATAGGCTCACCAAGGGTGTTTACCACACGGCCAACGATACCTTCACCTACTTTAAGCGAAGCGATACGCTGGGTACGCTTTACGGTTGAACCTTCCTTAATTTCTTTAGAAGGACCTAAAAGTACGATACCTACGTTATCTTCCTCAAGGTTCAATACAATACCTTCAAGACCGCTTTCAAAGGCTACCAATTCGCCGTACTGGGCGTTTGAAAGTCCGTATGCACGCACAATACCGTCACCCACGGTTAAAACAGTTCCTACTTCATCCAGGGAAGCGGTAGCTTCAAAGCCTGTAAGTTGTTGCTTTAATATTGCTGATACTTCAGCTGGTTTTACTTCTGCCATTTTATTTGTATTTATGATTTTACCCTTTGCTTCGGCTGCGCTCAGCACAAGCTCAGCTCAGGGTGACACAAAAAATTATATTGATTTACTGAATTCTCTTTTTAAATTTCCTAATTGGTTCGCGATGCTCGCGTTGTATTGAATATCGCCAACGCGGAGAACAAATCCTCCTATGATTGCTGGGTCAATTTCATTTTTAAGCGTTACTTTTTCGCTTCCCGTTAATTCCTTTACTTTCGCCATAACCTTACTTTCCAACTCTGAAGAAAGGGGAACGGCTGTAATTACGGTTGCAACTTTTACACCCTGTGCTTCATTGTAAAGATCAACATAGCTTTTTGCTACATTTCCTAATAATGAAGTACGTTTATTGTCAACCAGAATATTGATAAGCGAATGCGTAATTTCTGACTGTCCGCTGAAAATTTTCAGCAAAGCCTCCTTTTTATCGTTGGCCTTAATTACCGGGCTTTGAAGTACTGCTTGCAATTCGCGGCTGTCTTCAATGGTTTTGTAAACAGATTGCATATCGCCAAAAACAACAGCTTCTGTGTTGTTTTCGTTCGCTTTCTGCAAAATTGCTTTCGCGTATCTTATCGCTGCTCTGCTCATTGAATCTTAGTTTAATTTTGCGTCGCCCAACATTTCGTCAACAAGTTTCAATTGCTTGTCTTTATCGGAAAGTTCGTGTTTTACTACTTTCTCGGCAATTTCCAGAGAAAGACTTGCTACTTGTTGTTTCAATTCTGCGATAGCTGATTTCTTTTCGCTTTCGATAGCGGCTTGTGCTTGGGCAACGGTTTTGTCAGCCTCAGCTTTTGCTTCCTCTTTTGCGTCAGCAATCATTTTTGCCTTTATCTCGCGAGCTTCCTTCAACATTACTTCACGTTCTGCACGAGCTTCCTGCAATAATTTTTCGTTATCTGCCTGAAGGTTTTGCATTTCAAGTTTTGCTTTTTCAGCAGAATCCAATGCATTTTTAATTCCTTCTTCACGATCGTTAACCGCGTTTAGGATTGGTTTCCAAGCAAATTTGCGAAGCAACAAAAGCAACAACACAAATATGATTATTTGCCAAAAGAAAAGTCCGAATGAAAAGTCGTTAATTAATTTTTCCATATTAATGGCCGCCGTGGCGGATATTTATTTAATTTAAACTGTATGCTCAATTTTAAATGTAACAAACAGCTGTAACCAACCGTCACAGCCGTTTGTCAATTTTTTTTGATTACCCTGCGAAAATCGCAGCGAAACCAATACCTTCAATAAGCGCCGCTGCAATAAGCATTGCTGTTTGAATTTTTCCGTAAGCCTCAGGCTGACGTGCGATAGCTTCCATAGCTTTCCCACCGATCATACCGATACCGATACCGGCACCGATTACTGCTAAACCTGCTCCTACAATAGTTGGAATTGTCATAATATATATATTTAAAAATTAAACACTCTTTTTAATGCGAAAGGCTTCGACAAGCTCAGCCTGACAATTTATATGTTTTTACAAATGCTGTATCTCTCCTTCGTGCTCTTCGTGATGCTCGTGAGATTCACTCGCAAAACCAAAATACAAGGCTGCCAACATTGTGAAAATATATGCTTGTAGCAATGCTACCAATAATTCAATAAGCATGATTGCAAATGCAAGTCCGAAGGACAAGGGTCCGCCAATCCAACTTTTGAAAATAAATATCAACCCGATCAAGCTCATCATTACCACGTGGCCCGCTGTCATGTTTGCGTACAAACGTATAAGTAGTGCGAAAGGCTTAATAAACATCCCTAAAACTTCGATAGGAACTAGAATGATATATATGAAAATTTTACCGATCCAAGGCATTCCGTCACCCAATGGATCAAAAATATGTTTCCAGTAATCTTTTGTTCCGGTAAAGGTGGTAATCAAGAAAACGATGATTGCCAAAGCAGTGGTAACCGCAATGTTTCCAGTTACGTTTACACCAAGCGGCGTAAGGCCGAACATATTCAAGAACCATATAAAGAAGAATACGGTTAAAAGGAACGGCATGTATTTTTTGTATTTATTCTCGCCGATGTTTGCAATGGCAATGTCGTCACGAATGTAAAGCACGACAGGCTCGAAAAAACGACCAAGACCTTTTGGCAGACTTCCGTTTTTTGCATAGCTTTTGGCAAGACTGGTGAACAACCATACAAGTAAAAGACCAACAACAAGCATCATTAAAACACTTTTGGTAATTGAGAAATCTAAAGGACGAACATTTGTTGGGTGGTGATCCTCATCATAGTTGATGGTACCTTCCGCATCGGTCCTGTATATTTTACTGTGGTAAAGTTTGTAGTAATTACCGTTTGACTCAACAACATTCTCACCGTGGTGAAACTCTGAAGACATAAATGTGTGAAGACCGCCATCCCAAAGAATTACTGGAAGCGGGAAGCCGTAATGGTGTATCTTACCGGTTTCTTCATCTGTGGATCCGAAAAGATTAAAATCGTGCGAATCCATCAAGTGATGGTTTATAAATTCTTTTATCTCTTCCTTTTTTGTTTTGCCTTCTGGAAGGATTTCTTTTGCTTCCGCTGTGTGCTCATCTTGTGCCACAGCTGAAAAAGAAGTGATAAACAATAAAACTGAAAGTATTCTAACCAATGTTTTTCTTTGCATCTTTGAACAAATAACGGTGTCCTTAAAATCGGTGCAAAAATACATTTCTTTCTTAGAAACAAAAAACTATTTTTTGTGTTTTTTTCTTCGGAAGAAATCTGCTAAAAATCCTGATTATTAAGCTGTTTTGAAAGAAATGCCACTTCTAAAATCAAACAAGTGGCGTATGGAACAAAAAAAGCAGCAAATTCCGAAGTTGCCATTGTTCCGTCTTCGCGATAAAAAGGGTAGAAAATAAAGAAGAATACCAAAAACTTTAATCCACTTCCCCCTAAAAAAATAAATCCTGTGTGCGAAGATTTTTTGTTGAATTTAGATTGAATGAAGATTAAAATAGCTGCTGCCAATGCATAATTAATCACATAGGAAAGCACAATTCTATCTGCAAAAATAGGCAATTCCATATTTTGCAATATAAATAGGTGTGCGGCAAAAACTATAGCCAATACCAATAAAAGAATTGCCAAAAATTTGAAAGTAGCTTTTTTCATTAAAAATTAGGAATTCAATTTATTGGTCTGTTTAATTACCAAAAAAAGCGAAGCACCAACCCCTACAAGGGTACAAATAATAAGAAACGTTTTTCCGCCATCAGAATATTTGCCGTCCAGCCATTGGCCCAGTTTTACAAAAAGATAAATAATAACGCCCATTTGTATGCCGATACCCGACAGAATGGCCCATCTTTTAAGACTGTTGTCTCCCTTAGCCATAATTATTATAGATTAATCGTCGAGATCAGTCTCCACAGCTGCTTTTTTGATGCGCTGTTGGCGATCAAAAGGATGTGCTTTGGAATTTTCAGCGGTAGTTTGGTTTAAAGCTGTGGCGCTTTTCGGTTTCCCGTCCTGCATTACACAAGAGGCGTTCATAGTGGCACCTGGCTCAACAGCCAGTTTGCCAACAGTTACATCGCCTTCAATTACCGCCGTGGATCGTAAAGAAAGGGTTCCGGACACTTGAAGATTGCCTTCAAATTTGCCTTCAATGTCAGCATTTTCGCAAGTAAGCGTTCCTATAATAACGCCCGTCTTTCCCAAAACAACTTTTGAAGGGGTTTTTACGTTACCTTCAACTGTGCCGTCAATTCTAAAAAATCCCGTAGAAGAGACATCGCCTTTTAATTTGGTCCCCTCATTTATTCTATTTTGAGCGGCGCCAGGTTCGGCGGCAATTCGCTTTTCTTTTTTGTCTGAAAACATAGCAGTTGGTTTTAAAAGTTACTATTCTGTTGTTCGGTTTGTTAGTAGGCGTTTATTCGGTTACATCCTGCTGTAAATATTCGTCCAGGTTTTTATGGATTTGGATGATTTTATAATTTGGAGATGAAATTTCAAAGAATGGATGTTTGATTTTATATTCTTTCTTTTCTTTTAGCACATCGCCAAAACCACGAGCGCCCATTTTTGTATTCAGCCCATGAACAATCACAAATCTGGTTTGGGGATCGTAGTAATCCACAGAGGTTGTCATGTTTGTATAACGGAAATCTTCTATCGCTTTATCAAGTTTTTCCTTTAACTGTTGTGCTGCTTCAGCATCCTCCTTACTGAATTTATAAACTAATTTCCAGCTTTTGGTTCCTTCTTCGGGCACAAAATCCTTAACGGCCAGAAGCGGCAAGGTGTTGCTGTAAATTTGCTGTGCTTGTTTTCCTTCTTCGGTACTTGGATAATTAAGGGAAACAAAATTCAATGCTTTTTTATAGGCTTCAAAACCTTGCTGGCGACCAATGGCGGTAGCTTTTAAAAGCTCGAATTTAGGAACTATGTCGTTACCATTATATATTAACATATACTCATCAGCTTTTTGGATAACTTCGGCATATTTTGCAGCTTCAAATTCTTTGTACAATTGCTTATACTTGTACTCAGGGCTGGATTCATCTGTTGGCAACTGTGAGTTTGGATTACGAAGAATTTCAGCATAACGTGTGTCTGCATGGTTGGTCAAAACATCATTTCGGTATTTGTCTGCCGACGAAGGGTTTTCAAGAATTTCATAAATCTTCACCAAATTGTATTTTGCGGGTACTACCAATCGCTCTTCGGGATTGTAGGTAAGCAGTTTTTCAAGTCTATTGGCTGCTAGGTTATATTCCTTAAATTTTTCTTTGTAAATCAGTCCTAATTGATAGTAAGCAAAGTTTCTGTCTTTTGCCAAACTGTCAATTACCTTTTGGTCAGTAGGGATTTTCGCAATATAGGTTTGTGGTTTGTACAGCTCGTTTTCTGCAATTGGCGTAGTGTTGGCTATCTCATCATCATTGTCAATCAAAGAAGTTCTTTTACTTGAAAGTCTCCAATTGTCCTCTAGCTTTCTGTCTCCCCATACTTTTCTGAATTCTCCTTTACCATAAGCGACGGTTGAGGTGTTATAAAAGTAGAAGGTGCTTCCTTTGTTAGGACCCGCGGCAGTTTTTCCTTTTTCGTAAAACTCCTTATTTGCTATTTTTTGTTCAACTTTAACCGCTTCCAAAGAATCTTTTACGGCCTGCTCTTTCAGTTTTGTTGTATACTCTGTAAAATAAGCAAGCTGTTCTGCCTCGCTCATTTTGGTTAATTTCAGGATACTGTCGTTTGTTGTTGCAATGTCTTCATATTTGATAACATCGTCCAGGTTTTCACGTTTTTTGGTAATGCGTCTCCACTGGCGACTTTTAGCCTCAAGGAAAGTGAGGGTACTATCATAATAGGCTCCTGCAGTTTTATACTTTGCATTGTCAAAGTTTATTTCTGCAAGGGTTTGATAATTTACTGACTGAAGAATTCTATCCTGTTTAAAAGCTTTGATAGATTTGTTATAATATTTTACTGCAGTTTCTATACTGTCGCTGTTGCGGTAATAATCGCCAAACTGATTGTAAATTTTATCCAAGAACGGACGATTTTCACGATTTTTTTCAAGGTCTTGCAACAGTTCTAAAAATGCTAATCGGTCTCCTTTTTCGTAGTCAAAGTTTTTCCCTTTTTCTAAATAGGCATTGATCAAATAAGCCCTGGAAGTTTTGCGGTTCATATCAATTACCTCATCAAAAGCAATGTTTGCGCTGTCTTTTTCTCCTAAGCGGTTGTAAATTTGACCCTTTATAAAAGTATATCTTCCTTTCAGTTCTTTATCTTTTACGTTTTCAGAAGCCATTTTTATATACTCAAGGGCTGGCTGCAAAGAATCCAAATTGATAAATGCCTGTGACATCATTGCTGCACCATCAGCTATTTCCTCTTTTTTCAATTCTGCTTGGTCAAACATTTTTTGGAGATTCTCTATAGCAAATTCCTCATTGTTCAAACGAATATTTGTCTTCGCTTTCCAAACTTTTGCAATGTTAATATTGTTGCTAGTTGGGTAACGGTCCAAAATAAAGTTGAAAGCGTCCAATGCAGGAATAAAACGCCCGTCATAATAACGTGCTTTTCCCAACAGCATATAGGCTTCATCAATCTGTGGATTGTATTCCTTTCCATCAATGTACATGGAATGTTTTTGGATCGCTTTTGCGGCCTTTTCCTCGGCACGGTTAAAGCCTCCTGCGCCTTCACCTTTGGCTGCTCCGGGAGCTTTGGTTTCAGCTTCTTTGATTTCAATACGTTCTACGGGTAGTATTTCCCAAAAGTTGTCGCGAAATCCATAGGCCAGTTGTTCTTTGGCATCCGTAAAAGCCATTTCGCCATTGTATAATGTATTGTATTCAGTAGTAACCGCGTGAACGTTGCGGTTTAGGAATGTATTTTTTTTGCGTGAACACGCTGCCAAAAATAAAACAGCGAGAAAAAATAGTGTAATTTTATATGTGCCCTTCAAAACGGTTTCGATTTATATAATATTCAAACTTAAAAGGTTCTATTTTAGTATGTAGAATCACTAAAGAGCGGTAAAAATACATTTCTTTTTAATATCTGCTTACCCAAACGCCGAAAAAATGCTTCATATTAAGGGCGCTGAAGCTTTGTTTCCTTGATTTCCTTTGTACTTTTGCAGAAAAATTTCACAATTATGAGCGAATTTCACGCGCTTACTGTTTCCGAAGTAAAAAAAGAGACTCCAAATTCAGTTTCTATCAGCTTTCAAGTTCCCGATAATTTAAAAAATTTGTTTGCTTTTAAAGCTGGTCAATACATTACTATAAAACACCAAGCTGGTGGAAAAGAATTGCGCCGGGCCTATTCCATTTGTAGCTCACCCAAAAGCGGCCTGCTGAAGGTTGCCGTGAAAAAAGTGGAGAGAGGCGCTTTTTCAGAATATGCAAACAAAGACCTGAAAGCGGGCGATACGCTGCAAGTGATGCCGCCGACTGGGAAATTTATTTTGGAGCCAAATCTTAAAAATTATGTGGCCTTTGCCGCAGGAAGCGGGATAACTCCCGTGCTTTCCTTGATAAAAAGCACTTTGGAAGAAATGCCCAAAAGTTCGTTTTTACTTATTTACGGTAATCAGAACAAAAAGGAAACCATGTTTTATGACGAAATCGTTCAGTTGCAGGATAAATTCCCTGAGCGGTTTGATGTTGAATTCGTCTATAGTCGAGAAAAGTTGGACGATGCGCAATTTGGAAGAATAGGTCGCTCCCTAGTTAATTTTTATCTGAAAAATAAATACGGGCAGATTACTTTTGAAGCCTTTTATTTGTGCGGCCCCGAACAGATGATCGACGAAGTTTCCGCAACCTTGAAGCACAACGGCATCAATACAAAACAAATTCATCACGAGCTTTTTTCAACTGCTGAAAAAGGATTATTGGTTGAAAAGCATGATGGAAATACAAGTGTAACCGTATTGCTTGATGACGAAGAGGAAACTTTTGAAATGCCACAGACCAAAAGTATTTTGGAAGCTGCACTGGACGAAGGTTTGGACCCACCATATTCCTGTCAAGGCGGAATTTGCAGTACTTGCATCGCCCGATTGAAAGAAGGAAAAGCCGAAATGCGCAAAAACCAAATCCTCACCGAAGCTGAAATTGCGGATGGTTTGATACTTACCTGCCAAGCGCATCCCACTTCACCGAAAGTAGTTGTGGATTATGATGATGTGTAAAGGTTGAAATTCCAAATTTTTGAAATTCCAAATTCCAAAAAAATTTGGGCAGGGTTCCTGTGTCGTTATATAGCTAAGCTGGTATTTCATTCAAACCTTCTTCTTCTATAGGTTCTAAAAGAGGTTTTTCAAATGGTTAATCCCTATATATTTGATTTTGAAAAGAACTCAAGGGAGAGGCGAACTGTAATGACACCTGAGAAAAGGCATTTTACGGGGAATCTTGGGAGTATATATAAGTTATCTATGGGGTTGGGTCGGCATAGAGTCGACATACAGTCGGCATACAGTCGGCATACAGTCGGCATATAGTCGGGATAGAGTTATAATGGTGTGTCTAATATGTAAAATATCTTCTTGTTCTTTTTTTGGCGGGTAGCCACAGCAGTAAGGTAAGAGAAGAAGATGGTAGGGTTAAAGACTTGTAAATATAAATGATTTAGGAGCCGTTGTCAAGTTGAAGACCAAATTAGTTTAGTTAGTGTGGTAACTATATAACCTTTTCCACTTTCGATACCACTGTTTCAGGTGGTATCGTATTTATCACTAACTCATAATTGGGAGGATATTTATTGCCGTAAATGGATGTAGGAATTAACGGATATTTTTTTCTGTCAGCCATTAATTGATTGCTTTCCGGCTGATTAAAAGGGACAAATCCCGCAAAAGGGTGCGTCACGCCCCAAAGTGTAACCACTGGCACACCGTACATAGCTGCCAAATGGCCGTTGCCGCTATCCATGGAAAGCATTAGATCTAAATTTGAGATTAGGGCGAGTTCTTCCTCAAAAGTGAGTTTTCCGGCAACGCTGGTAACGTTTGCGAAAGGGTTTTCAAGTTTTTTAAGAAGTTCAATTTCTTTTTTTCCACCGCCGAAAAGAAAGATTCGGTATTTGTCAGTTTCATCTAGCTCGCGAATTACCTCAGCCATCATACCTAAAGGGTACATTTTACTTTGATGAGCGGCAAAAGGCGCAATGCCAATGATCTTTTTTGGCTCTACGCCAATAAGACCATTGAGTTTTGGGGTCAACCGTTTTTGTGGTGGGGCTGAAAAATCATTTAAATCCACTGGAAAACCGAGCTTTTCAAAAACATCGGCATAGCGCTGGTGGGTAGTCTTTA
Organism: Aequorivita sp. CRS11; assembly: GCF_059693805.1. NCBI lineage: Bacteria > Pseudomonadati > Bacteroidota > Flavobacteriia > Flavobacteriales > Flavobacteriaceae > Aequorivita > Aequorivita sp. CRS11. The sequence goes on from NZ_JCATIG010000003.1 coordinate 357,987, forward strand.
ATTGTGAAATATTTTCACCTTTGGCAGCTATCAAGGCTTTCTTTTCAGCCCTGCCCTTATCGATTGTTGCGGTTTCAATTCCTTTAAACTTTAAATATTTTGTGATTATTTTGGAACGGATCACATTATGAAGATCTGCAACGGCATCAATTTTCAGATCCTTGGCTTCGTTTGCCAATTTAATCAATCCCAGTCGTTTGTGTTCGCCATACACATCGGCTTCCAAAAAATTGAGATTGGTTATTCCTTCAAAAAAAGGTTTGAAAAAGGGACGGGAAAGTACCGTGATTTTTAATTCGGGATAGGTTTGCGCCAAAACGCGAAGTACGGGAACGGTCATGGCCACGTCGCCCATGGCGGAGAGGCGGATTACTAGTATGTGGGTGGGTTTTGGCATTTTATTTCTAAAAACCTAACAGGTTTTGAAAACCTGTTAGGTTTAAAATAATATTATTTTTTACCGCGAAGCACTGGGTTTAGCTCTTCGTCATTGTACATTTTCATCTGTTTGTAAACTTTCATGTACTTTCTGCCGTGGGCAATATCGTCCAGCAATTGGTTGATGGCAGTGCTCAAATCTACACGTTGTTCCAGCAGAATATTCAACTTTGCTTTGCAGGCCATCAAATGTTCTTGGGAAGCGTCTGTTCTGGTTGCCTCTTCGTTCATATGATAGATTTTCAGCGCCAAAATCGATAGGCGGTCAATTCCCCATGCCGGACTTTCGGTATTAATTGTCGCGTTGTCATTCACTTTTACATCATTGAATTTTTCGAGGAAATAACTGTCAATATACTCAACCATATCGGTTCTGTCCTGGTTTGAGGCATCAATTTGTCGCTTCAACTTTAAGGCACCCACTGGGTCAATATTCGGGTCGCGGATTATGTCTTCGTAATGCCACTGCACGGTGTCTATCCAGCATTTCCGGTATAGTAGATGTTCAATTAAATCACTGTCCTTATCGTATGGATTGCTGAAAGGTTGGTCCACAGTGTTTATTTCGTGGTATTTATTTATTACCTCTGCGAAGATTTTGTTGGCTTTGTCTGAAAACATAGTTTTATTTTTATGAAAAAACATCCCCCTAGCCCCCTTCAAAGGGGGAATAAATCGGGATGTTAATTTCTATTTCATGATTTTTCTAAAATGTGTAAATATTCAAAAGTTTTTGAAGCTTTGTGGTTTCGGTTTTCGGTTTTATCTGCTTTGAAACGTTGGTATTTTTTGGTTTTCAACGTATATTTTCCGAAGCGTTCCATCACCGTTTGCACTTCCTTTTGGCCCATCAATCCTTCGTTGTTGTAACTTAGAAAAATATAGGGAAATTGTGCATTTTCAATTAATTCCCCAAAACTTTTAATCACTTCGCCGGTTTTGCACCAATCACTTTTGTAGTATTCGCGCAGGCCGGTTTTGCCCTTGGGTACAAAGGTATCATATTTTGCGATAGTATTCAGCAAATGATAGTTGGCGCCGTATTGACGGGCATTGTATGGCGGATCCAAATAGAGGATATCGCCTTCAATTTTCTTTATAAGCTCATTGCTGTCCTGCTGAAAAACTTGATGTGAGTTTGTTGTTTGCTGAAAAACTGCAGGTTTAATAACAAGACTTTTTGCTGCGGAAGTTTTTATGTGTTTCAAATACGCACCGTAAACCGAAGCAGTATTTGCAACTTTATCGGCGCTTTCCAATAATGAAGCAAGCAGAAAGAAAAACTTGTTTTCGGATATTTGAGAGGTTTTTTTCCATTCCTCAATTTGAATTCGGACTGCATCAATTTTCTGCCCATTTTCTGATGTGAAATAATTTCGGCCAGCTTTTCCTCCTTCGGAATAATTTTCAAAAATAAAGCCTTTTTTGCCTTTTAAAGCGTTCAATTCATTAATGAATTCTTCGTATTCAAAAGAAATATGATTGCCGATGTAGTTTCGGTTCAGCACAAAACTGTAATACTCCACATCATTGGCGATTACCTGTTTTACGTGGGGTTTAAAGTTTCGGCCAACGATTCCAGTTCCTGCAAAAAGGTCGCAAAATGTTTTTTGCGAAAGATCATTTCCGCAGGTTTCGGTAACTGTTTCAAAAATGAATTTGGAGAGTTTGTGTTTGGAGCCTATGTAGTTCATTAAGGCAGTTCTTTTGCTTGGCTAAGAGCTTCCGTTTCAAGTTCAAGAGAAATTCGGAAATCTGTTTGCTTTAATTTTTGCAAGATTGGTTTTAGTGAAGGAATTACCCCCTTCAGTTTTGCTTTTACTACTACTCCAATAGTTCCAGTGTAGGATATTCCCAAATGTTCAGCCATTTTTCTAGCCTTTAGGTCATCTAAAATAACTGTGCTGTTTTCAATTTCCAAAGCTAAAGCTATTGCACTGGATTCGCCCTTGTCTATTTGAACTTCTAAAATAGCCTGACGATAGTAGTCTGTTGCCGATTTTATAATTACCCATGCTGGCAGTGGCTCTCCGAATTCTGACGCCACTTCAGGTGTTGTTATTACTTCCCCATAAACTTTCTGCAAAATATCCAATTCCCCAATGTTTGTAAGTATAATAAAACAGCTGGTATCGGAAATAATAGTTTTAGGCATTGGCAACATCCTTTGCTAAATCTGAAGCGGGATAATTGAAGACGGAAACATTATAACGCCCCAAAAGCTCGATAAAAGTACGTTTTGTTAGGCCTGCCATTTCAGCTGCCTGGCCCAATGACAACTTACCATTTTCATAAAGGCGAGATGCCACAAATATTGCAAGTTCGCTTGGCCCTATATCAAGACCGTCAGGTATGTTTAAGGATAATGTTTTCATATTTCAAAGATAGTGAAATTCTTGTTGCCAATCTGGTTTAAAAAGAGTGCTTTAAATTTTCAAAAATGAAATTGGAGAGTTTGTGTTTGGAGCCTATGTAATTCATTTGGAAACCCAGATAATATCGGTTAAAGTTTGCTGTCCGGCAACAAAAGTAAATGATTGCAACTGCTCCGGCCTGAAAGTCGCTATATATTTTTGAATAGCATTTTTTAGCAAACCGATTTCAGCCTTCAATTTCCAATGTTCGCCATTTTCAGCATAAACCACAATAAAAAGACGGTTTTTGAAATGATGCCGTTTCTGGGTGCTTTGATTTTTGTAGAGCCATTCAATCAGTTCGGCTTTGTGGGTTTGGGCATATTCAAAGGTTTGGTTGAATTGTTTCGGAAAGACCGAGGTTTTATGGTCAAAGGGAATACCGAAGAGGTAAAAATCCTTTTCGGAATCTTTTGCTTCCGGAATAGGGTCGATACCTTCTATCTCAGTAAATATCTGCTCCACCGCCTGCGCGCTCCAGAAATTGTACCAACGGTTGGCGGCATACTGAAAGACTTGCAATTTGTCAAAATCATGCATTTCCACCAAAATTGCAAGCTTCCGAATAAGTGTGTCCCAACTGGAGGTTTGGTAGATGAAGTTTGTATAATTGTCCCACGTATCATTCTGCTTCCGAAACCATTTATAGGAATATTGGTGTCTGCGCTTAAGTTCCTTCTCAATATTTTCAAGTATCAAAGTCATAACAAGAGAAAAACAAATGGCAATATTAAAATTAGCCCAAGCATAATTTCCTTAAACCAAAATTCGGCAATATCTTTTTCGCGATAATGTTCCTTTTCTGAACTTTCAATATAATTAGCACTTATAATTGCAATCGGCGCCATTATAAAAAGCAATTCCGAACCTGTTTTTTCGGGAGCTCCCAACGCTATAAAAAAGGTTGTTATACTAACGTACAATAGTAAAAGATGATTGGGCCTTTCTTTTAAGGAAAGTTTTGAGATTTTTAAAATCCGGTAGATTGCAGTCCAAATGTAAAAGGCTAAAATGATGGTTACGGGAACTAAAATAGACGCAGAATTATAGGCAGAAAAGTCAAAACCCACCACATCTCTCCAATTCATAAACCAAGAAAAAGTATTGTTTACCAGCAATTGGTATGCGGTATTAATTACCAATACTGCCAAAAAACCCGTAAAGGGAACCAGCATTTGTTTGTAATTTGAATTGGGTTTTTGCACTACGGCAATCCACAGTGGGATAAAGAGTAAAATACTCCAAAAATAGAACAGGGAAGCTAGAGTAATCCAAATACTTGCATCCAGAATTTTTTTTTCTGAATTCTTATCGCTCCGTAAACTCATAAGTCGACGCAGTGCCAATAATAGAAAAGCATTTGCTAAAATTATTTTATGCTGAAGAAAAATAACGGGCAACATTATCAGAAAACAGGTGAAGAAAAATATAGCATAGGTATTGTTGCTGGTAAGATGGTTTTTCCGGATTATGAAATCCAACAGCAACATACTCAACACACTAATTATTATAAAGATGGCGTGTGTAAGCAATAAAGAAGGGGTTAAAAAAATTTCACTGTGCGAAATTGACCCCAATAAATAGCCTGCTACAATAAAAACCCCGAGGATTAAATAATTTATCGGGTTAGATTTTCCAAAAAAGCTTGTCAGCATACGGGGTAATTTTATATTTTTGCCATCTAAAGATTAAAGATATGACTTGGAAAGGTTTTTGGGAAGGAATAGCTTCCCTTTTTGAAGATTTTCTTTTTATCCCTTACGATGCATTGATGAAGCTTGAGCTTGACAGCTGGTGGCTTGCCAATATTTTTTCGTGGATATTTTTGTTGATTGGAGCTGCGGCTTTCATATATTGGTTGGGTAAACTTCGCGACTTTAACGAGAACACTGAAATTACATATACGTACGACGAAAATCCTTGATTTTTTTATAGGTCAAAACCTATGTCGCTTCGATACTGCATCCTGTCAAAAGATAGTTTTTCTATGTTTTGATAGGATTTTTTTAGCGCTTTTCTGAAATCATCATCCAAAGAAGTTACGGCCAAAACACGACCCCCATTGGTTAGCGTTTTGCCGTTTTCAGATTTTGTTCCTGCGTGAAAAACAATGGAACCGTCCACATTTTCCAAACCTGAAATTTCCTTTCCTTTTTCGTAATCTTCGGGATAGCCTCCGGAAACCAGCATTACGGTAGTTGCGGCCCGACCGTCAATTTCAATGTTGAAATTGCCCAAGTTTTGATGGTAGGTAGCTTCCAATAAATCAACCAGATCGGTTTTAATGCGCGGCAAAACAACCTCGGTTTCGGGATCGCCCATCCGCACGTTGTATTCTATCACGTAGGGTTCGTTATCCACTTTTATCAAGCCAATGAACACAAAGCCTTTGTAGTCTATCTTTTCTTCCGAAAGGCCGTTCACCGTTGGTTTAACGATTCTGTCTTCAATTTTTTTCATTAAAATCTCATCTGCAAACGGTACTGGGGAAACGGCGCCCATTCCACCAGTATTTAAACCAGTGTCGCCTTCACCTATGCGTTTGTAATCTTTTGCAGTGGGAAGGATTTTGTAGTTTTTTCCATCGGTAAGTACAAAAACACTGAGTTCAATTCCATCCAAAAATTCTTCGATTACCACTTTGGAACTCGCTTCGCCAAATTTACTGTGCGTTAGCATGTTTTCGAGTTCTTGTTTGGCTTCGTTTAAATCCTTCAAAATCAAAACACCTTTGCCGGCAGCCAATCCGTCTGCTTTCAAAACATAGGGCGGATTCAATTTTTCCAAAAAAGATTTTCCCGCTTCCAAGGATTCTGCAGTAAAACTTTCATACGCAGCCGTGGGTATGTTGTGCTGCACCATAAATTCCTTTGCGCGCTGTTTGCTGCCTTCCAGCAAAGCACCGCGTTTTGAGGGACCTATGAGCATTACATTTTTCAATTCCGCGGTTTCGGCAAAATAATCGGCTATTCCGTGTACCAAAGGATCTTCGGGGCCCACTACAACCATTTCAATATTATTTTCAACAACGCATTTTTTCACCCATTCAAAATCGGTTACTTTTAAATCTACATTTGTTGCTATAGAAGCAGTTCCCGCATTTCCGGGGGCTACGAAAAGTTTTTCGCAGCGGTTGCTCTGTGCAATTTTATATGCAAAAGTATGTTCGCGGCCACCGGAACCAAGGATGAGAATATTCATAATTGAGATGTTTTGTTTCGGTGTCAAAAATAATTGTTTGTACCTTGAACCGCTAATTTATTTGAAGCGAATTTGGCTTTGTGAAATTTTTTGGTTTCAACTTAATTGAAAAACATCTTTTGAGACTATTCGATATTTCCCTTTTTCTGAAACGTTTCCCTATAAAAGGGGCGAAGGAGGAATTGCATCAAATTTCTGGAATAAAAGAAGCAGGCTACGAAGCATTTTTGAAAGCGAAAAGGGCCGAAATTGTAACCTATCATTTAAAAAACAACCCTTTTTATCGCCAGAAGGTGAAGGGCGATTTTTCAACTTGGGAAACACTTCCAATTTTGAAAAAAGCAGATTATCAAATTCCGCTGAAGGAGCGACTTTCAAAAGACTTTTCGGAAAAAAATTGCTACACAAACAAAACCTCGGGTTCCAGCGGCAACCCCATTCGCTTTGCAAAAAATAAATACAGCCACGCCATGACCTGGGCATACCATATGGAGCGATTTGGGCGGCACGGCATAGATTTTAATAGTTCGTTGCAAGCCCGTTATTACGGAATTCCTTTGGATACTGTTAAAAATAAAACGGTACGCGTAAAGGATTTTTTAGCACATCGGCATCGGTTTTCCATAAACGACCTTTCGGAAAACGCACTCGATGAAATGTTGAAAGTCTATAAACAAAAGCCATTTGAGTACATTAACGGCTATACCAGTAGCATTGTGCTCTTTGCGAAATACTTGAAGGAAAAGAACATAATCTTAAAAAATGTCTGTCCAACGCTGAAGGTGTGTATCGTTACATCCGAAATGCTTTTTGAGGATGATAAAATTTTGCTTGAAAGCCAGTTGGGCGTTCCAATTGTGAATGAGTACGGCTGCTCGGAAGCGGGTGTGATTGCCTTTACCAACCCTCACGGCGAATGGGAAGTGGATTCCAAAACGCTTTTTGTGGAGATTTTGGACGCAGCCGATAAACCGCTTCCTTTGGGTGAAGAAGGGCGAATTGTAATAACTTCTTTGCATAACAAGGCACATCCGTTTATTCGTTATGAAATTGGTGATTACGGGGCGCTAAGCGAAAAAAGTACGTTTAAAAAACCAATTCTAAAAACGCTGGTTGGAAGAACAAATGATTTTGCGACACTTCCCAGTGGAAAGAAAGCGGCGGGAATGACTTTTTATGTGATTACCAAAAAGATAATGGAAGAGAGCGGAAACATACAGGAATTTAAAGTGATTCAAACAAAGATTGATACTTTTGAAATAAATTATGTAAGCAAAGAAGTATTAACGAAGGAAAAAAAGCAATCTATAACAGAAACAATTGAACAATTTTTAGAGCCTGGATTGACATTTAACTTCCACAGAAAAACGCAGCTGGATAGATCTGCAAGTGGAAAGTTGAAGCAGTTTGTTTCGTTGGTTAAAAATTAATCTCCCTCAAAACGTGCAAAAGGAAATTCTTATAATAACCAACTATTTCCCTCCTGAAAGAGGCGCAGCAGCTAATCGTATTTATAGCTTGGCAGAAGCAATGGGAGATGCCGATTTTAGGGTAACAGTTGTTTGCCCGTTGCCAAATTACCCAACAGGAAAAGTTTTTAGTGAATACAGTGGTAAAATCTCTTCAGTTGAAGCTGTTTCCTTTGGAAAAATAAAACGATTGTGGATTTGGCCCAGCAATTCTGCAAATAAATTTGTGAGGTTGCTCTCTATGGTTTCTTTTTCGCTCAGCTTGATTTTATTCTTCATTTTTTCCAAAACACCTAAAAAAGTTTTTGTTCAATATTCTCCCGTTTTTGTAGGGTTTACAGCGGTTTGTTTGGGACGTTTGTTCGCTAAAAAAATAATACTGAATGTTTCAGATCTTTGGCCTTTGGCTGGGTTGGAAATGGGAATTTTAAAGAAAGGAACCTATTATTCCCTTTTGCAGAAGATGGAAAAGTTCTGTTATAAGAATGCCGAATTGATTGTTGGCCAATCTGAAGAAATTCTTCAGCATATTTCAAATTATGTGAAGAAGCCAACTTTTTTATATCGAAATGTTCCAAACTTCGGCATTCCTAAGATTCAAGAGACCAGATCTTCAAATGACATTAAGATTGTTTACGCAGGTTTATTGGGAGTTGCCCAGGGAATCTACGGGATTTGTCAACGAATTTCATTTCCAAAGAATGTGAGTCTGCACATTTATGGAGCAGGGCCCGACATGGAAAAAATTCTAAAGTTAAAGAAAGAGAATATTTCTTTTTACGGTGAATTGGGCAGAGATGAATTACACAGGGAATTGCAAAATTATGACATTGCATTTATTCCTTTAATAAAACGAATTTACGGTTCCGTGCCCTCAAAAATATTTGAATATACACGCTTGGGGTTACCTGTTCTTTATGCAGCGGGTGGAGAAGGCGGGGAAATCGTAAAAAAGGAATCTTTGGGCTGGGTTGTTCCAGTAAATGATTTGAAGGCGTTGCAGGATTTTATAAATACCGTTCCCGTAACGGACTTAAAACTTTTTCCGAAAGAGGATGTCCAACGGAATTCGGTTTCCGCATTTAATTTTCACAAACAGTTTGAAGGTTTTACTGCTTTGATAGAAAGTATTTAATACGCTTTTTCTTCACCGCGAAGGGCGTTGTAGATGGTTTGAAATACAATTTTAATATCGAGAAAGAGGCTCCAGTTTTCAAGGTAAAAAATGTCATATTTCACTCTATTAATAATATGGTTATCATCTTCAACCTCACCTCTAAAACCACTTACCTGGGCCAATCCTGTAATCCCCGGTTTTATAAAATGGCGAACCATAAATTTATCGATGCGTTCTGCGTACATATGTGTATGGCTCACCATATGCGGTCTTGGCCCTACAACGGACATTTCACCTTTTAGCACGTTGATAAACTGTGGCAGTTCATCAATGCTAGTTTTTCTAATGATTTTACCGACACGCGTTACGCGTTCGTCCCCTTTTCTTATTTGCTCCAAGTGTGCCATGGGGTTGGGTCTCATGGAACGGAATTTATAGCAATAAAACTCCTTATAATCTAGCCCGTTTCTTTTTTGTTTAAAGAATACAGGTCCTTTTGATTCCAATTTAATCAACAATCCAAGAATTGGTGTAAGCCAGGATAAAAGCCCTACAATAACAAAAAGCGAAAGCATGATATCAAAACTTCGCTTTAAGAACTTATTAAAGGGTTCATCCATAGGAATTTTCCGCATGGAAAGAATGGGAAGCACTCCATAATATGTAAAGTCCAGTTTTTTGCTATATATTTCTTTATTGTCTGGAAGAAATTTTAAGACCTTAAGGTTGTTGTCAACAAAATCAATAAGCTTTAATAAATCTTTATTATTGATTTCCGCCACGGAAGAGTATACCTCATCTATTTCCTCAGTGAGGATATAATCCATACACTCTTCAATAGTAACTTTATCAGGTCCTTTTAAATCAAAGGTTTTGTACAGTTTATATCCATAAACCGGATTAGTAGTAAAAAACTTTCGTAACTGATCTGTTTTTTGGTTGAGCCCTAGAATCACAACTTTACGTACGTTTCCGCCTAAGTGTAAACGATATTTTTTTAAGAGAAAGAAAACACCCAATTTTACAATGGTAACACAAAGCATTACCAGAAAAATATATTTAAAAATTGTGGATGCAGATGTGGTCAACTCATTGTAAAAACCAAAAAAAGAAAACACAATCAATAGAAAAACAACACCCTGTTTCCCTATAAGCGACATGATTTTAGATAAATGGGTAAAGCGATAAATCTCATAAAATCCCAATCGTAAAGAAAGGATCAGCCATGCAATGGTTAAAAAAACTACATAATTGAAATAGGGGAAAGGATTTGCAAAAAATTCAAAAGCAAAAAAATGGATAAAGAAAAGATCTATTCCATATGAAATAGGCCTAAGAAATCCTGAATATCTTCCACTTCTAAACATTTAATTACTATCTGTTAATATGCTTTGAAAAATCTTTATGTTCACTTTTAAAAAGTTCTTCTTTTGAAAGGTTTTTAAAATATTCAAATGTTTTTTTCATTCCTTCTTCCCTTGAAATTTTCGGCTCCCACCCCAAGATCTCTTTAGCTTTTGAAATATCTGGTTCTCTTTGCATTGGGTCATCCTGCGGAAGAGGCTTAAAAACAATTTTTTGTTCAGTTCCTGTCAGTTTTACAATCTCCTTTGCAAAATCTAGAATGGTTATTTCTTCAGGATTTCCAATGTTAATTGGAAGTGGGTAATCACTCATCAATAAGCGGTAAAGCCCTTCCACTTCATCATCTACATAACAGAAGGAACGCGTTTGCATACCATCTCCAAAAACAGTTAAATCCTCATCTCGCAATGCTTGACCTATAAAAGCAGGAATTACACGGCCATCGTTAAGGCGCATACGTGGTCCGTAGGTATTAAAAATTCGAGCAATTCGCGTTTCCAATCCATGAAATCTATGATAGGCCATGGTTATAGATTCCTGAAAACGCTTTGCTTCATCATAAACCCCACGGGGGCCTATGGTGTTTACGTTTCCGAAATATTCTTCAGTTTGTGGATGTACCTGTGGGTCGCCATAAACTTCAGATGTTGAGGCAATAAGAATTCGAGCCTTTTTCTCCCTTGCCAATCCTAGAAGATTATGAGTGCCTAGAGAGCCTACTTTTAAGGTTTGAATGGGTATTTTCAAATAATCTATTGGGCTTGCTGGAGAAGCAAAATGAAGAATATAATCTACCTTTCCGGGAACATGTACAAATTTTGTAACGTCGTGGTGATAAAACTCGAAAGCTTCCAGTTTAAAAAGATGTGCAATGTTTTTAAGATCACCAGTTATAAGGTTATCCATCCCAATAACATGAAAATCTTCGGCAATAAATTTATCGCAGAGGTGTGAGCCTAAAAATCCAGCAGCTCCGGTTATTAGGACACGTTTCTTCATAAGTTAACCGTCTTTCTTCCTACGGAAACGTACGAAAATCCTTCAGCCTCCATATCATTTACATTGTATAAGTTTCTACCGTCAAAAACAACTGGATTGTTCAATAATTGTCTTAATTTACCATAGTCAGGAGTTCTGAAAATACTCCATTCGGTACAGATTAAGAGCGCATCTGCTCCTTCAAGTGCCGAATACATAGAATCTGCATATAAAAGTTTATTTCCGAACCGTTTTTCTATATTTGGCATTGCCTCAGGATCAAAGACCTGAATTTTTGCGCCTTTTTCAAGCAAAGCTTCCATCATATCAATGGATGGGGCCTCACGAATATCGTCTGTTTCAGGTTTAAATGCCAATCCCCAAAGGGCGATGGTTTTTCCTTTCAAGTTATTTTTGAAATAACTCTCAATCTTTGGAAGCAAGATTGTTTTTTGTGCGGAATTGATTTCAATTACTGAATTTAAAATCTTGAAATTATAGTTTTCGTCTTTTCCGGCTTTTTGAAGTGCTTTCACGTCCTTTGGGAAGCAAGAGCCGCCATAGCCAATTCCTGGGAAGAGAAAACGCTTTCCAATGCGGCTATCGGTACCCATACCAGCACGTACCATATCTACATCGGCGCCAACTTTTTCACAATAATTGGCTATTTCGTTCATAAATGTAATCTTGGTTGCCAAAAATGAATTTGCTGCATATTTTGTAAGCTCTGCAGATTTTTCGTCCATTATAATTATAGGGTTTCCAGAACGTACAAAGGGACTGTAAAGCTTTTTCATTAGTGCGGTCGCTCTTTCACTACTGGAGCCCACAACAATGCGTTCGGGCTTTAGAAAATCATCTACTGCAAAGCCTTCACGAAGAAACTCAGGATTGGAAACCACATCAAATTCACAAGAGGCATTTTTAGCGATTACGCTCTGTACCTTTTCTGCGGTACCAACGGGCACAGTACTTTTATCAACGATGACTTTATATTCCTTTATTTTCTTACCTATCTCTTCAGAAACATTCAAAACATACGAAAGATCGGCAGAACCGTCTTCATCTTCCGGCGTTGGGAGCGCTAAAAAAATAATATCTCCGTGCGCTAAACCTTCATCTAGAGAAGTAGTAAACTTTAAACGGTTTGCTTTAATATTTCTTTCAAATAGAACATCCAAATGTGGTTCATAAATCGGTACAATGCCATTGCGCATTTTTTCTACTTTGCTTTCGTCTATGTCTACACAAATTACTTCATTCCCTGTTTCTGCCAAACAGGTCCCCGTTACAAGGCCTACATAGCCTGTTCCTATCACTGAAATTTTCATTTATCTTCTTTTTTCTTTTCTAATATTGAAAAGGTTGGGTTTGTTATTAAAGCGCAAAAGTACAATTTGAAATTCTTTTTATAAGGGTTTTATTCTGTTGTTTTGTTCGTTTGGGTAGTTGTCATTAATACAATTAAAATGAAGCCCACATAATATGCTCCAATTTGTCTGTGAAACAGATTTTCAACCATACAGTACATTACCAATATTGATACCATAGCTATAGGAAAGAATTTTTTATGGGTAGCTATAAAGCTGAATATTATAAACACCAAAAACACCAACAATGCAATAAAACCAGCACTCAAATAAAAGTCTAAAAACTGATTATGAGTGTTATAGCGTTGAGATACGAACTTTTCTTTCTTCTTCGAATTGACTATTTGATCTTCATAACAAGAAACCAATTGATTTTTTGTGGCGTCAAAGCCAATTCCAGTAAGAGAAAAGCCTTGGTCTGAAATAATATTTTTGGCGCAATTCCACACAACAGCCCTTAGTTCATAAGTCATTGAATTTTCAATAAAAGCTGGAGGATTTTTATGGTTTTCTCTTTGGCTAGATTGAATAAATTTTTCGTTTTTGATAACATAAAACAGGCTGACGACCGCAAATATGGCAAATACCGCGATTAAGGCTTTCCATATTTTGCGTTTGCCATAAAACTGTCTAATCAATAATAATACGAAAAGCGAAACTACTGCAATTTTTGAGGAAATTAGGACAATAAATAGGGCGTTTATCAGAATATTTGCCAAATAATAATTGTTATTTGGGTGATATTTCTTTTTTATTGACTTATACGAAATCAAAATACTAAAGGTACTGAGTAGCCCTAGGTAAAGCCTGTCTATCAATAAAGATTCTATAACCTGTGGGGAGTCGCCCAGCGCAAAACTTCCAGTGGCATCGGTTATTAGCACAAAATTATATACCGAAAAAAGAATGGCCGCAAGGGACGAAAAAATTATTGCGCTATTAATTTTTTTTGCATCAGCTACGGGAATGTAAAGTACAGCCAAACCTACGGCAATCATTACTTTCTTAATAATATTGAAATCATCCGGTAATCTGCCACTAGCAAAGGAGTCAATCAATAAATAAATAAAAAGACCTAAAAAGATAACAATAGGAAGCGATTTTAGCTTTTGGAAATCATCTTTTTTAACAATAAATGGAAAGGCTATTAACAAAATTGCTAAAAGTATATTCGGTAAGGCACGAATATAATTATCAAAAGGAATAATAAGGTATAAAAGCAAAAAAGCATAAGGGTATATGGCGGAGAGCAGAATCCTCATTATTTAAAAAAATATGTTTTAAATTTTAGGGGAAGATAGAAAACTCTTGCGAGATATTGGATTTTAGATAGAAGATTTTGGACGGGAGGCAAGATATTCAGGTAAATTCTTATTTACAAAGCCAAGAATATTTAGAAGGTTATGGAAGAAATTTTATTTGTAGGAAAAAAGGGCTGTTTTCTTACAATTTAAGGACTTTGATACGGCTTTGCTATGGCTTTGGTATGGAGTATCCGTGGAGGTATTTTTTATGATGGAGTAATTCGCCTCTATTTTTTAGAAAAGTGCTCCCTTAACACTAGATATATAAACTTCGAATTACCAACCAAATAGCGTTTCCACATACGTCTCGGCTCTTGGGCAAAACGATAAAACCATTCCAGCCCCGCTTTTTGCATCCATATAGGTGCACGCTTAGTTTTGCCTGCCACTACATCAAAACTGCCGCCAACGCCCATAATTAGATTTACGTCTTTAAGGGTCTCGCGGTATTTATAGAGAAAGTTTTCCTTAATGGGTGATGAGATGGCCACAAACAACATTTGGGTACCGCTGTCTGCTATCTGTTGGGCAATTTCTTCCTCTTCAGAAGGGCTGAAATAACCATTACGATAACCTGCAATGATGTTGGGACTGTAAATTTCAGAGTATTTGTCAACAACGTTTTTAACCACTTCTTCCTTAGCGCCAAAAAGGAAGATTTTGTTGTTGTTTTTATGTGCCATTTCCACTAGGCTTGCCATTAGGTCTATTCCCGCAACGCGTTCTTTAAGTGGTTTCCCTAAAAAACGTGAAGCCCAAACTACTGCTTGTCCATCAGCGTTAATAATGTGACTTTGGTTGACGCTGTGGCGCAGTTCTGCATCCTTTTGCATTGCTACAACTTTTCCGGCGTTTACCACTACGTGATGTACTTGCTCACCAGTTTGTATTTTTTCTTCAACCAAGGCAAGGGTTTCCTGCATGGAGAGGTTATCTATAGTGGTGTTTAGAATTTGAATTCTAGTATTCATGTGTTTCTAAAAAATAGTATGAAAATGCGTAAAACATCCAGGCCTGCGCCCATCTCATATAAGGAATGTTTGAATTGAAATATTTATTCTTTTGATATTGGAAAAACCCTTTTTCGGATTGCATATTTTCAATGGTCCAATTCAAAACACGATCAATTAATTCTTTGTTTTCTTCGAAAACTTCCAACTTGCTCAAAGTTACAACCAATTGCGCAGGTGCGTGAATATCTATCGGAAAAACTGAGTTGTTATAATATTTTGAAATTCCTTCTTCGGTAAAAAAGGTTTTTAAAAAATAATCCAATCCTTTTTCAATAGGTTCTGAAAAAGAACTATCCCCAGATATTTTTTGGTAGATATAAATACATTCCAGATTGTAGCCAGTATGAAAATTATCTACCCATTGATGATACGGCAAAGTACCATAGGCCCAAGCACCATTTTCTTGTTGAAAATCAACAGCATACTGAACTGCTTTACGAGCTTCGGCAATTAAATTTTCATCTTTGGTAAACTCATATACCAAACTCAATAATTTAGCACCAAGCAATGAAGCATTAAAAACTTGGGTTTTATCCAATGGTGAATAGGAAAATGAAAAATTGCCTTTTTCATCATAGGTTCTGTTTAAGTCCTTTAAAATAAATTGCGTTGCACTTATTGCAACTTCCAAATATGCTTCGTTATTTGTGATTTTATAAGCTTCTAGTAAAGCTTCCGTGATAAAAGTAGTTGCAACTACCGTAGGCATTCCTTTGGGTTGAAAGAAAGCACGAGCCTGCCAGTCAAAATTATATCCCCAGCAAGCGCCTGAATAGCCTTCAGATTGCATATTAATTACTTGTGATGAAAGTTGATTAATTTTATCGAGATATTCAGATTTGGGGTCCGTTTTATAAAGATTGCAATACCCCGTGATAAAAAGACCGAGTCCCTTCGCATTATACCCTTTTTCTACGGAAGTAATTTGGCGTAAATTAATTGGGCTTCTTTTAAATATCTGAATCCACGCAAGTCTAAAAAAACGGCTTTTTGAAATTACAGGAATCGATTGGAACAATTTACTGTTCAAACCATCATAGGGGTCCCAACCTTTAAAGTTTTCCTTTTCGCAATAGGATTTCAATTTTTGGAAACTATTATGAATATTAGTTGTATCCATTCCTGACGCATAATTTTCAATTATCCCTTTATCGTGTTTTAATATAAAACCCAATGCAAAAAAGACTAACCAATAATAGGATGCCGAATGTGGCAATTCCAAAATCACATTAAAAAATGCCCAAACGGATAATCCTAAAAATGCGATAAAAAGAAAAATCTCTTTTTGATTATATCTGCAATTAGTTCTATTAAATAAAAAGTTTTTAAGAGGATACAATAATAGTAAAATGCTTAGTATTCCCAAATGAAATATCATTGTTATAAATGAGTTATGCGGTGGTACGATAAATATTTTTTCCGGGGAGGAAAAAACTGTCCAGTCTCCTAGATGTTTAAATAGATTGTTAAGTATTTCAACGCTATCTTCATTTAAATAGGGAACTCCAAAACCGTTTCCATAAAAAAGACTTCCGTTATTTAACATTGACATGGAAATATCTCTCCAGTAAATGATTCGCCAACTCATATTAACATCTGAAAAACCTGGAGCCAAAACCGATAATAATACTAAGCAAAGAATTAACAAGACCGAAATAACTATTTTAAGCCTCTTATGCGCCTTTAAAAAGTAAAAGGCTGCATACATAATAATTATTGCCAAATATGCAGAATCATGCCCTATTGTAAATGAAATTATTAGAATTAATAGATAAAGAATCTGCATCTTAAGACCTTTATATCTATTCAAAATAAAGGCTCCAGTAACAATAACTCCTAAAACAATAATTGGAGAAAAATAATTCCTTTCAAAAAATGGGAGTTCATTATAATAACTAAGATAATAACAGGAATAAAAAATTTGTAACAATATTGACAGAAAAGCTATAAAAACAATACTTTGATATAATAAAGTAGATCCATTCTTAAAATTAAATATGGCTTTTACGATAAAATAAGTGCCCGCCATATATCCAAAGAGCATGAACTGTCGAAAATAAAGCGGAATGGGAACTTCAGGATTATATTTTATTAAGGAGAAAGCTAAATATAATAACGTCAATACAATTAGAACTTCAATTGATTTTAATCTAAGAGAAGGTTTGAAAAAAAAGGACGAAAGAGCAATTAATCCATAAAAAACATCTTGTATGTAGAAGGTATCTGTTAATTGTAATTTTGAGTATTCTCTACCAAAAAACAACAAAAACAGAAAATTGATAAGGAAAAGAATTATAAATACTTTTTCACTAATTTTTAATGAAGAAAAATAACGTGGAAAAGAATTAATATTCAAGAATTCCATTTATCAATTGATTATATCCTGCGGTAATCCCGTTGTAAGTGAATCTAAGATTTTAAAAGTTGTAATTGTAGTTAGGTATATGGATTCAAAAGGAATTGGGGCTTCGGTATTTTGTTTTAAGGATTTTAAAAAGGCTTCAACTTCCTGTTTGTGGCCTTTGCCGTCCAATTTCAGTTTTATCTGTTTGTTGCCTTTGTGGATATCCCCTTTTCTGAAATCGTGGATTCTACCCACTTTTCCACCACTAAAAACTTCAATCAATTCTTTTGGAAGCGATTTGTCGCCATTGCCAAGATATAAAAGATTCCCGATAGAACCATCGCTAAAGGAAACGGTAATAGAAATATTATCTTCAGTTGTTAAGCTTTGATTGTCCGATTTAATGGAAGCTGCATAAACCTTTACAGGTTTTGCATCAGTAAAATATTGCATCAAATCAATAAAATGGCACATTTCACCAATAATTCTTCCGCCGCCAATATTTTTGTTCTGTGTCCAATGATCCTTTGGAATAAAGCCTGCATTTATACGAATGTTCACCACTTTTGGTTCGCCATTACCGGCAAATTCGGACTTTATCTTTTCAGCAATTGGGGAAAATCTTCGGTTGAAGCCGACCATTAATTTTTGGTTGTTTTCCGAATAAACCTTTTTAACCTCCTCTAGTTCGTCATAATTCATCGCCAAGGGCTTCTCAACGAAAACATTTTTTCCTGCTTTCAAAACCTCCATAGTGTATGAAGCGTGGCTGTTGTGTGGCGTTGCAATGAAAACCGTGTTTATTTTGCTATTGTTGATTACATCCTGCGCATCGGAAGAGGCATTGTTAAATCCGAACTTTGAAGCAACGTTTTTCGCAGTAATTCCCTTGGTTGTCACAACCGTATCTAGAGACGCTCCCTCTTTCTTAGTATAAGGAATCAAATAGCTCTGTGCAAAACTACCCGCGCCAATGAAACCGATGTTTACAGTTGAAATGGCATTTGACTTTACTGAAACAAGCGATGTTTTTTTCGTCTCACTTTCAGGATAGGACAGAAGAATACCAATATGTGGTTCTTCTACTTTGCCCAAAACAATGTCGTACGCTTTTTCAGCTTCAGAAATGTCAAAAGTATGCGTGATAAGGTCTTTAAGTTTTACTGTTCCTTGCGAAATAAGGTCCAAAAAGGTTTCCATATTGCGCTGCTCGGTGTAGCGCACGTATGCAAAAGGATAGTCAACACCATCTTCTTCATAAACAGTATCATATCGTCCTGGGCCGTAAGAACAAGACATTTTCAGTTCAAGTTCCTTTCTATAAAAATCTGGGTCGCGGGGAATGTCCATCTTTACGGCGCCCACTATAATAACTTTTCCTTTTTTACGGCTTATTACTGCGGAAAGCTCAATGGGGTCGTTGCTTGGCGCAGCGGCTGTGATAATCACACTGTCAAAACCATGGCCATCAGTAAAATTATCTATTGCTGTATTTAAGTTTGAATCGCTTCGCAACATTGCGGCATCCGCCCCACTTTTTATGGCGAGGTCAACCAAGTTTTTGGAAAGATCCACACCAAAAACACGGCAGCCGTTTGCTTTTAATAATTGCACGGTAAGCTGACCTAAAAGTCCGAGACCGATTACACAAACCTTATCGCCCAATCTGGGTTCTGCTTGGCGTACGCCCTGTAAGGCGATTGCGCCCAACGTAGTAAAACTTGCTTCTTCAAAAGAAACATTATCTGGGATTTTAACTACCAAGTTTTGTGGAATAGCAACTACCTCAGCATGCGAGGCATAATCCTGTCCCGCACAAGCAACACGATCTCCTGGCTTGAATTTACGATTGCTGTCCATAGAAGCGGCAACAACGCCAGCAGTACTGTAGCCAAGAGCTTTTAATGAATCAAGTTTGGTTTTTACTTTATCTATGGTCGCTTTTAGACCTTCTTTTTTTATATTTTGAAGTACTTGCGCAACAAGGTCGGGGCGTTGTTTGGCTTTGCCTATAAGATTGGCTTTCCCAACTTTTACGGTACCTCTTTCAGTTCCTGCGCTTATCAGCGAAAATTTGTTCTCTACCAGTACCATGTTTTCCGAAATGGATGGGTTTGGGACTTCATCTACATATAATTCTCCCGTTTTAAAGTTTTGGATTACTTGTTTCATTATCGTGAAATTTGGTGCAAAAGTAAGGTTTTTTAAGAAAGGAGAAATTCTTAAAACCTCAAGAATATTATCGTCGGCTATTTTTTTATAACTTTATTGGATACAACACTTTCATTACAATCTTAATATTTGGCTGTGCAATTCATTTTTATTATAATTAACGCATTAAATATTCAAATGTATAAGTTCTGCCATAGTTAAATGTGGCTTGAGAAGGGTAGTTCTGGATTACTTGTTTCATTATCGCGAATTTTGGTCCAAAAGTAAGGGCTTTTATGCAAAATGCTAGAGTTTACAATCTTTTAAAGCTGATAGCATAAAAAAGGTTATTTTATATAATTACCTCTGAAAATGATATCTTTACAAAAAATTTATTCTTATGAAAGGCTGTTTTCTCTTAACTCTTGTTTCTTAACAAATAATATTTATTCGCAAGATATTTCCTTAGTTTGGCAGCATTGTTATGGTGGTACATGGGACGATGAAGTTGGTTCGATTAGACAAACACCAGACGGCGGGTATATAGTTGCAGGATTCTCAGAATCAGATGATGGAGACATTACAGCCCATATTAACTTAGAGGATTATTGGATTGTAAAGCTTAATTCGTCTGGCATTTTAGAATGGGAAAAATCATTTGGTGGTTACTGGAGTGAAAATATTAGCTCGATAGAATTAACCCCAGACGGGGGGTATATTTTGGCTGGTAGATCAGCATCTTCTGATGGAGATGTTTCATTTAATCATGGAGAATATGACTTTTGGATAGTTAAGCTCGACGAATTGGCAAATATAGTATGGGAAAAGTCTTATGGAGGCACATTTGGTGATCATGCTGAATCCATTCAAATAACTACGGATGGGGGGTACATAGTTGTTGGTAGTTCATTTTCAAATGATGGAGATCTTTCAGAAAACAAAGGTTTATCAGATGGTTGGGCCTTAAAAATAAATGAAAATGGTGCTGTTGAATGGGAAATTTCCCTCGGGGGTTCGCACTACGATGAATTTCGCTCTGTTCGCCAAACGAATGACGGCGATTATGTAATTGTTGGTAACACTTACTCAAATGATGGAGATATTTTGAGCAATCATGGAGGGTATGATTTGTGGTTTGTTAAACTTAATGCTACGGGAGAAGTAATATTAAATAAGACAATGGGTGGTACTTCGCATGAGGGAGGTTTGTCAATCCAAGAAATGGCAGATGGAAGTTCCATTTTAGCTGGTTATAGCCAATCTATAGATGGGGATGTTTCTATTAATAACGGCTATGAGGATTTTTGGATTGTAAAAGTAGATATTAATGGAGATATTTTATGGGAAAAATCATATGGTGGAAGTGGTTTAGAAATGGCGGTATCTATTGTGAAAACTATTGACGATGGATTTGTTGTAGGAGGTATTTCAGAATCTAATGATGGTGATGTTACACAAAATTATGGTAGATATGATTATTGGGTAATAAAACTTAATAATATCGGAGAACTAGAGTGGGAAAAATCAATTGGAGGTGTAGATTGGGATACGCCAAAATCCGTAATCCAGAATAATGAAGGAAATTATGTTATTGCCGGAAGTTCTTGGAGCCCTTGTCCTGGGCGGGGATATTATAATTTTTCTATTGTAGAATTGACTGAATCGCCTTTAGGCTTAACAGAATTTACTAGCGGTGATTTTAACATAAATCCAAATCCTGTAAAAGATGTTTTGACAGTAAACAGTAAAGATGCTGTTGATTTCTTAAAGATATTCTCTACAAATGGTAAACTGCTTAAAGAAACTACAGCATCTAGTATCAACGTTTCTGAATTGGCTTCAGGTTTATATTTTGTAGTGGTTTCAATAGATGGAAGGAACGATACTAAAAAGTTTATTAAAATCTAAAATTAGATTGTATAATATGTAAATTCTATAGACAAATTATCGTTTTTAACATAATAATTTATTTAAGCTCTTTTAAATTTTCTAAATAAATAACCATTAAAGTTTCATGATACGTAAGTTCTTCTTTTTGCTTCAAGATTTCCGTTTTAGGGGTATTTAAAACATATTCTACTTTCTTTGAAAGATCTTCGAGATCGTTATCTTTAAAAAGGACTGCACCCACGGGTCTTTCACAAACATCACTAGCTACTGCTGGAACTCCCAAATCCATTGCTTCTTGAATGGAAACTCCATAACCATCCGATAAATTGGGGCGTAACAAAAACTTACATTGTTTTACATAATCAATTAGGTTTTCATTGTATATCACTTCTAAATCATTTTCAATCGAATAATCATCAATCATATTTCTTAAAAACTCCTTGTCTGAATCGAGTTCATTACCGATTAGAAATAGCATCTTAAATTTTGCTTTGTTTTTCTTTAAAAAAGTGAAGGCAAGTGGAACGTTGTAAATTTCCGTAGCAAGTTTTTTATTGAATTTCCATACACTAAAAAGGAAGATCTGTTTGTGAGAGACTACAGTCTTTTCATTTATTAGATTAGGTGGAACATAAGCCGGGAGAAATATGGTAGAAATTCCATTACTGTCTAAAAATCCCTTTAAATTTTTAGATACCGAAATAAGGGTCAATCTCTTTGTCTTGGACAAAAAAAACAGCGCTATTTTAAGTTTTAATCCTGAATAATTTAAAAGTCTTTCAGAATGAATCGTAACAATGATGTTCTCACTTCTTAAAAGAGAAAAGAGCCAATAATAAATAAAATGAAAATAAAAGAATTGGTGGAAATGAAACGCTTTGTATTTTTTTAGGAATAAAAGTTTCAGATACCATATTGGTTTCTTTCTTGTAGCGATTATATTTTCCTCTTGAGTAAATCCATGATTGTAAACGGTATAATCAATTTCTGCCCTTTTTAAATAATATTCAAGTCTTTTTATATGTACAGAGATGCCGCCTAGTGGAGGCGGGTATGGTCCAAATATGGCTAGGTCTTTATTCTTCATTTGTTTTAGTTAGAAAAAAACAATAAAAAAATGACAGGAAAATGATTCCCTGTGCTATAAAGAGCGTTTCAGTTATTGAGGTAATTGTAATAATCAAGGTGAAGGAAAGTAAAACTAGGTCGTCTTTTTTAAAGCTGTTCAGTAATAAAATTAGTAGTAGTAATAAATAGGAAATTAGCAGTACAATGCCTCCGCTTAATACTAATTCCAAATAACTATTATGTGCATTAAAACGCTTTTCCCAAAACAAAGTGTGATTTTCTTCCTTATATTTTTGAAGTAATACTTCTCTGGCAGATCCTGTACCGTACCCAAAAATAGGACGATCCTTAATCAAATCTAAAGCATCCTGCCAAAGCAATAATCTTCCTTGTTCTTCAGGGGCATTATTCTGTATAAATTCTTTATTATTAAATTTATAATCATATTCATATCCTATAGTATATAAGACTCTTTCTTTAACAATTGGGATATTAAAAGCTATAACAGCTATTGCTATTAAAGAAAGACTATAAATTGCAATGTATCTAATTCTGTTCGAACCTTTTCTTGACACAACATTTTTGAAAAAATATAACCCCATAATTATAAAGAAAATGATATATCCAATCCTACTTCCATATAAAATAATAGCTATTCCTTGAATCAAGCCAATTATGTAAAAAAGCTTATTGGGGTATGTTAATTGCTTTCTTAGAAATAAGAAAAAACTTAATGACAACAATGTAAACATTGATAAATAAGTAGGGTGTTGGTCAAATACTTCCAAGAAATCATACCTATAAAAATAATACCAATTAAAAATGCCCCCACGCCCCCAAAAACCTATTTGTCTAATAATTGCAGTAGCCAGACAAATTGTAAAAAAGATGGTCACTGAATGAATAAATATTTTAATTATTAAAACTCGTTCCTTCCTTTGGAATGGCTTAATAGTAGTAAAAATTAATGGAAATACTATAAAAGGAAGGTGCCTCACTATGTCTTTTTGTCCTTGGTTTAAATCGACTGAATAGAAAATTTCTAATATTAAGATTAAGAAAAACAAGCTCAGCAAATAAAGATTATTCCATTTTAATATGTTTTTAAAATTTAAGTTTTTAAAATTGAGAAGCCAAAAACCGATAAATAAAAACAACCCAATAGAGCCGGTTGCGATTGAAAATATATAGCCAATCGATGCGGCGGCAGCGCCATAGACCAAAAGTTTTCTATTTTTACCCAATTCCAGCTGATTTATAAATTTCCTTTATTTCCGTTAAAGTGTATTTGCTATTTACGTTTGCCAAAACGGCATTAAGTTCCTTATCATCAAATCTTCTTTTATAGCGTTTTGCTGGCACTCCAAATGCAATACAAAAGGGAGGGACAAAGCCATTTACTACTGCTCCACTGGCAATCACCGCCCCTTCACTAATAAAAGCATTGGATAATATAGTTGTGTTAGCGCCAATCCATACCCCATTTTCTATTTCTATCTTAGTATTCTCTACTTTCATTTCTGGGGCAAAACGTATATGTTTTTCAGCATATCGAAGATCGTGATCACCCCCAAATATTTTACAAAATGGTCCAAACATTATATCGTCGCCAATAAATACAGGAATGTATTTATTTGTTACGAAATAGCCGTACGGTCCCGAATAAAAATTATTTCCAATAGAAAAATATTGAGGGTTTTTAATTTCTGATCTATAGCCAAATTTGAAATTTGACCCCACTTTTTTTAATTTTATTTTAAGAATGGGTCTATTAAAAACAATATTGATTAGTCTATATATAAGCGCTTCAAACATTATGTAGTTTTTTGCTGAGGTTTCTATTTATTAAGAGCAAAAAAATGAAATGTAGGCCGGCAATACCGCTCTCAAAAAAGTGGCCAGCTGTTGCAATAATAATAGCAAGGGAAATTCCAAAAAATAGTTTAAAATCTTTCGGAAATGAAATCATTTTAAAAATATTATAAAAAATATATAGATATAGAATACTTCCGAAAATGCCAAAGAAAAGAAAAAGATCTATAAAGCCCATTTCAATATAATGACTAACTACATCCTGTCCGCCAAAAATAAAATTTGGAATAGTCCACTCTTCAAAAATCAACGGTTTCAGTTTCTCTCTAATATATGCTCCTCTGCCTGAAAGTAAAGCTCCCCAAAGCCCTTCTCTTTCATACATATACATAAATATATTGTATGAATTAATAAAAATCCTGTTTATAGCAGAACTGAATAAAAAATAACCGAAAATCAAAAAAGAAATTCCAAAAGTCAAAATATTTTTTAAAGAAACTCTCTTAAAAAGATGAAAGAGAAAAAGTAAAATTAAATATAGATAAACAGCTTTAGTAGCTACTATAATGGAGGGTATTATAACTATCCAGAAAAAATATTCTTTAATATTTAGATAGAATCTCCTATAATAAACCGTAGTAACTGCAAATATAAATATGTAAGATGCTTCATTCTGTGCAAAAATAAGTCCATCAAAACCAAATCTCCAGGGACCACTATAAGTACTTAAAACTTCAATATCAAATAAAAATCCTATGACTATTAGACAACTATTAAGTATGATAATAAACCTATAAAATTTAAATATTTTAAGTGGATAATGATTAAAGCTTAATATATCTAAAGCGGCTAATGCAACTATTAAAGGAAAAAAATATTTAAAAAGAGTGTTGAAATTTTCATAAAATAGGAGATTTTCAAAATTTAGACTTAAAAAGAATTGCCCTATGAAAAATCCAAATAAAAGGATGACAATACTTATAAGGATATTAATCTTGGATCTATTTAATGCGATTAGCGAAAAAATTAAAACCACTATTTCAAAAAACCCCTTTAAAAATGCACTGTATCTATAAAATCCAGACCCTCCTCTTTGTAGTATTTTACCGAGTCCATCCGTGAAATAGAATATAACAAAAGCCACCGCCAACAACCATATTGAAAAGCTCAATAAAGTTGTTTTTTTTATTACTAGATTATTCACCACCTTTTTTTGATCATTTAAGAAAATTGATTATCAAACAGAATTAATCTATTCATTTGGTAATTAAAAAATTCTTTATTTAATATATTGATGATATAAGGTTTTAAGATCGTTTATACTAAACCAAGATAAAACATATAATTTTTTATAGATAAAGTAGCTTCCGGCTATTGTCCATAGACTTATTCCAATAAAACTGGCAAGAGCAATGCCATTTATACCCCATAAGTTTACCAAAGTAAAAGCCAAAATTAATTTGATTACAAATGTTGACAAAAGTATATTCTGAAAAAGCCTTTGGTAGTTGGTCATTTGCAATAATAAACTTACTGGACCCAAAATACCATTTATAAATTGTGCCGCAGTGAGCAATAAAAGCACAATCCAGCCATTTTCAAATTCACTGCCGAAAAAACCTAGTAATTGTTTGCTAAATAAAAGAATTATTAAAGTGGGCACAAACAATAATGGAAGTACTAAAATAAAATTTTGTGTCAATACCATTTGAAGTTTTTTAGTATCTCCTTCGGCATAAATTTCAGAAATTCTTGGAGCTAAAAAAGCATTAAAGGCTAAAAAGCTAAAGGTCACTAAATTGGATAATTTTAATGCAACACTGTATATGCCTGCTTGATCTTCATCGAGATAAATGTCAATAATAATGAAATCTACCCAAAGAAGTGTAATAATTAGTATGGAGGAGAAGAAAAATTCTTTGGAACTTTTAAATATTTCTAATAAGGAGTAAGCTGTTCGTTCCGATGTTTTAGTATAATTAGAAAACTTATTGAAATTTATTCTTAATAATACAAAAGAAAATATTGCATTTAGAAGAAGGCTTAATAAATAAATGAAAATTATTTCATCTTGATTTCCTTCAAAGATTGGTAATAAAAATAGGATTACTGTAACAAAGTGTTTTGATAATTGTGTAAAAAAACTGTACCATTCAGCTTTTTTCATTCCTCTAAAAACCGCGCTATTTATGTCAATAAATACATTAATTACAAGACCCAAGCCTACCATTACAAAGATAAACTCATTAAAATATAAATAGAGTGCGTAGGCAGTAAATAATATTCCAATACTTATAGGGACGAGATAGCTCTTGAGTATTTTATAATAGAGATTTTTTATGTCGCCGAGAAAAAAATCTTTCATTAAGATGGAAACTTGTTTTACTAAAAAAACATCCAATCCAAAATATAAAACAGTACTTAGGATTACAGTGTAGGTAAGGAATAATGCAAAAGCCCCATTTCCTTCTGCACCATATTTTTGAGCTATTAAATAGGATAAGGCATAGTTGGCAAGTGCTCCAAATACCTTTATTATAGTGGAAGTTAATCCCTTTTTGAGGATGTTATCTTTACCGCTAAGTGTACTTTTAATATTCATAAATGTATTCTTAACAAGTAATTTTTATTGATTTTAATTTAATTCTTAAAAGAATAAAAATCAATTTCTCACACCGCAAAAATCCAAAACCTGCATCTGGATTTCTCCATTAAACCCTTTAAATTCTTTATGCGCTACCAAAAACACCATAATGTCAGATGTTGCTTTAGCATCTGATAATGATGTTAAATTAAACTTATCATGAGATTCTAGGTTGGGCTCCACAAACAAAACTTTATAACCATCTGTTTGCAATTGCTCCGCAACATGAAGGGCGGGAGATTCTCTTAAATCGTCAATATTAGGCTTAAAGGCAAGTCCCATACAAGCTATTACTGCATCCCTTCCATTTTCAATTTTAAATTGAAGAGCCGCATTTTTAACTTTTTCAATGGCCCACTCTGTTTTGTAATTATTGATTTCGCGGGCGGAGCGGATTATTTTTGCTTCTTCCGGAAATTCAGAAACAATAAACCAAGGATCTACCGCGATACAGTGGCCGCCAACGCCTGTTCCGGGTTGCAAAATGTTTACGCGCGGATGTTTATTGGCCAAACGGATCAATTCCCAAACATTAATATTCGCTTTATCACAAATCATAGAAAGTTCATTGGCAAAGGCAATTTGTACGTCGCGAGAGGAGTTTTCAACCAATTTGCACATTTCAGCGGTTTGTGAATTTGTTTTGTGAAGTTCGCCTTTTACAAAATGTTTATAAAAGCCAACAGCTTTTTCAGTGGAAGCTTCGTCAACCCCACCTATTGCACGATCATTCTGTTCCAATTCATATATCACATTTCCAGGCAATACACGCTCGGGACAATAGGCAATGAAAATTTCGCCTTTTAAATCGGGACGTTTATTAAAAATTATTTCTTGTATTTTATGGGTAGTGCCAACGGGGCTTGTAGATTCCAAAATAACCAAAGCTCCCTTTTGAAGGGTAGGAATTATATTATTGACCGCGCTTTCCACATAAGAAATATCTGGGGTGTGATTCTCTTTAAAAGGGGTTGGAACAGCTATCAAATAAACATCTGCCTTTAGGGGCTTCGTTGAAGCTTTAAGGTAGCCTTGCTTAACCACATGGTGAACCAGGCCATCAAGATCTGGTTCCACTATGTGAATTTTCCCTTCATTTATAGTATTTACTACACGCTGAGAAATATCAACACCTGTAACATTTAATCCTTTGCTCGCTATCAGTGCTGCAGTGGGCAGGCCTATATAGCCCAAGCCCATCATTACCACTGTGGGTTTATTTTCCATGTTATAATTGTTCAATAAAATTTACGATTCGTTCTGTTGATTTTCCATCGCCATAGGGATTGTGCAACATACTCATAGCGTTATAGTATTCTATATTATTCAATAGTTTTTCGGTTTCAGTTACAATTCTACTTTTATCCGTTCCTACCAAAAGCACTGTTCCTTCATCCACCGCTTCAGGGCGTTCGGTGGTTGTGCGGGTTACCAATACAGGTTTTCCTAAACTAGGTGCTTCCTCTTGAATTCCACCACTATCGGTAATGATTAGGTATGATTTTTCCATCAACCATATAAATGCGGGATAGGCTAATGGTGATACGAGATGGATATTTTCGACTCCGCTAAGTAATTCATGGACTGGACCAACTACATTCGGGTTTAAATGTACCGGATATATTATTTCAACATCGGGATTGTTCTCTGCGATTGTTTTTAACGCAGCGCAAATATTTATAAGTCCGTCCCCGTGATTTTCCCTGCGATGGCCAGTTACAAGTATAATTTTTTTCTGAAAATTTAAAATAGTTTTTAAATTTTCAATTTCTGCATCCTTAAAATTTTCAGTATTTACTTTTTCAATGCCATAAAGCAGGGCATCAATAACCGTATTACCTGTAACCAAAATATTTTGCTCT
This sequence comes from Aequorivita sp. CRS11, assembly GCF_059693805.1. Taxonomy (NCBI): domain Bacteria; kingdom Pseudomonadati; phylum Bacteroidota; class Flavobacteriia; order Flavobacteriales; family Flavobacteriaceae; genus Aequorivita; species Aequorivita sp. CRS11. Next base: position 386,427 of record NZ_JCATIG010000003.1, read on the forward strand.
TTGGTATTTTCAGTTAAAAGATTTTTCTTGGAAAGCTGCGTGGGTGCGAAATGGTAATCGGCAATTTTTCCCGTAAGCTGACGGTTGAATTCTTCCGGGAAGGGATATTGGCGGTCAAAAGTTCGTAAACCTGCCTCGACATGACATATTTTTGCGCCACTGTAAAAGGCTGCAATGCCAACAGCCATAGATGTTGTTGTATCTCCATGAACATATACATAGTCTGGTTTTACCTCATCCAAGACAGGCTTCATGTTTTCGATTATTGTGGCAGTCAAGGAGTAAAGATTTTGATTGGGGCGCATTAAGTCGAGGTCAAAATCTGGAATAATTTCGAAGAAATCCAGCACTTGGTCAAGCATTTCGCGATGTTGGGCAGTAACGCAAACTTTGGTAACAAAATTTTTGTTCTTTAAAAATTTTTGGACCAAGGGCGCCATTTTTATGGCTTCGGGGCGAGTGCCAAATACTATTAAATTCGTTTTAGACATTAATTTTTTTGAAGAATCAGAAAGAGTTATATTATTTCACTAATTTAATTAGCTGTATTAGCATAATTTTTCAACTTTTTTAAAATATAAAGGATGAAAAAAACTAAAGAAAACAAAAAGACAAACAATAGCGGATATTTAACTTTATTTGAAATGTGCAAAATCCTTTCAGGTTCCATATTGTAATTGGCACTAACTAATTTGATAATTTCATGTTGATCTATAAATTTGGTCTGTAACTTGAATCTATTATTAAGTAGAGCTTGTTTAGTATTTATCATTTGATACAGATCACTTTGGGTACTAATATAAACTGATTGTGCTTGCTTTGAATCCGTATTTTCCGAAACAGCTTTCATAACGGAATCAATTTGAGAAACCATTTTTTCGTTTTGGGAAATTTGTATTTCAGTATCTCTAAGACCAACTTGTTGATAAAGCTTAAAATGTTCATTACTGTTGAAATATTCAAGAATGCGATTTGAAATTTGCTCTGAATTATCGCCTTTGCAGATAATATTAATCTTATGATATTTATAATATTTACTTATAGTTTTGTCTTTTAGAAATTCTTCAGGATCTTTATCATCATATAAAATTTTTAAAGTTTCTAAATAGTCTTTCTTTTCCGCCATGAAATTATAAATATCGACTATTGGTTCAATTTCAATATTAGCGAAATCTAGATAATCTTCACCTAAAATAGATTTAAAAAAAATTGAATCCTTTGCGTCTTTTTTTAAATTAAAAGCTTCTACTTTTTCATATAAATAATCTGTACTTTCAAAATTGGGAATTACTATTAATTCATTTTGAAAAACTGGTTCACTAACACTGTCTAAATAATAACCTATTCCAAAACCTATGATAATCAAAACTAATGTTACAATTAGATATTTTTTAAAGAAAGAAATAACAAGAAATAATACTCTTGCCAGCTTTTTAAAAAGCCCTCCAATTGACCTAAACAAATACCCCAAATCAACCTCTTCCGATGAATTTTGCTGTGCCATATAAACTAATATTATAAATTAATGACTGTCTTTTTTAATACAGATTCTAGGCTTTCCTGCCAATCTATCTGCTTAATACTTAAATTGTTCAATGCCTTTGCGTTATCTAAAACGCTATATACCGGGCGTGCGGCAAAAGTACGGTAATGGTTTGTTTTTGCAAGATTTGCATCTTTTAATTTTTCCGTTTGCTTAAGTATCTCCTCGGCAAAGCCAAACCAGGTGGTTTTGCCGCTGTTGCTGTAATGGTAAACGCCATAATTTGTTGAATCTTGCGCAATTACCTGTAATAGCGCTTTCGCCAAATCATTTGCGTTCGTGGGCGTTCCCGTCTGTTCGGTTGTGATTGTAAGTGATTTTCCTTCTTCAGCGTATCTTAAGATCGTTTTCAAAAAATTATGCCCGTATTGCGAATACAGCCACGAGGAGCGAAATATAAAATACTTAGTGCATATTTCTTTTATATTTTTTTCTCCTTTCAACTTAGAAGCCCCGTAAATATTGATGGGGTTTGTAGCGTCAGTTTCGAAATAAGGTGATTTCTTTTTTCCATCAAAAACGTAATCTGTGGAAACGTGCAGTAAAACAACATCATTATCTTTGCAAATACTCGCCAAATTTTTTACGGCTTCAGCGTTGATAGCAAACGCTTTTTCAGATTCACTTTCTGCCTTTTCAACATTGGTATATGCTGCAGTATTAATACAGTGTGAAAAATTATTTTTTTTAAAGAATTTCCTTAATGAATCTTCTTCTTGAATATCAAGTTCTTCCTTTGAAACAAAGACAAATTCAAGGTCGGGAAAACTGGCAGCTGCATCTTTTATGCATCTTCCCAATTGTCCGTTTGCGCCTGTAACCAATATTTTTTTCATAGCCCCTAAATCCCCGAAGGGGACTTTTACCCTATCCTTTTAATTATATTATCAATAAAATAAGACAATTATCATTGTTTTAAACTCAATTCTCGCAGCCTTCCCTTTAAGAATTGCTAGGGTAATGACTTACCGCTTCTCCAAAATTGGGAAGTTCCAAATCTTTTTCTGAAATAATAAATTCTTCCTTTGGAAGATACCAATCTAATGCCAAGGTTGCGTCATTATAGATTATTCCGCTTTCCGAAGCATTATCGTAATAATTATCACATTTATATGAAAAAATGGATTGTTCGGAAAGTGTAATAAAACCATGTGCAAACCCGCGGGGAACAAATAATTGCAGATGTTCCACATCATCCAAAACCACCGAAAATGATTTTCCGAAGGTTTCTGAATCTTTTCGGATATCCACCACAATGTCCAAAACCTTGCCTTTCACAACACGAACCAACTTGGCCTGGGCCATTTTTCCATTTTGAAAATGAAGTCCGCGCAACACTCCTTTTGAAGAAACCGACTGGTTATCCTGCACAAAATCAATATTAAGTCCAGTAACTTTTTCAAAAACTTTTTGATTGTAGGTTTCATAAAAAAGTCCGCGTTCGTCCCTAAAGACATTCGGTTTCAAAATAAAACAATCTTTTAATGGGGTGTGTTGTATTTCCAAATCTAATTTAGTTGAAGTAAATGTTTTCCGTAGCCGCTTTTCAATAAAGGTTCTGCCAAAGCCACTAATTGTTCTTTTGAAATATAGCCCATTTCATACGCAGCTTCTTCGATGGCGCCAATTTTTAGGCCCTGTCTTTCCTCAATAACCTCAACAAATTGGGCAGCCTGCATCAAGGAAGCAAAAGTTCCGGTATCCAGCCAAGCGGTACCTTTGTCCAGTATGCTGACACTCAGTTTTCCCTTTTTTAAATATTCGTTGTTTACATCGGTTATTTCCAGTTCGCCACGGGCGCTGGGTTTTATGTTGGCCGCAATTTCCACAACGCTATTGTCGTAAAAATAAATACCCGGAACCGCGTAATTTGATTTTGGGCTTTTGGGTTTTTCCTCAATGGAAAGCGCTTTTCCGCTTTTATCAAACTCCACAACCCCATATCTTTCGGGGTCTAAAACGTGGTATGCATAAATCACGCCCCCATCGGGATTGTTGTTTGATTGCAACAATTCCTTTAAACCAGAACCGTAAAAAATATTGTCGCCAAGTATCAATGCCACTTTATCATTTCCTATAAAATCCTTTCCAATAATAAAAGCTTCCGCAAGGCCGTTTGGATTTGCCTGTTCGGCGTATTGAAAATTACAGCCCAATTTTTTACCATCGCCCAAAAGTTGTTTGAAAAGCGGAAGATCCTGCGGTGTAGAAATAATCAAAATATCCCGAATACCAGCATACATAAGGGTTGATAGCGGATAATAAATCATCGGTTTGTCATACACCGGCATCAACTGCTTGCTCACAGCCAAGGTGATGGGGTGCAAACGGGTGCCCGAACCTCCTGCTAAAATTATTCCTTTCATTTGTGTTTATTTTGCCACGAATTCACGAATACTTTTTTACAATTATTCTTGAACTCGTGGTTTTAAATTACAATCTATCTCTATTTTTCAAATACCAAGCAATCGTTTTCCGAATGCCTGTCTCAAAATTTTCTTTCGCCTTCCAACCAAGTTCATTTTCTATTTTTGAAGCATCAATAGCGTATCTAAAATCGTGGCCTGGACGGTCTTTTACAAATGTTATTTGTTCTTTATGCGGCGAATCCTTCGGAAGCATTTCATCCAGCAATTCACAGATAACGTTTGCAATATAAAGGTTTTCACGTTCATTGCGACCGCCGATGTTATAGGTTTCGCCGAGCTTTCCATTTTTCAAAGCCAAATAAATTCCGCTGCAATGGTCCATCACGTAAAGCCAATCGCGCACGTTTTTTCCGTCGCCGTAAATTGGGATGGGTTCACCCGAAATTGCTTTGCGAATAATCGTTGGAATCAATTTTTCCTTATGCTGATTGGGTCCATAATTATTTGAGCAATTTGTAGTTACAACCGGCAAACCATAAGTGTGAAAATAACTGCGCACAATAAAATCTGAGGATGCCTTTGAAGCACTGTACGGACTATTCGGCGCATAAGGCGTTTCTTCCGTAAAAAGTCCCGTTTCTCCCAAAGTGCCGTAAACCTCATCTGTGGAAATGTGCAGAAAACGGGCATTTTTAAATTCATCTTTCAAATCATTCGGGCCGTTCATCCAGGTTTTGTAAGCGCTCTGAAGTAAATTGAAGGTGCCCACTATATTTGTTTGAATAAATTCCGAAGGTCCCGAAATGGAATTGTCCACATGGCTTTCCGCTGCGAAATGTACTACTTTTTGAAATTTATGTTTTTCAAATAAATCCTGAATAAAAAAAGCATCACAAATATCTCCTTTTATAAAGGTGATTTTATGTGAAACAGCTTCCAAATTCTTCAAATTTCCGGCATAGGTTAGCTTGTCCAACACGAAAATGTCATCTTCTGAATTTTTAAGGACGTATTCCACATAATTGGAACCTATAAATCCTGCGCCTCCCGTAATCAGTACTTTAACGTTTTTCAAAATTAATTTTTAGTAGTGTCTAAAATCTGTTTTAACATCTTTTCGGTAATTAAATAGGTGGGTTTTACACCTGTTGTTCCCAATCCCCCCGAAGCCAAAGTGCTTCCGGTTTCCAATGGATTATCTGAGGCGTAATAGGCATAGCGCACCTTCACTTTTGGGCTGATGCTTCGCCTAATTTTGGAAGCTGCCTGAATCGCTTTTTGATAATGTGCGCCTTCCATTTCAAGTCCAATCACATTCCACGTTGAATTGTGAAAGAATTTCAGCAAATCCCTATTTTGAAGCGAAGTTCCCAGCACCGAAATCATCGTTCCTGTACAAACCTTAACGTCATCATCCTTAAAAAGTGATTTGTCCAATTTATTTTTGAATGGATAATTGTCTGCAGTACCTTCAAAAACATGGGCTGACGGAATCATAATATCGCCCTTTCCACCTTCCAAAATTCCTGCTTTTCCCATTATAGAGACTGAAGCCACATTTAAGAAATGCCGCACTTTATTAGCATCCACAAATGGTTTTAAAAGCTCGTCCATTGTTTCATAGGCTTGCTCGCCAAATGCATAATCCATCACAATTATGACAGGTTTTTTTGAGTTCTCAACCTCCTTCAACCCTTCTATATAGGGACTTTGTTTAATTTTGGAGGTATCAATTATTTGCACATCAATATTTGTCCCGCTTTGGTCCTCAATAAACATCATTCCTTCCGCGAGCGCGGTTTTGTTTACTTTTTCACGGAGCTTACCGTTGGAAGCAATACTGAGTGCCTCAAAAACCTCCATCGCTTTTTTCTTTGAGAATTCTGCCGAAAGCGCCTTTGGACCATATAAACTGTTCATTACGCTGTGCATATTGGCACTTATAATATGCAACGGACGCTCCAATAAGCCTTTATCTTGAAGCGCGTGTTTTATAGCATAGGCCCACAGTTCGCCGTGAATGTGATGTCCCAGACGCTCGCGCAAAACCGGACTAAAAGTAATTATACGTTTATTATCTTCAATAATTTCATCTATGGCAAGCTTTCCTAAAAAATAGATAATATTAAAGAAACGGTTCTCGTTCTTTTCACTTGCGAAAAAGGGATATACGCTTTTTACTTCTTCAAAGGTTCTTCCCAGAAAATTTGCAGTGTGCGTAAGGGCCACTTCCTTTTCCTCCTGTGAAAGTTTCCCTTTTTTGAGAACAGCTTGTTCTAGCTTTTTCCAATCGCGAATCACTTCGCCGTTCTCGTTAATGAGCACCTGCTTCATAATTTTGTGCGACTCTATGAAAAGAAAGGTAAGGTGCGTTAGAATATCATAGATTTCCGAACGGCCACGCGTAATTTCAATATTCATTTGTTCCGAATCTATTCGGTAACAATTTCGGCGGCGTTTTAGGGGAATTATGGGTTCAAAATGTGAGTTTTTGTAACCTTCATCACTGGTTAAGTTAATAAATCGGCATTCCTCAATTCCGTACGGCAAACGGTCCATCACGTAAAGCAGACCCTGCAATTCAATTTTTTCTTCTTTTATAGAGCCATAGATTTCAGGACGAAGGGTTAATAATGATTCACGAAGTGTTTCTCCCGAAACTCCCATAGGCTTGTAAAACCCCCGATTAAAGAGGTGGCGCATTGTTATATAAAGCCGCTCAATGGCCTGCGTGCTCTCTTGGGCACGTGTTCTTGTATGTGATTTCAATTTATTCATTGGGTGCAAAGATAACACTAATTTTGGGGCTGTATTTGAAGTAGTGCATCAGCAATTTTACGATCGTTGGAAAGTCGCGGCACCTTGTTTTGGCCGCCCAGTTTGCCCTGTGATTTCATATATTGCTGAAAACTATCCCGTTTAAGTGATGAAATCTTTAATGATTGAAGTACTTTTCCTTCAATTAAATCGAAATAATAAGAGTTTTGTTGTTGCATTTCGGCATCAAGAAATTCAGCTACTTTTTGAAGGTTTTCAGGTAGAGTTTCAAATTCTACTAGCCATTCGTGATATGGAAGGTTTTCTTCGGAAGGCGTAATTTGCGGGGCAACGGTAAATTCGGTAATCGAAAAATTGAATTTTGAAATAGCCTTGTTCATCGCTTCTTCCACTTCTTTTCCAATCACGTGCTCCCCAAAAGCCGAAATAAAATGTTTTATTCTTCCGGAAACAATTACACGATAGGGTTTCGTTGAAGTAAACTGCACGGTATCGCCCAGATTATAGGCCCAAAGCCCTGCGTTTGTTGAAATTATCATTACATAATTCACGCCCATTTCAACTTCGCCAATTGTCAATCGTTTCGGGTTTTCATCAAAAAATTCACCTGCTTTAATGAATTCATAGAAAATTCCCGAGTTTAAAAGCAGCAACATTCCTCTTTCCTTTTGGCTATCCTGAAATGCAAAAAAGCCCTCACTGGCAGGAAACAATTCGATGCTGTCAACCTTTCTTCCTATTAAATTTTCAAACTTGGCGCGATAGGGTTCAAAATTGACACCGCCGTAAATGAAGAGGTTGAAGTTTTTAAAAAGGTCGCCCACCTTCTTCCCGGTTTTTTTCTGAAGTTTTTCAAAATACATCTGCACCCACGAGGGAATGCCGCTGATAACGGTCATATTTTCATCCTTAGTTTCCTCAACAATGGCGTCAACTTTAGTTTCCCAATCGTCTATGCAATTAGTTTCCAAGCTTGGCAAACGGTTTTTTTGAAGATATGCGGGAACGTAATGTGCAACGATGCCAGAAAGCCGGCCTACCTTAATTCCGTTCTTCTCCTGCATTTCTGGGCTTCCCTGTAGAAATATCATTTTACCATTTACAAATTTGGCGTTACCAGTTTCGTTTATGTAACATAAAATTGCGTTGCGGGCGGCTTCAATGTGATATGGCATAGATTCCTTGGTAAGTGGAATATATTTCGCGCCTGACGTTGTGCCGGAAGTTTTCGCAAAATAGAGCGGTTTTCCGTTCCATAAAATATTTTCTTCCCCAGCAACCACACGTTCTACATAGGGCTTTAAATCTTCATAATCGCGAATTGGAACCTTCTTTGCAAAATCTTCAAAAGAATTTATATTTTCAAAATCGTGATCTTTTCCGAAGGCAGTATTTTTTGCATCCGCAATTAAAGCCTCAAAAACCTTTTGCTGGGTTTCAACAGGTTTTGTGGCCCAGTTCTGGATTCTGTTTACAACAATTTTGGCAAATATCTTTGCGCCGAGTGATTTTATGAACATAGGCTATCAGTCAAAGTCGATGAAACTTGTTGGGTTAACGGGGAAGCCATCACGCCAAAGTTCAAAATGTAAATGGGGGCCAGTAGTGAGTTCGCCAGTATTTCCTACTGTTCCAATCACTTCACCCGCTTTAACAATTTCGCCCTGTTCCTTAGTGAGCATTGCATTATGCTTATAAGCGGAAATCAGGTTGTTGTCATGTTTCAAAATTATAACATATCCCGTTGCAGCGGTCCATTCAGCAAAAATAACCGTCCCATCGGCAACAGCCTTCACTGGTGAATCCTTGGCTGTAACCACATCAACTGCGTAGTGTTTTGACCTGGAATCATAATTTTCCGAAATAGCGCCTTTTACAGGTGCAAAGAGTGCATATTGTTGGACTTGTGGAGCAATCAAAGGGTTGTATTTATCTTCTTTGGCAACTGCTTGTCTAAGCAAAGAGTCTTTTCTGGAAGTACGTATTAAAACGGAAGGGTCTGTTTTGGCTACCTCAATGAGTGAATCTTTGTTGAAATTTACAGTTTTTACGTCGCCTGTAAGGACTTTTTTGATAGAAGCAAGGTATTGCTCATTTACATCAAGAATCTGCTGTAATGAGTCTGTTTTATACGCTAAACTTGTGGCTTTCTTTTTTAAAGCCGTGGAAGAATAGCCCGGAATATATTCACGAAGAGGCGTAAAAGCAATTATAAAAGTAGTTGCCAATATAAGAAATAAGGCAAAAAGAGTACTGAAAACAAACACATTCAGTCTATTCAGTTTAAACGAGAAGCGTTCTTCAAAAGTTTCCTCGTTTAGAATTACCAAGCGGTATTTGTGCAAAAGCTTCTTTTTGAACTTTTTGGTTCTTTTTTCTTTTTGGGTCATAATCTGCAATTGCTTTTTACAAATATAAAATAAACTGAAGCCCCACACGCTAAAGTTAATGTCAAAACGTTGTATCTAAACATTTCTTGTTACCTTTGCGTAATTAAATTTTTAAAATTATGAGTGCATTGTTTCTTCCTTTAGGTGTTATTGGCCCTTGGCAAATTGTATTGATTGTTGTGATCGTGTTATTGCTTTTCGGGGGAAAGAAAATTCCAGAGCTTATGCGTGGACTGGGAAGCGGCCTTAAAGAATTCAAAGATGCGTCTAAAGACGATTCTACAGATAAAAAGATTGACGATACCAAGTAAAATAGCATTTCGTCAAAAAAAAGAGCCTTTCAGTTTAAACTGAAAGGCTCTTTTTTTTGAAATATTTTTCTATGATTTACTCAATTTTGGCAGAGTTTAATATTGATTCCAGCTCAAATTGCAAGTCTCTTTTCGACACTGCGGGTGCATAAGTAAAACCTTCCAGAATTAAATAACGGTTGTTTTTCTCGTCACGAACGGCATAATTTACAAAGGGTCCGCCCATCCAATCGTCCTTTACTTCCCAGGTACCCTTAGTTTCATAAGCAAACTTTCCGTCAATTTTTGTTGTGAAAAGATAGGGTGCATAGGCATCTTCAGTAATAAATTCACCGTCATCCTCCACGGGCAACAGTCTGCTCCCTATGGAATCACGGATTTTAATTATATCTCCCACAGCTGTGCTGTCGTTGGTTATCATCTTTAAAGGAACCTCGTATACCAAGATGTTAGTCGTTCCGTCTTTTAAGTCTTTTCGCATCCAGAAAAAACTATCCGTTGCCTTTGCAATTCTATAAGCACTTGGTATTTGTAGGCTAACACCCATCACTTTTTTAAGTGAATCTGTTTTCATCAATGAAATAGCTGTTCTGCGTTGGCGCTCCTTTATTTCAGATTTGTGAAAGGTTTCAATTATCTGCGTTGCATTTTTATTTATAAGCTCAACCAATTTTTCTTCAGAAGATGCCTTTATTATTGCCCCAGCCTGAGGTTTGGCGTATTCATCCGTAGCAATGGTAACTTTGTCTTCTTCACTCAAAACCACATATAAAAAAAGCCTGTTACTACGAGCAAAACCCGTAAAAGCGTCGGGTGGCATTTGATTCATTGAAAAAAGTGGTTCATCTTGCGGGAGACCATCGGTGGGCGCTGCAAAGTTATTGCGTATAGCTTCACCAACAATGCCGTTCCAGAGGTCGTTTGGTGTGATAATCTGTAAGGCATTTATATTACCAACAGAATTGGGAACAAGTGATTTGTCTCTCTTACCGTTATTGTTGCAAGAAGCAAATGCAACAACAAACGCTAATAATGCGATCTTAATTATTTTCATTTAAAGGATGTTTTTGGAACTATCCTTTATATATTTTTAGTTTAGTTCCGGGCTTTATGTTATTGCCACTAATATCGTTCCAATTTTTGATATTTTGGACTGAAACTCCAGGAAATTTTTGCGAAATGCTCCATAACGAGTCTCCATTGCGCACAGTATATGTCTTTTCCGAAGATACATTTTGAGATTGTGCAGGAGTATTGCTGGCAATGTCCTGAGCGCTCTTCTTAGGATAAATAATTAAGTTCTGTCCTGCCCTAAGTGTATTGCTTCGCATACCGTTCCAACTCTTAATCTGGCTAACGCCCACGCCATATCTTTCGGCAATTCTACCTAAATAATCACCACGTTTTACGCGATAGCGGATTTTTTCAGGTTGCTCGTATAGTTCTGGCGCTGGCTTTTCTGCTTCTTCCTGCTCTTCCTGTGCAAAGGCGTAGATGGCGTTTTCATTATTCACAAAAGTACCTACCGCAGTCAATGGAAGGCGTAACATGTAGTTTTCATTTTTCACTACAGGTATAATGCCTAACTTATATGATGGATTCAAAAACTCTAGTTCTTCTTTATCGAGATTTGTAAGTTTTGCTACCTGATCTAAAGTTATCTGCTGCTTAACCCTAATAGTATCAGTTGCTATATAAGGAATTCTGGACCCCTGCTTTTTAAAGCCATGCTCTTGTGCATATTCAAAAATGTACATAGTAGCCAAAAATGCAGGAACATATCCCGCTGTTTCACGTGGAAGGTAATTGCGAAGATTCCAGTAATTGGTCTTGCCCCCGGAACGGCGTATCGCTTTGGAAACATTGCCTGGACCGGAATTGTATGCCGCAAGTGCCAAATCCCAATCATTGAAACTGGTATTTAAACTCTTCAAATATTTGCAGGCAGCTTCCGTTGCCATAATGGGATCGGAACGTTCATCAACATAAGAGCTTACGTCCAGCCCAAACATTTTGCCAGTTGGATACATAAACTGCCAAAGTCCAGTTGCGCCAACCCTTGACTGAGCGCGTGGGTTTAACGCAGATTCTACAATGGCTAAATACTTTAATTCCAAAGGTAAATTATGTCTGTCCAGTTCCTGTTCAAACATTGGAAAGTAATATTCACTAAGACCCATAAGTCGCTCTAAACTTCCGCGACGGTTCTTTAAATAATGTTTGATAACACTTTCCAATGAGGGATTGTACTCTACTTTGAAGGGAGTGCGGGCATCAAGGTCTTTTAGGCGTTGTTTCAAAACTTCGGTTGGAAGTTCATCATAATCTACCAAATCGTATTCCTGATTTACGACACTGTTATATATATCTTCAAAAAGATCTGATTTGTAGAGTTCTTTCAGCCAAAGACTATCTTTTTTTCGAGCCAAGGCCATATCTTTCAGGTCAAAGACAGTACTATCTTTAAGAGAGGTAGCCACTATGGTAGAAGGTAATTCTTCAGCAATTTTTGTAACTTTTATAGAATCAATTACCTGAACTTTTTTTGTGTTCAGCTTTTTGCTGTTCTTTTTGCCCTGTTGGGCAAAACTTATACTGCAGGCCAGCAACAGCACAAGGGGGAGGATTTTGTTTAGTTTCATCAGCTTCTTATTGCGTTTGGGGATTATAACAAACTCGCTTGATTAATACCTTTTCAAAGGGTTAATTTATTTGAATTCTTCAAAAAATGTAACGCCTTTTTAAATAAAAAATTTTATCAAAAATAATGATTTCGCGAAATTACGCAAATTTTAGGCTCAAAAGTCTAATATTGTGATATTTAACTTTTTCTATAACAAGGCTTTAATGCCTGGAAGCGTTTTGCCTTCCAGCATTTCCAGCATTGCGCCACCACCAGTGGATACATAACTCACTTTATCTGCAAGATTAAATTTTTGGACCGCAGCAACAGAATCACCCCCACCCACGAGTGAAAAAGCACCATTTTGAGAAGCTCTGGCAATATTTTGTCCTAAAATCTTGGTCCCCTCAGCAAATTTCTCCATTTCAAAAACACCCACGGGACCGTTCCATAAAATAGTTTTGGAATTGGCAATTACATCCGCAAAAATTTCATTGGTTTTAGGCCCTGCGTCAAGCCCCATCCAGCCTTCGGGTATATTGTCAACTGCGGAAATCTGCGTGTTTGCGGAATCTGAAAATGCATCAGCAATCACAGCATCAACAGGTAGATGTACAGAAACGTTTTTCTTTTTTGCTTCTTCTAAAATTTCCAGTGCAAGATTTTGTTTATCATCTTCCACCAGCGAACTGCCTATTTTTCCGCCCTGTGCTTTTATAAAAGTGAAGGCCATTCCCCCGCCAATTATGAGGTGGTCAATTTTATCGAGAATATTTTCAATAATTGTGATTTTTGAGGAAACTTTTGCGCCGCCAATTATTGCAGTGACGGGCTTTTCGCTGGTTTCCAATACTTTTTTTACATTTTCTATTTCCGAAGCGAGCAGGAGGCCGAAGCATTTGTTTTCAGGAAAAAATTCAGCAATTATAGCCGTAGAGGCATGGGCGCGATGTGCGGTTCCGAAAGCGTCGTTTACATAGACATCTCCGAGCTTTGAAAGTTTTTCGGCAAAAGTACGATCACCCTTCGTTTCTTCTTCATAATATCGCAAATTTTCAAGCAGGAGGATCTCACCAGATTTTAAATCTGCTACTGCTGTTTCTACCTTTTCGCCTATGCAGTCATCAATAAATTTTACCTGAACGCCTAAAATAGCTGATAAAGGCTTAACAATATGCTGAAGTGAAAATTCTGTTTCCTTATTTTTTGGCCTTCCGAGATGGGACATTAAAACACAGCTTCCGCCATCTTCCAAAATTTTTAAAATCGTTGGTTTGGCGGCACAAATACGGGTATCATCGGTAACGTGAAAATTTTCATCCAACGGCACGTTGAAATCCACGCGTATCAATGCCTTTTTGCCTTTAAAATCTATGTCGTGTACTGTTTTCATCTTTCAAAATTTTATCCAGCAAATATAGCCTTTTTGATATTTATCGTTTGGCGAATAATTCCATTTAAAAATAATTTTCAAACGTTTACATAGTAAAAAATGAATCAGGAATTTCATCAGGAATTAAAGCGAAGAAATGTTTAGATTTGCGAATGGATTTTTCAGAAGTAATCGGTCACCAAAATTTAAAATCACATCTTTCAAAAACCGTTGAAAACGGCCGAATTCCGCATGCACAGCTATTTTCGGGCGTTAACGGCAGTGGTTTATTGCCAATGGCCATTGCGTATGCCTCAGAACTTCTTTGCAGCCAATTTGAGAAAGGAAGCCCCGAATATATTTCCTGCAAAAACAAAGTTTCAAAATTGATACATCCCGATTTGCATTTTGTTTATCCGGTAAATACAAGTGATATTGCAAAGAAAAATGCTATTTCTGATAATTACGCTGAAGGATGGCGCAGTTTTGTTTTAAATAATCCCTACGCATCTCTTTTTGAATGGCTGCAAAGTTTAGGTCTGGAAAAAAAACAAGGTAACATTAGCAAATTTGAAGCAGAGAACATTTCGAAAAAATTATCATTAAAAGCTTTTGAAGGAGGCTACAAAGTGATGATCATTTGGATGGCCGAGAATATGAACGGTGAATGTGCCAATAAAATCCTGAAATTGGTTGAAGAACCTACTGAAAAGACACTACTTCTGCTTCTGACGGAGCGGGAAGAGCAGATTATCACTACAATTCGTTCTAGGTGCCAAAAGTTAACCTTCCCATTACTTTCTGAAGCAGATATATCTGAAGCATTAACATCTAATTTAAGAGTAAAAGAACAGTTAGCTGTCCAAACTGCCCGTAGAGCGCGAGGTGATTACAATAAAGCACTGCAGTTATTGGACGAAACTGGCGAAGATGAAGTTTTTGAGAAATGGTTTATAAGTTGGGTGCGTACTGCTTTTAGGGCGAAAGGCAATAAAGGTGCTATTAATAATTTGTTGGACTGGAGTGATGAACTTGCCGGACAGGGAAGGGAAACCCAAAAAAAATTTCTGAATTATTGCATTGAAGTTTTTCGACAGGCGCTTTTAAAAAATTACGGTGCCAATTCGTTATTATTTTTTGATGCCAATGACGCCACTTTTTCATTACCCAAATTTTCTCCATTCGTGCACCAGAATAATATTTTTGAAATTAATTCAGCTTTGGAAGATGCTTCTTATCACATTGAGCGAAATGGTAATGCCAAAATTATTTTTACAGATCTCTCCATCAAATTGACTCGATTGATTCATCAACCCGAACTCACATAAATTTATCTTATAAAAATAAATTTCTAATCGATTTTTATTATTAAAAGCAAGCGCTTCTTCTTCCTTCTAAGCGAAGAAAACATTTCAGCTCTACCTCAGGCGCCTTTTGGGGCCGACTGTGCCTTAAAGGCGCCCAAACAGGCTTAATTATGTTTTTTGAAGCAGTAAATATGTGAAGAATATTCTTTTGTAGCTTTTGCTTTAATATTTGATATAAAACCAATCCAAAACGCTTTAAAAGAAAAATTATTCCCGGTTTTATATTTTTCAGAAAGAAGGCTTACATAAAACGAATCAAAAATCATTGGTTTTATTTTTTTAAGTTGAAATTTTTCAGCAAATAGTTTTTCAATGGAATCTTTAGAAAAATGCCAAAGATGACGAGGCACATCAAAAGCCGCCCAAAACCTTCCGTAATGTTTTGCATCAAAGCTTTTAAAATTTGGAACTGCAATGATCAGTGTACCGTTTGGTTTTACCAAATTTGATAGTTCTGAAATAGTTTCTTCTAAATTTGGAACATGCTCAAGGACATGCCAAAGTGTGATAACATCAAATTGCTTTCCGGCAAAATCCTTTAATGAGCTCTTTAAATTAATTCCCTTTTTATTTGCCAGTTTCAATGCATTGGGATTAGGCTCCATTCCATAAACCTCCCAACCTTTTTCTTTAGCAATCTTTAAAAAATCTCCAGTGCCAGCCCCGACATCCAATAAAGATCCAGCTCCATTATTTTGAGCATAAATTAATTTTGCTTTTTTCTGAAGTGACCATTTTTTCACCAATTGATATAGATTGGAAAGCAAGCCGCGCTTTTCGTCGGTATGTGAAATGTACTCCTCGCTTTCGTAATATTTTGGGAGATCTTCAGTTTTTGGAACGGGTTCGGTTATAAGCAGATCCAACTCTTTTGAATAAATTAAATCAAAAGTTTCCCCTGAGACTAAAAAATCTTTAACCGATAAATATTTATTTTCTGATTCTTGCAAATTTAATAGTGTTTCACGTGAAACAATCGTCTAACGCCCCATATAAACTAACAGCACCGAAATATCGTTTGGAGAAACGCCACTTATTCGGGAAGCCTGCGAAACCGTTGCGGGTTTAATTTTTGAAAGTTTTTCCCGTGCTTCATAGGAAAGTGATTTCAATTTTGAATAATCAAAAGAAACGGGGATTTTTAAACCTTCCAACCTATTTAGTTTATCTGCATTATTTTTTTCTTTTTCAATATAGCCGGAATATTTCACTTGGATTTCCGCCTGTTCAATCATTTCAGAGTCCAAATCATTTTCTGCTATATAATTCTCTACAGAAGTAATTGTTTTCATATCCGCCATTGTGACTTCCGGACGTGAAAAGAATTTAAACATTTTGTCGCTTTGATTTACCGTAGCAGAATCGCGAGCTAAAAATATCTCGTTAATTTCTTCCGGCGAGACGCTGGTTTCTTTGAAAAATTGCACAAAAGCTTCAGATTTAATCTTTTTCTCCTCCATTTTTCGCATTCTCTTTTCATTGGCCAATCCAATTTCGAATGCTTTAGGAGTTAATCTGAAGTCAGCATTATCTTGGCGCAAGAGCGTTCTATATTCCGCCCGTGAAGTAAACATTCTGTAAGGCTCTTCCGTGCCTTTTGTTATAAGGTCATCTATCAAAACACCAATATACGCTTCATTTCTTTGTAGCGTAAAAGGATCTTTATCCTGAACTTTAAGATGCGCATTTATACCGGCCATTAATCCTTGTGAGGCTGCTTCTTCATAACCGGTTGTTCCATTAATTTGTCCGGCAAAATAGAGACCCGAAACAAGTTTAGTCTCCAAAGTATGTTTTAATTGCGTTGGCGGAAAATAATCATATTCAATTGCATAACCGGGACGGAAAAACTTTACATTTTCAAAGCCCGCAACTTGGCGCAATGCTTTAAATTGTACATCCTCGGGAAGGGAGGTTGAAAACCCATTTATATAATATTCTACCGTATCCCAACCCTCTGGCTCCACAAAAAGCTGATGTCTATCTTTATCTGCAAATCGATTGATTTTGTCCTCAATTGAAGGACAATATCTTGGGCCGAGACTTTTAATAGCACCGTTAAACATTGGCGATCTGTCAAACCCTTCACGTAAAATATCGTGTACATCTAAACTAGTATAACTCATATGGCATGAGCGCTGGTTCTTTAAAGGTGCAGTTTCATCAGAAAAAGAAAACTTTTCAGGAACGTCATCACCGGGCTGTTCAATCATTTTGGAAAAATCCAATGAGCGACCATCTACTCTCGGAGGCGTCCCCGTTTTCATTCTTCCTGCCTCAAAACCTAAATTTATTAAATCCTGGGTTATACCAGTGGAGGCTTTTTCACCAGCTCGTCCACCCCCAAATTGCTTATCCCCGATATGAATTAATCCATTTAAAAAAGTTCCGTTTGTTAGGACAACACTTTTAGCTTTAATTTCTAAACCCAATGAAGTTCTAACCCCTTTAATCCTTCCATTTTGAACGATAATTCCTGAGATCATTTCCTGATAAAAATCAAGATTCGGAGTTTGCTCAAGCATAATCCGCCAAGTTTCGGCAAAACGCATGCGGTCGCTCTGAACGCGAGGACTCCACATAGCGGGTCCTTTTGATTTGTTGAGCATCTTGAATTGAATTGCAGTTTTATCAGACACAATTCCGCTATAACCGCCAAGCGCATCAATTTCTCGAACAATCTGTCCCTTGGCTATGCCCCCCATTGCCGGGTTGCAACTCATTTGTGCTATTGTCTGCAAATTCATTGTAACCAATAGGGTTTTGGAGCCCATATTGGCGGCAGCGGCAGCGGCCTCAGATCCTGCGTGGCCAGCACCGACAACAATTACATCGTACTCTTTTGGAAACATATCACTATTGTTCCACGTGGAACATTTTTGTTAAATCAATTTTTAAAAGGGGTGCAAAATTACAATAAATATCTAATTATAAAGCAAATAAAGAATGAAACTATTTAATCGATTTCTGAGAGCTTTTGAAGTGATTCATCCTCCTTTTTGCGCATACATTTTTCCTCATTATCACTTTTGTCTTTATAACCACAAAAATGAAGTATCCCATGGATCATGACTCTGTGTAATTCGTCTTCAAATTTGGTTTTGAAATCTACTGAGTTTTCCAACACTCGTTCTATAGAAATATAAATCTCGCCATTTATTTGTTTGCTCATTCCATAATCAAAACTTATGATATCGGTGAGCGTGTCATGATTTAAAAATTCAACGTTTAGTTTGTGTAAATAATTATCATCACAAAAAATATATATAATGTCTCCTTCTTCCCGTCCTTCAGAATTGATAATATTCAGAATCCAATCCTTAACATTAGATTCATTCTTCAATCTGAAATCGGTTAAATAATTAAACTCAATCATCTTTTTCCTCAAAGTATTCCTGAACTTTTGTCTTATAATCCTGTTGTAAAGGTAGGGCCTCGCGATTCAAAATTTCAGTAGTGTTAAAGTATTTTTTTATATCATCAGGGGCGAGCTGGACATTATTTCGAAAATCTTTTTTATTAGTTTGTGATTCTCTTCTATTTTCCTGTCCCTGTTCCAAATCTGCTTTGTCGAGTTTTAGTAATTCATATTTTAGATTGAGCATTTGTTGAAGGGTATTCTGGTTAAAACCCTTATCCAGCAATTGTTGTTCAATCCCTTCCATTTTCTTTAGCAAATCTCCTCCCTTTCCATTTAAGCTCTCTTTACTTAATCTGTCTTGAAGTTGATTTCGGAGATCTTGTTGTTGCTTAAAAATTTCGAAAAGCTCTCCATTCAAATCTTCACTGTTCCCATTACCTTCTTTGTTATCTCCCTTTTCATTTCCATTTTTTCCATCTCTTCCGTTCTCTCCATTCTCACCATTACCGTCGCCACTACCATCACCATCGCCCTCTCCTTCACCTTCGCCTTTAGAGCCCTTTTTTCCTTTATTTATTCCTTCCTTCATCTTTTCACTTAAGCTTTCCTGTTTTTTTATAATATCAGGAAGCTGAAATCCGCCACTACTTCCAGAACCAGGTTTTGGAGTTCCCTTTCCAGAGCCAGACCCCATAGACATAGACATCTGCATTTGCATATTGCTCAATATTTCACTCAGCATCACCGCCAAATCATTGGCGCCTGTAATTGTATATTGTTGATTACCAATACCTTGTCTTGATTGATTTTGAGCCAATCGTTCTAAAGATTTGTCAATATTGTATTGAATTTCAGTTAAGGAAGTGTTTATTTGTGTGCCAATCATAGGCTGTCTGAGAGAAAGCGCAAATATGCTGTCATCTATATGTTCAAAATTGGTTTTAAGATCGTTTTGAACATTCAATTTTTTACCAAAAATAGGATTTCCATATTCTATTTTTTTAAAGGTTTCCATCAAATCTTCTTGTTGAAATGAAAAAACAACAAGATTGTCAACGATCTGCCGTAGCATTTTGGCATCTTCCTCAATAGATTCCATTTGCCCAGATTTCATCTGCATTTGCATAGCCTTACTCATCTGTTTCATCTTTTGGCCAGCCTTTTTCTGGTTTTTTCCAGCATCGTTAGGTTTTTGTTGCTTTAACTTATCGGTTGCTTTTTCTTGTTCTTCATCAATTTGCTGTTCTGTCGGTTTATCCTCAGGAATATCTATAGGTTTTTTCAGATCATCATTTTCCTTCTGAAGTTCGTCCATCTCTTTTTTATAATCTTCAAATTTTTTATTGAGTTCCTCTTGGGCCTCTTTGGTGTTTTCATCAGCGGGCTTGTCTGCTAATTTCTCCTGCTCTTCACCCATTTCAAAAAGTTCCTCAGCTAACTTCTCTGCTTTCTTTTCAACATAATATCTTTTCGTTAGTTCGAGTAGTTGCTCGAGATTTTTCTCTTGATTTTTATTTTGTTTTGAAAGTTTTTCAAGTTTCTCTGTCAATTCTTCCTTGGCAATCTTATCCTGCAATTTCTCAAGCTCCTCCAGCAGTTTTTCATTTTCCTTTATACGCTCTTCATTTTCGTCCAAACGTTTTTCAAGTTCTTCCTTAAATGGATCTTTTTCTTGATTTTCAGGCTGAAAATTCTGAAGTTCTTCTTTCATTTCCTTTGAAAAGTTCTTCATCAATTCCTCTTGTTGCTTTTGGCGCTGTAGAAAGTTTTCCAACTTCTTTTTATCATTGTAGTTGAGCTCATTCTTCTCTTTCTGTGTTCGCGAAAGTTCTTCGAGTGTTTGCTTTTGGTCCTTGAATTCCTCCAAAGATTTGTCCAGCCCCTTTATAGCGTTTTGTTGATTTTGAAGTTGCTCGTTTTCCAACTCATCCTTTGTAAGTTTTCTAAAGGAATATATTCCAGATTTCGAAGATTTGTAATTATGAATGGCGTCATTATCAAAAACCTCAAAATAATATTCATATGAAACTCCTTCGGTCAATGGTAGGTTACCGGGAAATGTATATGTGAATTGATCAAAATTTGTCTTATTGAGTGGAAGCGCCTGTGTTTTGGCCTGCTTTTCTCCACCTTCGGGAAAATATACCAAACGAAGTTTAGTAAGCCCATAATCATCTGAAATCTGTCCCAAAAAGAATACACGTTGGGTATTAGTGCTATCCTGTTTGGACTGTACATCAATCTCGGGATACTGATCTTTTACCACATTCAGCGTGAATGCTAGATTTTCATAATCCTTCAATTTTTCGTTGGAAGTGGTAATGGCATAATCAAATTTATTATAAACACCCTTTTCAAAATTGAATGATTTGCTTTTTGAAGTAAAGGAAAATGAAGTATCGGCAGTTTTCAAAGTAACTGCATCTGTATTCTTAGTAGCCACATTCCATTTTACCAGCGTTCCTTCGGGAATAGTTGCATTTCCGGTACTTTTCAAGGTTTCGTCTCTTTTCCCTATGTAGGAAGGATAATCCAGAACCATTTCAAAATTGAGCAAGGTGGGGGTTTTTACAACATCTAGTGTGTATTCACGGGAACTCACTTTATTCGCCTTTAAACTGAAATCAATAGATTCCACAGGCTGCTGAAAAGTATATTCAAACAATCCCGGCGCTGTCTGCTGCATATAATAGGTTTCACCGCCGTAATTTATACTCGCATTTTCAGGAATGGCTGTTCCTTGCGTACGGATTTTTAAATTGAAAGGTTTGTTTTCAACTGCGTTCAAATCGCCATTCATCACAATAAAAGAGAAAGGTGCAGGCGGCTCAAAGGCAGTGTCATAATGCACTACTCGCGTGTAACTGCTTGAAAAAATATCCATTCCTCCCAAGGCGCTGAAGAGAATAAATACCAAGATAGGAATGGCAGCATATTTCAAGTATTTGGCGTTATTTTTAAAATTCACCGCGCTTTTAAAAGGAACCGGTTGCAGTTCGGTAGCTTTTTGATCGATACTCGCAGCGAGCAATTCACTTTCACGTTGATTTTGATTAAGCTGAATTACGTTTAGCAGTTTATCATTTACCTGCGGAAAATGGTTTCCAATTATTTTGGAAGCCTGCATATAATCTATTCCTTGTTGAAGTTTGAAAAGTTTGGCAAGCGGAAAAGCGATAAACCGAATAAATAAGCCCAATTCCACAATTACAAAGGCCCAAAATAAAATGCGCCTTCCCAACGGATTTAGCCAAAGAAAATATTCAACGAGCAACGTTATCAACAAATACAGTAGCCCAATGGCAAAGAAAAGGATAGCGCCTTTTATAAGCTCATTGGTGTAGTATTTCTTGATAAACTCCTCCAGTTTTTGCTGGATTATGCTAAAAGTGCTCATAGGTTTGATTCCTTCTTTTGAAAACTTCTAAAATACAATAATATTTTGTGCTAACCACGCCACAAATATTGCTCCAAAAAAAGAAAAAACCGCACTCCCCAATAACTTTAAAATGCGCTTTCAGAATTGTACCTTTGCCACTTCACAAAAAGAATGCAGATTATGTCTCAAAAAATTAGGGTTCGTTTTGCCCCCAGTCCAACAGGTCCTTTACATATTGGCGGTGTTCGCACGGCTTTGTTCAATTATTTATTCGCAAAAAAACACGGCGGAGATATCCTTTTGAGAATTGAAGACACCGACCAAACCCGTTATGTGGAAGGCGCCGAGTCATACATTATTGAAGCTTTAAATTGGTTAAATATCCCCGTTGATGAAGGTCCGGGGAAAGAAAAAGATTGTGGTCCATACCGCCAAAGCGAGCGCAAAAACCTCTATAAACAATACGCAGACGCGTTAATTGAATCCGGAAATGCATACTATGCATTTGATACTGCCGAAGAACTTGATGCACACAGAAAAGACCACGAGGCAAAAGGGAAAACCTTTATTTACAATTGGCATAATCGATTTAAACTTAAAAATTCCCTAGTTTTTTCTGCGGAAGAAACGCAGCAGAAAATCGCAAAAGGCGAAGAATACGTAATCCGTTTTAAATCTCCAGAAGATGAAACGCTTCATTTAAAAGATATCATTCGTGGCGAAATGCAAGTGGAGACAAGCATTCTTGATGATAAGGTATTATTTAAAAGTGATGGAATGCCAACCTACCATTTGGCGAATATCGTGGATGACCATTTAATGAAAATAACCCACGTTATCCGTGGCGAAGAGTGGCTGCCATCATTGGCACTTCATGTTTTGTTGTATCGCGCATTTGGTTGGAATGCTCCGCAATTCGCTCATTTACCGTTAATTTTAAAACCAACTGGCAACGGTAAACTAAGTAAGCGCGATGGTGACAAAATGGGTTTTCCCGTTTTTCCATTGGAATGGAAAACATCTGAAGGCGATGTGTTTTCAGGCTATCGCGAAGACGGTTATTTGCCCGAAGCTGTTGTAAATATGCTCGCCTTTTTGGGCTGGAACCCCGGAACGGAGCAGGAAATTTTCAGTCTAGAGGAATTGGTGGAAGCTTTTGAATTGGAAAGAGTTCACAAAGCTGGGGCAAAATTCGATCCCGAAAAAACAAAATGGTTTCAGCATCAATATATGCAAACTGTTGATGATTTAAAACTTGCAGGAGAGTTTGGGGAATTTTTGGAAGCAAAAAAGGTTTCGACTGAGCTCAACCTGACAAAAATCGTTTCCTTACTTAAAGAACGAGCAACATTTGTAAGCGATCTGTGGGAACAGGGAGGTTTCTTTTTTAAAGCACCAAAAACATACGATGAAAAAGCTTCGGAAAAAGCTTTTAAAGTTGAAACACCTGATTTGCTTCAAAAAGTGGTTTCACATTTAAATAGTTCCGAAGACTTTTCAGCAGAAAATCTTTCAGCGCAAATAAAAGGATGGGTTACTTCGGAAAATATTGGTTTCGGAAAAGTGATGATGCCTTTGCGGTTGGCGCTAGTGGGCGAAATGAAAGGGCCGGATGTGTTTGATATTCTTTCAATTTTAGGAAAAGAAGAAAGTATTTCACGAATTGAAAAAGCGATACGATTTATGGGTCAAAAATAAATAACGGCCATCAAAACGATTGTGGAACTGTTTCCCTTAAAATCTTCGTTTTCCAAACCTTTATCGTTTAAGCTTCCCAGTATATTGGTTACTCCGTACTGATACTGTGCGCTTACGCGAAAATGTTCCAAACCAGCGGTAAGCCCCCCAGCAAGACGTACATTAAATTGTGAAATATCCTGAATATCCTTTGCTTTAAGTGAATTGTAACCCGTTAGTGTATAATTTTCATATTTATCATCATCAAGCTTCATCTTGCCGGTAATATCGAATACAGGCCCGAATTCAAGACTCAAATGCTTAACGACAATGTTATAACTTCCAAGAAAATTAAGCTGTACGCCCTGAATGGTATAGCCTATATTTTCGGTATTGCCCAAAAGACCTCGCCCTTCCGCGCCTACAGATGCACTTTGAAAACTCAGTCCATAAATTAAGTCGAAGTTATTTCGAAAAGCACCACGGGTGGTGAAACCAGCTGTAAATCCCTCTTTTTGCTGGGTTACCAAATCGTCTGTTATGATATCAAAAAAGGTAATTCCGCCCTGTATTCCAAGAAAATTGTAACCGTCATAATTGCGCTGGCTATAGCTTTGTTGAAGTGCGAAAAGAAAAAGTGTAGCAAAAATTAATTTTTTAAGACTCATAACTGGGGATATATTTTAGGGGCGTGAAAATAGCTTTAATTTTGTATCTTCCACAAGATATAATCATTAAATATTTTAAAAATTATGGGCGGATTTATTTTAGTGCCAGTGCTGATTGTTGGATTATTTATACTATTGGCAAGTTTTTTTACCGTAAAGCAGCAGACCGCGGCAGTAGTAGAACGTTTTGGAAAGTTTCAAAGTATACGAAATTCGGGTTTACAGTTGAAAATACCCTTAATTGACCGTATTGCTGGGCGAATTAATTTGAAAATTCAGCAATTGGATGTAATTGTTGAGACCAAAACAAAAGATGATGTTTTTGTGCGCTTAAAAATTTCAGTACAATTCCAAGTTTTAAAATTGAAGGTTTACGATGCTTTTTACAAACTTGAAAATCCGCATGACCAGATAACCTCGTACGTTTTTGATGTGGTACGGGCCGAAGTTCCAAAGATGAAATTGGACGATGTGTTTGAAAGAAAAGACGATATTGCCATAGCCGTTAAAGCTGAATTGAATGAAGCAATGAGCGAATATGGCTATGATATAATCAAAACCCTTGTAACGGATATTGATCCTGATATTCAAGTGAAAGCAGCAATGAACCGTATAAATGCTGCAGAAAGGGAAAAAGTAGCTGCTGAATATGAAGCAGAGGCAGAACGAATTAAAATTGTTGCAAAAGCCCGTGCAGAAGCTGAAAGCAAGCGTTTACAGGGGCAAGGTATTGCAGACCAGCGTCGTGAAATTGCACGCGGTTTGGAGGAAAGTGTAGATGTTTTAAACAATGTGGGTATCAACTCACAGGAAGCTTCGGCATTGATTGTAGTTACACAGCATTATGATACACTGCAATCCATCGGCGAGGAAACAAATACAAATCTCATTCTTTTACCAAACTCTCCACAGGCTGGCAGTGACATGCTCAACAATATGATTGCTTCGTTTGTAGCCAGTAATCAAATTGGTGAACAGATGAAAAAACAGAACGTGGAAAAAGGAATAATACCTAAAAAGAGACCTAAGCGCCAAGCACCACCACGTCCGGAAGAAGGTGAAGATTTGAATTATTAATTTAATTCAGGAATTACTGTAATAAAAAACGCGCCAATCAAAATTGATTGGCGCGTTTTTTATTTTTTTCGTTTACTATAAATGGATTAGATTATCAATCATCTTCATAGTCTTTTTTCTTAACGGGCTTTATTCCTATTAATTTATCCACAACTTTTAGAACAAAAGCTTTTTTAAGAATAGAACCGACAGTGCTGGCTATGATATTGATGGGAGAAAAGGTTTCATTCAAGGTTTCTTTACTCTGGTTTAACCCTAATTTTACCTCTTCAAGATCAATTTGTGACTTAAGCCGTAGATATTTCAAATCTCTATCTATTTCTTCAAAAGTAGTATATCGTTTCATAAATATTAATTTGAAATTTTCTCGTTTTGAATTTTTTCTTCGGAAAGCGTTTCTTGATATTCGTTTAATTCATTTTCAGTAGCAACTTTAGGCTCCAAATCATTTTCGTCATACAAAAGACCTGAAAACTTGTACAACAAATTGCGCTCAATTATTTTTCTTCCAAAAATGAACATGAATATAAGAATGATGCCGTAAAATGCACCTATCAATAAAAAGCCAACATACATATGTTCAAAAAAGGTTCCTAGCCAATAAGCTGCGCCTATTGAAAGAAAGAGCATTACAAATAAGGAAAGGCTCCCGTAAACTAATAAGTTTACCAAAGACACCGCACCTTTCATAGTAGATTTAAACAGGCGGAGTTTATAATACTCCGCCATGCTTACACTATAATCTTCTATTCTGTCGGTTACTTTATGGAGGCTCTCTTTTAGGCTACTAAATGCCATATTACGAAGTTACTTTTTTTGCTGTCGCTTTAGCCTTATTGGTTTGAGTGTCTATCTGTAATTTAGCGTTTTGCTTTCTCAAAGCTTCTAATTTATCTTCCATTGCCAAAAGAATATCATCGGCCTTGTAGCTTGCGGAAGATAGGGTTTCATTTAGTTTTTGTTCAAAACTAATTTTTGCTCGCTGCGCTCTGTCACTAAGCGTACTGCTGGTTTCCTGAATTTGTTTGTTCAGTTTCTTTTGTGCTTTTTTAGCTTCCTTGCTAAGTTTATCTCTTGTTTTTGAACCTTTATCCGGAGCGTAGAGAATTCCTATTCCGGCTCCAATAGCTGCTCCGGTTAATAATGCAAGTAATGTTTGACCTGTATTTGATGCCATTATTCTATGTTTTTATTGGTTAATAATATCAAAGGTACGTATACACTTTCCGCATTGCTGTTAACAACCGGTTAATAGTTATTTTTCAATCTATAAAGTTGTCTTAAAAAGATAAAATTATAGCCAATTTCTCTTAAAAAAAGGAGTATTTTTTAAAGTAAATGTTAATTATTCGGCTAATTTAGCCCAAGAGTCACGTAAAGGAACCGTGCGGTTAAATACAATTTTTTCTGAAGTAGAATCCTTATCAACCACAAAATATCCCAAACGTTGAAACTGAAACTTATCTTCGGGGTTTGCGTCTTTAATACTCGGTTCAGCATATCCTGTTATTACTTCCAAAGAATTAGGGTTTATAAATTCCATAAAATCCTTTTCTTTATTGGTATCTGGTGAAGCTTCTGTAAAGAGACGGTCGTAAAGCCGAACTTCAACAGGTAGGGCATATGATGCGGCAACCCAGTGAAGTGTTCCTTTTACTTTTCGTAATGATGCTTCTGAGCCACTACCTGACTTGCTATCGGGATCGTAGGTACAATGTATTTCAGTAATATTGCCTTCAGAATCCTTTACTACACTTTCGCCTTTTATGATATAGGCATTTTTTAAACGCACCTCTTTTCCAAGGGTCAATCTAAAAAACTTACGGTTTGCTTCCTCAAGAAAATCTTCTCTTTCAATTAACAGTTCTTTTGAAAAAGGAACTTCGCGACTTCCGGCAGTTTCATCCTCTTGATTGTTTTCAGCTTCAAGCCACTCGGTTTTTCCTTCGGGATAATTGTCAATTATCAACTTTACAGGATCCAAAACCACCATGATTCGCGGTGCAATCTTGTTCAAATCCTCACGAACGTTGAATTCAAGATGCGAAACATCTATTAAATTTTCACGTTTTCCCACGCCAATGCTGTCTGCAAAATTCTTAATTGAATCCGGCGTATAACCTCTTCGACGCAGCCCGGAAATAGTGGGCATTCGCGGATCGTCCCATCCTGTAACAACGCCGCTGCTTACCAGCTGTGCAAGTTTTCGTTTGCTCACAACGGTATGACTTAAATTTCTACGGGCAAATTCGCGCTGTTTTGGACGCAATTTCTTGGGATCGACCACTTGGTCCAAAAACCAATCGTAAAGCTCTCTATGCGGCAGAAATTCAAGTGTACAAAACGAATGCGATACTTGTTCAATGTAATCGCTTTCGCCGTGGGTCCAATCGTACATTGGGAATATTTTCCAATCAGTTCCCGTACGGTGGTGGTGTTTAAAAAGCGATCGGTACATAACCGGGTCGCGCATCAACATATTGGGCGATTCCATATTTATTTTTGCACGCAGCACATGCTCGCCTTCCTTTGTTTCGCCATTTTTCATCTTTTCAAGCAAATCCAGATTTTCTTCAACCGAACGGTTTCTGAAAGGACTCGGCTTTCCGGGAGTGTTGGGCGTTCCTTTTTGTTCCGCAATCGCTTCGGAAGTTTGGGAATCAACATAGGCTTTCCCGTCCTTAACCATTTGAATTGCCCAATCATACAGCTGCTGAAAATAATCAGAAGCATAGCATTCCGTAGCCCATTCATAGCCCAACCAAGAAATATCACGCTTTATGGCATCAACAAATTCCTGCTCTTCCTTTGCGGGGTTTGTATCGTCAAAACGAAGGTTTACGGGAGCATTATATCTTTCGCCCAAACCGAAATTCAAACATATGGATGAAGCGTGGCCAATGTGCAGGTAACCATTGGGCTCTGGTGGAAAACGAAAACACAATTCTTCTTTTTTGTATCCTTTGGAAAGGTCTTCCTCAATGATGTGTTCTATAAAATTCAGCGGCGCGGCTTCGTTATTCATATGGTAAATTTTTTAAGCGGTACAAAGGTAACCAATTAAGTGAAAAAGAAGTTGTCCAAAAAAAGGTTTCGACTGTGCCTAAACCTATATTCTCTTTTATCTTTGCTAAAAATTAGTTTTATGGGAACCATTCGTTTAAAAAACATAAAAATCTACGCTTTTCACGGATGTTTGTTGGAGGAAGGACAAATAGGTTCTGATTATTTGGTAAATCTTTCAGTAAAGGCAGATTTAAAAAACGCTTCCGATACAGATAATCTTGCAGATACTGTGGATTATGTTTTGTTGCAAAAAATTGTTGTGGAAGAAATGGAATTGCGTTCCAAGCTTTTGGAACACGTTGCAAAACGAATAATCGATTCTATTTTTTTAAAAGTTGAAATGGTTACACACGTGAAAGTAAGCGTTGCCAAAAAGAATCCGCCCATTGGTGGCGATGTGGCAGAAGTGAGCGTAACGATGAAAAGGAAACGGTAATTTGTTTTTTAAATAGGATTTTTAAGTATAATTTTTTTTACATTTGCAAGCCTAATAGGGTATCGTGGCCGAGTGGCTAGGCTCAGCTCTGCAAAAGCTGCTACAGCGGTTCGAATCCGCTCGATACCTCTAAAAACCTTCAACAAAACGTTGAAGGTTTTTTTAATACTTAATATTCTAAGAATGCGTAAATTAGCTATACTCCCAATAATTTGTTCTTTATTTATTGCCTGCACAACATATACAATTCCGGTAGAAAGTTTTCGGGAGCAAATGATGAAGGAAACTTCAGAAACTATGAAACAGGTGAAGATTGATAATCCTCTGTTTTATAGAAATATAAAATACAACTCCAACAACATTAAACGAATCATTGTTACAGAAAAAGATGGTAAACGTACTTATTTAGACAATTCTCCCTCAATAGAAATGCGGGTTACACAGGTTAATGGTAAAAAATATCATTTTTATTTTGACACCGTTATTCTGGAAAATGATACTTTAAAAGGTAGCCGCGCGCGGTTGGCAAAAGGTTTTGACCGTGAAATACCCTTGGATAGTATAGTAACAATTGAAGTTCAGGATGGTGGAAAAAATTATAAATACAAATAGTTTTATAAAGGTTCCTCTACGGGCGGAATGGGTTTTTCAGTTTGTTCTTGCTGTCCCGGTATCCTTTCAAGCCCTGCTTCTACTCCCTTTGGAAAAATACCTTGGATAAGCAATAAAACTCCAAATCCCAGTATTAAAATACTTACCCATTTTTTTGTTCTGAAAATGAAACGAGGGGTCATTTTGTTTTTAAGTTTTTTAGCCAATACCATTTTCAAAAGATCCGTCAAAAAGAATGTTGCCAACACTGTTGAAATAAAAAGAAAAACGCCATTATCTGAAGTGGTAAGTGCGTTTGCCATAATCAAAGTACCTATCCAGCCCGCCAAAACACCGAAGTTTACAAAATTCAAAAGAAAGCCTTTTAGGAATAATCCGCCTAGGTTTTTTTTCACTTTTACGGCGTAATGCTCCCTGACAATCTTAAAAATTGATTTGTTGGTGCGTATGTATGAAATGATACCGTAAGCTATGAGGATTGCACCCCCAAAAATAAGTAGTCCCGGATCGTGTTTTACTTTTTCAAGAATTCTACTAGTACTGAAAAAAGCTATTATAATGAAAATTATATCGGCAAAAATAGCTCCGAGATCAAAAAAAATTGCTGCCTTAATACCTTTTGTAATAGCAGTTTCAATCAGTGTGAAAAACACTGGGCCGACTGCAAAAGCCAATAAAAATCCGTAAAATGCCGCGTAGGGTAATCCGTCAAACATAGTGAGGTAAAAATACAAATTACTTTTACCCTATTACTCTAAAAAATTAATTTTCACCTTTAACTATTTCAATTTTTCCGCCTGCAAATTTCTTCTTTTTCACATTTTTCGGATTTCCGTAAACTTTTATATTTCCACCCGCTGTAACCTTAGCTTCAATTTTCTCTGAGCAGTAAATTGTTACTGCACCGCCCGCTGTTACGGTAACATAAGATTCCTGAGAAATAAGCTCTTCAGCATCATAAACACCTCCAGAATTGATGTTAATATCTTGTTTTTGTGAAGCTCCCTTGGCTTTAATTACCCCTCCAGAAACAGATTTAACTTCAAGATTTTCACTAGCAACTATTACGCTTATTTTACCACCTTCCTGGGCTTTAAGTTCAAGTGAAGATTCTTTTATTTCAGTTTCAGAATAAATTTCAGATCCTTCATTTGCATCAATAATTGAAATATTCGTAAAGTAAAGGGTAACTGTTGTAGCATCTCCATCAAAATGTTCCTCAAGTTCCATTCTAATCTTTAAAACTCCATTGTCGTTTATGGTTTTTACAAACTCTGTATTCTCACCTTCCACAACTACTTTATTTTCGTCGGAAGGAACAAGTTTCACGGTAATAAGATCGTAAACTTTCAATTCACTGAAATCACCAACTTCAGTAGTGTGCTGCGAAAAAGAAATAGCTGACACACAAAGTATTGCAATAAAAATTAGATTTTTCATCTATATAAAATTTTAGTTTTTATAATCCTTTCGATGCCCAAGCATTGTAAAATCAAGATGTTTCTTCACTAAATCTGCATTCTTCACTTTTACATAAACTTCATCACCTAATTGATAAGCGTTTTTGGTGCGCTGGCCAATTACTGCATATTCATCTCTGTCAAATTCGTAACGGTCGTCGCTTAAATCCTGCAAACGGACCATACCTTCGCATTTATTCTGAATAATTTCTACATAGATCCCCCATTCGGTAACTCCTGAAATTACTCCCAAAAATTCCTGGTCTTGGTGATCCTGCATATACTTCACCTGCATATACTTGATGCTATCGCGTTCTGCATTGGTGGCGAGATTTTCCATATCGCTGCTGTGGCCGCATTTTTCTTCGTATTCCTCTTCCTTGGCAGATTTTCCGCCATCCAAATAATGCTGAAGCAATCGATGCACCATTACATCGGGATAACGACGGATTGGCGAAGTGAAATGTGTGTAATAATCAAACGCGAGACCGTAATGGCCAATGTTATGCGTGGTATACATTGCCTTGCTCATACTGCGGATGGCGAGCGTATCAATTAAATTCTGCTCTTTTTTGCCCTGTACATCCTTTAAAAGTTTGTTCATGGATTGGGCGGTGGAATGGCGATCCTTGGTGTTCAGTTTATAGCCGAAACGTTTGATAATATTTTCCAAAGCGGCAATCTTTTCGTCGTCCGGTTCGTCGTGAACTCTGTAAACAAACGTCTTTTTAGGTTCCTGTTTTCCTATGAATTCGGCAACACTTCTGTTTGCCAAAAGCATAAATTCCTCAATCAGTTTGTTCGCATCTTTGCTTTCCTTGAAATAAACTCCTTCGGGATTGTTATTTTCATCGAGAATGAATTTCACTTCCACTTTATCAAAAGAAATTGCGCCGGCGCGCATACGCTTGGTTCGCAACGTTTTTGCAAGACGGTCCATTTCCAGAATGGCCTCGGCAATTTCTGGTTTAACCGTATATTCCTTATCGGTGATTGAAATTTTTGAGGGAATTGTATGTGTTTCATCCTTCGAATTTTCAATAATATGCTGCGCCTCTTCATAAGCAAAACGGGCATCACTGTACGTTACGGTTCTTCCAAACCATTGTTTTTTAACCTCTGCCTTTGGGGTTATTTCGAAAACTGCGGAAAAAGTATATTTTTCCTCATTTGGGCGAAGGGAACAAGCGTTGTTTGAAAGGATTTCCGGAAGCATTGGCACTACTCTATCTACTAAATACACTGAAGTTGCACGTTCATAAGCTTCATCATCTAGTTCTGTTCCAGGTTTTAAATAATGCGAAACATCTGCAATGTGGATTCCGATTTCGTAATTGCCATTTTCAAGTTTTTCAAAAGAAAGCGCATCGTCAAAATCCTTTGCGTCCTTTGGATCTATCGTAAATGTGAGCACGTCGCGCATATCGCGACGCTTTTTTATTTCAGAAGCTTTTATTGAAGTATCAATTTTATTGGCAAAATCCTCCACTTCCTTTGGAAATTCATACGGAAGACCATATTGCGCAAGTATAGAATGGATTTCTGTATTATGCTCTCCAGGCATTCCGAGAACTTTAAGAACGCTTCCAGTTGGTGAATCGGCCTTTTCGGGCCAATCTTCCATGGCTACTAAAACCTTTTCACCATTTTTTGCACCGTTTATTTTATTCTTCGGCACAAAAATATCTGTGTACATTTTATAATCGGTAACGTCAACAAATGCAAAGTTTTCCTGCACTTGGATGGTACCGA
The DNA here is from genome assembly GCF_059693805.1 of Aequorivita sp. CRS11. Lineage (NCBI taxonomy): Bacteria > Pseudomonadati > Bacteroidota > Flavobacteriia > Flavobacteriales > Flavobacteriaceae > Aequorivita > Aequorivita sp. CRS11. Next base: position 418,668 of record NZ_JCATIG010000003.1, read on the forward strand.
CGAATTCTGTTCGTTTTCTTTCTATAATCTTCGTTACTTCACCTTCCGTCTTTCCACCTTTTTTACGCTTAAAAACATATACTTCAACAATGTCGCCGTTTAAGGCTTTATTTAGGTTTTTGCTTTTCACATAAATATCGTCCTCTAAATCCTCAACGATTATATAACCTTGGCCACGGCCTGCTATATCTACTTTTCCGGTGTAATAATTTTGCGAAGGGGTAAGTATATATTTGCCACGTTCAATTTCTTGGATGCTACCCTTGCCCTGCAGATCCTTTAGTTTTTTTACAATTTGGTTTCTGCTGCTGGGATCGTCCAATTGCAATTTTGCGGCAATTTGCTTGTAGTTGAAAGCTTGTGAATGATCTTTCCGAAGAATGTTCAGTATGGTTTGGGAAAGATTTTCAATTTTATTGTTTTTCTTTTTTCGTTTATGTCTTGGCATAGTTGTTTTTGTAATTAGCGTAAAAGTACTACTTCTCAAAGAATGACGTGTTTACATTAGGAAAGATTTAGTACCTTGGGAAGGGTTAATAGGTTATTAAGTTAATAGTTATTAGCTGCATTTCTAAATAACTTAGTAACTTAATAACTTCTGTTTAAAAATGAAGCACTTTAAGACCATAGCTATCTTTCAATATCCTGCAGAATACGCGGTGCTTCAGCTATTGTTCGACCAGGCAGAGATCCGCTATTTTTTTCAAAATGAAACTAATGATCAGTGTTTTTCCTTTCTATTCCAACGCTATTGGTGGAATTCGCCTGCAAGTACATATTGACGACATTGAAGAAGCAGCGGAAATTATCAAAAATCTGGACCATCCTTCCAACTTGAAAATAGTTTAAGAAATATCAAAAATTCATTTCAGCAAAATTTATTGTTATCAACATATAATTATACATCATTTCTTTTTTTTAAATTTTTAAAATAAAAAATGGTGATGATTATAGGGTGTTAATATGTGGAATAACTTTTTTGAGTTTTGTTTTGAAATCAATTTATCGCCTTTTAATAAAACGTTGTTAACATAAATTTAAGATTTAAAAGCCTTGAAAATAATGGAATAGCAATAGTAGTTAACAACGGTTAACAACCTATTTTGACAACCTAAATCTTATAAGTTTTTATGGAAATGTTGTTTGAAACGAAAGAAATGCTGCTAATAAATTACACGTAAAAAATGAATTAAATTTTTGGTATTCTGCAAATTTTAAACCTATTGTAAATAATCCCCGAACGTGCAATTTTAATTGTCGGTTTTCCGCAAACAAATATCAACAATGTTGTTAACCAAATTATGAACCCACCGTTAAGAAATCGTTATTAATTGAAAATCAATAGGCAATGAACACAGTTGCTGCTATAATTATACATGTATTTCTACTTAAATAAATACACGATGTTTTATCTTTGAAAAAAATTAGCATCATGAAAATCTCCATCGGCAACGACCACGCAGGCACAGAGTATAAATTTGAAATCGTTTCCTTTCTTGAAAAAGAAGGCCATACAGTTATTAACCACGGAACCGATAGCGAAGCAAGTGTAGATTATCCAGATTTTGTACATCCCGTTGCGGCAGATGTTGAAAACGGAAAAGTAGATTTTGGTATCATAATCTGCGGCAGCGGAAACGGTGCAAATATGACCGCCAATAAACACCAAAAAGTGCGTTCCGCCCTTTGTTGGACCAAAGAAATTACCGAGCTCGCCCGTCAGCACAACGACGCCAATGTTTTGAGTATTCCCGCACGTTTCACCAGCAAACCACAAGCTGTTGAAATGGTGAAGACTTTTCTAAAAACCGAATTTGAAGGCGGCCGCCACAAAAATCGCGTTGAAAAAATAGCCTGTTCCTAATTATTAAAAATGGCTCACAACCACGCACATTCCCATAACGATTCGCATAGGCATTCGCACCCAGATTTGAAAGGAAGAAAGCTATTACTTTCCATTCTTTTAAATATTGGTATTACAGTTGCGCAAGCAATTGGAGGCGTAATTTCTGGGAGTCTATCATTACTTTCAGATGCACTTCATAATTTCAGTGATGTACTTTCTTTAATTGTAAGTTACATTGCCGACAGATATTCAAAAAAAGATGCTTCCGTAGAAAAAACCTTCGGTTACAAACGCGCTGAAATTATTGCCGCTTTCGTAAACTCTGCTACTTTGATTATAGTTGCAATTTACCTTATTTACGAAGCTATCCTTCGTTTTTTCAATCCCCAGGCCATTGAAAGCGGCTTGGTAATCTGGCTCGCTATTTTAGGAATTTTCTTTAACGGTTTTAGTGTTTTGTTGCTTTTTAAAGACTCTAAAAGCAATATGAACATGCGCTCGGCCTATTTGCATTTGCTTACCGATATGGCAGCATCGGTCGCCGTTTTGATTGGTGGTTTGCTTATGAAATATTTTGAATGGTTTTGGGTAGATAGCCTTTTGACCGTTTTGATAGCGCTCTACTTATTGATAATGGGTTATGATTTGTTGAAAAGCTCTTTCAAGGTTTTGATGCTTTTCACGCCCGATGACTTAAATTTGGAAGTAATAAACAAAGCTGTTTGTACAATCCCGGAGATAAAGAATATGCACCATATTCACATTTGGCAACTGAATGAACAGGAAACCCATTTGGAAGCGCATATCGATTTTTATGAAGACGTCACCCTTTCAGAGTTTGATGCCGTGTTGATAAAGGTTGAAGAATTACTGTATCACGACTTTGGAATAAACCACGTAACCATCCAACCGGAACACCAAAAAGACGATCCAAAAGATATTATTGTTCAGGATTGATTTTATTTAAAATGCTATGGAAATTGAAGTAAAGAATTTTGAAGAATTAAGCACGAATGAATTGTACGCTATTTTACAATTGCGAAGCGAAGTGTTTGTGGTGGAGCAGGATTGCGTCTATCAAGATATTGATGGAAAAGACGAACGCGCCTTACATATTATGGGTTGGGAAAACGGTATTTTAGTTGCTTACACACGCTGTTTTCAAGCTGGCGATTATTTTGACGAAGCCTCAATTGGAAGGGTTTTGGTGCGCGAGAACTACCGAAAAATGGGCTATGGCCACGCAATTACCAAAGCATCAATAGAAGCCATTAAAACAAATTTTAAAGCCGATAAAATAAAGATATCGGCTCAAGTGTATTTAGTTATTTTTTATGAAAGCCATGGTTTTAAAACCTTTGGCGATCGCTACATGGAAGATGGCATCCCACACATCGCGATGCTTAGAGCTTAATTAAGTTCTTTTCAAGATTAAGATCTTTAAGCATTTCATCCGTGAATTTATAATGTCCACGACGGGTAATGATTTTGAAACGCTGGTTACGCATGCGCGTTAATGTATCCAAAAACTGCCATTTCGATTTTAGCAAGCGCGGTTTTTCAGATTTTAGGCTTATTTCAAAATAATGCTTAATTCCCGCACGATCCGCTACTATGTCTGGCGTAATAACTACATCGCTATCTTTTTTGTGATAGGATTTTGGAGTTTCATAACCTTCCACATCGGCCTGGATGTGTTCAAAACCCCGGTTCTCTAAATAGGCCACAGATTCCTTTAGAATCTCCTTGTTTTCGTCTCTGTCTACTTTTACCATAACTGCTAAAGTACGAAAATATTGATAAACAGGCAGTTAAGGTTTTGTTAAGTGAAATTTAGCAGTGTTAATTTTCTTTTATGTAGAAATTCTTAGCAGCTTTCATTCAAACGGGCATTGTTTCGAAGAGGGTTAGGAAGGATTGCATGATTTTTCTTGTAAGAAATTCAGTTTCTTAGTTTGATTTCTTCTTTAGTAGCTTGAAATTCTTGAAAGGCTAGTTTTAAATCTTTTATTTGTCCATAAAGATTATTCCAGGGTTCAGCGTTTATTCTATAAGTTTGAATAATTTTTCCTAAACTAGATTTATATTTTATGATTAAACCTTTGTAGAAATCTATTTCAATAATTTGATCCAAATTTATACTTAATTCTTTTTGACCCATTAGAATTGAATAATATGATATAATTACCTCTTCATCAGAATTATTAATTTCTAAAATAATTTTTTCATTTTTAAGTAATGAATAAATAGGGTAAATTGAAAGTAAAATTATCAAATACCAATCAATATTTTTTGAAACCAAATAATAAAAAATCACTAAAAAACACACATACTTTAAGAATGTAAAAACTATCCAAAGTCTATGGTTTTTTATTAAATGTTTATTCATGGTAATTGTATTAATTTACTTCAAAATCTTAGTATATCGCCCAGAATCATTCAAAACAGCAACCGCCTCCAAAATCTCCGGATTGTGCTCAATTTGGTAATTATACAAACCTTCGCGATAAAAATAACGCTTTAAAATTTCATCGGTCAGTAAGGATTCTATTTCCACTTTTTTGTCGACAATAGCCTTATCCTTAGCAGCGTCTATTGCCGCCATAAGTTGGTTGTAGCTCGCTGAAATATCTTTGCCCATATCATCTTCTTCAGAGATTTTTAAACCTTCGGCAAACTTCTTTTCGGTCTCGGTTTCGTATTCAAAATTGTTTTCCTTCAAAAACTTCAGAAAATCCTGAAAGTCTGCTTCAGTAAATTTGAAGTTCTTCCAATCCGTCATTTGATGGCTGTAATAAAATTTGGTAGCATAATCAAAAATGGCGTTGTCCCTTAATAAAGCTGTGGTAATTGGGCTAAAAACAGCCGATTTCAATTCCACATCGGGAAGGATTCCGCCACCGTCATAAACCGTTCTGCCGCCTTTGGTTTTAAAAGCGTTGTACTCTTTGGCATCTTTCCGCAGTGGGTCGCCATTTTCATCGCGGTGCCAGTAATCCAAAGCTTGTATGCAACGTCCGCTGGGTGTGTAATAGCGGGAAATGGTAACTTTCAGCTGAGTTCCGTAGGTCAATTTTTTTGGACGCTGTACGAGGCCTTTTCCGAAACTTCGTGCCCCCACAATCACGGCGCGGTCCAAATCCTGCAATCCGCCCGAAACAATTTCACTGGCGGAGGCACTTCTTCCATTTACTAAAACTACGAGGGGAATTTCAGTATCTACGGGGTCGCTTTTGGTTTTATAGGTTTGATTATACTTTTCAATAACCGATTTTGTCGTGGTAATTACTTCGCCTTTATCTACAAAAAGGTTTACCACATTTATGGCTTCATTCAATAAACCTCCTGGATTTCCGCGTAAATCCAAGATGATTTTTTTTGCGCCTTGCGATTTTAAATCAACCAGCGCAGCTTTGGTCTCAATAGTAGTTTTTCGGTTGAATTGTGAAAGAACAATGTATCCAATATCGTTATTTATCAATTTGTAAAACGGAACCGCTTTAAGGTCTACGGCCCCTCTGGTGATGGTTGCAGTTGCAGTTTTCCCTTGTCTTTTATAGGTTACATCAACGGTTGAGCCGGGTGCGCCTTTTAACAATTCGCCGGCATCGTCTTCCAAATCTGCAATATTTATGTTGCCGATTTTTATTATTTCGTCCCCAGCCTTTAAACCGGCTTTATCGGCCGGATAATCTTGGTAGGGTTCAACGATAATAATTTTATCTTTTCTACTTTGTGCGGTTGCACCAATGCCAGTATAAATGCCGGAATTGTTGATTTTGGCATCCTCTACCTGTTGTTCGTTCCAATACACCGTGTATGGATCCAAATCTTCTAACATTCCTTTAATGGCTTTGTCCATAAGGGTTGCGGGCGTTACTTCGTCCACGTAATTCATGTTCAATTCCTTGAAAAGTGTGGTAAAGATTTCAATCTGCTTTGCAATTTCAAAAAAGTCACTTTTGAAACTTACGGTAGTAAAAAATATACCGACAGCGATGATGGGAACTATTATTCTTTTTTTCATCATTTTAGGTTAATGGGTTATTAGTTATTGAGTTATTAAGAGTTTATGGTTAAAAACTTAGTAACCCAATAACTAAATAACTTTTTAATTTTTCTTTCTTCTCTTCAGAAATATACGAAGAATGATAACAACAATTATTGCAACGAGGAATAAAGGCCAAAGGTATAAAATGCCCAGGAAAAATACCGAAATACCGTTCCAACCCCCTTGCAGCGCGTTTTTCATTTTTTGCCCGTAAGATTGGGTGATGCCTGTTTCCGCAGTGGTTTTGTAAAACTCAATATTTACCGTGCTCATTGAAACCTTGTTTTCAAGATACTGTAAGCGACCCTGTTTTGCTTCAATTTCCTCACGAATGTTGGAAAGTTCGCGTTCTATTTCAAGCATTTCCTTAACGTTATTTGCTTTTTTAAGCAATTCTAGGTAGCGGTCTTCCAGCGTGCGTTTTGCTTTTAAACGCGCTTGTAGATCCACAAATTCTTCGGAAACATCCTGTCGGGAAATATCACGTTGATCAAAATAGTCAACCCCTTCGGAAATACCGTCAATAAACTTTTGAAAATTTTCAGTCGGTACGCGAATTGTTAAATATTTATAAATTCGGTTGTAATCTTTTCCACTGTTGTCGTTTTGCACCAAGCCTTTGTTCTGTGAAGCCAGTTGTAGGATTTTCTTATGTGTTGCTTCCACATCCTTTGTTTCAAAAGCCAAACGGGCTGTTTTGATTATTTTTTGTTCACTTTCTTCAGATGAAGGTGGTGGAACAAGTTGCTGTGTTACTACGGCTTCTTCGGCCATATCCATTTCCGCCATAGCAGAACCTGCTTCGTAATTTTTGTTGGAACTTCCGTTTGAACATCCCAAAACGAACAATAAAAGTAAAGTGCTAATTGTTTTCATCCCGTAATTTTTTAAGCAGCTTTACCATTGCTTTTTCAAGTTCGGTGTACTGCGGTTTAACTTTTCCTAAAAAAAGAAAGAGCATCACAAATTTCTTGCCGTGAATTTCATCAAGTAAGTGTTTGTTAAGCCGATAGGCTTCGCGAAGCTGTCTTTTTACGCGGTTTCGATCCACAGCCGATTTAAAATTTCTCTTTGGTACAGCAAAAGCAGCGAGATTTGATTCAAGGTTTGTCTTCGGAAGAAAAAGTACTTTTATTGGAAATTTGGAATGTGTTTTCCCTTCCAAAAACAAATTTTCAATTGTTTTAGAGCTTTTAAGCTTTTGGCTTTTGGGAAATTTTTGGTTCACACTGTAAATATATAAAAAGACCCCGCAGGATTTAGCACTTGCGAGGTCTCTTTGAAAAAAGGAAAGTAAAGATTATCGTTTTTCCCAAATATTGTTTTCAGGATTAATATCTGCCATTCTTCGCGTGGCGTCAATCATCATATTTTTTACTTTTTTTTCATTCTTTATTTCAAAGGAATACGTGGGATATGCCCAAGCCCAATCCGTCAAAACAGTGCGTTTTAAATCGGTAAATGGGTTTGGTTTTTCACCCCACATCATTCGCAATGGGATGTAAAACAATTCTTGTGTACCGTCTTCATAGGTTACGTAAAGGTCTATAGGCATTGGCATTAAGCCAATTCTTTCTAAAGTTACTTTAGTGTTTTCCCCTTCACTTTCTACAGATTTTATTCCGTAATCGATAGTATTGGTAGTCTGCGCCCAATCCGTTAAGTACCAATCCAATTCAAAACCAGAAACCTTTTCCGCGGTGCGGATAAAATCATTTGGTGTTGGGTGCTTAAATTTGAAATCTGAATAATAACGCTTCAATGTTTTTGAAAGATTTTCAGGCCCGATAATGTATCCCAATTGCGTTAAAAATACTGAGCCTTTGCTGTATGCATTTATACCATAAGAGCGGTTGCTGGCGTACCTATCTGCGTGGGTGCTTAATGGCTGTTCTGCCCCGCTTGTAGCCATATAAAAATAACTTCTGTACGAACCAGCATGTGGATTTGGCTTGTTTTCTTCCATCACATAATTCATAGCTTCATCTGAAATATAGGATGTAAAACCTTCATCCATCCATTCGTGTTTGCTCTCGTTAGTAGCCAAAACAAATTGAAACCACGAATGCGCCAGCTCATGAGCGGTTACGCCTACAAGACTTCCAAACTCACGCTTTCCAGTAATCATCGTGCTCATGGCGTATTCCATTCCGCCGTCACCGCCTTGAATTACAGAATATTGTTCATAGGGATATTCCCCAATTTGCTCATTGAAAAACTCCATCAATGCAGCAGTTTTTGGTTGAAGATTTTTCCAATTCTCGGCAATTTCAGGATCGTTTTTATAAAAGAAATGCAGCTTTACACCATTAGGGCCAGGATATGTGTCGTGTATATATTCATCATCTGCGGCCCAGGCAAAATCGTGTACGTCTGGCGCTAAAAAATGCCAAGTGTATTTTCCTTTTTTGGGTTTCATCCATTTCTGTCCGGGTTCGGTGTAACCGTGACCCACTTCAGCTGGATTTTGAAGATAACCGGTTCCGCCAATTGTATAATCGGCATCAATGGTTATAGTAACGTCAAAATCGCCCCAAACACCGTGAAATTCGCGTGCTATGTACGGATCGGCGTGCCATCCTTCAAAGTCGTATTCTGCAAGTTTTGGGTACCATTGGGTCATAGTCAGTGCAACGCCTTCTGAGCTATCACGTCCTGAACGACGAATTTGTAAGGGAACCTGTGCATCCCATTCCATATTGAAAAGAGTGCTTTCACCTGGCAAAATAGGTTTGTTCAGCATAACCTGCATCACCGTACCTCTAATAGTATAGTTTGCGGCAACGCCATCTTGGGTGAACAGCGTTGGTTTTATGTATCCAATTTCTGAAGGTGATAGTTTTGAAATCCTATCCATCACGCGGCTATCCGGATCTGCGATGGTGCGCGAACGCACGTCCATTTCACTACCCGGCTGAAAAGCATTAAAGTAAAGATGGTAGAAAACCTTATTCAAAGTGTCGGGAGAATTGTTTGTGTATTTCAACTCCTGTGTTCCTTTATATTGAAAGTTTTTTACGTCCACATCGACGTTCATTTTATAATCAACTTGCTGTTGCCAATAGCTGCTATTCTGTGCAAAGGCGGAAAAAAATACAGAAATAAAGAATAAGCTAGTTAAAACATGCCTCATAAGTTAGCCATTTTATCTGCCATAATTAGGGCATTATACATATTCACCATTTTACCCGATTTTGAAATATTCGAGAAAGATTCAGTGTTCGAAGATTCTCCGCCCAAAACAACCTGAGTGTTAATTGAAAGACCGCTATCCATCAAAATTTGTTTTACCTGTTGTGCGGAAAGGTTGGGGTAATAGGAACGAATCATTGCGGCAACGCCTGCAACTTCTGGGGCAGCCATTGAGGTTCCCTGTAAAAATTCATAGGTATTTAAAGGGGTAGTTGCCCAAATTTTAACGCCTGGCGCAAAAACATCCACGTTGGTTTTTCCGTAGTTTGAAAAGTTTGCAACCATTTCGCTTCCATATTTGTAATTAAGAGCTCCAACAGTCAAAAATGAATCTGCCATTTCGGAACCGTTATCAAATTGATCGTTTGGATAAACGTTTACGGTATCTAAATCGAAACCATCGTTTCCGGCTGCATTCACGATTAAAACATCTTTTGAAGCTGCATATTTAATGGCGTCATAAACCCAATCTGCTTGTGGAGAATAATATTTTCCGAAGCTGGTGTTAAGCACTTTTGCACCATTGTCAACCGCATAACGAATGGCCAATGCGATATCTTTATCATATTCATCACCATCGGGTACTGCCCGAATAGCCATAATTTTCACGTTGTTTGCAACACCGTCCATTCCGATGCCGTTGTTGCGCTCTGCTGCAATAATTCCTGCCACGTGGGTTCCGTGTTTTACGTTTTCTTTTGTGGGATCTGGACCGGCCACGTTATTGTCGCCGTAAATATTGTCTGCAATATCTTCAGGATTATCGCCCAAAACGCCCCGAAAATCTTTAGTCATATTGAAATTGTTATCCAATCTATCGGTAAAATACTCAATGCCTCCCTCCAGTTCTTCCAAAACTTCCGGAACCGAATCTGCAAAATTCAGCATTTGGCTAAGCATCGCTATTTGCTGTTGTTCTTGTGGTGATGGGTTTTGTAATGCAGAAAGATCTTCCTTGGTATAATTTTCTTTTCCAAGCTTTTTGACCATTGCCTCATGTGTTGGCTTTAATTGCGAAAGAATCTGCTCGTAACGCGCCTTGTTTGCCGTTATTTCTGAAAACTCCTTCTCATATTCAGCTTTGGCTTTTTGATAAGTTGCATAATTCTCTCGGTCTGCAGCGCTGATTGAAGCTTCACTCTTTCCTTCAAACTTCGGTTTAAATTTTCTGATGATGCGAACGTACTCCATGTTTTCACCAACAATATCTCCTAGAAAATTCCAACCGTGAACATCATCCACAAAACCATTCTTATCATCGTCAATACCATTTCCTGCTATTTCGCCAGGGTTGGTCCACACTACATTTTTAAGGTCTTCGTGGTCAATATCCACACCACTGTCTATTACCCCAACGATAACGATTTCGCCTTTGCGCTTTTTTATGATTTCGCTGTAGGCTTTGTCCACACTCATCCCGGGCACGGTATCTTTTACTAAATCCATTGCCGGCCAGTGCTTTAACTGCTCGTCAGTAAGAGGAGTTGTTTTTAATGGATTGGAATCAATATTTTGAATGGGAGTTGCAATAATAGCGGCTCCGCTTCCGCATCCTGTCAAAACAGTTGACATTGCAACCGCAAATAAGGTAATCTTAAATAGTTTCATTTTAGAAATTATAAGTTAATTAAAAAATTCGTTGAGTGATAACGTTTCGTTTAAACGAACACCTTTATCAGTATTTTGAACCGTTATTATTGGGTTGTGGGCATCGTGTTCAAGAAAGAGGTAAAAATTGTTTTCCGCAGCATTATTAAGAAATTTCTCCTTTTCGGGAAGGGTTAATAAGGGGCGGGTATCATAACCCATCACAAAAGGTAATGGTAAATGGCCGGCTGTAGGAAGCAAATCTGCCATAAAAACCAAGGTTTTCCCTTTGTACTTGATATGCGGAATCATTTGTTTATCTGTATGCCCATCTACAAAAAGGATTCCAAAATCAAGTTCATTCGCTTCTGCATAATCTGAATTGGGCTGTGCAACAAATTTAAGTTGCCCGCTTTCCTGCATCGGCAAAATGTTTTCCTTTAAAAAAGAAGCTTGTTCCCTTCGGTTTGGTTCCGTAGCCCATTGCCAATGGCCTTTGTTGCTCCAGAATGTAGCATTTTTAAAAGCTGGCTCATAGCCTGTACGGTCTTTGTTCCACTGAACACTGCCGCCGCAGTGGTCAAAGTGGAGGTGGGTCATAAAAACATCGGTAATATCATCGCGATGGAAACCATGTTTTTTAAGTGAGTCGTCTATGTTGAAATCTCCCCATCGGTAATAATAACCAAAAAATTTCTCACTTTGCTTGTTACCCATTCCGGTGTCAATCAATGTAAGCCGATTCCCGTTTTCAATAAGAAGACAGCGAGCAGCAATATCTATCATATTATTGGCATCGGCAGGATTGGTCCTGTTCCACAGGGTTTTTGGTACAACGCCAAACATGGCGCCGCCATCAAGTTTAAAATTGCCAGCTTCAATAGGGAATAATTGCATAATATGAAGAAATGAGTCGCAAATTAATAAAAGCGTTACAGACCAAACCCCGAAGAATTAATTAATTATGCTATTTTTAACAAATCATTAATAATCCGGCGGAATTAAATATGCTTAAATTCGCCCAAAACCCAACCATATGGTAGAACTTGCCGGAATTATAATTTTAGGGATATTGGCCCAATGGGTGGCCTGGAAATTCAAGATACCCGCTATTTTACCCCTAATTTTAATCGGTCTTTTTGTTGGCCCTATTTCTACACTTTTTTCTGAAGATGGAACCCAATGGATACAACCTATCTATAGTGATGGCAAAGGTTTATTCCCTGGAGAAAACCTCTTTTATTTTGTTTCCCTAGCCATAGGTATTATTCTTTTTGAAGGCGGATTGACTTTAAGGCGTGGTGAAATTTCAAAAGTAGGGCCGGTAATCGTGAAGCTTATTAGTTTGGGCTCAGTTATTACTTTTTTGGGAGCTGGCGTTGCTGCCTACTACGTTTTTGGCCTTAGTTGGAAAATATCTTTCCTATTTGCTGCTTTGATAATTGTAACCGGCCCAACTGTAATTACTCCTATTTTGAGAAATATTCCATTGAAGAAAGATGTTTCAGCAGTGCTAAAATGGGAAGGAATATTGATAGACCCCATAGGCGCATTGGTAGCGGTATTGGTGTTTGAATTTATTAGTGTTGAGCACGACAGCGGGTACACCAAACAAGCTATTATTGAATTTGGAAAAATTATATTAATAGGCTTTGCCTTTGGTATTTCTGGAGGATATGCACTTTATTTTGCTATTAAAAAGAAATTGATTCCGCACTACCTATTGAATGTAGTTTCGCTGTCGGTTGTATTACTGATTTTTGTAGAAAGCGATCTTTTTGCGCACGAATCAGGTTTGCTTTCGGTCGTAGTAATGGGAATGTTTTTGGGTAATAGTGATCTGCCCAGTTTAAAGGAATTGCTGTATTTTAAGGAATCACTTAGTGTTTTGTTGATCTCAATTTTATTTATCCTTTTGGCTGCAAACATTAGCCTGGATGATCTCTTGCTGGTTTATAATTGGAAAACCGCCATTTTAATGGCAATTGTAATATTCGTTTTAAGACCCTTGGGAGTATTTCTCAGTACCGTTAATTCGTCACTTAAAATAAATGAAAAAATATTCATAAGCTGGGTGGGCCCACGAGGTATCGTAGCAGCGGGTATTGCCTCACTTTTTGGAACTAAATTGGTATTAAAGGGTGAGCCGGGTGCAGAATATATTACTCCATTAGTATTTGCCGTTGTTTTGGTAACAGTTTTGTTGAACGCCACAACCGCAAGACCCGTTGCCTCAATGGTTGGGGTATTCCTAAAAAAATCTGATGGAATTTTGATTGTGGGGGCATCTAAGGTATCAAGACTTATAGCATCTTATCTTCAAAAAAGTGGAAGGCATGTGGTTTTGTTGGATTCAAACAGATTAAATGTGAATAAGGCCAAAGAGCTGGGCCTTGAGGCAATTACTGCAAATATTTATTCAGATGATCTTACGGATAATATTGAGCTGAACGATGTGGGCTATTTGCTTGCCATGACAGGCAATGATGAAATTAATAAGCAGGCTATTAGCCGTTTTGGAAAATATTTTGGAGAAAACGGAACCTTCCGTTTGATGACTTCGGAAGAAATGCGGGAGCGCCAACATCTTTCTGCTCGGGAATTGTTTTCATATACCCACGACTATACCCGGTTTACCGAAGTTGCACACGACTTTCCTTCAATTCAAGAAATTCCCGTGGGAAGTGAAAGCCAATTTTTACGAGTACTAAATATTATTGGTGAAAATGAAAGTGCCATTCCTCTTTTTCTAAAACGCCCTAATGGATTTTTGGATTTAACAACTGCGCCCGACGAACTGGAAGTTGAAGAAGGAAGCGCGTTAGTCTATCTAGGCAAGCCGATGGATTTTGAAGATGTGGCAAATGCAACCAAAACCAAAAAAGAGGTTGCTGCCCCAAAATAATTACTGCTACAAACCGTTTTCAACAAAACCTTTCCAATGAAAAAACTCTTTTTTATTATAGCTATAATCTCAGGATTCACTGTGTTTTCCTGTAAAAAAGACGACGGAAGAGGCTGTACTACCTGCTCTTCTCCTGAAACCACGAGCTTTCAAGTATGTGAGGAAGGTGATGGCAATGCTTCAGTTAACGGACAAAACACGGGAACGCCTTATGATGTCTATGTTTCTGGTTTAGTGGAAGCTGGGGCAAGCTGTAATAATTGAGCTAATTAATCATTAAGCTTTAACACCGCCATAAAAGCTTCCTGCGGAATTTCCACATTGCCCACTTGGCGCATACGTTTCTTTCCTTTTTTCTGCTTTTCCAAAAGTTTTCTCTTACGCGAAATATCGCCACCGTAACATTTTGCTGTAACGTCTTTTCTAAGTGCTTTTACGGTTTCGCGGGCAATAATTTTTGCGCCGATTGCCGCTTGTATTGGAATGTCAAATTGCTGTCTTGGGATTAATTGTCGCAATTTTTCACAAATTTTCTTTCCAATATCATATGCATTATCACGGTGAAGTAAGGCCGAAAGTGCGTCCACAATGTTTCCGTTTAAGAGAACATCTACTTTTACAAGGTGCGACTGGCGCATTCCTATTGGGGAATAGTCAAAAGACGCATAACCTTTGGAAACGGTCTTTAATCTATCATAAAAGTCGAAAACAATTTCCGCCAAAGGCATGTCAAAAGTAAGTTCAACCCTTTCGGTGGTTAAATATGTTTGGTTGGTAATTTCACCTCTTTTTTCAATACAAAGTGACATTACAGAACCGACGAAGTCTGATTTTGTAATGATTGTAGCTTTAATATATGGCTCCTCAACACGGTTGAGCTTTGAAGGATCGGGAAGGTCTGAAGGATTATTAACCAAGATTGGTGTATCCGGTTCTTTGTTTGTATAAGCGTGATAGGAAACGTTTGGAACGGTGGTAATTACCGTCATGTCAAACTCTCTTTCAAGTCTTTCCTGAATAATTTCAAGGTGAAGCATTCCCAAAAATCCACAGCGGAAACCAAAACCAAGTGCAGCAGAACTTTCAGGTATAAAAACCAGCGAAGCATCATTTAGCTGTAGCTTTTCCATGGAGTTTCTCAACTCTTCGTAATCTTCGGTATCCACGGGATATATTCCTGCAAAAACCATGGGTTTTACATCTTCAAAACCTTCAATCATATTGACGGTCGGGTTTTTGGAATCTGTAATTGTATCACCCACTTTTACTTCTTTCGCTTCCTTTATTCCTGTAATAATATAGCCAACATCGCCTGTTTTTACTAGGTCTTTTGGCTGTTGTTTCAGTTTTAGCGTACCCACTTCATCGGCAAAATAACTTTTTCCGGTAGCCATAAACTTGATGTGCTGCCCTTTTCTGATTTCACCGTTAAGAACCCTAAAATAGGTTTCAACGCCCCGAAAAGGATTGTAAACCGAGTCAAATATCAAAGCCTGCAAAGATTCGTCTGGGTTGCCTTTTGGCGGAGGAATACGCTCAATAATGGCACTCAAAATTTCATCTATTCCCAATCCGGTTTTGGCACTTGCCGGAATTACTTCTTCGGCTTTACAGCCCAAAAGATCCACAATATCATCGGTTACCTCCTCAACATTTGCAGATGGAAGATCTACTTTGTTCAAAACTGGAATTATTTCCAAATCGTTTTCCAAAGCTAAATATAAGTTAGAAATGGTCTGCGCCTGTATACTTTGTGCGGCATCTACAATCAACAAAGCACCTTCACAAGCGGCGATGGACCGGGAAACTTCATATGAAAAATCCACGTGACCGGGAGTATCGATTAAATTTAGGGTATATTTTTCACCATTATATACGTAATCCATTTGTATGGCGTGACTTTTAATGGTGATGCCGCGCTCGCGCTCCAAGTCCATATTGTCAAGCAACTGTGCTTGTTTTTCGCGATCGGTCACGGTGCCAGTGGCGTCCAATAGACGGTCTGCCAAGGTACTTTTTCCGTGGTCAATGTGGGCGATGATGCAAAAATTGCGAATGTTCTTCATAAAAATTCCTTCTCGTGCTACAAGTTGCAAATATAGATTAAAAGAGTGATTATATGTGCTATCATTAAAACACTTAAAATAATTGTGTTGAGATTGTTTTTGTTTAATAAATTTTTAACATATTTGTAGTGTAAAGCTGTATTTCAGCTATACAAACTTAGTTTTCTCCCCAGATAAAGAATCATAGTAACGGGTGTCGCCCCAGATATCTACTTATGTTATGACAAGACTTATTATGTTTTTTTCCTGCCTTCAAGCAGGAGTTTTGATGGCACAAGACTTTTCTGTCTCTGGGAATGTATTGGATACAAATAACGCCCCACTATCATTTGTGAATGTTTTGGTTTATGAAAATGAGGGAGAAAATCCATTAAAAGGTACTACTACGGATGAAGACGGTTCTTTTGTTCTGAAAAATTTAGAAGCAGGAACCTATATTATAAACTTCAGCTATATTGGCTTTGAAGATAAGCAACAAACCATTCAACTTTCTTCAAATAAAAATTTAGGCAACTTAGTTTTAAGGGAAAACCAACAAATGCTAGATGAAACGGTAGTTGTTGCAAAACTGCCAACCATACGTAAAACCCCTGGCAAACTTGTTTTTGAAGTGGAGAACACTTCACTTTCCACGGGCAGTACCGTAGATCTTTTAAAGAAAACACCGGGTGTTATCGTTACAAACGAAAATATCCAAATAAAACTATCTACTCCGGTTATTTATATTAATGGCAAGCGGGTGTATCTTTCCGCAGAAGAAGTATATTCACTATTGCAGAATACCGATGCGGCGGCCATTAAATCTGTTGAAGTAATTACAAATCCTTCCTCAAAATACGATGCGGACGCAGGAACGGTACTGAATATTATTACTTCCAAAGCGATTTCCATTGGTTATAAAGGCTCCGTAAATGCGAACTACGAGCAAGGAATATACCCAAAATATAATTTTGGGACTTCGCATTTTTATAAAAATAATTGGGTAAACATTTATGCGAGTTATTCTTATGCAGATAAAAAAGAATATAAGGAAGATGAAAACTACATTCGCTATTTTCAGCCAGACGAGGTCTCCACTAAATCTATTTGGGAAACCGACTTTAACCGAACTACGGAGCGTAGCAATCACAACGGAAATGTTGTATTGGACTTTACGCTAAACGATAAAAACACAATCAGCATTACTTCAAACGTTTCACTTACGCCTGAAGTTAAATACCATAACAATGGCAACTCTTTAATTTTTAACCCACAGCGTCAGTTAGATTCCACAATCACTACCTTAAGCTATGTGGATTACGGAAAACAAAATTTGACATTTGCCTTGGACTATAACCGTGTTTTAAATGAAAATGGCGCAACATTGGCAATCTCGGCTAATTATATTTATTATGACAACACCCAAAACCAAAGCGTGAGTTCCGATTATTTATTACCAAACGGCAATCTTTTGAGGAACAATAGTTTTTACACAGATTCTGGACAAACAAGCGACATTTTTACGGGACAGGCCGATGTTTCCTCGGAATTGTGGGGCGGAACCTTTGAAGCAGGGTTCAAATTCAGCAGTATTGACACTGAAAGCAAATTAGACTTCTTTGATGTATTGAGCAACAACACAACTTTCAACAATTCACTTTCAGATAATTTCAACTATAGAGAGAATATTTTTGCAGAATATATAAATTTTGAAAAAGATTGGGAAAAATGGAGCATTGCCGCTGGTCTTCGTGGGGAATATACAGACATTGATGCCATTTCCCGTTCTTTTGGGCAGGTGAACAACCAGCAGTATTTTGATCTTTTCCCCTCAGCATCTTTTCATTATATAATAAACGATAACAACGGGATTGGACTGAGTTACAGTCGCAGTGTGGAAAGACCCCGCTATCAAAGTTTAAATCCATTCAAATATTTTATTACAGAACGAAACTTCAATGGGGGTAACCCAAAACTGGTTCCTGCAATTGAAGATAAAATCACACTTACTTTTGATCACAAGGGCAAACTATTTTTTGAGCTCTACTACCAAAATGTTGAGAATAGTCTAGACATATTGGTACTTCAAAACAACACAAACAGCACGCTTAGCAGTATAGATGCCAATATGATCAAAAGCTATCAATATGCTTTTGATATAACGTATTTTAGTTCGCTCAACCCTTGGTGGTGGCTTCATTTAAATACCTCTTCCTTTTATTTGGCCAATGAATTTTACGCGCTGCAAAGCGCAGCAGAAACCAACACTAATGATACTTTTGGACAATATATTTTTCTCACCAATCACTTTACTCTTTCCAAGGATCGTTCCTTTACGGCTGATTTAACTGGAGTTTACATTTCAAACTTCGTGTTTGGTAACCGTTTTTTTGAAAACCAAAGCTATGTTAACGTATCGGTTAGAAAGGATTTTTGGGACAAGCGTGCAAGTTTGACCGTGGGAGTAGATGATGTTTTTAACACCCTTAATAACACCGCGTCAGTTTCAAATTATTATAACCAAGACAACTATTATTATGCAAATACTGAAAGTAGATTGCTCCGAGTAGGTTTCAAATACAACTTCGGAAATGCCCGACTTCGTGATAACAGCAAAAAAATAGAAACCGACGAGGGCGACAGGCTAGAGGGCAAATAAATTCTTTTAAAATTTCATATTACTGATATTTACTACTTTTGCAGTTCCAAAACTTAAGAATTGCCAAAAATAGGAAACATACAATTGCCAGACTTCCCGTTGCTGCTCGCTCCGATGGAAGATGTGAGCGACCCACCTTTCCGCGCGCTATGCAAGGAGCAGGGAGCCGATGTGGTTTTTACGGAATTCATCTCTTCGGAAGGTCTCATTCGCGATGCCGCCAAAAGCGTGATGAAGCTCGATATTTACGAAAAGGAACGTCCCGTGGGAATTCAAATATTTGGCGCCGTGTTAGAGTCGATGCTGCGCAGTGTTGAAATAGTTGAGGCCAGTGGTCCAGATATGATCGACATCAATTTTGGCTGTCCGGTAAAAAAAGTAGTTTCAAAAGGTGCTGGCGCAGGTATTTTAAAAGATATCGATTTAATGGTAAGCCTTACCGAAGCCATGGTAAAACACACCAAACTACCCGTTACCGTAAAAACACGCTTGGGTTGGGATCACGATTCCATAAAAATTGTTGAGGTTGCCGAACGTTTGCAGGATGTGGGCTGCCAAGCACTTTCCATTCACGGTCGTACGCGTGCGCAGATGTATAAAGGCGAAGCCGATTGGAAACTAATTGCAGAGGTAAAAAATAACCCGCGAATGCACATTCCTATCTTCGGAAATGGCGATGTGGATACGCCGGAAAAAGCGATGGAAATGCGCGATAAATACGGGTTGGACGGCGCGATGATAGGTCGTGCTAGCATTGGTTATCCATGGTTTTTTAAGGAAGTAAAACACTATTTTGAAACCGGGGAGCACTTATCTCCACCCTCAATGGCAGAGCGCGTGGAAGCCGCAAAACGTCATCTGCAAATGGCGATAGACTGGAAAGGTGAAACCCTCGGTGTTTTTGAAACCCGCCGTCACTATACCAACTATTTTAAAGGAATTCCCAACTTTAAGGAATACCGAATGAAAATGGTAACCAGCGATGATTCTGCTTCCGTTTTTGAAGCATTTGATGAGGTTTTGGAAGCGTTTGGGGATTATGAGTTTGCTTAAAGGGATTATGTACTTTAATTGTCTTTATCTTTGAAGCTCAACTATCACAATGAATAAGCTCAAAATACTAAACACATATTACATTACCCATAACGTTAAGCGTTTCGTATTAGAAAAGCCTAAAGATTTTGAATATACTCCGGGGCAATCGGTGCTCATATCCATCAATCAACCGGGTTGGGAGGATCAAGTTAGGCCGTTTTCCTTTACTTCATTGCAACATTGGGATCATTTAGAATTTATTATTAAAATATATGATGACCACAAAGGTGTAACATCCCAAATGGGCAAGCTGAATACCGGCGATGATTTGTTACTTCATTCTGTCTATGGAACAATTCAATATAAAGGTCCGGGAATATTCATTGCGGGCGGTACTGGGATTACCCCTTTTATCGCAATTTTCAGAGCGCTTTTCGAAAGTGGAAATCTGCGCAATCTTGCGCTTCTGTATTCAAATAAAACCAAGGAAGACATCATTTTACACGATGAATTAACTAAATTATTGGGTCCGGCCTACAGAAATGTATTTACTCAAGAAGGAGTAATCGGTTTTCGCGAACGCAGAATTGACCGTAAGTTTCTTATAGAGACTATTGGTGATTTTAGCTCTCGTTTTTACGTTTGCGGTCCTGAGATTTTCACGGAAGAGATTTGTAATGCATTGATAAGTTTGGGTGCAGATCCAGAATATTTAATCGTTTAAATATTTACCAACATTAAAAGGAATTGTAATTTTCTGGATTAAACCAACAACTTCTCCCGAACTCTGCTGGAAGCAATTTTTGAAGCTATAATCCCTAAAACACTAATCGTTATAAAAACAATTACAATATTCAGCAACTCCAATTTCACAGGATAGGGCAGGGTGCTGGTTATAGCTACAAACTCAAATTTCAGTTGCGCCATTACGGCAAGAATTCCCAAAATAATCCCCAACAAACCACCAAGCACGGTCATTAGCGTGCCCTGCAGGAAAAAGATGCTGCGAATTTCGGGCAAAGAAGCACCTAGATTGAAAAGTGTTTTAATGTTTTTCCGTTTGTCCAAAACCATCATAATTATGGAGCCAATTACGTTGAAAAGTGCGATTATCAATATCAAAGTAAAAATTAGATAAACCGCAATATTTTCGGTATTCAGCATTTTATAGAGCGCATCATTTTGTTGAATTCGGTTTTTGATGATAATTCCTTTAGGAAAGATTTTTTCAATCTCTTCACGCACCAATTCTTCAGAAGCGGTGGACAACAATTTCATTTCAATGGAAGAAATCTTTGTAGTGTCCAAAGAAAGAAGGTTTCGGGCAAAATCCAAATCTGTAAAGACATATTTTGCATCAAGATCTTCATTTACTTGATACACGCCGGAAACAACCATATTTTCCTTACTAAATGCATCCGATGGGTCAAGCGCATTTAGCTGGCCCGTTCCAGGTTTTGGCACGTAAATTTCCAACGGTGCGCCATAATCACGAACGCCCATCGATAGTTTTGCAATGGTAGAAAGCCCCACCACCACTTCGTTTTGGTTTTCAACAAACCAATCACCGTAATATAGTATGCTATCCAGCTGCGTCACTTTGCCATACAGCGAATCCACTCCTTTTATGTATGCAATATGGTTTTTGCCTTTGTAATGGAGAAAAACGCGCTCTTCAATTATTTTTGATACGGTTTCAATTTCTGCTATAGCATTCAATTGCTCTTTTTGGGCTTCGGAAAATGTTATTGTTTTTCCACTTGAAGGAAGAATTTTAAGATCGCTGTCAAAAACATTCGTGAACTGAAGACTAAAATCCTTTAAGCCCGAAAAGCCCGAAAGCACTATAAATAGTGACATTGCGCCAACCACTACACCCACCGCGGCAATGCCCGTGATAATATTTATGGCGTTGTTGCTGCTTTTTGAAAATAAATAGCGTTTGGCGATGTAGAGCGAAAAATTCAAGCTATGATTTTTTTCGTTTCGGAAGTAAATCTGGATTTTTCAACGGGTTTTCCTCACCCTTTACTGCTTTGTCAATATTTTCAATGTATTCCAATGAATCATCATTATAAAATGAAAGATTTGGCATTTTACGCAATTGGTGCTTGGTTAATTGGGCAATTTGATGTTTAATGTTTGGCTTTAATTTATTGAGTTCAGCCACAATGGCTTCGGCTTTATCTGCTGGAAAAACGCTTACATAAACCTTCGCAATGGAAAGGTCTGTAGTTACGCTCACTTTACTTACCGAAATAATAATGCCCATTTGCCCTGCTTCGCGAAGCATATTCTGCAGCACGTTTGCAAGGTCGCTCTGCAGAACACCTGCTATTTTCTTTTGTCTGTTGCTTTCTTCCATACTGCAAAAATATAACATAAAACCGTACCGAATGTTAATGAAGCCACAAGCTTAATGAAATTCAATGGTATTAAGTTTGTATTTTTGAGCAATCAACTTATTAATATGAAAAAAATAGAACACATAGGCATTGCGGTAAAAAATATTGTTGAAGCCAATAAAATTTATGAAGCTTTATTGGGAAGTGGGCCCTACAAAAGCGAAAAGGTGGAAAGCGAAGGAGTTGAAACTTCCTTTTTTCGTTGTGGCGAAAGTAAAATAGAACTTTTGGAAGCTTCAAACCCTGAAAGCCCAATCGCAAAGTTTATAGAAAAAAGAGGGGAGGGAATTCATCACATTGCTTTTGCGGTTACTGATATTTTAAATGAAATGGAGCGCCTTAAAAATGAAGGTTTTATATTGCTGAATGAAGAACCAAAAAAAGGTGCTGACAATAAGCTGGTGGCGTTTCTTCACCCTAAATCTGCAAATGGTGTGTTGGTAGAGCTGTGTCAAGAAATTGAGAATAACTAAAAATAGTTTTGCTGTATTTATAAAGTGTTTTACATTTGCAAACTATTATCGGGTCCCATAGCTCAGCTGGTTAGAGCACCTGACTCATAATCAGGGGGTCCATGGTTCGAGCCCATGTGGGACCACTTTTTTTCAAAAGGCTTATAACGAGCTACATTAAAACCTAAATTAAAGGCAATTTTCACATTAAAAATGAGTTATTAATCATCCGATAACTCATTTTTTTATTTGAGGATAAAAAAAAATTATTACTTTAGGCGCATAAACACGATCCCCAAATCGTTAATGAACAACCATGGTAACATTTATTTATAGTTTTATAATGCTTGCTATTCAGTCGGCTTCTGCTGGGCAGGGACCGCCTCCGCCTTCTCAAAATCGTGGGCCTGGACTACCAATAGATGACAATTTGTGGGTTTTGCTCGTAGCGGGAATTCTGTTTGGAGCCTATATACTTTTTAATAGAAACCGTTCTACAAATAAGGCTTCATAATATTTTTGACATATTTCCCAATTATGTCAAACTCAAGATTTACTTCGGTCCCCACTTCAATTTTCTTAAAATTTGTGTTCTCAAAAGTGTAAGGGATAATCGCTACACTAAATGATCCTTTTTTAGAATCAACTACCGTTAGACTCACGCCATTTACCGTAATGGAACCTTTTTCAACAGTACTGAATTCTGAATTTTTATATTCAAAAGTAAAAACCCAACTGCCATTTGAATTTTCCACTTTTTTACAAATAGCAGTCCCGTCCACATGACCCTGGACTATATGGCCGTCCAGCCTGTCACCCAGCTTCATGGCTCTTTCCAAATTCACCAAAGAACCTTTTGTTAGTGTTTTTAGATTTGTTTTATCCAATGTTTCTTGAATGGCGGTAACCACATAAGATGAATCCTTAACTTTTACCACCGTTAAACAAACCCCGTTGTGTGAAACGCTTTGGTCTATTTTCAGCTCCCGAGCCAAAGGAGCCTCGATTTCTATATGAAGATTTTCACCTTCCTTGGTAAGTTGGACTATTTTGCCAACCGTTTCAATAATTCCTGTAAACATCGTAGTATTTGGTTACATTTGTACTGCAAAAGTAACAATTAAAAAAGCCAAACAGAATGAGCATAGCGGATAAAATAACAGTCGGTATTTCCATCGGTGATATTAATGGAATTGGAAGCGAAATAATCCTAAAAACGTTTGAGGATTCGCGTATGCTGGAGTTTTGTACGCCCGTTATTTTTGCATCGGTCAAGCTAATGTCTTTTTTCAAAAAACATTTTGAAACAGATATCAATTTCCACGGAATTGATAAAATAGAAGACCTAGTTCCAAAGAAAATAAATGTACTTAATGTTTGGAAGGAACACGTGGATGTTACATTTGGCGAAGAAAATCCAACAGGAGGCGAATATGCCATTAAATCCTTAAAAACTGCGGTATCGGCTCTAAAGAATAAAAAGATAGATGTTTTGGTTACGGCGCCCATCAACAAGAGTAACATTCAATCCGAAAGCTTTAATTTTCCAGGCCATACAAATTATTTGGCGCAGGAGCTGGAGGGCGAGAGCTTAATGCTTTTAATTTCTGAAAATTTACGCGTTGGACTTTTAACTGACCATGTAGCCGTAAAAGACGTGGTAAAAAATATTACACGAGAACGAATTGATAAAAAAATAAATACAATACACCATACCTTAATTGAAGACTTCGGAATAGAAAAACCGAAAATTGCCGTCTTGGGAATCAATCCACATACGGGCGATAATGGTGTGATTGGCGATGAGGATGACACACTTTTGCGCCCCGCGTTAGACAATATTCGTAAAAATGGCAAATTGGTTTTCGGCCCGTATGCCGCAGATAGTTTTTTTGGCTCAGGCAATTACAAAAACTTTGACGCCATAATAGCCTCCTATCATGATCAAGGTTTAGTTCCTTTTAAAACATTGGCTTTTGGCAAAGGTGTAAATTTTACTGCAGGGCTTAACCGCATTCGCACCTCCCCCGATCATGGAACAGCATTTGATTTAGCCGGAAAAAATGAGGCAAATTTTGAATCCTTTCGCGAAGCGGTATTCAGTGCGGTTTCCATTTTTGAGACTCGGGAAGAGTACCGTGAAATTTCCAAAAATCCACTACAGACAAACCGGAAAAGAGGTTTCTCAAAAAAGAAATAAAAAACTAATTGCTATTCAAATAATTTTTTATCTTTGCACCCGCCTTATCCGTAAGGTTAAGGTCTTAAATAGGTGTGAAAATGAAGGATTTGAAAGAGTTTACCATCCCTTTCGTAGGGCTGAAATTAGGAAAACACCAGTTTAACTTTGAATTAAAAAAAGCGTTCTTTGAGCATTTTGAGTATGACGAATTTAATGACGCTGCCATTAATCTCGATGTACTGCTGGAAAAAATGAGCACGTTATTAGAGTTCACATTAACATTTAATGGAACCGTTAACGTTGCTTGCGATATTACAAATGAACCCTTTGATCAAGAGATTTCGGGTACTTATAGTTTCGTTGTAAAATTCGGTGAGGAATATAATGATGAAAATGAAGATTTGCTCATTTTGCCCCACGGAAGCTATGAAGTGAATATCCAGCAATATGTTTATGAAACTATTGTGTTGGCTTTGCCCTCCAAAAGAATTCATCCCGGGGTAAAAGACGGCACATTAAAAAGTGACATACTCGACAAACTTGAAGAATTAAGTCCGAAAGCGATAGATGAAAAAGAAACGCCCGAAGACGAAAATACCGATCCCCGGTGGGATTCATTAAAAAAACTATTAACGGATAAATAATAAATAGCAATGGCACATCCTAAGAGAAAAATCTCGAAAACAAGAAGAGATAAGAGAAGAACGCATTACAAAGCTACTGCCCCAACACTTGCAACAGACCCAACAACGGGTGAGTCACATCTTTTCCACAGAGCGCACTGGCACGAAGGAAAAATGTACTACCGTGGTCAAGTTGTAATTGATGCAACTGAGCAAGTAGAGGCTTAATTCTATATATTTTATTGAAAAACTCTCACAGTAACGTGAGGGTTTTTTTGTTTTTTTACTTCACAAAAAGTCAAAAACAACTTAATTAGTGCCGAATTTCAAGTAAAATTTAGTAATTTTCACTCTTTTTAAAAGATTTTTGGTCTTTTTTGTGAATTTTAATTCAGCTTTATGAATACTATCACGGCAGCTATCACCGCTGTAGGGAGTTACGTGCCAGATTACGTTCTCTCAAACAAAGTTTTGGAAACAATGGTAGATACCAACGATGAGTGGATTACTACCAGAACCGGAATCAAAGAGCGGAGAATATTAAAGGATAAAGACAAAGGCACCTCCTATCTTGCTATCCAAGCCGCAAAAGACCTACTTCAAAAAAGCAACACAGACCCAGCTGAAATCGATATGGTTATCATGGCAACTGCAACGCCAGATATGCCCGTTGCAGCAACAGGAGTTTATGTTGCAACCCAAATTGGTGCCGTAAACGCTTTTTCTTATGATTTGGTTGCGGCCTGTTCCAGCTTTCTCTTCGGAATGTCAACAGCAGCACGATATATTGAGTCCGGAAAATATAAAAAAGTACTCCTAATTGGTGCCGATAAAATGTCGTCAATCATTGATTATACAGACAGAACCACCTGTATCATTTTTGGTGATGGTGGCGGAGCAGTTCTGTTTGAGCCGAATACCGAAGGCTTAGGGGTTAAGGACGAATATCTTCGTACCGATGGAGTAGGAAGACCTTTCCTTAAAATTGACGCCGGCGGATCTTTACTTCCACCGTCTATTGAAACAGTAAACAATAAACAACATTATGTTTTTCAAGAAGGGAAAACAGTTTTTAAATTTGCAGTTTCAAACATGGCAGATGTTTGTGAAAAAGTTATGCAAAAAAATAACCTTACAGGTAAAGATGTGGACTGGTTAGTGCCCCATCAAGCCAATAAACGAATTATCGATGCAGCTGCCTCACGAATGAAACTGCCCGATGAAAAAGTAATGATGAACATTCATAAATACGGCAATACAACTTCTGCTACTTTGCCGCTATGCTTGGCTGATTACGAAAAACAACTCAAAAAAGGAGATAATTTGATTTTTGCCTCCTTCGGAGGAGGCTTTACTTGGGGTGCCGTTTATTTGAAATGGGCCTACGATTCAAAATAATTTTAACCAACCCAAAAGACTAAAATTTCTAAATATGGATTTAAAGGACATACAAAACTTGATCAAGTTTGTGGCAAAAAGTGGTGCCAGTGAAGTAAAACTTGAAACGGAAGACATAAAGATCACTATAAAAACGGGATCTGAGGAAAGTAAAGGCGAAACCACATACATTCAGCAAATACCCGCCATGTCTCAACCGCAAATGCAAATGCAGCCACAGACCGCTGCAGCTCCTCAGCAGGCCGCAACGGCAACTGAAGCACCCCCTGAAGCTGCTGATTCTAAACTGATAACAATAAAATCTCCAATTATTGGCACTTTCTACAGAAAACCATCACCGGACAAACCCGTTTTTGTTGAAGTAGGTAGTACTATCAGTACCGGAGATGTACTTTGTGTGATTGAGGCAATGAAACTTTTCAATGAAATAGAAAGTGAAGTTTCCGGTAAGATTGTTAAGGTTTTGGTGGACGATTCTTCTCCGGTAGAGTTTGACCAACCATTATTTTTAGTAGACCCATCATAAGTATAAATCTCAAATTTCAAAGTCCAAATCCCAACTTTGGAATTTGGTGCTTGTAATTTGTAATTTCAAAACATTATGTTTAAAAAAATATTAATTGCAAATAGGGGCGAAATAGCATTGCGAATTATTCGCACCTGCCGCGAGATGGGTATTAAGACCGTAGCGGTTTATTCAAAAGCTGATGAAGAAAGTCTTCACGTTCGCTTTGCAGATGAAGCCGTATGTATTGGCCCACCGCCCAGCAACTTGAGCTATCTGAAAATGTCAAATATTATCGCTGCTGCTGAAATCACCAATGCAGATGCGATTCACCCGGGTTACGGATTTCTTTCAGAAAATTCCAAATTTTCAAAAATCTGTCAAGAGCATGGGATAAAATTTATAGGTGCTTCCCCAGAAATGATTGAGCGCATGGGCGATAAAGCTTCAGCAAAAGCTACCATGAAAGCGGCAGGAGTGCCAACCGTTCCTGGAAGTGATGGCATTATAGAATCTTACGAAAAATGTGAAATACTGGCTGAAGAAGTAGGCTATCCCGTAATGTTGAAAGCCACTGCAGGTGGTGGAGGGAAAGGAATGCGCGCCGTTTGGAAAAAAGAAGACCTTAAAAAAGCTTGGGAAAGTGCCCGCCAGGAAGCTTCGGCTGCTTTTGGCAATGATGGAATGTATATGGAAAAGCTCATTGAAGAGCCACGCCATATTGAAATTCAAATTGTGGGTGATAGCACTGGAAGAGCGTGTCATTTAAGTGAACGCGACTGCTCCGTTCAGCGTCGTCATCAAAAGCTTACCGAGGAAACTCCAAGTCCGTTTATGACTAAGAAGCTACGGACAGATATGGGTAATGCCGCTGTAAAAGCAGCAGAGTATATTAAATATGAAGGTGCGGGAACCATTGAATTTTTGGTAGATAAACACCGAAATTTCTACTTTATGGAAATGAATACCCGTATACAAGTAGAACACCCAATTACAGAACAAGTAATTGATTACGATCTTATTCGTGAGCAAATCTTGGTGGCAGCTGGAGTGCCAATTTCAGGAAAGAACTACACACCGCAACTACACTCCATAGAATGCAGAATTAACGCAGAAGATCCATATAACGACTTCCGCCCTTCACCAGGTAAAATTACCGTTTTACATGCACCGGGAGGTCATGGAGTTCGTCTGGACACACACGTTTACGCAGGATATACCATTCCACCGAATTATGATTCGATGATAGCGAAACTAATCACAACTGCGCAAACTCGTGAGGAAGCAATAAACAAGATGAAGCGTGCTTTGGACGAGTTCGTAATTGAAGGTATAAAAACTACAATTCCGTTTCACCGTCAATTGATGGATGAGCCTGATTATGTAGCCGGAAATTATACTACGGCGTTTATGAATACTTTTAAAATGAACGAACCGGAAGAGGAATAGCGTTCGCAAACTCCAAAAAATATCAAGCACCAATTTCCAATAGGTTATCTTTGGAATTTGGTGCTTTTAATTTGGAATTTATACAATATGAATTTATCCTATTGGGAACATAAAACGTGGCTTTCAGACATAGATTTTGCAGTAATTGGCAGTGGAATTGTCGGTTTGAACTGCGCTTTGGAACTGCGAAAAAAGCATCCCACAAGTAAAATAGCGGTATTTGAACGCGGCATGCTTCCCAGTGGCGCGAGCACCAAAAATGCTGGCTTTGCCTGTTTTGGTAGTATTTCAGAAATATTGGAAGACTTAAAAAACCATTCCGAAGAAGAGGTTATCCATCTTGTAAAAAACAGGATTGAGGGCTTAAATTTGCTTCGAAATACTTTAGGCGATGAGCAACTGGACTACAAAGAATACGGTGGCTACGAACTTTTTACTAATGAGGATACTGAACTGTTTGAAAACTGCAAATCAAAGATTGGCTTTGTAAATGAGTTGTTGAAACCTATTTTCAACGCGGCTGTTTTTTCAGAAAAGGAAAACCATTTTGGCTTTAAAAATATTCAACCAAAATTGATTTATAGTGAATTTGAAGGACAGATTGATACTGGAAAAATGATGTACGGTCTCATCAAAAAAGCTTCGGAAGAAAATATTTTGATACTGAATTCTTCAGAAATTACAAGTATTTCGGATAATGGCGAAAGTGTTTCCCTTGAACTAAATTCATCGGCAGACATTTCAGTAAAAAAAATCTTTATTGCAACAAACGGATTTGCAAAGCAATTTTTAAAAGAAGATGTAAAACCTGCAAGAGCACAGGTTTTGGTGACTAAACCCATTGAAAACCTTCAAATAAAAGGAACGTTTCATTTGGATAAAGGCTATTATTATTTCAGAAATATTGAAAATAGAATTCTTTTTGGAGGAGGCAGAAACCTTGATTTTAAAACTGAGGAAACTACCGAAATGCAATTGACGGAATTAGTCCAAAACAAGTTGGAGCAATTGCTTAAAACCGTAATTTTACCAAACCAATCCTTCGAAATTGAACATCGCTGGAGCGGTATTATGGGTATTGGAAATCAAAAGAAACCTATCTTAAAATCTGTTTCAAAAAATATTTTTTGCGGCGTTAGATTGGGCGGAATGGGCGTAGCAATTGGCAGTACTATCGGGAAACAATTAGCAAATCTGTATGATTAAAAAACTATTCAAATTTATATTTAAACTTTTCCTTTGGTTTATTGGACTTACCGTTTTATGGGTACTTCTTTACAAATTTGTCCCCGTGCCCTACACACCTCTTATGGCAATCCGCTCTATTGAAGGTGATGAAGAATATGAAACTAAACACGATTGGGTTCCTATTGAAGAGATTTCACCCTATCTGCAACTTGCCGTTATCTGTGCCGAAGACCAAACCTTTTTAAGCCACAGCGGTTTTGACCGAAAAGCGATTGAAAAGGCTTTGGAAAACAACGAAAAGGGAAAAAAATTACGCGGTGGAAGTACCATATCGCAACAAACGGCAAAAAATGCCTTTTTATGGCCCGGGCGCACTTGGTTTCGCAAGGGTTTGGAGGCTTATTTTACATTGTTGATTGAAACGCTTTGGAGCAAAGAGCGCATTTTGGAAGTGTATTTAAACAGTATTGAAATGGGCGATGGTATTTTTGGCGCCGAAGCCGCTTCGCAATATTGGTTTAAAAAATCAGCTAAAAACCTGCGTGCGGAAAATGCTGCCGCAATTGCCGCAATTTTGCCGAGTCCACAGCGATATAAGGCAAATCCCCCAGGACCATACGTAGCTCGAAGAACACAATGGATTGTTAGACAAATGCGCTATTATGGGCCATTTACTTTGGAAAAACAAGAGCCAAAAGAGGACCAAAAGAAAACGAAAAAGAAGAAATGACCACAGTAGAACTTAAGACTGAATTGCTTCAACATTGCCAAAAACAGGTTGACAACCGTTATTCAAAAATAAAACAAACCATCGTCGATATTGAGGAGTCTTTGCTGGAAGAATCCAAAAGCAGCAGCGGCGACAAACACGAGACTGGCCGGGCGATGCTCCAGATTGACCGTGAAAATGCCGGAAAGCAATTACAGGAAATTGAAAAAATTGTTCAGCTACTGAAAAAAATAGATGTGAGCGCAACATCAGATTATGCGCGTTTGGGGAGCTTGGTTTATACGTATAAATTCACCTATTTCATCAGCATCTCGATTGGCAACGTTACCATTGGCAAATCAGACTATCTTTGCGTGGCATTAAATTCACCCGTCGGGTCGCTTCTGTCGGGGAAGAAAAAAGGTGATGAATTCAGTTTTAACGGAAACGTTTATAAAATTACAAGCGTGAAGTAACAGTTATCCATTCTTTTTCTGGCTTCGTTGCGTCCAGAATATCCAGCTCCAAGACAGTTGCTATATGTTTGGCTACAGAAAAAGCATCTTCAACTTCATCACTAATATACGCTTCAATATGTTGATTCTTGTTGTAAAACATATTCACTTTAAAAACCTCAAAACCTAACGTTGCTTCTGCAGTGATTACGCGACTTCTACTATTTTTAATTGTTTTGAAAACGGAAATGTATTCTATATCTGGCAATTTTTTCCAAAATCCAAAATTGATTGCAAAAATGGAATATACGTTACGATATTTCTTATCCTCTAAATTTAGCTCAAAACCCTCCCTTAGAGAGAGTTTTAATGCCCCGCCCAGCAAAATGATACCGAATAGTGTTCCTGCAAAAAACAAATAGACTGAAAACAAGGAAAGAATTATTGCAAAAATTATTTTTATGTTAGCTACGGGTTGAAGATGGCGGATATTTTTATGCATAGAGTATTTTAATAATTTCAAATATAAAATTTTTAAAACTGTGTTTCCTTTAAAATTTTCGGCATTTTTTCACTCATCGCCAAAAGCCATTTTAGCTGTTCCCGTACCAAATGCGCCTCTTCAATTTTTAAATGAAAGCCATCAGATTTTGAACTTTTTTCTTCTTCTGAAAAAGTAATATTTTTCCCAAAAGCTGCATCAAAAATATCTTCGGATTCATACATTTCACCTTCATTTTCTGAAGTAATTTCTTCTTTTAGAATAGCTTCTGCATCCGAAAGATTTTGAACTATTTTTTCGGAAACCTTGTTGAAATTTTTGGAGGCGGGTGTTGTGGGATTCGACAAAATATAGGTGCTCAATGACGCCAATGATGATAGAAATGTATGGTTGAGCACGGTTATTTCATAAACCTTGTCGAGGTTTTTCTGTTTCGATTTGGGTTCCTGCGTCATCCGTTGAAAAGCCGTGCTGAGATTAGACATTTCCAAAAATGCCTTTTTACGCGTTACTTTATATTCAGATGGAATTGCACCTTTTTTGTTGTAATAACCGATGATTTCTTCCAAATAAAGTCTGTTGGCTTTCAAGGTTTCCAATAGTGTTTTTTGCATTCCCTGAATTTCCCAAGCGGGCCAAAGGAATAAATTCCCAAGGGTGGCCAGCCCAGCTCCAATTAGCGTATCCATTACGCGATACTGAATTACGTTAAAAATATCTGGCCGCATAAGTGCGTATATAAAAACCACACTCAGCGTAATAAAAGTCGCCCCGGCTTTATAATTGCGCTGCACCATGGAAAAAGCAATAATGAGCGAAGCAATTGCCAAAATTCCATAAACCGTCGTATTCTGTGTAATCAAGACGATGCCTACCGCCAGCGCGCCACCAATCAAGGTTCCGATGGTACGCTCTTTTGAACGTGTTTTTGTTAGTCCGAAAGTGGGACGCATAATCACGATTAAAGTGAGTAAAATCCAATACGGATTTTGTACTGAGAACAACATACCCACTCCATAACCAATCATTGTTATTACCGCAAGCCGCAACGAATGCTTAAAGATAGGTGAGCGCAGGTTTAAGTTTCCGGTAAGCACTTCAATATCATAATTCTGCTTGGTAAGAAACCGGCGGGAATCTTCTTTTTTTAACAGTGATAGCTCACGTTGGGCAGGGTTTTTCAGCAACCACTCTATCTTTTGGATTTTTTTGATCTGCTCTTTTTGGTATTTAAAAAGGTTTTTTAGCAGCAGCAGGTTTTCATCAAAAGTTTTTTTGGAAGCGGAAGAATATTCAGCAATATCACGCTTAATCTTTTTCTGGAATTCCTCTATATTACTATTATTCCGAAGCTTTTTTGGGGTCGAAATATTTGCGGCTATGGCATTCATCCTATTGCTCATCGCAAATAACAGTCCTTGAAAATCTGCCAATTGCTCAGGTTTCCTTTTAAAAAAATCGTCGGTTTTTGAATAGTTAACGGGGTTTGCCATTGCCAGTTCCAGCATATCTACCAATTGTACAAAAATAAGCAGACGTTTCCCTTCATAATTACTTTTTCCCGAACCTGTTCTGCTTTCAATTAAAATATCGCGCAAGGTTTCGTGAATGGCCGTGAGCTCTGTTTGTATGCTTAGTAATTTTTTTAAAAGAGCGGTTCTGTCTGTGGTTTCGGCCACCAATTCGCCTCGCGTTCTTAAATAATCTGCGGTTAGTTTTATCGTTTTTGAAAGATAATATTCCGTTGGAGCTTTCGGAAAGATATAGTGCCACAATAATACCAGTAGTGCATACCAAAGACCGCCAAGACCAATAAGTAGCATTCTATAATAGGGTTCCATTCCTCCGGAAACATTAGAAAAACTTAGCACCAGCGCAAAAAGCCCCGAAAAACTGATAAGCGACGCCCGAAAACCATAAATTGAAATATAGGAAATACCAAACATTAACACCCCTAAAACAGGAAAAAGCAACCAAAGGGAAAGGTGAAGATAACCCCCTATCAAACTGACCATCATGGCCAATAGCGTTGCTAACAAAATTCCGGTGACTTTATTGCGAATACTGCCGCTTACATCGCTGGGAGAGGCGAGAAGCGCTCCAACCGTAATCGTGATACCAATTTGAAGTGCGTCTAATTTTATGCCTGCAATTATGGGAAGCGTAAGTGCAATTCCCAAAAGTATAGCTTTAGAAAAATCGGTACTTTTAAAATATTCCGACAGGTCTTTAAAAATGTCAGCGATATTATTTTTTAAAAATTTCAAAAGCATTTGGTTTCAGAAATTGCAAAGATATTGCGCTGAAAAGCTAAGTTCGTTAATCTTATCAGAAATATAACTCTGTTATACTTTTATTAAATAAATAGCTGTGTTGTGGCGGTTGTACTTTTAAAATTTAATTTTATAAAACTGAAATAAAAACAGGAACAATGAACAAAGTAATTCTTTTAAAAAACCGCCCAAAAGGACGTCCCTCGCTTGAAGATTTTGAATTTACCAAAGAAGAAAAACCAAAACCAAAGGAAGGCGAGATACTGTTAAAAACTAAATATGTTTCAGTAGATCCGTATTTGCGTGGACGGATGCGCGATGAAAAATCATATATAGAACCTTTTGAAATTGGAAAGCCTCTTGAATCTGGCATTATCGCTGAAGTTATTGAATCTAATAACAAAAATTTTGAAAAAGGAGATTTCGTAAACGGAATGCTTCAATGGAAACAATTTCAAGTTTCAAACGGGAATGGGCTAAACAAGGTTGATAATGAAAAAGCCCCACTAAAAGCCTATTTGGGCATTTTAGGACTAACCGGACTAACCGCATATTTAGGTTTGGATAAAATAGGAAAACCCCAAAAAGGTGAAACCCTTTTAGTTTCCGGGGCCGCGGGTGCGGTTGGAAGCGTTGCCGGCCAGATAGGGAAAATAAAAGGCTGCCGCGTTGTGGGAATTGCAGGAAGTGAGGAAAAAATTGACCGTATTCAAGAAAAGTTTGGTTTTGATGCCGCCATCAATTATAAAACTACTGAAAATATGAAAAAGGCAATCGCGGAAGCTTGTCCCGACGGTGTGGATGTTTATTTTGACAATGTGGGCGGTGAAATTTTGGATGCTGCGCTTGATAATATGAACAAATACGGAAGAGTAATAAACTGCGGCGCTATTTCACTCTACAATAAAACGGAAACACCTACAGGTCCGCGGGTGGAAACAACGCTCATAAAAAACAGTATTTTAATGCAAGGCTTTACCGTACGCGATTTTGTAAAGGACTTTGGTCCCGCCCAAAAGCAATTGGCCGCATGGATGGAAAAAGATAAACTAAGTTATTTAGAAACTGTTGTTGAAGGTTTTGAAAACATTCCAAAAGCGTTTATAAACCTGTTTGATGGGAAGAATAAAGGGAAAATGATCGTTGTGGTTTAATCTTTTTCTGAAATTTTCAAATAATAATTTTCACCTTTTTCCAAGAGAATTGAATGGTTGAAGAAAATGGTTTTATCACTAAAATTTGCTTCAATCAAATAGTAATTTCCTTTGAAATAGCTTTTTTTCACGGTTACTTCAAACGGTGTTTTTTTTTCGGAAATTTTAATTTGATGTGGAAAAATGATGGTTTCTTCGAAAGCTTTTTCAGAAGAAAAAAGATTTTTAGGAAGTAAGTTCGCTTCGCCGAAAAAGCCAGCTTGATATTCCGTAGAAACTTTTTTGTAAATGATTTCCGGAGTTCCGTATAGTTCTTCGGTACCGTTTTTCAACATTAAAATTTGGTCTGAAAAAGCCAAAGCTTCATCGCTGTCGTGGGTAGCGGTGATGCAACTGATGCTTTTCTCTTTTAGATAATTGAAAATTTTTCGCTGTAATTTATTTTTTCTGAAAACATCAATATTGCTGAAAGGCTCGTCCAGCAAAAGGATTTCGGGTTCGTTTGCCAACGCTTTTGCCAAGGCCACGCGCTGTTTTTGTCCACCGCTGAGGTTTTTCACCATCGTATTTTTGAAGGCTTCCATTTCAACAACCTCCAACAGTTCGTCAATTCTTCTTTCATCCTTTTCTCCATCCAAACCAGAAAGGTGCGAACCCAAATTTTCAGCAACAGTAGTAAACGGCATAATGTTGAATTCCTGAGCAACGAGTTTCATAAAAGGTTCGCCGGGAACGAGGGTTTTTGTTGGACCGAGCAATTTATTTTCGTTGTAAAAAATAGTGCCATTTTCTAAATGGAGCAAGCCGTAAACAAGATGTAAAAGGGTGGATTTTCCGCAGCCACTTTCGCCAAGAATACTGAGATGCTCGCCGGGTTTTAGTTTGAACTGTATATCCTTTAAAATGATTTTTTCAGAATAGGAAAAGGAATCGATTTCAACTTTTAGCATCACCAAAAAAATTATTTTGCAAAAATTCCTTCACTATCCAAAACTGGAAGCGAAACCACTTTTTCTTCTGAAATACTATTTGGTTCAAAAATGAATCTGCGTTCAAAAAGTTTGTTTTCAGCAAAAAAAGTGAGCAAATATTCGTTGGTAAAACCCAAAACCTCGGTAGGAATAAATTCAACTTTTGCAACGGTTTTCGGCTTTATATTTCCCAATCCATGGCGTAAAGTTGAAGTTTTTTTGTCTTCGCTTTTTCCGCGCGACATTACCAAAACCGTGGTGATTTCATCTGTTCGATTGTTTATCAAATAGATGTTCCATTGTTGTTCGGTAAATTCTTTGTCCCATTCCTTTACGGCAACAATATACACGTTTTCAGCTTTGGGTATTTCAATATCTTTTCGCATAATCAATCTTCAATTTTCCACATAATCCAAACTGCTAAAAGTGCAATTGCCGAAACGCCAAGCAAAATAGTCCCTATTACAATTTTTAGTGCTGCAATCACAAAAGTAAGGTACGCTACTACAGCGGCAACAATTACCAAAAGAGCAATAACAAGGTATTTTTTCATAATGTTTTATTTAAATCTTATGTCTTAAGCGCAGAGGTCTTACGTCTTTTTTAAAGCACACTTTTAAATTGTTCCAAAAAGCGAACGTCGTTTTCGCTAAACATTCTAATGTCTGGAATTTGGTGCAATAACATCGCGATACGGTCAATACCAACGCCAAACGCAAAACCTGAATATTCCTCGGGATCGATACCACAGTTTTTAAGCACGTTTGGATCTACCATTCCGCAACCGCCAATTTCCAGCCAGCCGGTTCCTTTGGTGATTCTGTAATCTGCTTCGGTTTCCAGCCCCCAGTAAACATCAACTTCGGCGCTTGGTTCGGTAAACGGAAAATAGGAAGGGCGAAGACGGATTTTTGATTTTCCGAACATTTCAGTAGTGAAATATTGCAACGTCTGCTTCAAGTCTGCGAAGCTTACGCCTTTATCTACATACAAACCTTCCACTTGGTGGAAAAAGCAGTGTGAGCGCGCTGAAATGGCTTCATTTCTATACACACGACCCGGCGAAATGGTACGAATGGGCGGTTTGTTGTTTTCCATATACCGAACCTGTACCGAAGAAGTGTGCGTACGCAACAAAACATCGGGGTTGGTTTGGATGAAAAAGGTATCCTGCATATCGCGCGCAGGATGATATTCGGGTAGATTCAATGCGGTGAAATTATGCCAGTCGTCTTCAATTTCGGGCCCTTCGGAAACGTTGAAACCTATTCGTAAAAATATGTCGATAATTTTGTTTTTTACGATGGAAATAGGGTGGCGCGAGCCCAACGGAACCACTTCGCCCGGACGGGAAAGATCGCCGTAAACGCTTTTGGATTCTGAGTTGTTTTCAATAGCATCCTTAAGCGAATCTACTTTTTCCTGCGCTGCGTTTTTAAGTGTGTTTATAACCTGTCCAAACTCTTTTTTCTGCTCGTTGGGCACGTTTTTGAATTCGGCGAAAAAGTCATTCAACACCCCTTTTTTGCCTAAATATTTTATGCGAAAGTTTTCTATTTCTTCTTTATTGGTTGAAGAAAAGGCTTGTACCTCGGCTATGTGGTTTTTTATTGTTTCTATCATTACAAAATCTTCTCTAAAATATTTTAGTTTATCACTTTTTTCTCCCAAAAATACTGCACAATAGCCTCCTTCATTAAAACGCTTTGTTCGCCAGCTTTTAGCGGGGGTAATTGTTCCAAAACGGTGTAATGCGGCCACCCCTCCTCGTCGTAATAATCAAACTGATAATACCCGTAAGGCTCCAAAAGGCGGCAAATGGCAATGTGCATCAGGTTTAGCTTTTCGTCTTTTTTAAATTTCCGGTGCAGTTGGCCCAGCTCTTGAACGCCTATTAAATAGATGATGGCGTCCAAATCCAAAACTTGGTCATCTGCAAAACGGGCGCCCAGCATTTTTACTACTGCTTCCCATCGTTCCTTTAATTGTTCGTCGCGTGCCATTTTTTGAAAAAAATTAGTTTGCAAAGATACGGCTTTCAATTTCCAAATAGCAAACTTCAAATTCCAAAAGCCATCCTTGGAATTTTAAAATAAATTGTCAATTCAGAAAGTGCTATATTTAGGAAAATTTTCAGTTAATGAACACAATAGACATTGTACTCGGGATAATTTTTATCATCGCTTTTTTTGTAGGTTTTAAAAAAGGATTGCTGCGCTCGCTCGCATCATTAATAGGTTTGGTGGTCGGTGTTTACTGCGCTATGTACTTTTCTGATTATGTAAGGGTTTATGTTGAAAAATGGTTTGATTGGAGTGCAGATTTAACGAGAATAGCATCATTTTTAATTACCTTTTTCTTAGTAATGTTCCTTTTTAGTTTATTGGGAAGACTTCTAACCAAAGTTGCGGATTTTGCGATGTTGGGAATTTTCAATAAGCTGTTGGGTGGAGTTTTCAACGTATTGAAGTTTGCTTTTTTAATAAGTGTAATTTTTATGTTTGTAAATGCTTCAGAAAATTATAGAATCCTTACCGAAGAAAAGCGGGAATCATCGCTTTTCTACACACCGGTTGCGGCCATTGCTCCGGCGGTATTGCCCACAATAATGGAGGAAGTTGACAATTTAAACATTGAAGATTCTGAAATTACCCCAAAAGAAAACCCCGATGA
Organism: Aequorivita sp. CRS11; assembly: GCF_059693805.1. Taxonomy (NCBI): domain Bacteria; kingdom Pseudomonadati; phylum Bacteroidota; class Flavobacteriia; order Flavobacteriales; family Flavobacteriaceae; genus Aequorivita; species Aequorivita sp. CRS11. Next base: position 456,927 of record NZ_JCATIG010000003.1, read on the forward strand.
AACGGGGCTTCCTGCAGAGCAATAAAATAGCTTACACTACATTTTTTATATTATTGCGTGCGTATTTTACAGCTTCTTTAAAGTCGCTGAAAATAAGTTCCTTCGGTACTAAGTCTGGAATAATATCAATTCTTTCCATCATTACACGGGGCTGTGCCGGAAGATCTTCAAAAATAGGCGTAATACCTTTTTTGGTGATGTTCATTAACACTTCTTCCAGCGCATAAAGCCCTGATTGGTCTATATAAGGAGTTTTTCCCATTCGTATAATTACATGGGTTGCCGTATCGGGAATTTGATTTGCCAACTGTTGAAAATCTGAAGTATAACCAAAAAACAAGGGCCCTTCCAAACGTTTTATGAATACTTCTTCTTTCAGTTTTTCTGGAAAATTCAATTCATCGCTCCAAGCCAGGGTAAGTTCGTCAGCATTTGCTAAAGGAACAACTTTAGACTGATCGGCTGTAAGGTCTCCAATTTTCTTCATAAAAATGATAGCAGCCAAAACCAATCCTATTCCTACTGCATAAACAAGATTCCAAAATACGGAAAGCAATAGTACCACAATCATAATAGTAACTTCAGCTTTCTGCATTTTAGGGATTGCTTTCAGTCCTTTATAATCCATTACGCCTATACCAACGGTTATCAAAATTCCCGCAAGTACGGCTGCAGGAATCTGTGATGCTACCGGGCCTAAAGCCAATAAAATCACAAGCAATAGCACAGCGGCAATCATCCCAGAAAGTTTGGTTGTACCTCCAGATTTAATGTTTACAACCGTACGGATCGTCGCTCCTGCTCCAGGTATTCCGCCAAAAATTGCAGCGACACTGTTACCAATACCTTGGCCCAACAATTCTTTGTTTGGGTTGTGTTTGGTTTTTGTCATATTATCTGCTACCACGGAGGTTAAGAGGGAGTCAATAGCACCTAAAAACGCTAAAGTTAGCGCTGTAAAAATATAGGGTGAAATCTGTCCAAATTGGAATTCTGTAAAAATATTCAAATTCGGAATAGGGAAACCACCCGGAATCTGGTCAATAGGCTGATAATTTAATTTCAGAAAATATGCACCAACCGATACAAGCAGTAATGCCACCAATGTACTTGGAACTTTAGTGGTTACTTTTTTGAACCCGTAAATAATAAAAATGGTTAGTGAAGCGAGAATGAATTCCAACCAATTAATATTAGCGATTGCTCTGGGCAAAGCTTTTATAGCACCGGCAACTCCTGATGTTTCAGATTTTGCAAGCACTTTTGCTTCCTGAAGAATCTCTTCTTCTGAAATCTGTTCGGAACGACTAATGGTTTCCTCAAAATCCTCAAGGACCAAAATCCCTTCACCCGCTTCATCACTCAAAATATTGGTCATTATTGCCTCTTCAGCCTGGGGCTTAAAACTTTCGATGAATGCGGTATCGTCTTCGGTATAATAACCCAAAACCGGCAAAAGCTGAGTAATTAAAATAATTACTCCGATGGCCGTCATAAAACCTGAAACCACGGGATAGGGAATGTATTTTATATATTTTCCCACTCCTGTGACGCCCAGCAAAATTTGCATTAATCCAGCCAGTAAAAAAACCAATAAAATATATGGTAAGGCTTGTTCTACGCTACCATTGTGTGAAGCAATTATACCCGCAATAACAACCATGGAAACGGCCGTCATGGGCGCTGTAGGTCCAGAAATCTGGGTGTTTGTTCCACCGAATAGTGAAGCAAAGAAACCTATAAAGATAGCACCGTATAATCCGGCATCGGGCCCAAGTCCCGATTGGACACCAAATGCAAGTGCTAGGGGCAGAGCAACAATTCCGGCGGTTATTCCACCGAAAAGATTACCTCTTAAATTTGTAAATATGTTTTTCATGTTTTAACTGGTTTTATTCGTGAAAAAAGTTTACTTCACCTGTATTAATATCATACATGCCACCATAAATCTGTATTTCATTATTGTCTTCCATCTCTTTTAAAATGGGACTCATGGAGCGGATATTTGCAATGGCCATATGAACATTTGTTTCAGAAACGGTATCTACAAACTCACTATTTTTAGAATTTCTCAGACTTTCATCTTTAGGTTCTTCCACAGCTTCTACAGCAGGTTTAATTTTGCTTATCATCGCCGTCAAATTGCCCATTTTTGCATCATCGCAAGCTCCTTTTATTGCCCCGCAGGCGGTGTGGCCCAATACCAAAACAATTTTGGAACCGGCCAGTTTACAGGCAAATTCCAAACTTCCCAAGATGTCTTCATTTATAAAATTGCCTGCTATCCGCACGCTGAAAATATCGCCAAGACCTTGGTCAAAAACCAATTCTGCAGAAACTCGAGAATCTATACAACTTAATATTGTGGCAAACGGAAACTGACCGTCGCTAGTATCATTTACTTGTTCCAATAGGTTTCGATTCGCCTTTAGGTTATTCTGAAATCGAATGTTACCTTCCTTTAAATATTGAAGGGCTTTTTCAGGGGTCATGGTTGCCTGGGTTTCAAATGTATGTGCTTTCATAATATGATTATTTTTTATACTGAAATTATATGAATTGTTCCCAAAGCCAATAAAATTGGCACATCTTTCCAGATTGCAAATGCAACGGAACTATTTCTGGGAAATAGATTAAAAAGGTATTGTGGGAAAAGACTAAGCTTTTCGGGGAGGAGGCGATACTACGTCTAGAAAGACGTTTGAGTATCTGTCTATTTGAAAACCATCTCGGTTTTTATGTTTTTTCAGAAATTCTAAGCTTTCACAATTGGAATGTAACTTTTCAATATCGAAAACGAAATTGGGCTTGGGCATTTTGTTCGAATTTTCTTCCTCGTTCATTGAAAAAAATGTAGAAACATCAGCCTGATTACCAGAAAGGCTTATAATGGCTGGCGTTACAAGAAAACTTGTAAAGACGAGCAACAATAAAATACTGGTTAACCGCAAGCGTGTTTTTTTTAAGAAAAGCAAAAATAGCAGAATTTGGCTAAAATCCTGTTAACTAAATATTAATTCTAAAGCTGTTTTAAGTCTGAAGCAGGAATCCAACCGTCTTTTCCATCGGCCAAACTGATGCGAAACCAGTTTCCGTCCTGTGCCAAAATCTGGACTTTTGTTCCTTCGTGTAGCGTGAAGGCTACATTGCTGCCCATTGTTGGTTCCGTTTTAACCTCTATTTCGCTTGCAAAAATAATAGCGGGTTGATTTTTTGAATAATCACCGTAAGACAGAAAAGCCATTGTCAACGAAGCGATTAATAAAAAACCTGCAAACATGGAGCCCACAAAAAGCAAGCGTTTTCTTCTTTCGGAAAAAGCAAAGTAATAAAAGAGGAACAGCGCAACAAAAAAGATTGAAAAAACAATTGCCGCGATTGCCCAGCCATCAAAAGTAAAAAAGCCAGCAATGCTTTTGTACCATTTCGAAAAGACCGTTTGTGGCAAAGGTTCTATTGAATCAATCCTTGCATTTTCGGCAAAAGCAAGGTTGTTTTTTATGTCTTGGTCATTCGGTGAAAGCTGAAGCGCTTTTTCATAATAATAAACACTCGGGCCAATGTGATTTAGTTTATACTGCGCATTACCCAAGTTGAAATAAAGCTCCGCAGAATGCTCCCCTTTGTCCAAAATTTGCTTCCAGGCGTTGATTGCCTGTTGGTATTTTCCGTTCTTATAAAGCTCTTTTCCTTGTTCAAAAAGTTTTTCATTTTGTCCAATACCAGAGAAAGAAAGAAGTAAAATTAGTGTGTACAGCAGCTTTTTCATCGTCCTCAATTTTTACTGTATTTGTTTGTCAATGTTTGAAATCACTTCCACCGCTTTGCCATAATCCTGTTGTACAGAAGCCGTTGAAGAGGAGGCATATCGGGCAAATTCACAGCTTTTTAACAAACTGATAAAACGCTCTACCGTTGGTGCTTCCACATTTCGTTCAAGCAACATTTTTGAAATAAGGCCCTTTTCCATTTCAGAAGTCTCAATATTCAGCTTTGCTTTCAAATAATTGTGAAGCGCACGCTCCAAAGCTTCATAAAATGCAATGGGGTTTTGAATGTTCCGTTTTGCTTCGGAAAGGTATTTTTTGGCAAGTTTATTTGCACGACGCAGTTTGTTTCCTTCCACATCGTCCATACGTTGCTTTCGCTTTTTCCCCGCAAGAATAAACAGCGGAATTAACAAAAATGGACCGCCCAAAAGCGACCAAAATAATGGGGATTTAAAGAAATTTTTCTGTGCAATCGGCTCTAGGTTAGCATCTAGTTTTATATACTTAAAATTGTCTTTTGAGAGAACAACTTGCTTTTTTGCATCGTTGGAATTTGCAATTGGATTTGCCGAACTTATGGGCCCATTTTCAACTTCAATCGTAAATTCTTTTGAAGTAATGGTTCTATATTTTTCGGTCTTTGGATCGAAGAATGAAAACGTGATTGGATTCACAGGATATGTTCCTTTAAATTGCGGAACAATAGTATAGGAATCAGTTATGTTGCCTGACATTCCACCGATGGTCGTATTTACGTTTTCGTTATGTTCGGGTTCATAGACTTCTAAAGTATTAGGAAGTTTTACCGCGGGAAGTGTGAACAATTTCAAATTTCCTTTGCCTGAAACTTTTACATCCAATTGTAAAGATTCGTTAGCGTTTAGTTGGGTTTTATTAGTGTTCACATCAAAAGTGAAATCGCCCACAGCACCATTGAAACCATCGGGTTTTCCTTCCAATGGAAGCGGTTTTACATCAATAGTACGTTTTCCTGCCGAAATTGTTTTATTGACACGTTCCATAACCCGTCTGCCAAAAATATCACGTCGGTTGCCCTGAACGTCGATTGGAATATCCAGAGTAAGAGGCTCTATTTCCAATTCTCCAGTTTTTTGTGGATAAAGCACTGTAGTTCTTAAAACCACATAACGATAGTCTTCTCCGTTGTATTTGCCCTCGTAAACTTTAAAATTGTTTTGATTGTCAATATTCTGGCTCCAAAAGTCTGCATATTTTGGGGTGTCAATCTCGCGCCATTGACTAGTAATACTTACGTCGTGTGAAACATATAATTTGTATGTAACTGTAAGTGCTTCGTTCAAATACGGATTGGCGTTTGAAACTTCTGCAACCAAATGCACATTTTCACTGGCTACATAATCTGCATTGTTGCCGTCTTTTGGCACTTCCACCGCGGCGGTCACTTCCACCTCAACGGGAAGGGTTTTATAGATTTCACCTTCTATTTCAATTGTGGCTTGGGCAATGGTAATTTTACCGCGGGTTTGCGGTGCTAAAAAATAGGAATACGTTTTTGAAAAACTTCGTTTGCCGTTTATCCACGAATTACTGATGGATTGATTTGGCCCACCAACTACGCGGAAACCATCAAAACTTGGTGGTCTAAAATTGTCGCCATCCTGGTTCATTTCAAAATCTATCCGCAAACGCTCGTTTATTCCAAGTCTTTTTTTGCTGACCTTGGCATCAAACTGAACCTGTGCTGTTGCAGCAATGCTGCACAGTACAAATCCTAAAAGGAATAAAAAACTTTTCATCTTCATAATCTACCAATCTTTATCCGTTCTCACTTTTGCGCCCTTCTGTTTTTCGGCATTTATCTTATCCTGGGTTTTTTTCTCTTCGTTGTTCATAGCTTCCAGCAAACTTTTCACTTGTTGTGGTGAAAGTTGTCCGGGAACTGGTTGTTGCTGTTGCGGCTTGTCGCCCGCTTCGTCTTTTGGCTCATCGGGTTTGCCTTGGCCTTTGTCCTTTTCGTCTTTCTCGTCGCCTTTGTCGCCCTCGTTATTTTTATTGTCCTGGTCCTGTTGGTCTTTTTTATCCTGGTCTTGGTTCTCCTTGTTTTGGTCTTTGTCGTCCTTATTATCGTCTTGGGGCGGTGGCGGATTTTTTTCTAACATATCCTTCGCCAATGCTAAATTATACCGCGTTTCATCATCATTTGGATTGTTGCGAAGTGCATTTTTATACGCTTCCACAGCTTCGGTATATTTTTTTTCGTTCATATACGTATTCCCGAGATTGTGGAAGGCTTTGTGTTTTTCGGCTTTACTGTTGGCAGTAGTTGCTGCTTGTTTAAAACGAAGCATGGCCTCGGCGTTCTTTTCTTTTCCGTAGTAAGCGGTGCCCAGATTGTACTTTGCAGTTTCGCTTTTTGGGTTCAGGGAGATCGCTTTTCGGTAATCTGCTTCTGCTTCGGGAAATTTATCTTTTTGAAGCGCTTGCTGGGCCTCACTTAAATAATTCTGAGCAGCCTTCAGTTCTTTTTCTTGTTCCTTATTTTGGGGCTGTGCAAATGAATTAATTGAAAAAATGACAGCACAAAGAACCATTCCAATTCTTCGCGTACTTTTATTTTGAAAAAACCTTCTATCTGCAAACATCATTTTATTGTTTTTCCTTTTCATTAAACAAATTCAACTTTTTGAGCCAGGCTGTTTGCCGTTCCAAAAAGAACACATCTAAAACTAGCAAAAACAATGCCCCAGCCAAAAACCACTGGAATTGATCCTTAAAATCCGTAAATTGCTTGGCCTCAAATTCTTTTTTATCCATTCCATTCAGAATGGCTTTTACTTGTTCAACAACCACTTTTGTATTTGAGCCGTCAATATACTCACCATTAGCGGTATTAGCAATCTCTTTAAGAGTTTCTTCACCTAATCGGGTGATAACCTGCTCGTTATTTTGGTCGCGTTTGTAATATTGCAGCACGCCGTTTTCTTTAATAGGAATTGGACCGCCCTCCGCAGTTCCCACGCCGATGGTAAAAATGCGGATTCCTTTTTCAGCAGCGTCTTCAGCTATTTCAGAAACATTGCCTTCGTGATCCTCTCCATCAGAAATTAGGAAAAGTACACGATTGGTTTGCTCTTCGTCGTCATAAAAAGTCTGCGCCAATTCAATGGCTTGCGTAATGGCGGTTCCTTGCGAAGAAACCATATCTGTGTTCATGCCGCTCAAAAACAGTTTTGCGGAAGAAAAATCTGAAGTAATGGGAACTTGCGGAAAAGCGCTTCCGGCGTAGCCTATGATGCCAATTCTATCGCCTGCCAGACCGTTGATTATTTGCGTAATGAGCTGTTTTGATTTTTCAAGACGGTTTGGCGCAATGTCTTCTGCCAACATACTTTTTGAAACGTCCAATGCGAAAACAATATCTACACCTTCCCTTTTGACGGTTTCAAGCTTGGTTCCAATCTTTGGATTTACCAAAGCAAAACTTAAACAGGCAATGGCCAAACAAAGCACCAAAACTTTTAAAATAGATTTGAAAAGCGAACGGTTTGGACTTAATTTTTTAAGCAATTCCTTATCGACAAACCGTTTCTGAATTGTTTTTTTCCAAACCAAAAGCAATAGAAAAACCACTACTATCACCGGAATGGCGAAGAGAATGTAGAAATATATGGGTTGTTCTAATTGGTACATTTTTAAATAAATCCTTTAAATACTGTTGTTCGTAACAAAAACTCAAAGCAAATTAAAATCAAGGCGAAAATGGCCCATGGACGGAACATTTCGTTATAATTTGTGTATTTGAATTCTTCAATATCGGTTTTTTCCAGTTTGTTGATTTCTTCGTAAATCTGCTCCAGTTTGGTAGTGCTCGTTGCCCGGAAATACTGGCCGCCAGTTTTTTCAGCAATTTCTTTTAGCAATGCTTCGTCAATTTCTACTTGTACATTTCCGTATTGAAAACCGCCATCGGGACGGATACCGATAGGCGACATCGCCATTCCGTTGCTTCCCAAACCGATTGTGTACACTTTTATGCCAAATTCCACAGCAAGCTCGCTTGCAATTTTTGGATCAATAAATCCTGAGTTGTTTACCCCGTCCGTCAACAAAATAATCACTTTGCTTTTTGCGCGGCTTTCTTTTAAACGGTTTACCGCTGTTGCCAGACCCGAACCTATTGCGGTTCCACCTTCAATAGTCGTATTGTAAGCTATATTTTTTAATGATGAAAGCACAATGGTTTTATCGCTCGTCAAGGGCGTTCGCGTATAGCTTTCGCCGGCATATTCTACCAAACCAATTCTATCATTCGGACGGCCGTTTATAAAACGTGCAGCTACTGTTTTCAATGCTTCCAAACGGTTTGGCTTTAAATCGCGCGCCAGCATACTTGCCGAAACGTCTATAGCCATTACGATATCAATCCCTCGCGTGGTTTTTGTTTTGGTGGATTCGTCAACGGTTCTTGGGCGAGCCATCGCAACAATCAAAGCCGAAAGCGCCAAAATGCGAAGCACAAAAAGCAAAGGTTTTAATCGAGCCAACCAGTTTTTCCCAGATTTAAAACCGCTAATGCTTGAAATTTTTAGAGAAGCGGTTTGCTGTTTCCGTTTCCATAAATACCATAGCACGAGCATTGGAAGTATAAGTAACAACCAGAAAAACTGTGGATTTACAAATTCGAAATTACTGCCCATCTTTTGCTGCTATTTCAAGCTCTATGGAAGCTTCAATTCTTTTTAATATTTCTTCGGCGTACTTGCCGTCATCTTGATAGACTATCAAAACCTCCTGGAGGCCATTTTTCTGTGCGAAAAGCAATAATTCATAAGTGCTTTTCTTTTTCAAAACTTTAGTATCTGAAACCTGTACGTTGAATTCACCGTAAGCCTTTAAACCTTTTATTCCTTTTTCGGTTTCAAAATCGTCGCGTTTTACAATTAGGTTTTTCGCGCCACTTTGTTCGAGGTCGTCCAAAACAGCATCGAGTGCCGTTTCCAGGGCAATGTTCTGTTTTTGGCTGAACTGTGTGGTTGAAACCATAATGTAAAGCGGGGAATTCATTTCGCCATAGATGAAGAAATCCCTTCCCATCACCGCACTTTTATCGGCATTTGTAATTGGGGCTTCCGCACGGACGAGCACTTCGGGGGTTTCCAAAATTACTGCGGGATTTCCGTACTCACTATTTATCCATCTTCCTTCTGAAAGTTCGCGGAGGTCGTTTCCTAAAACCTTGTCTTTTAAATTGTCGAAACCTGTAACTGCTCCATAAATAACCCCTGCCAATACAACTGCGGCAAGCACGCCCGAGATTCCCAAAACCCATTTTCTGCGTTGGCGTTTTTTCTGAAGTTTTTCAAGGTATTCCTGATTTGCCAAAAGTTCCTCCTCAGTAGGTTCGGGAACGGCTTCATGCGTTTCGTTGATGATTTCCTCAATTGTTTTTCTATCAACTTCGGCTTGCCCGGATTCTTGGTTCATTTTTGCGAATTTCACCAAATCGGCACGTTTGAAAATTGAATCCAGTTTTCGAATTGTTTCCAGATCAAAATCGAAACTTCCAGCATCTTTGTGCATCATCAATCGCGTGATTAGCTCGTCGCTGGTGCTTTCCAAAGCGGCTTCGTCCACTTCGCGATCCAAATAGCGTTTTACGATTTCGGTGAGACTACTATAATATTCCTTGCTTTTGTTTTCTTTTAAAAGCTGACTATTGTCCAATGTTTTCAATGCAACGATTGCTTCTTCATAAGGCGGCAATTGCTTTTCGGCGGCGTCTTTTCGTTTTTTTCTTCGGAAGAGATAAATGGCGATTCCAATAATCAGCAAAATTGGCACCAGCCAATACAAAAGCGATAACCAATCAAACGGGGGGCTTTTCACTTCCATCGCTGGTTTTATGTCGAACATTTTCTGTTTGGTCGTATCAACGGGGACGTCCGCCACTATAACCTTTATGGAATCGGTCAAAAATGGTTTGTTGTTAATGAAAATTCGCTGCGAGGGAATGGTGTATTTTCCGCTATCAAACTGCGTTAAGCCGTATTTTTTGATGAGACGGATTTTTGAAGCTTCGAAAGTGGTATCCGTTTTATAGGATTCAATCATTTCCAAAGGCGCAAAAGTTTGCTCTTCAGGAAAAACCACGACATCGGTGGAATCTGCTTGTACGTTTATTGTGTAAAGAATTTCTTCACCGATTTTAATTTTTGTGGAATCGATTGAGGAATTTACTTGTGAAAAAGAGGAAAAAGAAAATAGAATAGAGAATAGAGAAACTAGAAAATAGTGGTTTCTGAGAAATTTTGAATTTCCTATTTTTTGATTTCTATTTAATCTAAAATCTAACATCTAAAGTCTAAAATCTATTTTAACGTCTTTTAAAATACCCCAATAATTTTTTCACATAACTTTCGTCAACTCTACTGCTTAAAGCACCTGCGCCGCTTTTTGTAAATGACTCGGTGAAATAATCCACACGTTCACGATGGTAACTGTAATATTGGTTGCGTACGCTTTTGGAGCCTGTGTTTACCAGTAAAAGTTCGCCAGTTTCCTGATCTTGCATTTGTACCATTCCAAGGTTTGGAATGGTTTCTTCGGCTTTATCGTAAACCCGAATTCCAGTTACATCGTGTTTTCGGGCGGCAATTTTCAAAGTGTCGCGGTAACCGTCTGCAATAAAGTCTGAAAGCACAAAAACGATGGCTTTCTTCTTCATTACGCTGCTTAAAAATTTCAAGGCGTTGGCAATATCGGTCTTGTTACTATTTGGCTTGAACTCAATCAATTCACGAATAATACGAAGTACGTGCGACTTGCCCTTTTTCGGAGGAATGTAAAGTTCAATTTCATCTGAAAAAAGAATCAATCCCGTTTTGTCGTTGTTCTGCATTGCTGAAAAAGCGAGTGTTGCGGCAATTTCGGTAATGATTTCATTTTTGAATTGTTCCTGCGTTCCGAAAAATTCGGAACCGCTAATGTCAACCATCAACATCAACGTAAGCTCGCGCTCTTCCTCAAAAACTTTTACGAAAGGTTCGTTGTAGCGAGCGGTAACATTCCAATCAATATTCCGAACATCATCGCCAAACTGATATTGGCGCACTTCGCTGAACGTCATCCCCCGACCCTTAAACGTACTGTGATACTCGCCACCAAACACGTGATCGCTCAACCGCCGCGTTTTGATCTCGATTTTACGTACTTTTTTAAGAAGTTCTTTGGTATCCACTGCGATAGTTTCAGGTTTCAGGTTTGAAGTTTCAGGTTAAAAGCATCTAAAACTTTCAACTTTTAACTTTAGACTTTGAACTTTTTAGGGTACTTCAATTACGTTTACAATCTTGTTGATAATGTCTTCGGAAGTAATGTTTTCAGCCTCCGCTTCGTATGTAATACCAATTCTATGTCGAAGTACGTCATGCACTACGGCGCGAACATCTTCAGGCACTACATAACCGCGACGACGGATAAAGGCGTAACATTTTGCGGCAATGGCAAGGTTGATACTTCCACGTGGGGAAGCACCAAAATTGATAAGCGGTTTTAAATCTGCAAGCCCAAAATTTTCTGGCGTTCTTGTGGCGAAGATGATATCGAGAATGTATTTCTCAATCTTTTCATCCATATAAACTTCACGAACGGCAGCTTGAGCTCTTAAAATTTGATCGATGGTCGCTACAGGATTTACTTGATCGTATGCGCCTTTTAAGTTTTGGCGAATAATCAGTTGCTCTTCGGCAATCTGTGGATATTTTATAACCGTTTTCAGCATAAAACGGTCAACCTGCGCTTCGGGCAATGGGTAGGTTCCTTCCTGTTCTATCGGGTTTTGGGTTGCCATTACCAAAAATGGTTTGTCGAGCGTAAAAGTGGTTTCGCCAATGGTAACCTGCTTTTCTTGCATCGCCTCCAAAAGTGCGGATTGTACTTTTGCGGGAGCACGGTTAATTTCGTCCGCAAGAACGAAGTTGGCAAAGATCGGTCCTTTTTTTATGCTGAAATCGTTCGCCTTCATGTTATAGATCATCGTTCCCACAACATCTGCAGGAAGTAAATCTGGAGTAAACTGTATGCGGCTAAAACTACCGTGAACAGCTTTTGAAAGTGTATTTATGGCAAGGGTTTTTGCAAGTCCGGGAACACCTTCCAAAAGAATGTGGCCTTGGCCCAAAAGTCCAATCATAAGACGTTCTACCATGTGTTTCTGGCCTACTATTACTTTATTCATTTCCATAGAAAGCACATCTACAAAAGCACTTTCCCTTTCAATTTTTTCATTTAATGCCCCAATGTCAAAGGTCGAATTTGTATTTTCCATACCGTATTTAGATTCAATTTAAAGCCTTTATAAAAAGACGGTGCAAATTGAAAATTTATTGATTAAAAGCCTGTTAACAATTGGTTAAAATAAAAAAAAGGAAAATTTAAATTTTTCTTAGCGATGGCAAGCTTTTTAAAGTATTTCAATATTTATAAAAATGCTTTTATGAAGTATTTCAGAAGTAGTACTTTTAAGAAAAATAATTTATGAAAAACAAAACTGCATTTATAACAGGCGCAACTTCGGGAATCGGGATGGCAACTGCAAAACTTTTCGCTAAAAATGGTTTGAAATTAATTCTCTGCGGAAGAAGGGAAGATAGATTGAAAATATTGTTGGAAGAGCTTTCAACGTCGACCGAAGTTCATACTTTGCGTTTTGATGTCCGCAATAAAGAAGAAGTTTTTTCGGCAATCAACTCACTTCCGCAGCAATTTTCAGAAATTGATATTTTAATAAACAATGCCGGTAACGCCCACGGAATGGACACTATTGAGGAAGGTAGCATTGAGGATTGGGATGCCATGCTGGACATTAATGTGAAAGGTTTACTTTATGTAAGCAAAACTATTCTGCCAAAAATGATTGAGCGAAAAAGAGGCCACATTATAAATATTGGTAGCACTGCCGGAAAGGAAATTTACCCCAAAGGAAACGTATATTGCGCCAGTAAACATGCTGTGGACGCCATAAACCAGGGCATGCGATTGGATTTGAACGGTAAGGGAATAAAAGTTGGCGCCATAAATCCAGGCTTGGTTAAGACTGAATTCAGCGAAGTGCGATTTAAGGGTGATTCTGAAAGAGCCGAAAAAGTCTATAAAGGTTATACGCCATTAAAACCCGAAGATATTGCCGATATTATTTGGTTCGCCGTAACGCGTCCGCCGCATGTTAATATTGCAGATTTGACTGTTATGTGTTTGGACCAGGCTTCTTCGACAATTGTAAATAAAAATTAAACTAAGATGCATCCCGAGCGCAGTCGAGAGGTTTCTTAAAAGTTAGAATTTCTCTTTTAAATTGGTCTCGACTGCGCTCGACCAGACATTGAAAATAAATGATCAATAAAAGACTTCTCATCAAAAACCTCCTCGCCCATAACGACGAGAGTAGTTTCTATGATAAAAAGCGAAAAATAGATCTCGGCACCAAAGAAGGAAAGGCGAAATTTTTAAAACATATTTGTGCGCTCAGTAACAGCAATCCGGCAAATAATTCCTTTATCGTAATTGGCGTTGAGGACGAAACCAATGAAATAACTGGCGTTGATTTTTTTGACGACAGCAAAATCCAAAACCTTATAAACGCCTACCTTACCAATGCTCCGCTCATTATTTATGAAAACGTGGCGTTCCCTAATTTGCCTTCAGACAAAGTTGTTGGGCTGGTAACCATTCGCCCCAATGGATTGATCACTTCGTTGCGCAAAAACATTTGGAAATATTGGGGCGGTTCCATTTTTCTACGCGATGGCAGTATTTCAATGCCGAAGGATTTTGATATTGAGATAAAAGATGTGAATTCAGAAATCGTAAAATCCATTGAAAATGCTGCCAAAAACAATATTGAACTCACGCTGGACGGCGTGATGGATTTCATAAACAATCGCCACAAAGATTTGGAAAGCCATTACAAAGTTTTTAAGGAACAATTTGTAGTCTGTTGGGCAGGAAATCCTAAAAAGGCAAGGAAAAATTTGTATTATTCCCGTGTTGATATTGAATTGATCAACGAGCAGGTTCGGCTATTTTATTCGGCATTGGACGAAGTAAGTATTGAGTTTACAAATGATTACTTCAAAACTGTGGAATATGTGCATTTGGGCCTCAACGAACAATTCAAATATTATCCATTGGAAGAAGTTACAATTCACTTCAAAGAAAACGGCTCATATAATATGGAGTCCAAGCTTATTTTTGAACCGCCACAGTTCAACAAAAAGACCCTTTACCATATATATAACGCAAACAACGCAGTTTTGGAAAAGCTGAAAAAGAACATTCCGCTTACCGCTTCCGAAGAAAAAGATTTGCGAAATCTTCCCTCAACCTATCTCATTTGCTATCTAAATAGCTTTGAAGATGCGAAGGATAAATTACAAGAGGCAAAAGATTTTTTAAGGGATTATGATGCCGAAGCCTATCAACTTTCAAAGGAATCGCTGCGCATTTTGCGGAAGGTGAGTTATAATTAATTTGTTTTCAACCTATTTTTATATCTTTAAACTTGATTAATATAAATATGAAAATATGGGCATCTTCGACAAAATAAAAGAAAAACTAAGCAATGAATTCATTGACATCATCGAGTGGCTGGATTATACCGATGACACCATTTGTCACCGTTTTGAACGCTACCAAAACGAAATAAAAAACAACGCAAAACTTATAGTCCGCGAAGGGCAGACCGCGGTTTTTATAAACGAAGGCCAATTGGCAGATGTTTTTAAGCCTGGAACTTATACTCTGAACACGCAGAATCTTCCCATTTTAACCACCTTAAAAGGGTGGAAGTATGGTTTTGACAGCCCTTTTAAGGCGGAGGTGTATTTTGTAAATACCCATCTTTTTACGGATGAAAAATGGGGAACAAAAAACCCGATAACCTTGAGCGATGACCGTTTCGGTTTGGTAGAAATTCGTGCTTTTGGAACCTATGCCTTCAGAATTAACGATGCTGGAAAATTTATAGTTGACATCGTTGGAACGGACAATAACTTCACAAATTTCGAAATAAATGAACATTTAAAAAGTCTTATTGCCACACGATTTACTGATACTGTTGGTGAAGCGAAATTACCAATAGAACTTTACGCTGCAAATACTACCGAACTTTCCGAAACCTGTAAGGAAGTGATGCAGCCAGAATTCAACAGCGTGGGAATTTCTTTGGAAAAATTCTTTATTGAAAACGTTTCCATGCCTGAAGATCTTAAAAAGGAAATCTTCGAATACAGCCGAATCGACAAGTTGGATCTTGATAAACTTACCAAATTCAAAACTGCAAAAGCCATTGAAGCTGCCGCTGCAAATGAAGGTGGAACAGCTGGAGCAGGAATGGGCATGGGCATGGGCTTCGTACTCGCGCAACAAATGGGCGGCATGATGAATCCACAAATGGGGCAACAGCAAGCTCAGCAACAACAGCAACAGGGTGGCATGATGCCACCACCAATGCCTGCAGCAGTCCAATATTTTTACGCTGTCAATGGCACACAGACCGGTCCGGTGAGTTTTGAGCAGTTGCAATCTTTGTTTGCGAGCAGAACTGTGAATAAAGACACTTTAGTTTGGAAAGCCGGTTTGGCAGAATGGACACCGCTTCAGCAAATTGAAGAATTGAAATCGTTTTTGGGCGGAAATACACCACCGCCACTTCCACCGCAATAATTGATTTTGAAACAATTCTGAAATACTAATTCCTTTGGAAGAATAACTTCATGGAAGAAATTTCACCCAAAAAATCTGAACTCAAAAAATCCTGCGTCAATTGTGGCGCAGAACTCACGTATTCTCCGGGAACAACGGAGTTGAAGTGTGATTATTGTGGTTATAAACAAACTATTGCTCCTTCCGAAAATGGCTTTGAGGAATTGGAATTGAAGCCTTATCTCGAAAAGATGGGCTCTCAAAAACACAGTGAGGAAATCATTATGCTTCACTGTAAAAATTGCGGCGCCAATCAGCATATTGAGGAAAACTACAAGTCGCTTTCATGTATTTATTGCGGTTCGCCTTTAATTATTGAAGATGCTTATAAAGAGGAATGGATTCTTCCGGGGGCTGTTTTGCCATTTCAGATTGATCAAAAAAAGGCGCATCAAATTTTTAAAACTTGGGTTGATGGCCTTTGGTTTGCTCCCAACAATCTTAAAAAAGCTGCCATAGATCCTGAAAAAACACGAGGTTTATATGCACCTTATTGGACATTTGACGCCCAACTTTATGCAGATTATACAGGACAGCGTGGGGAATATTATTATGTTACCAAAACCGTTGGAAGCGGCAAAAATAGAAGAACCGTCCAGGAAAGGAGAACCCGTTGGTATCCAGCTTCAGGTAGCGTTTCGGGTTTTGTGGATGATACATTAATAAAGGCTTCCGGTCAAAAAACAGGGGTTATTCCGCAAAAGATTGCACGATGGAATTTACAATTGTTAAAGCCTTTTGACAATTCCTATTTGGCTGGTTTCGTTACCGAAAAATACACAATTCCGCTTTTGGATGGACATACTGAAAGTAACAAAGTTGCAGAACAAATTGCAGATAGTTGGGTACGGCGCGATATTGGTGGAGATACGCAACAAGTCTCTTCCATGAAAATGAAACTGACCGAAGAAACTTTTAAGCACATTCTGCTTCCGGTTTACATAAGCACCTATAAATTTAAAGGCAAACGCTATAACTTTTTTGTAAATGGACAAAGTGGTGTCATTTCGGGCGAACGACCGTATTCTTTTTGGAAAATTTTCTTTTTGGTGCTTGCTATAATTTTGGCAATTGCGCTTATTTACTTATTTTCATCCTAATGAGAACAGTTGTAATTGGTGATATTCACGGAGGTTTTAGAGCCTTGAAACAAGTATTGGAAACTGCAGATCTTCCGAAGGATACAAGATATATTTTTGTGGGCGATTATGTGGACGGCTGGAGCGAATCTGCCGAGGTGGTTTCGTATTTAATTGATTTTTCTGAAAAAAATGATTGTATTTTCATTCGCGGAAACCACGACGAATTACTTTACAAATATTTGAAATTTGGAGAGAAAAACCCTATGTGGCTCAATCAGGGCGGTGAAAGTAGCGTAAAAAACTATTCAAAAATTTCCGAGGCAGAAAAGGAAAAGCATCTTCAGTTTTATGAAAATTTGATGAATTTTCACATCGATTCCGAAAACCGTCTTTATCTGCATGCGGGATTTACCAATCAGCACGGGCCGCAAAACGAATACTACCCAAACTTGGTCTATTGGGACCGAACCCTTTGGGAAATGGTCTGCGCAATGGATTCGAATATTTCAGAAGAAAACGATAAATATCCAAAACGGCTAAAGCTTTTCAAGGAAATCTATATCGGTCACACGCCTGTAACCCGAGTTGGTTTTGATAAACCCGCTAATTTCGCAAATGTGTGGAATGTTGATACCGGCGCCGCTTTCAAAGGAGAAATCTCTATGCTTGACGTAGATTCAAAAGAAATTTGGCAAAGTGAGCCTGTATTTAAATTATACCCAAATGAAAACGGCAGGAATTAATACTTCTTTATAATAAATTTCGCTGTACAGTCCCTATCTTTGTAGTTACCTCTAAAATAATACCATGGCACTCAAAAATATCCGTTTGGAAGTAATGCAGACTGTTGAAAAGAAAATTGACAGTTATATTGATCAATATCTTATTCCAGTTAATGAAATTTGGCAACCAACCGATCTTTTGCCCAATTTTCAAAAAGAAAATTATATGGATGAGGTTATCCAAATCCGTGAGGAAGCCAAAGAACTAGGTTATGATTTTTGGATTGTTTTGGTAGGCGATATGGTTACTGAGGAAGCGTTGCCAACCTACGAAAGTTGGTTGATGGATATGGAAGGAGTAGATCAACACGGCCGAAATGGTTGGAGCAAATGGATTCGCCATTGGACAGGAGAGGAAAACCGCCACGGCGATACTTTGAACAAATATCTCTATCTATCCGGAAGGGTAAATATGAAAGAAGTTGAAAAAACTACGCAGCATTTAATAAACGACGGTTTTGAAGTTGGAACAGGTCGCGATCCGTATCGAAACTTTATTTACACAAGTTTTCAGGAATTGGCTACCAATGTTTCACACAACCGTGTTGGAAAAATAGCAAAGAAAAAGGGCAATAAAATGCTTGCGAAAATGTGCAATATTATTGCGGGCGATGAAATGCGTCACCACTTGGCTTATCGTGAATTTGTAAAAACCATTTTTGAATACGACGCCAGTGAAATGATGATTGCATTTCAAGACATGATGCAGAAAAAAATAATCATGCCTGCTCAAAACCTTCGCCAAAGCGGTGGAAAAATGGCTTCTGCTTTTGATGATTTCAGTAACGCAGCACAGCGTTTGGGCGTTTATACTACATTTGATTACATAGATATTCTTGAAAAATTGAATGCCCATTGGGAAATTTCAAAAATCAGTGGCTTAACCGATGAAGCTGAAAAAGCAAGAGATTATCTTTTAAAATTACCATCGCGAATGATGCGAATTGCTGAAAGGATAAAAATTCCGCAGGATGCAAACCGCTTTAAATGGGTTGAGGCGAATGGGGTAGTGTAAGCCCCTCCCAGCCTCCCCGAAGGGGAGGAGATTGTAATCCAAAAAAAACCTCACAGGTCTCTGAGACCTGTGAGGTTTTTTAATTCATGCCCACAACATTTCCCCCTTCGGGGGTTAGGGGCCTTTATAAATCAAACTTAATACCCTGCGCTAATGGCAATTCATCACTATAATTAACAGTATTGGTTTGTCTTCTCATATATACTTTCCAAGCATCAGAACCAGNTAAATCAAACTTAATACCCTGCGCTAATGGCAATTCATCACTATAATTAACAGTATTGGTTTGTCTTCTCATATATACTTTCCAAGCATCAGAACCAGACTCGCGGCCGCCACCTGTTTCTTTTTCGCCACCGAAAGCACCGCCAATTTCTGCTCCCGAAGTCCCAATATTTACATTTGCAATTCCGCAATCTGATCCTGCGAATGATAAGAACTTTTCAGCCTCTTTTAATTCATTGGTCATTATTGCAGATGATAAACCTTGTGCAACGCCGTTTTGCATTTCGATGGCATTTTCTACGTCACCGCTGTATTTCAATAAATATAAAATAGGAGCAAATGTTTCGTGTTGTACGATTTCAAAACTGTTTTCAGCTTCAATGATTGCTGGTTTTACGTAGCATCCACTTTCATAGCCTTCACCTTCTAAAACGCCACCTTCAACGAGTACTTTTCCGCCTTCAGATTTAGCTTTTTCGATTGCTTTTAAATAAGTATCAACTGAATCTTTATCGATTAATGGCCCAACGTGATTTTTTTCATCAAGTGGATTTCCAATAACGATTTGCTCATAAGCACCAACAATTGCATCCCTAACTTTATCATAAACACTTTCGTGAATTATCAATCTTCGGGTTGAAGTGCAACGTTGCCCGCAAGTTCCAACGGCGCCAAATACTGCGCCTGGAACAACTACTTTTAAATCTGCTGTTGGTGTAATGATGATAGCGTTGTTTCCGCCCAATTCCAATAAAGATTTTCCAAAACGCTCTGCAACCTTTGCGCCAACAATACGTCCCATTCTTGTAGAACCTGTTGCTGAAATTAAAGGAATTCTTGTATCGGTCGTCATCATTTCGCCCACTTTATAATCACCGTTGATGATGGAGGAAATGCCTTCGGGAAGATTATTTTCTTTTAAAACACCCGCAATAATGTTTTGGCATGCTACTGAGCACAAAGGTGCTTTTTCACTTGCTTTCCACACACATACATCTCCACAAACCCAGGCTAATGCTGTATTCCAAGCCCAAACTGCTACTGGAAAGTTGAATGCTGAAATAATTCCAACAATCCCAAGAGAGTGCCATTGCTCGCGCATTACGTGGCCAGGACGCTCAGAAGGTATTGTTTGACCGTTAAGTTGTCGGGATAAGCCAACTGCGAAATCACAGATGTCAATCATTTCTTGAACTTCGCCGTAACCTTCTTGTAAAGATTTACCCATTTCATAAGAGACAAGTTTTCCCAATGGTTGTTTCAATTCGCGAAGTTTATTACCAAATTGACGCACAATCTCTCCACGTTGTGGAGCCGGCATTGCTCTAAAAGATAAGAAAGCTTTTTGGGCAGAAGTTATTACTTGCTCATATTCTTCTTTTGTGGTAGTGGTAACTTTACCAATTAAAGCCCCATCTACTGGAGAATACGAAGATATTTCTTCGCCTCCCGGAAACCATTTGTTTCCAGTAGAAGTTCCGTGGTTTAAATCTTTAATTCCTAACTTTTCCAATGCTTCTTCAATCCCGAAGCTAGTGGTTGTTGCTTGCATATAGTAATGATTTTTTATTCTGAAAATTTATGAAGCGCAAAGGTACACAATGCGCTGAAGAAAGTAAAATGAAACGGTATCAGTTTGGGAAATACGGTGTTAATCTTGTGTGAAACGTGGGTCGGCTTCCATCACAGTACCACAATTATTACAAGTTCGCAATTCCTTGCTTCCGTAGAAATGTTTGAAATGTTTCAGAAAATCGGTTTCAATATCGCTTAACGGGAAGTAAACTTCATATAATTTATTGTTACAATTGTCGCAAAACCAAAGAAGTCCGTCCTTTCCATCAAGATCGGTGCGTTTTCTTTCAATAACCAAACCTATTGAACCAGTGCTTCGGCCAGGCGAGTGCGGCACTTTTCCGGGATGAAGATACATATCGCCGGGTCCAAGTTCCATCACTTTTTTCTCCCCATTTTCTTGAATTGCAACTTGAATATTTCCCTCAAGTTGATAGAAAAGTTCTTCAGTTTCGTTGTAGTGATAATCCTTTCGAGCGTTGGGACCAGCGACAATCATTACAATATAGTCGTCAGATTCAACGTATAGATTTTTATTGCCAACTGGTGGTTTTAGAAGGTCGCGGTTTTCTTCTACCCACTTATTTAAATTGAAAGGTTTTTTAATAGCCATTGCCGTATTTTTAACTGTTACGTAAAAATACGGCAAAATGGTCTAATAGAAAAAGGGATGTGAGGTTACTTTCTATAAAAAAGTTGAGTAAAGTAGCTACGGCCTTTGGCGCATTTCATTACTCCAAAACCGGTGTGTGTATAATTGCCTTCAATGATTGCTTTATGCCCCGGGCTGTTTAACCAGGCATTTACAACGGCTTCTGCAGTGTCATAGCCATACGCAACGTTTTCACCAACCACTTCAGCGTTGTCGTGATACTTAATTCCTTCAGAGCGATACCCGAAATTGTCGTGGTTTATCTGTTCTTTATCAATCATATATTCGGTATGGTCCACGGCAAAAGCTGAGGCATATTGGGTATCTATCTTAAGCGCGGAAAGTCCTATTGACGCACGGTGGTCATTTACTAGGCTTAGGATTTCAGAAGACATTTGGCTGTCGTTTCTTTGAGCCAAAGCTAAATCAATATCATATTTAGCGGCTTCAACTTCAACGGAATCCTCTTTTGAACACGAGGTGATGACTAGGCATAGCAATGCCATTGCAAGTAGGTTGCTCTTTAGTAGGTTCATAATTTGGGGGACACCAGATTTGGGGCTTGATGTCGATTCAAATATATAAAAAAATTGACACGAAAATGCTTTTAATCGAAAAAATGTTGCACTTTATCGGATAAAGAACAATTTTTTCATTGTCGTTAAAAATTTAAAATGATGCTTAGGCACAGTAAACGTTATATATTTCACGTATATTGGTCGTATATTTAAAACTATTAGTATGGTTAAAATTTTAACATATTTTTTTGCTATTTTTCTTCTATTCGGGTGTAAAAACGAAGAAAAATCTTCTAACGAAACCTTAAATGCTTCAGAAAATTCAATAAAAAAAGAAGAAATTTTCGGAATTGTCATTCACGGAGGAGCTGGAACAATTCTCAAAGAAAATATGAGTGATTCTTTGGAAGCGGCCTATAAAGCAAAACTTAAAGAAGCTATTTCCGCAGGGCATGAAATTTTAAAAAATGGCGGCACTTCTTTGGAAGCAGTTACACATACTATTAATGTTATGGAGGATTCGCCACTTTTCAATGCGGGAAAGGGTTCGGTATTTACACACGAAGGTTCAAATGAACTTGACGCGTCCATAATGGATGGTGCCACTTTGAATGCTGGCGCTGTTGCCGGAATAAAACACATCAAAAACCCAGTAAATTTAGCCCGGGATGTAATGCAAAAAAGTGAACACGTAATGCTTTATGGTGCTGGCGCGGAAGAATTTGCCCAAAATTTGGGTTATAAAATGATGGACACTTCCTATTTCTATACCCAAAAAAGATATGAGTCTTTGCAAAAGGTTTTAGAAAAAGAAAAGAGTAAAAATGAAAAGAAGATTTCTTTTGAAGATCCATTTATTAAAAACTCAAAATTTGGAACAGTGGGCTGTGCCGCACTGGACAAACACGGCAATCTTGCGGCCGGAACCTCAACGGGAGGAATGACAAACAAACGCTGGAACCGAATTGGCGATGCGCCGATTATTGGTGCGGGAACATATGCCAACAATAAAACTTGTGCCGTTTCTTCAACCGGTTGGGGCGAGTATTTTATTCGATCCGTTGTTGCCTATGATATTTCTGCGTTGATGGAATATAAAGGAATGACTTTGCAGGAAGCTGCATCAGAAGTTATCCAGAAAAAAGTTCCGGCATTGGGCGGCGACGGCGGTATTGTTGCAATTGATAAGGATGGAAATGTAGCTATGGAATTCAACACTGCAGGAATGTATCGCGCCACAATGAATTCTGAAGGCGAATTAATTATTAAAATCTATAAAGAAGAATAAATGGAACCGTATTACGCTGTAATCTTCACTTCAGTGCAAACCGAAAATATTGAAGGCTATGCTGAAATGGCAGATTTAATGGAAAATTTGTCAAAACAACAACCAGGTTTTTTAGGGATTGAAAGCGCACGAAATGAAATTGGCATTACCGTAAGCTATTGGCAAAGCCTTGAAAGTATCAAAAACTGGAAAGCGAATCTAGATCATTTGGTTGCACAGAAAAAAGGACGTGAACAATGGTATTCCTATTATAAAGTGAGGATTTGTAAGGCGGAAAGAGAATATGAATTTAATAGTTGATTGAAGATAAAATTTTGATAGCCTGTTAATTATCTCCCAAATGTTAAATTTTAAAATACGATTATAAAATAGTTGAACGTTAGAACTTTAACCTCCCACCCATAAAACGTATTTAAGTAATTATTTCAAACAAAACGATTTGGTTTTTGCTTTGCTGCCCAATCATTTTGCCTTATTTTTAAATGCCTTTAACCATCGAGTATGAAAAATCTTCTCAAGTTCCTAACTGTCCTTTTATTGCTTTTCGTTTTTTCCTGCAAAGACAAAGAGAAGCATTCCGAAACCGACAATCTTTTTAAGTTCAAGGAATACATTTCGTATAACACCTACGGAAACCAATCCATCACCACGGATATTCGTGTTGAACTTGCAAAACCGTTGGAACAATTTGAAATGACACAGGAACTTGCTGCCGATGAATATTTAAAAATTTCTCCCGCTACGAAAGGTAAATTGGTTGTTGAAAACGGCAAAACGTTGATTTTCCAACCTTTGGAATATTTAAAACTCGACACAGAATATACTGTAACGGTAAAACTGGATAAATTTTACGAAGATATTTCCAAAGAATTCAAAACCTACACTTTCAGCTTTCACACCATTACGCCCAATTTTAAAATAGATATTGGAAAACTGCAAAGCTATAGCAAGCAATGGCAATATGTTGAGGCATCCGTTGAGGCGTCGGATGTTATTTCTTTGGAAAAGGCGAAGAAATTGGTTTCTGCGTCGCAGGAAGGCAAAAAGTTAAAACTGAAATGGCCGTCAGAAGAAAAAGAGGCGCGCTATTTCAGCTTTACCATCGACAGTATTTCAAGGAAAATTGACGATTCCGAAATTCTCATAAAATGGGACGGAAAACCGATCGATGCCGAAAACAAAGGTGAAAATACCTTTACAATTCCCGGACAGAACAATTTCACGATTGTTGATATTAGCAGCACCGTGGCACCCGCTGCATTGTTGAGCATCAACTTTTCCGATCCGTTGTTGGAAAATCAGGATTTCGCTGGTTTGGTTACTATTGAAAACACTCAGGATTTACGTTACGAAGTCAACGGAAATGTGTTAAACGTATATCCACCAAATCGCGTTGTGGGCAATGTAAAAGTCACTGTTTTCACGGGAATAAAAAATACTGAAGGTTTTGGATTAAAAAAGGAATTTTCAGAATTGGTTTCTTTTGAACAGTTAAAACCCGCCGTCCGGATGATTTCCAAAGGTGTGATTCTTCCAAATTCTGCTTCAACACCAGTTTATTTTGAAGCTGTAAATCTTTCAAAAGTTGATGTGCGCGTCATTAAAATTTATGAAAACAACGTGCTGCAATTTCTTCAAAATTATAATTTGAATGACAACAATACATATGATATTAAAAGAGTTGGAAGAAGAATTGCCAAAAAAACCATCACCCTTAAAAATACCGACTTGGGCGATAACGGCAGTTGGAAAGCCTACGCCATTAATCTTTCGGAATATTTTAAAGCAGATCCCGGCGCAATTTATCAGCTGGAGCTCAGCTTCAAAAAAGATTATATAACCTATGATTGTGCCGAAACTTCTTCTGAAGTAACAGAGGAAACCGATGATGAGGGCGATGAATATTATGACGATTATTACGAAGAAGATCCTTATTTCGCAAATGATTCCTCCGAAGACGAAGAACTTCGCGAAGAGCGCTATTGGGATAATGAAATTTACCGTTGGAGAAATTACACATACAATTGGCAGCAGCAGGACAATCCTTGCCATCCCGCATATTACAATGAAGATCGTGTAGTTACCGCAAATATTCTGGGCTCAGATTTGGGCTTGATTGTAAAAAAAGGCAACAACCGTTCGTACCATTTTATTGCTACAAACCTAATTTCCGCAAAACCAGAAGGAGGCGTAAAAGTGAAGCTTTTCAACTATCAGCAGCAATTAATTGAAACTGTAACTACGGAAAGCGATGGAATGACACTTTACGACGGTTCAAAAAATGCAGCTTTCGCCGTCGCTCAAAAAGGAAATAATTTCGCCTACGTAAAGTTGGAAGACGGAAATGCCCTTTCAATGAGTAATTTCGACATTTCAGGGAAAGAACTTCAAAAAGGATTGAAAGGTTATACTTATACAGAGCGTGGCGTTTACCGTCCCGGCGACAGCATTCACTTGACATTCGTGCTCAAC
Organism: Aequorivita sp. CRS11; assembly: GCF_059693805.1. Lineage (NCBI taxonomy): Bacteria > Pseudomonadati > Bacteroidota > Flavobacteriia > Flavobacteriales > Flavobacteriaceae > Aequorivita > Aequorivita sp. CRS11. The sequence goes on from NZ_JCATIG010000003.1 coordinate 482,048, forward strand.
GACAACGCCAATCCACTCCCAAAAAACCATCCCGTAACCCTTTCGGTAACAGACGCCCGCGGAAAACTCGTGCAAAGAACAGTTTTGAACGGTAACGGTTCCCCCCTCGGGGGGGTTAGGGGGGACTTCGGGGGAGATGCCGCAGACAGAGGGGGCCAGGGCTTCTATTATTTCCCAATCGCCACGGACGCTTCGGCGCCAACCGGAAATTGGAACACAACCGTAACCGTTGGTGGCGCACAATTTTCACATACTTTGAAGGTGGCGACAATTAAACCAAACCGTCTAAAAATCAAGCTCGATTTTGAAGATGAAATTCTCGACGCCACAAAACCCGTAAAAGGAACGGCAAGTGCAATGTGGCTTCACGGCTCGCCTGCGCGTAACTTGAAGATTGATATGACTGCGACACTTCGCGCGAGCAATTCTGCTTTTCCGAAATTTCCAAAGTATAATTTTATAGATCCAATCCGAACTTTTTCCGAAGTTGAAATCTCAGTTTTGGATGCACAACTTTCTTCGGAAGGCAGCACTTCTTTCAGCCAAAATCTGGAGGTTGGTAAAAACGCGCCCGGAATGTTGAAAGCCACATTTTTAACGAAAGTATATGAAGGCGGCGGCGATTTCTCAATGGATATTTTTTCGAAGGATTTGTCGCCGTTCTCACATTTTGTCGGTTTAAAATCTCCCGAAGCTGGGCGTTACGGTTCCTATTTTACGGATGAAAACACAACTTTTGACGTAGTTTCCGTGGATGCGCAGGGCAAAGCTGCAGCCAATCGCGAATTGGAAGTAAAAGTTTTCCAGATTGAATGGCGTTGGTGGTGGAATCGTGGTTCGGACAATCTTTCAACCTATGAAAATTCAACCGTGCACCGTCCCGTAAAAGATTTCACTGTAAAAACCGATGGCAGCGGAAAGGGAAAATTCACCGTAAATATTCCCGAAGAGGAAGGCGGCAGATATTTAATTCGCGTCATCGATAAACAATCCGGTCACGCAACGGGACGAATCACATATTTCTACAGAAATTGGTGGCAGCGCCCAAGTGACGGCGATGCTGAAAGTGCGCGCATGTTACTTTTTTCCGCAGACAAAGAAAAATATAATGTTGGTGAAGAAGCGTTTATAACTTTTCCTTCGGGAAGTGACGGCCATGCGCTGATTAGCGTTGAAAACGGCACAGAGGTTTTGGCAACGCATTGGATTGAAACCAAAAAAGGCGAAACCAAAGCCGCAATAAAAATCACAAAGGAAATGGCGCCGAATATTTATGTGAATATTTCGCTGCTGCAACCACATAGCCAAACGAAAAACGATTTGCCTATACGGCTTTACGGCGTTATTCCGCTTTCGGTTGAGGATCCTTCAACGGTGCTTCACCCCAAAATCACGATGCCGGAGGTTTTAAAACCAGAAAAGCAATTCACCGTAAAAGTTTCCGAGGAAAAAGGAAAACCAATGACTTACACAATCGCGGTTGTTGACGAAGGTTTGTTGGATTTAACACGTTTTGCAACGCCCGATATTCACGAAGCTTTTTACAGCCGAGAAGCACTTGGAGTGAAAACTTTTGATATGTTCGATTACGTGATTGGCGCATATTCCGGCAGTGTCGATAATATTTACGCAATCGGTGGTGGCGATGCGGCTTTGGGTGCAAAAAACCGAAAAGCCGACAGATTTAAACCAGTTGTGAAATATCTGGGACCATTCGAACTCTCCGCCGGAAAAACCGCAAGTCATAATATTATGATGCCAAATTACATCGGCTCCGTTCGCACGATGGTAATTGCGGGCGATAAAACCAAAAGTGCATACGGCAGTGTCGAAAAAACAACGCCCGTCCGAACACCTTTAATGGTGCTGGCCTCACTTCCGCGGAAATTATCGCCGGGCGAAACCGTTACACTTCCAGTTACTGTTTTCGCGATGGAAAACAAAGTGAAAACCGCCACGATTACGGTAAAAACAGGCGATGCGCTGAAACCGAAAAACGGTGCTTCCAAAACGGTTACTTTCAACGGACCGGGCGAACAGATTGTGAATTTTGAATTTGAAGTATTGCCGACGAAGGAATTTCAAACCATTGAAGTAACCGCTTCCGGCAATGGGGAAAAAGCGAACTATAAAGTGGAAATAGACGTGGAAAATCCGAATCCGATTTCTCAGAAATCCACAAATTACACTGTGGATGGAAATGCTTCGCAAACCATAAATTTCGAAACTTTTGGCGTTCTGGGAAGCAATGCCGCGATGCTTGAATTTTCCACTTTGCCGCCGATGGATTTCGGAAAACGAATGGAATATTTAATCCATTATCCTTATGGATGCATTGAACAGACTACTTCTTCAGCGTTTCCGCAGTTGTATTTGGCGGATGTTTTCGACATTACTTTTGATAAAAAACAGAAAATTGAAAAAAATGTAAAAGCGGCAATTGAGCGTTTGGGAAGATTTCAAACTGCAAACGGCGGACTTGCATATTGGCCCGGAGAGCGCGAAGCCGACGAATGGGCAACCAATTATGCTGGGCATTTTATGCTGGAAGCGAAACAAAAAGGATATGCGTTGCCCATCAGTTTTATGAGCAATTGGTTGCTATACCAGCAAAACACGGCGCGCCAATGGCGAAACAGTTATAAGGTTTATAATTCAAGTTTGACGCAGGCTTACAGACTTTATACCTTGGCGTTGGCGGGAAAACCAGAACTTGCGGCAATGAACCGCCTTCGCGAAAGCAAAGAATTGAGCAACGATGCAAAATGGCGATTGGCCGCGGCATACGCTTTGGCTGGCAAAAAGGAAGTTGCACAGCAGATTGCACAAACGGCCAATATCAATTTCGTTCCGCAGAAATACGATTATTATACGTACGGCTCGCCTTTCAGAAATAGGGCGATGGCTTTGGAAACCTTGGTTTTATTGGGCGATTCGAAGCAACGGGAATTGGCAATTTCAGTAGCGAAAGATTTATCTTCCGGAAATTGGTACAGCACGCAGGAAACCTCGTACGCATTGATGGCAATGGCGAAAATGGTTGCCAAAAACGGCGGAAAGGCGATGGAGCTTACCTTTACAAATGCCGGAAAAACAGTTGAAGTGAAAACTGACCGCGCCATTGCGCAGCGCGACCTTTCTTTTGTGATGGGAGGCAATTCTGTTTCGGTGACCAATAAAAAAGGAAATGTGGTTTACGTTACGCTTTCGCAACGCGGGAAACTTCCGCTCGGAAAAGAACTCGCCGAAAGACGCAATCTCTCCATAAAATCTGAATATTTGGGAGGCGATGGAAAATCAATTGACGTTACAAAATTGCGACAGGGAACTGAAATCATTGCAAAAGTGAGTGTTACCAACACTTCCAACAATTGGATAAACAACGTGGCTTTGGCAAAAATCTTCCCAAGCGGTTGGGAAATTGTAAACACAAGTTTTTCTGAATTGGGCGGTGGTGCAACTGGAAATGCGCGTTATACAGACATTCGCGATGATCGGGTGAATTTCTTCTTCGATTTAAACGCGGGTGAGACCAAAACATTCAGCGTAAAATTGAACGCTTCCTATCTGGGTACGTATTATTTGCCCGGAACGCAGGTAGAGGTGATGTATGACAATTCTTATTATGCGCGGAACAAAGGGATGTGGGTGACTGTTGAATTATAGATTATGAAAAAGCTCTTCAGAATATTTGTATTTGCGGTTATTATAAATTTCACTTATGGTTGTAGTGAAACAAAACAAAAAACTCGTTCCGAAATTTATTCTGAAAAAACTGCTGAATTGATAAATGATTTATTGAAAGATGAAGGAAACCATATTTGTGATTGCCTATTAGAACCTAATAATAGTTCGATGGCAGAAATTTACAAGAGTGAAGTGCCAGCTTTTGAATTTGAAGATTATATTGTAAAAAAACTTAGTTTAAAAAACGTTGCTGAAATTGATAGCCTCTATGGGTTTAAGGAAAAGCTAACATTAAATCCTGATTTAATTACACAAGCAATAAAGGTTATTTCGAATAGAGAATATGATTCTATAAATAGAAAATATGATTCTCTATTTATAAAATACGAATATGATAAAGCATTAGAAATTTTTATTAATACTTATCCAAATATCTGTTCTTTCAATAAACCAATTTTCGATAAAAATTTGAAGAATGGTTTGTTTTGGATATCATCTGGAAGTACATGCTTATGGACTCCTCCACCAAAAGTCAAGAATGTTCAAGGCGTTTGGGAATATGATTGGAATTAGTTAATGAAAAACATTGATCCCATTTTAAAAAAACATAAAATAAAACTCAGTGTCCTGCTGATTTTATTTTTGGTTTGGCTTTTCTGTCTTCCGTCACCATTATTCAACGTTCCCACCGCCACCGTTGCCGAAAGCAGCAGCGGACAAATGCTCGGCGCACGAATTGCCGATGACGGACAATGGCGCTTTCCGCAAATGGATTCCGTGCCAAAAAGATTTGAAAAATGCATACTTTATTTTGAGGACGAGCATTTTTATTGGCATCCCGGCTTTAATCCCGTTTCCATTTCAAAAGCACTTTGGAACAATCTTACCAGCGATTCCCGTCGCGGAGGAAGTACGATTACGCAACAAGTAATCCGTCTTTCCCGACAAAATAAAGGCCGAACTTATTTCGAAAAACTAGTCGAAATTTTTCAAGCCACGCGTTTGGAAGCGGGTTATAAAAAGAAATCTATTCTGAATTTATATGCTTCCTACGCTCCTTTCGGAGGAAATGTGGTTGGATTGGAAACCGCTTCGTGGCGCTATTTTGGAATTCCGGCAAGTGACTTGAGTTGGGGACAATCGGCAGCTTTGGCCGTGCTTCCCAATGCTCCCGCCCTTATTTTCCCCGGAAAGAATGAAGAAATTTTAAAACAAAAAAGAGATGCACTATTGCTGAAACTTTTTCAAAATGAAGTGATTGATGAAACAACCTATCAATTGGCTTTGGATGAAAAATTGCCGGGAAAACCTTTGCCATTGCCAGAATTTGCACCTCATTTAACTGAAAAAATAAGAAAGGAACATCACGGAAAACGCATTGAAACCACGATTGATTTTTCGCTTCAACAGAAAGTGAACAATATTGTGAAAGAGCAACATTATATGCTGGCACAAAACCAAATCCACAATCTCGCCGTTTTGGTTATGGATGTTAATACGCGGGAAGTTTTGGCTTATGTGGGCAATTCCCCGACAACACGTGAGCACAACAACTTTGTGGATATTATCGAAAGACCGCGTAGCACAGGCAGTATTTTGAAACCGTTTCTTTTTACTTCAATGTTGGACGCTGGAGAAATTCTTCCGAATAGTTTGGTGGCAGATATTCCCACAACTGTAAATGGCTACACACCTGAAAATTTCGACAAAAAATTCAACGGTGCGGTCCCGGCAAGTGTGGCACTTTCGCGTTCGCTGAATATTCCTGCGGTGCGGATGTTGCGGGATTTTGGGTTTCAAAGATTTTATAATATTCTGAGGAAAACAAATCAAAAAGCAATTGATAAACCTGCTGATTATTATGGTCTCTCATTGATTCTGGGTGGCGCGGAAAGCAGTTTGTGGGATATCACAAAAGCCTATGCCGGAATGGGTTCAACCTTGAATTTTTTCAATAATTCTTCCAGCGAATACCGAAAAAATGAATTTGTAGAACCTGTTTATGTGAAAAATCACGAGGAAATTAACTTGGGGAAAACACAACAAAAACCTTCTGTTTGGAATGCCGGAGCAATTTATGAAGCCTTCGAAGCAATGGAAAAAGTGAACCGTCCAAACGGGGAAGAAAACTGGGAATTTTTCACAAGCAGTCAACCGCTTGCTTGGAAAACCGGAACGAGTTATGGCTTTAAAGATGCGTGGGCGGTTGGCGTTACACCAAAATATGCAATTGGCGTTTGGGTTGGAAACGCCGATGGGGAAGGTCGGCCAGGTTTAACGGGAATTCAGGCTGCGGCTCCAGTTTTGTTTGATGTTTTGAATGTTTTACCACAAAGCGGTTGGTTTAAAATTCCGTACGATGAATTGGTTGAGGTAGAAATCTGCGCAAAAAGTGGCCATTTAGCGGGACTTTTCTGTGATGAAACAAAAATGGAATGGATTCCAAAAAACGGAACACGAACCGAAGCTTGTCCGTACCATCAAACTGTATTTCTATCCCGAGGCGTCGGGACGGAAAATTTTCGGGTTAATTCTTCGTGTTATCCACTTTCAGCAATGGTTCAAAAGAACTGGTTCGTTCTGCCGCCGGTAATGGAATATTATTACGCACAACTTCACCCCGAATACCAAATCTTGCCGCCCTTTGCGCCGAATTGTTTGCAGGAAGGCGAAAAGTTGATGGCATTTATATACCCGAAGAAAAATGAAACCGTGCTTCTTCCGAAGAATTTTGATGAAAATGTAAACGAAGTAATTTTTAGGCTGGCACATCGTTCACCGGAAACTACTGTTTTTTGGTACTTGGATTCAAAATATATCGGCAAGACCGAGACCTTTCACGAACTGGCCATTTCGCCAAAACCGGGAGCATATTTATTGACTACGGTAGATCAGGACGGCAATGAACTTCGTGAGCAGATTGAAATAAAATCCGCTTCAGAAAACCCTTAAAAATTATTTAACAAAACATTAATACTGATTGGTTCGGAATATTACGAACCAAGCGTACTTTTGCATCTTCATTTTAAATCATAAGTATATTTTGACTAAAAAAGAAAGCTTAATTGAGAAATTGGGAGTTCACATTGAGAGCAAGGATCAACTTGCTCCTTTGGCAGCGCGAATTCTTGCAACCTTGATTTTAAGTGGAAAAAAAGGAAGCACTTTTGAATCTTTGGTATGTGAACTCAGCGCCAGTAAAAGTACAATTTCAACACATTTAACCACTTTGCAGGCCGCAAACCGAATTACCTATCACACAAAATGTGGCGATAGAAAAAAGTATTTCACACTTGTTCCAGATGTGATGATAAATGCCATGAATGAAATGCTTAAAAACTGGAAAAACGAACGCGATCTGCATCTTGAAATAATGGAATATAAAAAGGAAATAAATGCAGAACTTCCTGAGGATTGTTCAGAAATCTTCGACTTGGAATTTCATAAAGATTATTTGGAATTCCTTGCACAAGCAAGTGCTTCCATGGAAAAAATTCAAAAAAAGCTTACCGAAAAACATAAAAACGACTAATTAGATCAACAATGAAAAAGAAAAATTTTATTCATTCACTTCCCATAGCTTTAGGCATTCTGCTATTGTTTTCTTCTTGTGGCGATGACAAAAGTGCACAACAGGCCCAAATGGCACAACAAGCCCCAACTTTACCGGTTGTATCAATTCCAACGAAAACTGTTACAGCATTTACAACCTATCCTGCAAGTATTGAAGGGATTGTGAACAGTCAGGTAAATGCAAAAATTTCAGGATATATTACGGATGTTTTGGTTGATGAGGGTCAAAAAGTAAGAAAAGGACAAACGTTATTTAGACTGGAGACCCAAACTTTGAGCCAAGACGCCGCTGCCGCTCGCGCTAACGTGAATGCTGCACAGGTTGAGGTTGATAAACTGAAGCCTTTGGTTGAAAAAAATATTATCAGCAATGTGCAACTTGAAACTGCCAAAGCAAAACTCCAACAAGCAAAAAGTGGCTATAACAGCATTGCGGCAAACATAGATTACGGAAACATAAAAAGCCCAGTTGATGGCTATGTTGGTTCCATCAATCTTCGGAAAGGTGCGTTGGTGAGTCCATCCTCACAAGTCCCTATGACGACTGTTTCAGACATCAGCAAAGTGTATGCATATTTCTCAATGAATGAAAAGGAATATTTGGATTTTATTCAAAATGCAGAAGGAAAAGATATTGAAGAAAAAATAAAAAAACTTCCGAAAGTGCAATTGTTATTGGCAAACGGAAGCCTTTACGAAGAAGAAGGAACCATTGAAACCATTAACTCACAAGTAAATGCGAATACGGGTTCTATTTCTTTCAGGGCTGTTTTTGATAATCCTTCAAGAATTTTAACAAACGGCAACAGCGGAAAAATTAAAATTCCAAAAGTTTATACCGATGCTGTAGTTGTTCCGCAAGAAGCTACCTATGAGCAACAAGGCAGTATTTATGTGTATAAAGTTGGTGAAGATGGTATGGCCACTTCAACCAAAATTGAGACAACGGCAGAAGTTGGAAACCTTTACGTGGTAGCTTCCGGCTTGCAGAAAGGTGATAAAATTGTTGCAAAAGGTGCAAACAAACTACGTGGAAATTCCAAAATAAATCCACAGGAAATGCCTTTTGACAGCATTGCCAAACCTATTGAAAAAGTTTTCAGATAACCGTTTAAGAAAAACCAATCATGTTAAAAACATTTATAGACAGACCCGTACTCTCTACGGTTATCTCGATAATTATTGTGATTTTGGGAATTTTAGGGCTTTCCAATCTGCCCATTACCCAATACCCTGATATTGCCCCGCCGACCATTCAGGTGAATGCAACCTATCCAGGAGCGAACGCCGAAACCATTCTTGAAAGCGTTATTATTCCGTTGGAAGAGCAGATAAATGGTGTGGAAGGAATGACCTATTTAACTTCCACTGCGACCAACAACGGAACCGCTTCCATCAGCGTGTTTTTTGATCAGGATGTAGATCCGGACATTGCCGCTGTAAACGTTCAAAACCGTGTGGCACGGGCTAATTCATTGTTGCCTCAAGCTGTAATTCAAACTGGGGTTACAACTTCAAAACAACAAACAAGTGCGTTGATGTTTCTTTCCTTTTACAGCACCAACAAAGATTATGACGATACGTTTCTTCAGAATTATTTAAAGATAAACGTAATTCCCGAATTACAAAGGGTAAATGGTGTGGGAGACGTGAGTGTATTCGGAGGAAAAGATTACTCCATGCGCATTTGGCTAAATCCTCAAAAACTTGCAGCCTATAGTTTGATGCCTTCCGATGTTGTTGCAGCTTTAAAAGAACAGAGTTTGGAAGCCGCGGCAGGTTCTTTGGGTGAAAATAATGGCGAAGCCTTTTCATATACCATTAAATATCCGGGACGTTACAAAACTGAGCAGCAATACAGCGACATTGTGATTAAAGCTTTGGGCAATGGCGAATTTTTGAGATTGAGCGATGTTGCACAAATAGAACTTGGCGCACAATCTTATGCAGGTGGATCTGTTACCAATGGAAATCCTGCGGTAAATATGGGTATTTTTCAAACGAAAGGTTCAAATGCACAGGAAATTATTGATGCTATAAAAGTAGAATTGGCTCAAGTGGAAGCCAATCTTCCCGAAGGCATCACGTATTATATTCCGTATGATACTAACAACTTTTTGAATGCCTCAATTGAAAAGGTGGTAATGACTTTGGTAGAAGCGTTCCTGCTAGTTTTTCTTGTGGTATTTATATTCTTGCAGGATTTTCGTTCCACTTTAATACCGGCAATTGCGGTACCAGTTTCGATTATTGGAACATTTTTCTTTCTAAATTTATTTGGATATTCCATCAACCTTCTGACGCTTTTCGCTTTGGTATTGGCAATTGGTATTGTGGTAGATGACGCTATTGTAGTCGTCGAGGCAGTCCATTCAAAGATTGACGAAGGAGAGAAAAGCCCGAAAAAGGCATCGCTTAAAGCCATGCACGAAATTTCCGGAGCTATTGTTTCCATTACCTTGGTGATGTCTGCAGTGTTTATCCCCGTAACTTTTATAAAAGGCCCTACGGGAGTATTTTATGAGCAGTTTGGAGTAACGCTTATTGTTGCAATTATTATTTCTGCAATAAACGCTTTGACTTTAACACCCGCGCTGAGTGCACTTTTCTTAAAAGGTCACGATGAAAAACAAAACAGCAATAAACCAGGTTTTATTCAGAAATTCTTTAACGGTTTCAACAGAGGTTTTAAAGCTACTGTAAACCGTTATGGAAGATCTGTCCATTTCCTATACAGGCATAAATGGATTACTGGAGTTATTTTGCTTTTGGCAGTTTTGGGAATTTGGTGGTCATCTGCAACTTTGAAAACAGGCTTTGTGCCCGATGAAGATCGTGGAATTATCTTTATGAACGTAGAACTTCCCGCGGGTTCTTCAATTGATCGTACGCGTGAGGTAAACCTAAAACTATACAATAAAATAAAAGACCTTCCTGGCGTACAAGGTGCGTCGGTTATTGACGGTCGAAGTTTGATCAGCGGTGCGGGAAGCAATTACGGACTTGGCTTTATTAGGCTTGACGATTGGAAAGACAGAGAAGACGAATCGCTTTCGGTGCAGGCAATAACTGGCCAACTTTTCGGAATTGCTGCGCAAATTCCAGAGGCGCAAATTATATTTTTCTCGCCACCAAGTATTCCCGGTTTTGGAAACTCCGCTGGAGCCGAAGTGAATCTTTTGGATCGCTCCGGTGGAAGCTTTACAGATTTGGACCAAACCAATCAGGAGTTTATTGCAAAATTGAGCCAACGGCCTGAAATTCAATATGCACAATCCTCTTTCAACACGCGTTATCCGCAATATGAAATGATACTGAACGTGCCATTGGCAAAAGAAGTTGGGGTTTCGGTGCAAACCATTTTCAACACTTTACAAGGTTATATAGGAAGTATTTTCGCAGCAGATTTTTCCCGCTTCGGAAAACAATATCGCGTGTATGTTCAAGCATTGCCGGAAGACAGGGCAAGTGAAAGCGATTTGAACAATATTTATGTACGTACTGCCAGTGGTGAAATGACGCCAATTACCCAATTCGTTACGCTGAAACGGGTTTATGGGCCACAATCGGTTACACGTTTCAATTTGTTCAATTCCACAAAAGTTACTGCTGCGCCGGCGCCGGGTTATAGCTCGGGTGATGTTATTGCCGCTGTTGAAGACGTTAGCCAAACTTTGCCCAGCAATTTTGATATCGCTTACTCAGGTTTAACCTTGGAAGAAAAAAGCGCAGGCAACCAAACAACGATGATTTTCATTTTGTCATTGGTATTCGTTTACTTTTTGCTCGCAGCTCAATATGAAAGCTATTTATTGCCCTTTTCAGTTCTGTTTTCATTGCCAGTTGGGGTTTTTGGAGCCTATATTTCAACACAGTTTATGGGATTGCAAAACAATATCTACTTTCAGATTGCGCTCATAATGCTTATAGGGTTGCTCGCGAAAAATGCAATTCTTATTGTTGAATTTGCGCTTCAGCGAAGAAAACACGGCGAATCTATTTTGGATGCTGCCATTGACGGTGCCGAAGCGCGATTGCGACCCATTTTGATGACTTCCTTCGCCTTTATATTTGGATTGATGCCGTTGGTACTTTCAAACGGGGTTGGTGCCGCAGGTAACCGTTCCATTGGTACCGGAGCCGTTGGTGGTTTATTGATAGGAACAATTTTAGGGGTTTTTGTAATTCCAATTTTGTTCATCCTTTTCCAGTGGTTACAGGAAAAAATTACGGGCGCACCGACTGAAAAATTAGAAACTATTGAAGAAAACACTTCTCATGAAAAATAATAGCATATATAAAATTTTGATATTGGCAAGTTTGCCGTTTCTGCTGGTTTCTTGCTTTGCCGCGAAAGATTATGAACGGCCCCAAGTGGTAAATGAAGCAAATTACAGAACTGAAAATCTTCCGCAGGATACATTAAGCATCGCGACCCTTTCGTGGAAGGAATTGTTCACGGATCCTTTGTTGCAAGGTTACATTGAAGAAGGCCTGAAAAACAATATGGACATCCGGGTGGCGCTTCAGCAAATACGTATAGCCGAAGCGTATGTAAAACAGGGTAAGGCAGGATATTTTCCTTCCTTGAATGGAAATGCAAAATATACTCATCAGGAATTTTCTGCCGGAGGTCAGTTTGGAAGTCAATTTTCATCACTTGATCAATATGAATTGAGCGCCAACCTTTCTTGGGAAGCTGATATTTGGGGGAAAATCCGCAGTAATGAAAGGGCTTTTCAAGCTTCATACCTTCAAAGTGTTGCGGCGCACCAAGCCGTAAAAAGTAGGTTGCTTGCCAATATTGCTTCGGTTTATTACCAATTGTTGGCGTTGGATGAACAAATTCGTGTTACCGAGGAAACCATCGAAACGCGTTCAAAAGGTTTGGAAACGACCCAAGCTTTAAAGGAGGCCGGAAACGTTACAGAAGTAGGCGTAAAACAAACCGAAGCGCAACTTTATGCCGCTAAAGGAATTTTAATCGATTTAAAAAACCAAGCTCGTTTGCTTGAAAACACCATGTCTATTTTGTTGGGAAGCGCTCCACATGAAATTACTCGCGGAAGTTTGGAAAATCAAAACATAGATATACCGTTAAATACTGGAATTCCAGCGCAATTGCTCAGAAATAGACCAGATGTAATGGCCGCAGAATACAGTTTGATGAATGCTTTTGAACTTACAAATGCAGCGCGCGCAAGTTTCTATCCCTCATTGACGCTTTCGGCAACGGGAGGTTTTCAGAATATTGAGATTGATAAACTTTTCAATGCCAATTCGCTATTTGCAACTATTATTGGAGGGTTGACACAGCCCATTTTCAACAAACGTCAAATCCGTACTCAGTATGAAGTCTCGCAGGCACAGCAGGAACAGGCTTATTTAGATTTTAGATTGGCTGTTATCACTGCCAGTAAAGAAGTTTCGGATGCACTTTATAATTATGAGGCTGCAATCGAAAAAATTGAGGTAAACCAAAAGGAATTTGAGGCTTATAATTTGGCAACAGGCTATTCCGAAGAGCTTTTGGATAACGGTTTTGCAAACTATTTGGAAGTTTTGAATGCGCAGGAAAATGCGCTTAATTCGAGTTTAAATCTCATAAATACAAAAAATAACCAGCTTCAGGCCGTTGTTGATTTATACGAAGCCTTGGGCGGCGGTTGGCGATAGTTTTTTCATAAGTTAGTTTAATTGTTGATTGTAAATCTGTCTTGAATTTTTTCAAGGCAGATTTTTTTATGTCTTATTTCGAAAACAGCTATTTTAGTGCAATGGGAAAATTTCACTTCGTCATTTTTTTACTTGTTTTCGCCTTTATTTCCTGTGAAGAAGCGCCTAATGAAACTATTTCTTTGAATGGGGATTGGCAATTTTCCGAAGATGGAAAAAATGATTGGAAACCCGCCGAAGTTCCCGGAACCATACAATCAGATTTGTTGAAACTGGGTGAAATTCCCGATCCATTTCTTAAAAATAACGAAGATTCCATTCAATGGGTTTCTTCAAAAAACTGGCAGTATAAAAAGCAATTTTCTGTTTCCGAAGAAACCTTAAAAAGAACAAAGCATTTTTTGAATTTTGAAGGTTTGGATACATACGCCAAAGTTTTACTCAATGACAGTTTAATTCTCTCCGCAAACAATGCTTTCCGAAGTTGGAAAGTCGATATTAGCGATGCATTAAAACCCGAAAACGAACTTTTGATAATTTTCAAAAGCCCAGATTCCATCGAAAAAAGTGAAGCTGAAAAGTTAAATTACGAGCTTCCCGGCGGAAGTCGTGTTTTCACCAGAAAGCCGCAATATCAATACGGTTGGGATTGGGCACCAACTATAAAAACAATAGGCATTTGGCGAAATGTTTCGTTGATGAGTTATGATTTTGCGCGATTAAAAGACGTTTTTCTTGAAACAAAATTAATCTCAGATTCATTGGCTGAATTTGTCGCGAAGTTTGAAATTGAAACGGTAAAAGAAGAAGAAATCACCCTTCAAATCACAAATAAAAATACGTCTGAAACCTTCACTTCAACCTTTAAAACCAAAGCGGGTGAAAGCGATTATCAAATTCCTTTTAATATCAAAAATCCTAAACTTTGGTGGACGCATAATTTGGGCGAACCATTTTTGTATGACATTCAAGTTGAATTGATTCACAACAAAAATGTTTTGGAAACACATTCCAAAAAACTTGGCATTCGTTCCATTGAATTGATTTCCGAAAAAGATTCCATCGGCGAAAGTTTTTATTTCAAACTGAATGGAAAACCCGTTTATATGAAAGGCGCCAACTATGTTCCACAACAAATAATTGAAACAAAATTAGACCAAGAAAAATACACAAAACTTATTGATGACGCGGTTTCGGCAAATATGAATATGCTGCGCGTTTGGGGCGGTGGAATTTATGAAGATGATTATTTCTACGAATTATGTGATGAAAAAGGGGTTTTAATTTGGCAGGATTTTATGTTCGCCTGTGCCATGTATCCCGGCGATGCCGCATTTTTAGAGAATGTAAAGCAGGAAGCAATAATAAATATAAAACGTTTGAGAGGCCATCCAAGTATTGCTTTGTGGTGCGGCAATAATGAAAACAATGAAGGTTGGCAGCGTTGGGGCTGGCAGGACGGTAAAACCGAAGCGCAAAAGCAGGAAATCTGGAAAAATTATTACGCTGTTTTCAACCATATTTTACCGCGAGCAGTGGACAGTTTAAATCCGAATATCAATTATTGGGAAAGCTCTCCAAAATACGGCCGAGGCGATAAACGCTACCAATTTGAAGGGGATGCCCACGATTGGTGGGTGTGGCATGATGGCTATCCATTTGAACATTTTGAGTCAGCAGTACCGCGGTTTATGAGCGAGTTTGGATTTCAATCTTTCCCAACTGTTGAAACCATAAAATACACCACTGAAAGAGATTCGGTGGTAATGAATGATACACTTTTTACAAACCATCAAAAGCATTCGCGGGGTTTTCAGATTATTGAAGATTATATGGCGCGAGATTTTCCCGTTCCTAAAAACGCTGATGATTACGTTTATATGAGTCAACTTCTGCAAGCCTATGGAATTTCCAAAGGAATCCATGCCCAGCGCCGCGCAAAACCTTACAATATGGGTACGCTTTATTGGCAGTTGAACGATTGCTGGCAAGCGGTTTCGTGGTCAAGTATCGATTATTTGGGCAATTGGAAAGCATTGCATTATAGCGCAAAAAAAGCTTTTGATAACATTTTGATTTCCGCGGAAGAAAAAAACGACACACTAAATATTTTTGTTGTTAATGATAATTTTAAAAACATTAAAGATTCCCTTTCTGTGAAATTGATGGATTTCGATGGAAAAGTTATTTATGAGAACAAACTTTTGGCTGAAAGCCTTGAAAATAGTAGCGAAGAACTTTTTTCGCTTCCACTGCAAACCTTGAAATTTAAAAGGACGGTTTGTTTATTAAAAGTGAATTTTGGAAAAAATGAATACTTCCATTATTTTGTAAAACCGAAGGATTTGAAACTGAGCAAAAGTGAAATAGAAATCAAAACTGAAAAGGCGAAAGATGGATTTATGATTACGCTTTTCTCAAAAACACTTCAGAAAAATGTATTTTTAATTGCCAATGAAAAAGGAACTTTTGAAGATAATTATTTCGATCTTTTGCCGAATGAGCCTAAAACAATTCTTTTTTCAACCGAAAGCAAATCACCGCTAAAACTGGAATATAAAACCTTAAATCAATTCATAAAATAACGATGCGAAAAATTCTTTTCTTAATCATATTTGTTATGTCCGCTGGAATGTTTTCGCAGAGCAATCAAATTGCACTGATTCCAAAACCGCAGTCTTTGGAATTAAAAAAAGGAACTTTCAAAATTGATGAAAACATTACCCTTTATTTTGAACCAGAATTTGAAATTGCAGGAAATTTTTTAAATGATTTTCTTCAAAATGGAGCGGGATTTCAGCTTAAAAAAACTTCGGAAAAAGAAGCAGATTTAATTTTCAAAAAAGATGTGTCCCAACCTTCCGAAGGCTATATTTTAGAAATATCAAATTCAAAAATTACAATAAAAGCTTCTGATGCGAGCGGTGCTTTTTATGCGGTTCAAACCTTGCGGCAATTACTTCCGCCCCAGGCTGAGGCAAAAAATCCAACTAAAAAACAATCATTTTCAATACCACAATTAACGATTACAGATTACCCAAAATTTCAATACCGAGGAATGCATTTGGATTGTGCTCGGCATTTTTTCGATAAAGAGTTCGTGAAAAAATACATCGCTAATCTCGCTTTGTTGAAAATGAATTATTTTCATTGGCATCTCACGGACGACCAAGGTTGGCGGATTGAAATAAAAAAGTATCCGAAACTCACATCAAAAGGTGCTTTTCGCGAAGAAACCCTAATTGGACATTATAACGATACCCCACAAAAATTTGACGGCAAGCGTTACGGCGGATTTTACACCCAGCAAGACATAAAAGAAGTAGTAGCTTTTGCTGCAAAACACAACGTTACCATAATTCCCGAAATTGAAATGCCTGGCCACGCCCAGGCTGCAATCAGTGCCTATCCTGAGTTGGGCTGCACAGGCACACAAATTCCCGTTGCTACAACATGGGGTGTTTTTGATGAAATATTTTATCCTAGCGAGAAAACTTTTACTTTTTTGGAAGATGTGTTGGAAGAAGTAACATCACTTTTCCCAGGGGAATATATTCATATTGGTGGCGACGAAGTTCCAAAAATTCAATGGCATCTCTGTAAGCTTTGCCAACAAATGATATATGACTTAAACTTAAAAGATGAGCACGGTCTGCAGAGCTATTTTATTCAGCGAATAGAAAAGTTTGTAAACAGCAAAGGAAAAAAAATAATAGGCTGGGACGAGATTTTGGAAGGCGGCCTAGCGCCAAACGCAACCGTAATGTCATGGCGCGGGATGCAGGGCGGCATTGATGCTGCAAAAGAAAAACACGACGTGATCATGACGCCAACCTCACATTCTTATTTTGATTATTATCAAAGCGATAACCCAGATGAGCCCTTGGCGATTGGAGGTTTTGTTCCCTTAAAAAAAGTGTATTCTTTCAATCCAATTTCTAAAGAATTAAATGCAGAGGAGTCAAAATATATACTCGGTGCGCAGGCCAATCTGTGGACAGAATACATTCAGAATGAAAAGCAAGTTGAATATATGGTTTTTCCAAGAATCCTTGCTATGAGTGAAGTTACGTGGAGCGGTCCTTCAGAAAATTTGGAAAAGGATTACCCAGATTTCGTTACTCGCGTTGAAGAGTTTATGCCGCGTTTGGATTCTTTGAATATTAATTATGCCAATCATTTATACGAACTTGAAGGCAAGATTTTGAAAGAGGACGGCAAGGTTTTTTACGAGCTGACAACGCCAACAAAGGGAAAGAAAATCTGCTACTCTATAAATAATTCTGAAACTAAAGTCTATTTAAAACCGATTTTGATTGAAGAAAATTCGAAGATTTCAGCCAATGTTTTTAAAAATGGTGAAAAAGTTGGCAGTGATTTTTCAGAAAAAATTATTTATCACAAAGGAATTACAGCAAAAATTTCATTGAACGTTCCGCCAAATCCAGCCTATGCTGCAGGCGGAAAGGAAGCTTTGATTAATGGAATTTCAGGTAGTGATAAACGTTACGGCGACAAGGAATGGTTGGGATTTTGGGGCGATGATTTGGAAATTACAATTGATTTTGGGACTCCAACAGACATTAATTCCGTAACCACTCGTTTTTATAATGCGCCGGGACAATGGATTCATGCACCGAAGATTATAAAAATGATAAGACCCTTTGTTGACGGAACTACAGATACGATATCGATTCCAACTTTTTTCCCCGATTATAATAATGAAAATATTATTGAAGGATATATTCCTATAATACCAATCCTTGCAGGAAAAATGATCGATGGGTCAAAGATTGTTTTAATAATCCCAAATTATGGAATCATTCCCGAAGGCCAACAAGGCGCCGGAAATAAAGCCTGGACATTTATTGACGAAATTATTATAGAATGATTATAGAAATTTGCGCCAACAGTTTTGAAAGTGCCCAAGCTGCGCAACTTGCCGGAGCGGACCGCATCGAACTTTGCACCGAACTTTCCGTGGGCGGGCTCACGCCAAGTCAAGGCTTGATTGAAAAAGTGATTTCAGAATTGAATATTCCCACTCACGTTTTAATCCGCCCGCGAAGTGGAAATTTTACTTATTCTGAAGAAGAAGTTGATGTAATGCTTCGCGATATTGCATTTTGCAAAAAGATAGGTTGCGCAGGAATTGTAAGCGGATTTTTAACTTCGGAAAACAAAATTGAATCAGAAAAAACACAGCAATTAATCGAAACTTCCGATGGAATGGAATTCACTTTTCACCGCGCTTTTGATTGGGTCGAAAATCCTTTGGAAGAACTTCAAAAACTGATTGATTTAAAAGTAAACAGGTTGCTTTCTTCTGGCCAAAAACCAACTGCAATTGAAGGTATTTCACTTTTAAAAGACCTTCAAAAACATGCAAAAGATAAAATTGAAATTATGCCTGGCGGTGGAATTAAGATTGAAAATGCCTTGAAATTTAAAGAAGCAAATTTCAAGAGCATTCACTTTTCGGCAACAACAAAAAAGCAAGTGCTTCAGCAAAAACCAAATGTTTCAATGCATAGCGAAGCTTTTTTTGAAGAAGGAATTGTTGCAACTTCTAATAAAGAAACAATTCAAAAAATAAAGCAGCTTTTAGCGTAACGGAAAACCCTTTGCCGCCCACCACGGGTGGATTTCAATCATCAATCTGCCAGATTTTACCATCGGGTCCATATTGGCCAAACTGTCGGCCATTTTTTGAGTGGGAACATTGTAAATAGTAATACCGCGAATGTCGCCATTATCTCCAAACGGTCCGGAAATGTCTGCAAAACCTTCCTCATACATTCTGCCCAAATGCGCCAAATGTAATTTTTGCAGGCTGTCCGCTTCTTCTTTGGTTTGCGAACGGGTTGGACCACTTTTCAGGAATGCAATAAAATATTGTTGCATCAAAATAGTGTCGCCCGATTTTTCATCAACATAATCGAAGGTTTGAAAGCCTTTTTGAGTAAGTTCCTCTTTCAGCTGCGCCATTGGAATTTTCTCTTCCTCTGGGCAAGGCTCGGTGATGTATTCTTTCTCAATTTTGGTTTCACAGCTAAAAAGTGTGATTCCTAAAATTATCAATAGTAGTTTAGTTTTCATTTTTCCAAGTTTTAAAAGGATTTTTACTCAAATTTGAATTGTAATATTTCACATCGCCAGTAACTTCCTTTCCCAGCCATTCGGGTTTTGAAAAGGGCTCGGTTTCTGAATTAAGTTCTATTTCGGCAATAATTAAACCTTCGTTTTCGCCCATAAAATCATCCACTTCAAAAGTATGGTCGTCAAAGAAAATTTCATAACGTGTTTTTTCGATAATTCCCGGTTCGCAAAGTTGGAGCAATTCCTCGGCCTCTGCCTGTGAAATTTGTTTTTCCCATTCAAATCTCGTAAGGCCAGATTTGTTGGATTTTCCTTTAATGGTTAAAAATCCATCGTTTCCCTGAATGCGGATGCGCACGGTGCGTTCGGGATGGGTGTTCAAAAACCCTTGAACGATTCGCGTGCGTTTGTGCGCCTCATTTTTAAAAGCTTCGGAAGTGACTAAAAATTTACGTTCTATTTCCTGCATTTTGGGCTATTTGTTTGATTTCATCGGAAGTGATTTGTTGTTTTGAAAATTCTTTTTTCACCAAAACCAGCATCGCTTCAGCAATGGTTTCAGTTTTTATCATTTTGTATTTCTTCGGAACCAAAAATCCGAAGGTTTTCATAAAAAAAGTTGCCACTTTTTCACCAAAACGGTTTTCATCCCTATCGCCCACAATTAGTGAAGGTTGCAGGATGTATGTATTTTCAATATGCTGATTTAAAACATCGCGTTGCATTTCGCCTTTTGTTTTATTGTAAAAAATACTACTGTTTTCATCCGCGCCCATTGCTGAAATTGCAATGAAAGTTTTAATTCCGTTCTGTTTTGCAAGTTTTGCGGCAGTAACTGGAATGCCGTAATCAATCTTTTTATATGTTTCTTTATCGGGCGTTTTGGCTTTTGTAGTACCGATACAGCAGAAAACCACATTGGCCGTAAATGCTTCAGAATGATTTTCAAGTTGGAACATATCTATCAAATATTCCTCGATTTTCGGGGAATTCTTTCCCGCAGTGCTGCGCGAAAAGAGTTTTATCTTTTCATAAGCAGGGTCTTTCAAAAGTTTTTTGAGCAGGATACTTCCCGTTAAGCCCGTGGCGCCTAAAATGATTGCTGTTTTTTTCATTGAATATGTTTCCATTAAAAATAGGTTTCGACTGCGCTCAACCAGACATTAAAGATATTAAATTTGTAAGATGCAGGACGAACTACCCATCCGCAAAATTATACACGTAGATATGGACGCTTTTTATGCGTCCGTGGAGCAGTTGGACAATCCCGAGCTTCGCGGAAAAGCGATTGCCGTGGGTGGAAGTTCGGCACGTGGCGTTGTAAGCGCGGCAAGTTATGAAGCCCGAAAATTTGGTGTGCGCAGTGCGATGAGTGGGACGGTAGCACGAAAGCTTTGTCCAGACTTGATTTTTGTACGAACCAATTTTGACCGCTATAAAGAAGTTTCGAAACAAATCAGGAAAATATTTTTTGAATATACCGATTTGGTAGAACCGCTGTCTTTGGACGAAGCTTATCTGGACGTTACCGAAAACAAAAAGGGCAATCCCAGCGCCACGCTGATTGCGACCGAGATTCGGAAAAAGATAAAAGAAAAGACAGGGTTGAACGCTTCCGCAGGAATTTCGGTGAATAAATTTGTGGCAAAAATTGCCAGCGATATTAATAAACCCAACGGACAGAAAACTATTGGTCCCGAGGAAGTGGTTCCTTTTTTGGAAACGTTGGATGTAAAGAAATTTTATGGCGTTGGGAAGGTTACAAAAGAGAAAATGTACCGTTTGGGCATTTTTACGGGAAAGGATTTGAAAAGTAAATCGCTTGAATTTTTAGAGGAACACTTCGGAAAGAGCGGTAGTTTTTATTACAAGGTGGTTCGTGGGATTCACACCAGTAAAGTAAAGCCTTCGCGAACGCAGAAATCGTTGGCAGCAGAGCATACTTTTTCTGAAAATATTTCTTCTGAAATTTTTATGATGGAACGGCTTGAGGAAATCGCAGCAGAAGTCGAAAACAGGTTAAAGAGCAAAAAACTGGCGGGAAAAACCGTTACGCTGAAAATTAAATATCGCGATTTTACGCTTCAAACGCGCAGCAAAACGCTACCGCTTTTTATCGCTTCCAAGGAATTGATATTGGAAGTGGTTAAAGAATTGTTATTTCAGGAAAAAATGAAGGAATCGGTACGGTTGTTGGGAATTTCCATTTCACACCTTAACAACGAAACCCCGAAGAAAAAGGAGGTTCCAAAGGAATCCATAGACGTGCAACTTAAACTTGAATTTTAAATATGACAGAAGACTACGTATCTTTAAACTAATTTAAAACTCCAGCTTATGAAAACCGTAGCTTTTTCCCTTATTGCCCTTGCAGGTTTTACACTCTTATTTTCCTGTAAAAATGACGCCAAAACCAACGAAGAAACGCAGACTGTTGTAACTGATTCCATTCCTTCGGAAACTGCGCCCGATGCTATGTACGTTACCGCTGTAAGTGGATTAACTTTACGTGAATTTCCCAATCTGCAAAGTACGAAACTTGCCGTGATGCCCTTGGGCACGAAAGTGAAAATCGTGAATGCCGAAGGAAAAACCACGATGAACGTGGGTGGAATTGATGGCGCAATGGATGAGGTGGAATTCAACAATCAAAAAGGGTTTGCTTTTAACGGTTTTCTTTCGAAGTTTTTCCCTCCCGGGGAAAATGCTTCCGCAAAAAACTATGCTGAGGAATTAAAGAAGGATTTTCCAAAGGTGAGTTATTCCGAAGCTACGGGCGGTACGGCGAGCAAGCCTAGCAAAACCGAAACTTTGATTTTGCCAACCGATACATGGCACGAGGCATTTTTTACGGCGCAACAACTTTTTGATATTCCGAAAGCATTTGCATTCCCCAACCCGAAAGGTTCCAATAGTGAGACGCAACAGAACAACAATAAAAAGAAGGGGGATTTTGTAAGCGAACTACTGATTGCCCGAAACGACAATCAGCTTCAGAAAATAGTGTATAATTACAAAACCACAGGTTTTGGCTATACGGTTACTATTACCAAAGAAGCGGAGGGGATGAAACTGGAAAAGACGGAAGTAGCAGACTAATTATTTCACCTGCGAAACCCGCAACGTATTCACCATTCCCTTATCCACAATGGGCATTGCAGCGAGGTTTATTAAGTAATCGCCTTTGTGCACGTAGCCTTTTTCAAAAGCAATCCTGTTTACATCGTCCACGGTTTCATCTGTACTTACGTATTTATCATAATAAAAAGCCTTTACGCCCCAGAGTAAATTCAAACGGGCAAGAATACGCTTGTTGCTGGTAAAAGCCAAGATAAAAGCCGAAGGCCGCCACGCGGAAATCTGGAAGGCGGTGTAGCCACTATTGGTCAAGGTGCAAATGGCCTGTGCCTCAATCTCGTTTGCCATATGGGCGGCATGGTAGCAAATGGATTTGGTTACGTAGCGGTTGGTTTTAATCTGCGGCGGCTCTTGTGGAACTCGGATCAATTCAGAATTTTCTACACTTTTTAGAATTCGGGTCATGGTTTTGATAACCGCCACGGGATAATTACCCACGGAAGTTTCACCGGAGAGCATTACGGCATCAGCGCCGTCCATTACGGAGTTTGCCACATCGTTCACTTCGGCGCGGGTTGGAGTGAGTGAAGTTATCATCGTTTCCATCATTTGGGTGGCGATGATTACTGGAATTCGGGCACGCTTTGCGGTAAGTACCAATTCTTTTTGAATAAGCGGAACTTCCTCTGCGGGAACTTCAACGCCCAGGTCGCCGCGAGCGACCATCAATCCGTCGCAATAGGCGATGATCCTGTCAATATTTTCAACAGCTTCAGGCTTTTCTATTTTTGCTATTATAGGAATTTTGTATTCTGAATGTGCTTCAATCAATGCTTGGAGTTCCTTTAAATCTTCGGCATGGCGCACGAAGGAAAGTGCCATCCAGTCTACTTTTTGCTCGATGGCAAAAATGGCGTCTTCTTTGTCTTTGGCGGTAAGCGCGGGAAGGGAAATATTTGTATTGGGAAGGTTTACCCCTTTTTTGGAACGAAGTGGGCCGCCCTGGATTACCATTACTTTTACTTCGTTTAAATTATTGGTTTCAAGCACTTCAAAAATAAGTTTCCCATCGTCCAGGAGCACCCGCTCGCCAGGATTTACATCGCGCGGAAAATTGTCATAATTCATATAGACGCGTTCGCGGTTACCCTCAAATTCATCGCCGGTGCAGAATAAGAGCTCATCACCGGGTTGAACAATAACTTCTTCCTTCATCATCCCCACCCGAAGTTTTGGCCCTTGCAGATCGCCCAAAATGGCAACGTGGGTGCCTAGCTCTTCAGAAAGCTTTCGTATATTTTGAATGTTATTTTTAACGGTAGTATAATCTGCGTGCGAAAAATTTACCCTAAATACATCTACGCCTTCCAAAATCATATGTTTTAAGATTTCAGGGCTTGAACAGGCGGGTCCGAGAGTAGCTACTATTTTGGTTCTTTTTTGATTTGACATTTAGTCGAAAATTAAATTGTTTTTAGATTTTATGTGGTTAGTTTCTACGATATAGGCAGAAATGATCTGTTTTATTTCGTTTATTTCTGAAAGAAATTTTCGCAGGGGCACGGTGTCAAAATCTGAGTAAATTTTCAGAAAAAAATCTACCTTTTTAAATTCGGGAAGCAGATAGTGAACCGTGGATTTTTCTGAAACCATTTCAGCAAATAAGCCGCCGGAACTTTGCAAACCCGCTTCAACCGACTTGCATTTGTTGGCTATAAGGTAAAAATGTGTGTATTTATGAACGTCTTCAAAATCATATAGCGGAAATGTTATCAGCAAACCCTCTGTTGAAAAATCGAGGTCGGTTTGTTTTCTTTTTAACCTCAAGTTTAAGTGACTGTTCATTAAATAGGCCATTTTGTAAGCCTCTTCACTGCAATGAATGGCAATGAGCGTGTAGGGCTCTTCAAAATTTTCATCAAAGATCAATTTATGATTTGCCATTTTTTTTGATGCTGTTGTTACTGTTGATACTATTGATGACAGCATTACAAAAATAGGCAACTTTAAAGGGATTAACTAAACAACGTGGTTGCTATCGTTAAATTTGATAGAAAAATAACTTTTGGGAGCTAAGGTTTTTCTGAATCAACCTTGATTTGAAGTTTGTAAAAAGCTCTTTTGGCAGCACGTTCCTCGGCTTTCTTTTTTGAAGTAGCTCTTGCTTTTGCTACTACTTCATCTTCAAGCTTTAATCGAACGGCGAAATGTTTCAATTCATCTTTGCCGTTGTCTTCATAAATTTCAAAATTGAACTGTTTTTTGTGTTTTTGGCACCATTCAATAAAAAGGCTTTTGTAGCTTATTACCTTTCCCTCCAGTTTTTTGATGTCCACATACGGTTTTATGACCCTTTTTTGAATGAACTTTTCACAATACTTAAAACCGCGATCCAAATAAATGGCTCCCACCAAAGCTTCAAAAACGTTTCCGTAAATATTTCCGCTAAATTGTTGCGTGGGAATGGTGGTTTTAAGAAATTTCACCAATTGAAGGTCACGGCCCAACTCGTTCAAATGTTCGCGGCTTACAACCTTGCTACGCATTTTTGTCAAATAACCCTCGTTACCTCCGGGAACTTTTTTAAACAAGTGTGCAGCAATTACGGCACCTAGCATAGCATCACCTAAAAACTCGAGCCGTTCATAATTTTGCGGTTGGCCACTGGTATTTTTTTCGTTGGTAGAACGATGTGTGAAAGCGGTCTCGTAAATGGAAAGGTCTTTGGGCTTGAACCCCAATATTTTTTTTAGGGAATTGGAAAATTCCCCGTTTTTGTCTGAACGGGAAGAAAATATGTTTTTAATGGAGGCCATTAATTGTTTTAGGCATCAAGTTTTTTAAAGAGCACACACGCATTGTGCCCGCCAAACCCAAATGTATTGCTCATTGCCACTTTTATATCGCGTTTTTGAGCTTTATTGAGGGTAAGGTTTAAGGAAGGGTCTATGTTTTCATCTACCGTAGTATGGTTAATGGTAGGTGGAACAATCCCGTATTTCATTGCCAAAATAGAGGCAATAGCTTCAATAGCGCCTGCAGCTCCCAAAAGGTGTCCGGTCATAGATTTTGTTGAATTGATATTGATATCTTTAGCGTGCTCGCCAAAAACATTTACAATAGCTTTCAATTCGGCCACGTCGCCAAGAGGAGTTGAGGTTCCGTGGGTGTTTATGGCATCCACTTCATTCGGGCTCATATTGGCATCGCGCAGGGTGTTCAGCATTACACGCTCTACGCCAATTCCGTCAGGATGCGGCGCCGTCATATGGTAAGCATCGCTGCTCATACCACCGCCCACAACTTCGGCATAAATTTTTGCGCCACGCTTTTTTGCGTGTTCGTATTCCTCAAGGATAAGTGCTCCTGCTCCCTCGCCCAAAACAAAACCATCGCGGGTAGCGTCAAAAGGACGCGAAGCCGTTTCTGGACTATCGTTGCGGGTAGAAAGGGCGTGCATTGCGTTAAAACCACCCATACCAGCTATGGTTACAGCTGCTTCGCTTCCGCCGGTTACAATAACATCACAATGGCCTAAACGTATATAGTTTAGTGCATCTATCATTGCATTGGCAGAGGAGGCACAGGCAGAGACCGTGGTATAGTTGGGCCCCATAAAACCATGCTTTATGGAAATATTTCCGGGCGCAATATCCGCAATCATTTTTGGAATAAAGAAGGGGTTGAAACGTGGCGTTCCATCCCCTTCTGCAAAGTTTATTACTTCATCCTGAAAGGTCTCCAACCCACCTATTCCGGCACCCCAAATTACACCCACTCGGAATTTGTCTATCTCATCGAGGTTTATTCCTGCGTCAATTATAGCTTCATCTGAAGATACAAGAGCGTATTGGGCAAAACGGTCTAGTTTTCGGGCTTCTTTCCTGTCAAAATGATCTTCTGCGTTGAAATTCTTCAATTCGCAAGCGAATTTTGTTTTGAACTTTTCGGTATCAAAATAGGTTATGGGCGCACAGCCACTTTTCCCACTAACAAGGGCGTCCCAATATTCTTGAATATTGTTGCCAATAGGGGTAAGGGCTCCAAGGCCTGTAACTACAACTCGCTTTAATTCCATAGAAGAATGGTTATTTTGCTGCTTCTATATAGGAAATTGCTTGACCAACAGTGGCAATGTTTTCAGCTTGGTCGTCCGGAATCTGGATATCAAATTCTTTTTCAAATTCCATGATAAGCTCTACCGTATCTAGGGAGTCTGCTCCTAAGTCGTTAGTGAAGCTCGCTTCGTTTACAACTTCGTTTTCGTCTACACCTAATTTGTCTACGATAATCGCTTTTACTCGTGATGCAATGTCTGACATAATTCTTGATTTTTAAATTTAATTATAAGTGGCAAAAATAAAATATTTTAATTGAAATCACCATTTAATGTTAAAAATGTGCCTTTGATAGTTTTAAAAATTTCACATTAAAACAAAATTGGGAAAACCAATTTAAACAATTTTGGGCGAAGTAAAACCCTATTGCCTTACTTTTGTGTTTTATTTGTTAATATTTACTTCGAGAAAAACTTTTGGAAACGGGAATGAAGAAGCGGATTGTAATTTTTGCGTCGGGTAGTGGTACCAATGCCGAGAACATTATTAAATACTTTCGACGAACCCAATTTGCCGAGGTCGTTCGCGTCCTCTCAAACAAGAAGGATGCCAAAGTTTTGGAACGTGCTGAAAAACTTAAAGTTAAAGCAGATTCTTTCACAAAAGAGGAATTATTTTCTAAAGAAGGAACTTTAAAAGTTTTAAAGGAAATCAAGCCAGACATCATTGTTTTGGCGGGTTTTCTACTGAAATTCCCAGAGATTATACTCAATGAATTTCCAAATAAAGTGATTAATATTCACCCGGCATTGCTGCCAAAATACGGCGGCAAGGGAATGTACGGCAGTTTTGTGCACGAGGCTGTTGTAAAAAATAAAGAAGCCGAAACAGGAATAACCATCCATTATGTGGATGAAAATTATGACGAAGGCGCAATTATTTCACAAAAAAAAGTAACCCTTTCAGAAAAAGAAACGCCAGAAACAGTTGCTGAAAAGATACATAAATTGGAACACGAGTGGTTTCCGAAAATAATTGAAGAAGTACTTCGCGATGGCTAAAAAACAAAAATTTTACGTGGTTTGGTTCGGTAATCCCGCTGGTATTTTTGGCAGTTGGAAGGAATGCAAACGATCCATTGATGGCGTGAAAGGCGCCCAATACAAAAGTTTCGAGACTTTTGAGGAAGCGAAAAAAGCATACAATAAAGAATATGCAGATTATAAAGGGAAAACTGTAAAAAAAATACTTTCCAAAGAACAACTTCAAAAAATAGGCGAACCAAATCTGTATTCCATTGCTGTTGACGCAGCTTCTAGCGGCAATCCCGGAAAAATGGAATATCGTGGGGTTGATACACAAACACACAAGCAATTATTTCATCAAGGGCCATTTCAACAAGGCACCAATAATATCGGGGAATTTTTGGCACTTGTACACGGTTTGGCTTTTCTTCAAAAAAAGGGAAGCGATAGAATTATCTATACTGATTCGCGCATTGCGATGGGCTGGGTGAAAAAGAAAAAGTGCAACACAAAACTGAAGCAATCTGCAAAAAACAAAGCGTTGTTTGAATTGGTTGCACGTGCCGAAAACTGGCTCAAAACCAATAAATACGAAACAAAAATCGTAAAATGGGAAACCAAAGCCTGGGGAGAAATTCCTGCGGATTTTGGGCGGAAGTAATTTTATTTGCAATTCTTAAAGGTTAATTTTCATAATCCAGATTTCCTTAAAATATTCAAAGCCCTTATATTCTTTCCACTTTTCGTAAACTGGCTTTAAGGCTTTATTGTCTGCAACATATACATAGTTCCAATTGTTTCTGGAATTGATAAAAGTTTGTGGACGGTAGCTTTTTTCGGTTAAAAATTGTGACCATTTTAAAGCATTTTCTTTTACGGAGAAAACATTCGTAACTAGATAATATCCTGAGGCCAAGCCAGGAACCGACATTGATTGAATTCTAACTTCTTTCTTTATTTTGTCTTCTTCTGAAAGCACAATAGGTTTTTTGGGAGTTACATTTTCTTTCGGCTTTTTAATTGCGGGAGTGTTATTTTGAATAGGCTTGGTTTCCTTTTTTTTAGTTAAAATAACTGTATTTATCGGTTCTTCCTCAATTGGCTCTAAAATTTCTACAATTACAGATTCGTTAATTATAGTATCGTTTACAGTCTTTGTCTTCTCCTCCAAAAATTCCTTGTTTATTTCAGTTTCAAACGCTACAAAAAACAGATAAAAGCGGTCTGCCTTAGCTTGAAACTGCAGATTGGCTTGGGTAGTGGCATTGTCCAAAAGCTCGTTGTTCGGGTTTGGTATTTCCATTTTCAACAAATCAAAACCAAGTGTGTTGGTACTGTTGGGGTTTCTACCTGTAAAGAATTCATCACCCATAGTGATCGAGCTATTGAAAAAGTTTTTTTCTTCCCTTACTTTGTTACTTAAAGGTTTAAAACTCCCTATTTTTTTGTCAAATATTGAAACCTCATCTGTCTTTATCTTTCGGTCACCTTCCATGGCTCCGAGTGCGATTGTGGTATTGACTATGCCTTCTTCTTTGCTTTTAAAATCCCTAAAAGTTAATTCTACAGCTTCTTTATTCACTTCTACCAAACCATTGTAAGTTGTGAAATATTTAGAACTTTCCGAAGCATCTTCATACACAATATACAAAAGCCAACCTGCAGAGCCACCTCCTGAAATTTCACCTTCGGTAGCTTTAATATTTGCAATGGTATAAGTGCCATTTATTGATGCAAGATTCTGAAGTTTTGATGTTACATCGGCATAGCAAACATAGGGTGAATTGGTTGTAAAAACCTCAGTGCCATAGCTGTCGAAAATAACCCTCCCGTTTAGGGTTTCATAAGCCCCATTGGGTGTTTTAAACAATATTGAATTGATTGCCGGATTCCTTTCACCGCGGCCCACATGGATCATTCTATTGCCAGATTTACGTAATGCGCTTTTTTCAGAGGGATACAATCCACACCAATAAAGGGCTGCGTGTGCAATCCTTAAATTTTTAGGCAGATTATTTATGCTAGCTTCACTCGAACTGAATGTTGTTTCATCATTGTCCACGTCTATGTATTCCATTTTTACAATATCGTTGGCAATGGTATTATCCATCAGTGGTTCTGTTGCATCATCTCCTAAAATGTTGTTCCCTATAAGAATTGAATTTCCCCGAATATATAATTGTTTGTTTTCTTTAAAAGGAACCCCTTCCTGGGAATGTATAAATTGAAAAAACAAAAAGAAAGAAACCAGAAAATATAAGTTTTTCATTTAAAGGCAATTAAAAGTTTCGGAATTTACAATTTTTTAATTTACCATGTTTTCTGATTTAAATACTCAAGTGATATTTCTTCGGCTTTATAAACCCTTAGAATTGTAAATAATTGATTAAATTTGCACCCTCTTTAAAAATCCTTTATGAGCAAACTCGTAATCGTTGGCACCGTAGCTTTTGATGCTATTGAAACCCCATTTGGCAAAACCGATAAAATTCTTGGCGGTGCCGCTACCTATATAGGTTTGGCAGCTTCGCAATTTAAGGTGGATGGCGCAATAGTTTCCATAGTGGGCGGTGATTTTCCTAAGGAAGATTTACAAATGCTTGAGGAAAAAGGAATGGACATTTCAGGGCTTGAAGTGGTTGAGGAAGGCAAAACTTTCTTTTGGAGCGGAAAATATCACAATGATATGAATACCCGCGATACCTTGATAACAGATTTGAACGTGCTTGCCGATTTCAACCCAAAAGTTTCCGAAGAATATCGCGATGCCGAAGTGGTTATGTTAGGAAACCTGCATCCGCTCGTCCAATTGGGCGTAATTGAGCAGATGGATTCGCCAAAACTGATTGTGTTGGATACCATGAATTTTTGGATGGACAGCGCCTTGGAAGATTTAATGCAAGTAATTGCAAAAGTAGATGTAATTACCATAAATGATGAAGAGGCAAGACAACTTTCCGGCGAATATTCTTTGGTAAAGGCAGCAGCTAAAATTATGGAGATGGGCCCGAAATATGTTGTAATAAAAAAAGGAGAACACGGGGCATTACTTTTTGGAAATGACGATGTTTTCTTTGCGCCTGCGCTTCCTCTGGAAGAGGTTTTTGACCCAACTGGTGCTGGCGACACTTTTGCTGGAGGCTTTACGGGCTATTTGGCAAAAACCGGCGATTACAGTTATGATAATATGAAGAATGCCATTATAAATGGTTCGGCGCTTGCTTCGTTCTGTGTGGAAAAATTTGGACCCGAAAGATTGCTTCAGCTTTCAAACGGTGAAGTTCACCAGCGCTTGCAGCAATTTAAGAGCTTAACACAATTTGATATCAAATTAACCTAAATACGCGCCCTGAAATTTCAGGGCGTTTTTTGTACATTTATATAGTTTCAGAAAAAATATGAGCGACGCCTTAAAACACGAATGTGGAATTGCACTTGTAAGACTGTTGAAGCCCTTGGAGTATTACAAGGAAAAATACGGAACCGCTTTTTACGGTGTAAACAAAATGTATTTAATGATGGAAAAGCAGCACAACCGCGGGCAGGATGGTGCGGGTTTTGCTAGCATTAAACTGGACGTTAACCCAGGCGAACGCTATATTAGCCGTGTGCGCTCCAATGCTGCGCAACCCATCCAAGATATTTTTGCGCAGATTAACGAGCGAATAAATCTTGAATTTTCGGAGCATCCCGAATACAAAGATGATGTTGCTGCACAAAAAAAGAACATTCCGTATATAGGCGAATTATTTCTTGGCCACGTTCG
Source organism: Aequorivita sp. CRS11 (assembly GCF_059693805.1). NCBI lineage: Bacteria > Pseudomonadati > Bacteroidota > Flavobacteriia > Flavobacteriales > Flavobacteriaceae > Aequorivita > Aequorivita sp. CRS11. The sequence goes on from NZ_JCATIG010000003.1 coordinate 513,010, forward strand.
CTACGGTACTTTCGGAATAAATAGTGTTGAAAATGTACATCCTTTTCTGCGTCAGAATAATTGGATGCACCGTAACCTCATAATTGCGGGAAATTTCAACATGACCAATACCAACGAGCTTTTCGACAATCTCATAAAGCTCGGAATGCACCCCAAGGAAAAAGCCGATACCGTTACGGTAATGGAAAAGATAGGACACTTTTTGGACGATGCGGTTCGTAAACTTTACAAAAAAGCAAAGGCAAAAGGAATGACCAAACAGGAAGCTTCACCCTATATTGCCGAAAACTTGAATGTGGCTAAAATTCTTCGGAAATCTGCCGCCAATTGGGACGGTGGTTATGCAATGGCCGGACTTTTGGGCCATGGCGATTCTTTCGTGCTTCGTGATCCGGCAGGAATTCGTCCTGCATATTTTTATCAAGACGATGAAGTGATTGTGGTTGCTTCGGAACGCCCGGCAATCCAAACTGTTTTTAATGTTCCTTTTGAAGAGGTGAAAGAATTGGATCCCGGAAATGCGCTTATCATAAAGAAAGACGGAAGCATGAAACTTTCTGAAATTCTAGCTCCTTTAGAGCGAAGATCCTGCTCCTTTGAACGTATTTATTTTTCCCGCGGAAGCGATGCCGAAATCTATCAAGAGCGAAAAATGCTCGGAAAATTGATAATGCCGAAAATTTTGGAAGCCATAGATTTTGATACTGAAAATTCAGTGTTCTCCTTTATACCCAATACCGCCGAAACTTCCTTTTACGGAATGTTGGAAGCTGCACAGGACGAACTGAACAAACAGAAGAACGAGGCAATTTTAAATGAAAAAGAGAAATTAACGACAGAGCGGCTTCAGCAAATACAAGCACACAAAATACGCACAGAAAAGATTGCGATTAAAGATGTAAAGCTAAGAACGTTTATCACAGACGATAGCAGTCGTGATGATTTAGTTGCACACGTTTATGATGTTACTTATGGTGTTGTAAAAACAGATGATAATTTGGTTATTATTGACGACAGCATCGTTCGTGGAACTACCCTGAAGAAAAGTATTTTAAAAATGCTGGACAGACTTCATCCCAAGCAGATTGTCGTAGTTTCTTCAGCCCCTCAAATTCGTTATCCGGATTGTTATGGAATTGATATGGCGCGCTTGGAGCATTTGGTAGCTTTCCAGGCGGCTTTGGAACTTCACAAAGATCGAGGAACATATGGTGTTGTGGAAGAAATCTATCACAAGTGTAAGGAGCAAGTTGCCTTGGAGGATGCTTCGGTAATCAATCACGTTAAAAAACTTTATGCACCTTTTACAGATGAGGAAATTTCAGATAAAATTGCTGAAATAATCAGCGATGAAAATATAAAAGCTAAAGTAAAACTCATCTTTCAATCTGTTGATGATTTACATAAGGCGTGCCCAAAGAATCTTGGGGATTGGTATTTTACCGGAAACTATCCAACAGCAGGAGGGAATAGGGTTGTGAACAGAGCCTACATCAATTTTTATGAAGGAAATCCAGAACGAGCTTACTAAATTCTTTAAATTTTAACACAGCTTTTACCGTTTATCGGGAACCCTATCCACTTAATCGAAATTGTTGATTAACACTGTTTTAGTGCTCAAACTTGAACTATATTTGAACTTACCATAAGGCGTAAGTAGGTTAGGTCTATGGTAAGATTTGGGGCAAAATAGGCAGATTTAGGTCTGCCTATTTTCATGTAACCCTATTAACAATTCTTCATACTTTTTTTAAAAAGGCAAATTATTTAATATTTAAGAGTGTTAAAATTCAGCTTTAAAAAAATATATCTATTGAAAAACGATAAAATATGTTTTTCAACGAAAAAATTGGCAATTCATCTAAAAGCATAATTTTGAATACTTTATTAATTTATATTTGAACATACCATTAGCATAAGTAGGTTAAGTTCATGGTAGATTTGGGGCAAAAAAAGGCAGACACTTGTTTGCCTTTTTTTATACCCAAATCTCAACGGGGGTGGCAAGCCATCAGCTTGCTGTTTCTTAAGTTCAGAATTTTATTGCGAGCCGTTTTTCTTTTCCCAGACGCTAGTTTGCCTTTTTTTATTACCAAATCTTAGCGAGGTGGCATGCTTTCCAAGAAAATTACTTCATAACGAGTTTCATTGGCGAGCCGTTTTTGTCTCATTTTTTACTCAAGGTTGATTATTTCGCATAAAAAAATCCGCAGTTTAAAATTGAAACTGCGGATTCGGTATAATTAATCTATTACTTAAATTTACTTATTCTTCGCATAATTAGAGGAGACTTCGTCCCAATTGATAACATTCCAAAATGCACCAACATAGTCGGGACGCTTGTTTTGATATTTCAAATAATAAGCATGTTCCCATACGTCCAATCCTAAAATCGGTGTTCCGCCACAACCTACTTTTGGCATCAATGGATTGTCCTGGTTTGGTGTAGAACAAACGTCAACCTTTCCACCTTTGTGTACGCAGAGCCAAGCCCAGCCTGAACCAAATTGTGTTTTTGCCGCTTCGGAAAATTTCTCTTTAAATGCATCGAAACTTCCAAAAGCATCATCAATCGCTTTTGCCAGATCTCCAGAAGGTTTATCACCGCCGTTTGGCGACATTACTTTCCAAAAAAGGCTATGGTTGTAAAATCCGCCTCCATTATTGCGGACAGCTTTGTTGTCCATGTCCAGATTGGTCAGAATATTCTCGATGGTTTTTCCTTCCTTGTCAGTGCCTTTAATGGTATCGTTCAATTTATCGGTATACCCTTGGTGGTGTTTGTCGTGGTGTATTTCCATCGTTTTGGCATCTATGTGCGGTTCCAGCGCATCAAATGCATACGGTAATTTCGGTAGTTCGAAAGACATAATTATATTGTTTTTTATTGGTTATTACTAAAATTCCCTCAAATTTAAACATTCTCGATTTTTAAAAGTGTTATAGCTTTTATAAGATTTCTATTCAACCATAGATTAATTTGATTCCAAAGCCATAAAAGCAGTATTTTAGTGCAAAATGAAAATTCCGTGGAAAAACAATCCTCCTTTTCAATTTATGATGCCTCGGCCGGAAGCGGAAAGACCTTCACACTTGTAAAAGAATATCTAATTCAGATCCTTTCTTCAAAAAGTGAAGATTACTTTAAGCATCTTTTGGCAATCACTTTTACCAACAAAGCAGTGGCCGAAATGAAGCAGCGCATTGTGGAAACTTTGGTGAATTTCAGCGAAGAAAAAAGCGTTACGGAACCCTTACCGATGATGCTGAAAATTGCTGAAGAAACAGATAAAAGTTTGATTGAAATCCAAAAGCAGTCCCAAAAAATTATAAAAAATCTGCTTCATAATTACGCAGCTTTCAGCGTAGAAACCATTGATAGATTCAACCATCGATTAATACGAACTTTTGCACGTGATTTAAAACTGGCAACCAATTTTGAAGTTACGCTTGAAACCAATGAACTTTTGGCAGAGGCCGTGGATCTTTTACTGAGCAAAGCTGGAGAAAATAAGGAAATTACAAAAGTTTTGCTCGATTTTGCATTAGAAAAAACAGACGACGACAAATCGTGGGACATTTCCCGGGATATTGCAGAAGCTGCAAAATTGCTTTACGATGAAAACAATTCAGGGCACGTTTCGGTTTTAAAAGAGAAATCTTTGGAGGATTTTCTGGAATTCAAAAAACAATTGGTTCTTAAAAAGAAATTACTCTCGCAGGAAACTGAAAGCATCGCTTCGCAGACACTTCAACTTATTGAAAAGAGCGGTTTGCAGGACGTCGATTTCAGTGGCGGTTATCTTCCGAAGCATTTTCAAAATCTTTCAATGGGGAGATATGATGTAAATTTTAGTGCAAAATGGCAGGAGACCATGGGTGAAAAGCCACTTTATCCAAAGCGGGTTTTTGCAGTAATTGGAGGTATAATTGATGAATTAACACCCCATTTTATTGTAAACTTTCAGCAAACAAAAGAGTTGGTTTTCAAGGTGCTATTGCTTGAAAATATGCTGAAAAACATTACCCCGCTTTCCGTAATAAATCTGGTGAACCACGAAATTGAAACCATTAAGAAGGAAAAAAATGTGTTACCTATTTCAGAATTCAATTCGCTTATAAACAAAGAGATTAAAAACCAGCCAGCCCCTTTTATTTATGAGCGTTTGGGAGAAAAATATCGCCACTTTTTTATTGATGAGTTTCAGGACACCTCAAAAATGCAGTGGGAAAATTTAATTCCGCTAATCGATAACGCCCTGTCGCAGCAATTAGAGCCAAGCGCTGGAAGTCTTTTGTTGGTAGGCGATGCCAAGCAATCCATCTATCGCTGGCGTGGGGGATTGCCCGAACAATTTATGGGTTTATACGGAAATGAAAATCCGTTTCAGCGTGAGAAGAAGATATTGGCACTTGGCACCAATTATCGCAGTTGCAAGGAAATAGTGGATTTCAACAATGAATTTTTCACTTTCATTTCTTCTTATTTTGCAGATGCTGGTCACGAAAATTTGTATTTAGAAGGAAATAAACAAAACTGCAATGATAAAAAGGACGGGTATGTAAAATTTGAATTTGTTGAAAAGCAGAATAAAACAGAAAAAACAGAAGCCTATTCAACGCTGGTTTTAGAAACATTTCACGAAGTTAAAAACAAAGGTTTTTCCGAAAGCGATATTTGTATTTTAACAAGGAAAAAGGCAGATGGCATAGCTCTTGGGGCATTTTTGATGGAGCAGGGCGTGTCTGTAATTTCTTCGGAAACTTTATTGTTGCAATCATCGCCATTGGTAGAAATGCTTGTTTTTTCGCTTCAGTTTTGTTTGCAGCCAAACAATGACAAAGCCAAAATACAATTGCTGGATTTGCTACATGAACACTTAAATATTTCAGAAGAAAAGCACGCTTTTTTTACCAAATTTCTAAATATTTCTGAAGAAAATTTTACCGAAAATTTAAGGAAATATGATGTTGATTTCACCTTTGCGGAAATGCGCTCCGTTTCCCTTTATGAGGCCTTTGAATATTGTATAGAAAAATTCAAATTAGCCGATGCTGCCGACGCATATCTTTTCGGGTTTATGGATTTGGTATATGAGTTTGAACAACAACCCCAGGCAGATAAATTTTCGTTTTTGGATTATTGGGAAACTAAAAAAGATAGCGCCTCCATTCCTGCCAGTGAAGGCACAAATGCCGTGCAATTGATGACCATTCACAAAGCAAAGGGGCTGGAGTTTCCCGTGGTTATTTTTCCCTTTGCGGATATTCAATTGTTTGATGGTAAGCATGATAAACTTTGGTATCCTTTATCGAATGAAGACTTCAACTTTAAGGAAGCGCAGATAAACTTTAAGTCTGAAATAGCAAATTATGGTGAAGTTGGAGAGCAAATGTACCACGAGCACCGAAGCCAGTTGGAACTGGACAATATCAATCTGCTCTACGTTACCCTAACGCGCGCTATTGAAAAGCTCTTTGTTTTTGCTGAAATGCCCACGGAGCCCAAAGATGGAGTTTCTTCCACCTACAACCATCTTTTTATGGAATTTCTTAAACAAAGGGGAATGTGGAATAGCGATCAAACGGTTTATGAATTTGGGAAAAATTCAGAGAAAAAATCAAAAGAGAAAGAAGTTGTTTCACAAATGGAGCCCCGATACCTTTCAAGCAACCCGAAAAAGCACGGACTTAAAATTGTTCCTTCCCAAGAAACTTATTTAGAGACAGAAACAGTTGCTGCCATTACTGCGGGGAATTTGCTTCACGACACCATGGCCCAGATTTATACGGAAATCGATGCCGAAAGGGTTTTGATGGAATTGGAAGGCCGCGCCATAATCCCAAAAGATGAGTTTGATAGTTTACGGAAAACCGTTTATCAAATTATTCAACATACAGATTTGAGGAAACTATTTGACGGCACTTATAAAGTTTATAACGAACGAAGTATAATCACAAAAGACGGTTTGGTTTTGCGGCCAGATAGAATAAATATAAGTACTGAAAACACATCGGTAATTGTGGATTATAAATCCGGGAGCCCTAAAATTTACCATAATGACCAATTGATTGATTATGCGAATGCGTTGCAGGATATGGGATTTGTAGTTTCAGAAAAAATGCTTATCTATAGCAACAAAGATGAAATAGTAATAAATAAAGTTTAATTTTGAAACTTTAAACAAAGCTTAATTATGTACGGAAAAATAAAGGAACATCTACAGAAAGAACTTGAAGAAATAAAGGAAAACGGACTTTATAAAAAGGAAAGAATCATTACTTCACCACAAGATGCTGAAATCACTATTTCTACTGGTGAGAAGGTTATCAATTTTTGTGCGAATAATTATTTAGGCCTTTCTTCAAATAAAGAGGTGGTCCAAGCAGCAAAAGATGCGATGGATACTCACGGTTTTGGAATGTCGTCTGTTCGTTTTATTTGCGGAACACAGGATATCCATAAAGAACTGGAGCAGAAAATAGCCGATTTTTATGGCACAGAGGATACCATACTTTATGCAGCCTGTTTTGATGCTAACGGCGGTGTTTTTGAGCCTCTATTAGGCGCTGAAGATGCGATTATTTCAGATTCGCTCAACCATGCCTCCATAATAGATGGGGTGCGTCTTTGCAAAGCGGCTCGTTATCGCTACGAAAACAGCAATATGGAAGATTTGGAAAAACAGCTTGTTGCCGCCAATGAAAAAGGAGCTAGGTTTAAAATTATAGTTACGGACGGTGTATTTTCTATGGACGGTTTGGTAGCCCCGCTTGATAAAATTTGTGATCTGGCTGATAAATATGATGCCATGGTTATGATAGATGAATGCCACGCTACTGGCTTTATAGGAAATACCGGTAGAGGAACTTTGGAAGAGAAAGGCGTGATGGGGCGAATAGATATAATTACCGGAACACTTGGAAAGGCCTTGGGTGGTGCCATGGGCGGTTATACAACAGGGAAAAAAGAGATTATTGAAATGCTTCGCCAGCGTTCCCGTCCTTATTTGTTTTCAAACTCATTGGCACCTGCAATTGTTGGAGCATCTATTAAGGTGTTTGATATGCTTTCAAGTAATACTTCCCTAAGAGATAAGCTGGCAGAAAATACGGCTTATTTCAAAAAAGGAATGAAAGAAGCAGGATTTGATATTATTGATGGTGATTCTGCCATAGTACCAGTAATGTTGTATGATGCCAAACTATCTCAGCAAATGGCAGATATGCTTTTGGAAGAGGGAATATATGTTATAGGATTCTTTTTCCCCGTTGTGCCAAAAGGCAAGGCACGAATCCGTGTACAGCTTTCAGCAGCCCACAGTAAAGCGCATTTGGACAAAGCCATAAATGCCTTTATTAAGATTGGAAAAAAATTGGGGGTTATTGACTAGTAAATCCTTTATTTACGTATCAATAGCAACGACTTTAGGAAAATTTTATTAGATTTGCTTTTGTTTATAAAATTTAACAACTTACTTTTGCTCTTAATTAACACTTAAAAATTAAACAATCGAATATGAAACATCTTAACAGATTATTAGTTGCTGCTATCCTATTTATGGGAATCGGGGTGGCGAACGCGCAAGACGAAAACAATCCTTGGGCTGTTGAGGTTGGTGTAAACGCTGTTGACGTTTATTCAGCCGGACTCAATGAGGATCAAGTACGTATCCCAGCTGCTGCTAGAGGGGATATCTTTGACGAGTATTTTAATGCAAATGACCACTGGAACATTCTTCCATCAGTTTCTAGGCTAGCTATTAGCAGATACATTGGTAGTGGTTTTGTATTCACTGCAGCAGGTTCTATTAACAGAATCGACAAATTAGGCGATCTTCCTGCTGATGACCTTAGCTACTACAGTGCAGATGGAGAGGTTAAGTACAGCTTCAAAAATGCACTAGGCGGTGGATGGTTTGACCCATCTATTGGTATAGGTGGTGGTTATACTTGGGTTGATAATATCGGCTTTGGTACTGCTAACGCGCTTGCTGGTGTTAAGTTTTGGTTCAACGATTACTTAGCTCTTAACCTTCAATCTACTTATAAGCATGCATTTGAGGATTCTTATGGAATCACTCACTTCCAACATTCTGCTGGTATTGTATTCCAGTTTGGCGGAAAAGATACAGACGGTGACGGAATCTATGATAAAGATGATGAGTGTCCAGAAACTCCAGGTCTTCCTGAATTTAATGGATGTCCTGATACTGACGGTGACGGCATTGAAGATAGAAATGATGCTTGTCCAAACACTCCTGGTTTAGCTGAATTCAACGGATGTCCTGATACTGACGGTGACGGTATTGCTGATCCACAGGATGAGTGTCCTACTGTAGCTGGTCTAGCTGCTCTTAACGGTTGTCCTGATGCTGATGGTGATGGTATCGCTGATAAAGATGATGCTTGTCCAAATGAGGCTGGTCCAAAGGCTAACAATGGTTGCCCTTACCAAGACAGAGATGGCGATGGTGTTCTTGACAAAGACGATCAGTGTCCAGATGTTGCTGGTACTGTAGCAAACAAAGGTTGTCCAGAAGTTTCTGTAGAGGTTATCAAGCAATTGAACGAGTACTCTAAAACTATCTTGTTTGACTATGATAAGTCTTCTATAAGAAAAGAGTCTTATGCTGCACTTCAGAGCATTGCTGATATTATGAAAGAATATCCTAACACTACTTTCCACGTAGAAGGTCACACTGACAGTCGTGGTAGTGATTCATACAATATGAAGCTGTCTAAGGAAAGAGCTTCTTCTGTTAAGGATTACTTAACTACTATTGGTATGGACGGTAACAGATTAACTTCTGAAGGTTACGGTGAAGAAAGACCAATTGCAACTAACAATACCGCAGCTGGTAGACAACAAAACCGTCGTGTTGAGATTTCTTTAAAGAAATAATTTCAACAGATAAGTTTTAATAAATAATTTTGAAACGCCTCCGATTTTCGGAGGCGTTTCTTATTTTTAGGCTATGGTAACATTTCTTCAAGACGCCTTAACCGATGTTAAGAATAGCCTTCCCGATATTTCGGATATTACTTTTATATTGCCAAGCAAGCGGGCTGGTGGCTTTCTTTTGAACGAATTGAAAAAGAATTCTGCTGCTACTTTTTTTGCTCCCCCAATTTGCAGTATTGAAGAATTTATTGAAGAGCTTTCCAACTTAAAAATCATAAACAATACTGAACTTCTCTTTAAAAGCTATGAAGCATATCTAAAAACTGATTCAATAACGGAAAAGGAAGATTTTGAAACCTATTCAACCTGGGCAACCACACTTTTAAATGATTTTAATGAAATAGATCGATACCTCGTTGAACCGACACGATTTTTCAGTTATCTGGCCAGTATAAAAACTCTTGAAAGATGGGGCGTAAAGGAAGAAAAGACAGAATTGATAAACAACTATTTGCAATTTTGGGAAAGCCTTCCAGTCTTTTATGAAAATATTCAATCGCTTCTACTAAAAGAGCAAATTGGGTATCAAGGAATGGTTTACCGTGAGGCCTCGGCAAATATTGAACATTATATTACTGCCAACAAAAATAAGACACACGTCTTCATCGGTTTTAATGCTTTAAACACGGCCGAGCAACATATTATACAAGAATTGTTGGAAACCGAAACCACAATGGTTTATTGGGATGCTGATCGCACATTTTATGAAGATTCAAAACACAGCGCTTCTCATTTCATAAGAAAATATATAAAAGAATGGAAATATTTTCAGCAGAAAACGCCAAAGTTTATCGCTCAAAATTATGAAAAACCAAAAAATTTTCAATTTATAGAGGTCCAAAAAAACATTGGTCAAGCAAAATATGTTGGCGAACTGCTTTCAACACTTTCTGATGATGAAATAAATAAAACGGCCGTGGTGCTAGGCGATGAAAATCTACTGGTCCCGTTGCTCTATTCGTTGCCAGAAAATGTGAAAAACCTCAACCTTACCATGGGAGTGCCTTTAAAACAATTTCCAGCGGTTGTTTTTTTTGAAAAGCTTTTTGCTATTCACACCCGTGATTCGGAAATGTTTTATTACAAAGATGTTTTATCACTTTTAAATCATCCTGTGGGAAAAAACTTAGTTACTGAGTTTGATACTATTGTTCAAAATGTAACGAAGGAAAACATTACGCATATATCCTTTTTAGATTTGATGGAGCTTTCAGATCCTTCGGAAAATGATATGCTCGAACTTCTTTTTAAGAACTGGAAAGACGACAGCCATACAGCCATAAAATCGTCTCTAAGAATTATTGATGAACTTCGGAAAAAACACACATCCACAACCATAGAAAGTGTGGTCTTGCAACAACTACACACTGTTTTTAGTGAAATCGAGGCCCTTAACCAAAAATACCCACATTTAAAATCCATCAAAAGCGTAAACACACTTTTTTCAGAACTTACAGCTACAACATCTTTGGATTTTGAGGGCGACGCGTATAATGGGTTGCAGATAATGGGGGTTTTGGAAACGCGGGTACTCGATTTTGAAAACGTGATTATAACCTCAGTAAACGAAGGTATTTTCCCTTCCGGAAAGTCGAATGCATCTTTTATTACCTATGATTTAAAACAACAATTCAGCTTGCCACTTTTTACCGAAAAGGATGCAATTTACACCTATCACTTTTATAGACTGTTGCACCGGGCAAAAAATGTGACACTGCTCTATAACAACCATTCCGAAGGGATAAATACAGGTGAAAAGAGCCGCTTTATTCGGCAACTGGAAATTGAAAAACATCCAAACCATACTATTGAAAAGAAAGTGCTCGCTCCAAAAGTTCAAATTGAAAAAAAGGCTTTAAAGCAGATAGAGAAGACCGATGCAGTAATGCAGCGTTTACGTGACATTGCAGAAAAAGGGTTTTCGCCCTCTGCCTTGACCAGCTATATCCGCAATCCGTTGGAATTTTATTTTCAGAAAATTTTAAAGTTGAATGAGTTGGAGGAAGTTGAGGAAACTGTAGCAGCAAATACGTTGGGAACGATTGTTCACGATACTTTGGAAAAATTTTATCAGCCCTTTGAAAATTGCGTGCTCACAGTTCAGGATTTGCAGAATATGAAAGAACGGATTCACGGGGAAGTGACCTCCCAATTCAGAAAAACCTTTAAAGGTGGAACATTTTCCAAAGGAAAAAACCTTATTATTTTTGAAGTGGCGAAGCGCTACATTTCAAATTTTATAGATAGGGAAATTAACGATGTTCAAGCCGGAAACACCATAAAAATTATCAAGATTGAAACAGACCTTACCTTGGATGTTCCGATCCCTGAGCTGCATTTCCCAATAAAACTCCACGGAAAAGTGGATCGGGTGGATGAATACAACGGGCAACTTAGAATAATTGATTATAAAACCGGATTGGTAAATCAAAGTGATGTGGAAATAATTGACTGGGAAGATTTGAATCAAGATTACAAATTCAGCAAAGCATTTCAAGTATTGGCGTATGCGTTGATGATGAATAAGGAAATTCCTATCAACAATGCTGAAGCGGGAATAATTTCCTTTAAAAACTTAGGAAGTGGATTTCTAAAATTTGGAACTAAAACCTCTGCTTACAGTAAAAGAGACCAGTTGATAAACGGTAATGTTTTGGAAACATTTACGGTTGAATTAAAGAAGATTATTTTGGAAATTTGCGATCCAAATATTCCCTTCATTGAAAAAGAAATAGCTAAATGATTATAAATAAAAACAGAATACTTTCCTCAGAAAACAAAAAACCGATTCTTTACGATGTTTATTATAATGAAACGGGAAACCCCCAGCCCGTGGTTATTTTCTGTCACGGCTATAAAGGCTTTAAGGATTGGGGAGCGTGGCATTTGGTGGCCGAAGCGTTTGCAGAATCTGGCTTTTGCTTCGTAAAATTTAATTTCTCGCATAATGGCGGTACGATGGAAAATCCTATCGATTTCCCAGATTTGGAAGCATTTGCGGAAAACAATTTCAGTTTTGAACTTGACGATTTAGATAGGGTTTTAAACGAAATTGAAAAAGGAAACGATAATTTTCCAAAGAAAATTTCAACCATTTCCTTAATTGGCCACAGCCGCGGTGGCGGAATTGTTTTGATAAAGGCCGAAGAAGATACCCGTATTCATAAAGTAGTTACGTGGGCCAGTGTAAGCGATTTTAAAGCAAGATTCCAAGAAAACACTGCAGCGTTTGAAACTTGGAAAGAAACAGGCGTAACACACGTTGAAAACAATCGGACAAAGCAAATGCTGCCCCACAACTTTCAGTTCTATAAAGATTTTAAAAAAAATGAAGAGCGTTTTTCCATCAAACGTGCAGTGAAAAATATGAAAGTCGGACAGCTCATTGTTCACGGAAGCGAAGACCCAACAGTTTCCGAAAAGGAGGCAAGAGCCATCCGTTCGTGGAATCCAGAAAGTGAATTGAAAATAATAGACGGGGCAGACCATGTTTTTGGAGCAAAACATCCTTTTGAAGAAAGCAATTTACCAACCGATTTAAAAAACGTTGTTGAAAAGACAATTGAGTTTCTAAAATAGAGCTTGTATTAAAAAATTTACTATTTTTGGCATCCTAATCAGCAATTGGGGGATTAGCTCAGCTGGCTAGAGCGCTTGCCTGGCAGGCAAGAGGTCACCGGTTCGACTCCGGTATTCTCCACAAAAAAACCACCGTGAAAACGGTGGTTTTTTGTTTTATTCCTGAACAGGCAAGACCAAAAGAGGTTTGCTGGTATGAAATTCTCTTTTATGTATTTCATTCTTTTCCCAAAGTTTTTTGAAAAAACCGCGCTTTCTTCTAACTACACAAAGCATATCTGGATTGAATTGCTGAAAATATTCTATTACAGCCTGAAAAGTGGTAGCGGCTTCCACTTGGCTATATGAAGTTTGCAACAACTTTAAATTGTCAGTTACGCTTTTCATTTCTTCCGTAGTTTCGGGAGTTTCTACGTGAAGTACGTTAACTTCGGTTCCAAAATTTTGTTTGAACTGTTTTACCGCTTCCAAAAGTTCATCACGCTCAAAACTTCCATTTTTAAAAGCCATCAACATAGTTTTTGGCGGTTGGAACTTTGCTCCTTCTGGAACTACCAAAATAGGAATGTTGGTCTGTTTTAAAAGCTTTCCAGAGGTTTTCCCGAGATAGACCTCTTCCTTTATAGAATTACTACGTGGCGCCAGAACCATTAAATCTATTGGCACTTGCTTGCTAATGCGCGCAATTCCTTCCAAAACTTCGCCTTTGATTGGGTGCGCAATCACTTGCACTCCTTTACGCTCTACTTGCGAAAGCACTTCATCTAAACGGTTTTCCGATTCTTCCTTTAAAATAGTGTTTACCTTTGAAAGACCACCTACCTTGGACAGTTCCTGAAATACAGAAACAACGTATACATTGGCGTTTATTGATTGGGCCAAATCTATGGCGTATTGTAAATTGCTGATTGCATTTGCTGAAGACCCAACGGGCACTAATATATTTTTCATAAGCAGAAACTTCTTCTTAGTTTGAAAACAAAATTAACTTTAAAACTCGTTCGATCCATAACTCTTTAACATTTCAACCAAATTTAAACATTTAGGCAGAAACAGGCTTATTAACTTTTTGCATTTTCCGTAGTTTTACCATTCCGCATGCGACAGACCGATATTTCTTTTAAACGAATCCAACAACTTGCCATTCCCGCAATAATTTCAGGAATTGCAGAGCCCGTTCTTTCGGCCACAGATGCTGCTGTGGTGGGAAATATTAAGGAATTTGGAATTGAATCGCTTGCTGCAGTAGGGATTGTTGGAACGTTTCTTTCAGCTTTAATTTGGATCTTGGCACAAACCCGCAGTGCCATTTCGGCTATTGTTTCGCAAAATTTGGGAGCTGGTAAATTGAAGGACCTCCATAATTTTCCAGCACAGGCTATATATTTCAACATTGCACTAAGCATCATTGTTTTGTTTTCTACATATTTTTTTGTGGAAGAAATTTTCAAAATTCTCAATGCCGATGGGATGGTGTTAGCTTTCAGCATTGATTATTACAATATTCGCGTTTGGGGCTTTCCGCTTACACTATTCACTTTTGCGGTTTTTGGACTTTTCCGGGGCTTGCAAAACACTTTCTGGCCTATGGTCATCGCTACCCTAGGAGCTTCTTTAAACATAGGGTTGGATTTTGCTTTGGTTTATGGAATTGAAGGCTTAATACTACCTTTAGGAATAAAAGGTGCAGCCTGGGCAAGTCTTATTGCACAGATTGTAATGGCTGGTCTCTCCTTACTTCTTCTTTTAAAGAAAACCGAAATTTCCTTAAGACTGAAATTTCCGCTACATCCCGAAATAAGACGGCTCGTGGTAATGAGCTTTAATCTCTTTCTGCGCTCTCTAGCGTTGAATACCGCGTTAATCCTCGCCACTCGCGAAGCCGCTGCTCTTGGGAAGGAATATATTGCTGCCCATACCATTGCCTTTAATGTTTGGATTTTTACCGCTTTTTTCATTGATGGCTACGGCGCCGCAGGGAATATTCTTGGCGGCAAACTTTTGGGCGAACGCAACTACGGTTCGCTTTGGAAACTTACAAAGAAAGTGAATCTGTACAATCTTGTCGTTGCTGCGGCTCTTGTACTGTGCGGATTGGTACTTTATGAACCTTTGGGGCTTCTTTTCAACAAAGACGAAAAAGTGCTTTCCATCTTTTACGGAATGTTTTTTATGGTACTAATTTGTTTGCCATTTAATGCGATGGCCTTCACGTTAGATTCCATTTTTAAAGGTTTGGGCGAAATGCGATACCTGCGGAACGTACTATTGGGTGCAACTATTTTCGGTTTTATTCCCGTGCTCTATTTTTCAAAATATATGGATTGGGGCTTAATAGGAATTTGGATGGCCTTAATTGTATGGATAGCATACCGTGCGGTGGCGCTAATGATTAAATTCCGAAGAAAATATATTCCGCTCATTGAAAATTAATACATTTACGAAATACGAAATATGGATATTCTTAAATTTCTTGGCGGCCCCGGCCTGTTTTTAATATTGGCTATTTTGGTAATTGTAGTGGTTGCCTACAATAAAATTAAAAAGAAGTAATCAACGCGTTTTAAGCCAACCGGTAATGCTCATACGTTCCGAAGCTTTCACCACTTTTACTTCGTGTTCCAAAACTTGGCTTTCAAATATTACCACCCGCCCGGGAAGTGGTAAAATATCCAGCTCCTCTTTTTCGGTATAAATGGTAAGCTCACCGCCATTTTCGCGCAGCCAATTGTCTTCGTTCAGATAGCAGACTATGGAAAGTTTCCTTCGGTCGTCATTCTGAAAAGTATCCAAATGCCGCTTGTAAAAAGTGCCCGTTGGATATACTGCATAGTGAAACTCTTTGTGAAGAATTCCCAAAAAGCAAGTCTTATTTAAGTAATTGACCAATTCGTTTATTTTTTTGAAGAAAACCTGTTCGGCAGCATTGGCATTTGCTTCATCCATCCAAAGAATAAAATCGCCACGAACGGTTTTGTCTATTTCCTCATTGGTGCGGTTACCTATGGCAGATTTTTTAAAGCGGTCCGCTTCGTATTTTGCAAGCAAAGAATGGCGTAGCACCTCCACTTCTTCCGAAGTGAAAAAATTGTTCACAATACTGTACTGCTGCTGTAGCAAGTTTTTAATAATAGTTTCAAACAGTGGATTTTCAACAAATTCCAGTTGCTCAAAAAGTTCTTCGGTCATTTTTGGATTCTTTAAAAAGTGGGCAAATATAGTATAGAATTGGGTTATTTTTTTATCCCGTGCAAAACATAGCCATATTTCGTGTAAAACATGGCTATGTTTTGATTAAAACCAAGCTTAGTTTTTTTCAAAAATAGGCTTTAAAAGTTGGGGCGAATAAAATTGTATCTTTGTTGCCCAACTTTATGCAATGGAACAGATACGCATCACCAAGATTTTTTCTTTTGAAACTGGGCACGCACTTTACGGCTACGACGGCAAATGCAGAAACGTGCATGGCCACAGTTACAAGCTTTCCGTAACCGTTATCGGCACGCCCATAAAAGATACCAATAACGTAAAATTTGGAATGGTGATAGACTTTAGCGACCTCAAAAAAATAGTGAAAGAAGAGATTGTGGACGTTTTTGACCACGCAACGGTTTTCAACAAAAATACGCCACACGTTGAATTGGCGAAGGAACTCAGCGATCGCGGGCACAGTGTGCTGTTGGTAGACTACCAGCCCACCAGCGAAATGATGGTAATCGATTTTTCTGAAAAAATAAAGAACCGTTTGCCTAAAAACATTCAGCTTCACTCGTTAAGATTACAGGAAACCGACAGCAGCTATGCAGAATGGTTTGCTGGGGATAATTAAACCGAATCACTTTCCTATCTTTGAATATGCAAATCCCAAAAGGCAAGAAAATATACTTCTCCAGCGACAACCATCTTGGCGCACCCACACAGGCCGAAAGCCTTCCGCGCGAAAAGATTTTTGTGAAATGGCTGGACAGCATTAAGCATGATGCCGAGGTTATTTTTCTGCTCGGTGATCTCTTCGATTTTTGGTTTGAATATAAGACTGTGGTGCCAAAAGGCTTTGTTCGGGTTTTGGGAAAACTGGCCGAACTTCGTGACAGTGGCATCCAAATCCACTTTTTTGTGGGCAACCACGATTTGTGGATGCACGATTATTTTGAAAAGGAACTGAACATTCCAGTTTATCACGACCCAAAAGAGTTTGTTTTTAATGAAAAACATTTCTTCATAGGTCACGGCGATGGAAAAGGCCCGGGCGACAAAGGCTACAAACGGATGAAAAAGGTTTTTATCAATCCGTTTTCAAAATGGCTTTTCCGTTGGTTGCATCCCGATATTGGCGTACGTTTAGCGCAACACCTTTCGGTAAAAAACAAATTGATTTCGGGCGATGAGGACAAAGAATTTTTGGGTGAGGAAAAGGAATGGTTGGCGCAATATTCCAAAAGAAAACTTGAGAGCAAACATTTTGATTACTTCGTTTTTGGGCATCGCCATTTGCCGATGGAAATTAAGGTTGGTGAAAATTCAACCTACTACAATCTTGGCGATTGGATAAACCATTATACCTATGGCGTTTTTGATGGAGACAAATTGGAGTTAAAGACATACCGTCCTTAAGGTTTTTATAAGGCATCCATACTCTATTCATACTCTATTTATGACTTATCTATGGCTTATTTGCGGGTGATCCTAAAGTTTTCAGCCGTCCTGACCTACTATGAAATTTATTTAATATCCTTTAACCGCAATTGCAAACTCACATTCCCCTGCCATACATTTTCATCAATGCAATAAGTAGCTTTAAATGGCTTTCCGTTGCAGGCGATATCACTTTTTTCAGCCATATTGAAACCAATTCCCGTAAATTGATTAGAATCTCCCTGTTTAACCACAATGCGCAGGTGCGTTTTGTCCTCACCCACACATTTTCCCCAGCCGGTGTCTTTCAGATTCTGTGTCATAAATGTGGGTGTCATATTTCCCGGGCCAAAGGGTGCAAATTGCTTTAATATTCTGAAGAATTTTGGGGTAATGTCTTCCAAATTTATTTCAGCATCAATCTTTATTTCTGGCGTTAGCAAATGCGGATCGATGGTTTCGGAAACCACCCGTTCAAATTCATTTTTGAAATTTTCAAAATCTTTTTCAAACAAAGTCAATCCCGCTGCATACTTGTGCCCACCAAACTGTTCAATGTGTTCCGCACAGCTTTCCAAAGCATTATAAACATCAAAACCTTTTACGGAACGGGCAGAGGCAGCCAATTTTTCACCACTTTTTGTAAACACCAAAGTTGGACGATAATAGGTTTCGGTCAATCGGGAAGCCACGATGCCGATCACGCCTTTGTGCCAGTTTTCCTTATAAACCACGGTAGTTTTACGTGCTTCCTCTTTATTTTGAATTATTTGTTGAAGCGCTTCTTCGGTTATTTGTTTGTCGGCTTCTCTACGATCGGTATTGAAGGTTTCAATTTCAGCGGCGTACTTTTCTGCATTTTCAAAATCCGTTTCCGTAAGCAAAGTAACGGCGTGGTTACCGTGTTTCATCCTTCCAGCAGCGTTGATGCGCGGCGCGATAATGAAAACTACATCAGTAATGGTGAGCGTTTCTTTTTTTACTTGTTTTAAAATTGCCTGAATTCCCGTTCGCGGATTGCTGTTTATAACCTTCAATCCATAATGTGCAAGAATTCTATTTTCGCCAGTGATTGGAACAATATCGGCAGCAATTGCGGTGGCGACCAAATCTAAATAGAGCAACAAATCGTCAATTTGCTGGTCTCTTATTGTTGCCAACCCTTGAATCAATTTAAACCCAACGCCGCAACCGCAGAGTTCTTTGTACGGATATTCGCAATCTTCCCGTTTTGGGTCGAGTACCGCAATGGCTTTTGGGATTTCCTTCCCTGGTCGGTGGTGATCGCAGATAATGAAATCGATATTTTTTTCGGAAGCGTAGGTCACTTTTTCAATGGCTTTTATACCGCAATCCAAGGCAATAATTAGCGAAAAACCATTGTCCTCGGCATAATCAATTCCTTTATATGAAACGCCGTAGCCTTCATCATACCTGTCTGGAATGTATGTAGAAACATTTGGATAATAACTTTTTAAATAGGAAGAAAGCAGGGCGACGCTGGTGGTTCCGTCCACATCGTAATCGCCGTAGATTAAAATATTTTCTTCGTTTTCGATTGCTTTTTCAATTCGGGAAACGGCTTTGTCCATATCCTTCATTAAAAACGGATCGTGAAGATTGTCCAGACTTGGGCGAAAGAATTTTTCGGCTTCCTCAAAAGTTTCAACCCCACGCTGCACCAAAAGCGACGCAATTATCGGTTCCACTTTTAATGCCTTTGAAAGTGATTTCACTTTTTCGGGATCGGGTTTGGGTTTTAGGGTCCAGCGCATATTCTGTAGAAATTCCAAGTTCTAAAATTCCAAATTCCAAAATTTGGATTGGTTGTGATTATTAAATAAGGGGGAGAGGTGTAAAATTACAAAATTATGACAACAGTTTAAGGGCTTTTTGTATTTGATAATTCACTATCTTGTAAGAACAATTCTCCCCGTTAACCTTAAATAAATAGTAATATGAAAACACTTTTACTTTTTTTGGTGGGAATAGTCTCGATTGTATCTTTTGCACAGGATGGAAGTTTGGATACTTCGTTTGGCAATAACGGGACTGTACAAACAGATATTGATGGCGATTCAGACTATGCAATAGCAATAGCGCAGCAAGCAGATGAAAAACTTTTAGTAGCTGGTAGATTTACTATACAGGGACAGGCCTTTCCTTCCATTGCGAGATATAATGTTAATGGCACTTTAGACACTTCCTTTGGAAATGCTGGCGTGGCAATTTTTGGTGCTTCAGGTTATGAGGATGAATATTATGATATTGTATTAAGTCAAAATGACGGGAAGATTATTGCCGGGGGTCCAGTTAATCTAAACTCTAATTATCAATATGTAGTAAACCGTTTTTTACCCGATGGTTCAATTGATACGAGTTTTGGCAATAATGGCGAAATAATAGTATTTCCGGAGAACATCTATAAAGGAGATGTAACATTACTGGATGATGATTCATTTATAGCAGTGGGTAGAATTTTTGATAGCGGAATATCAAAAGTTGCTTTAAAAAAGTATACGTCCAATGGAATGTTAGATACCTCCTTTGGAAATAACGGCATTGTTATAACAGATGTTGGGAATGAATCGAATTCCGCTTTAAAAGTAGCTTTGGCTCAAGACGATACAATTGTGGTGCTTGCAAACAGTCAAGACAATGGCGTGTCTTCTCAAGTATTATTGCGCTACTTGCCCAATGGCGTGTTGGACACTGCTTTTGGTAATAATGGAATAGTAACCATTGTAAATGATCCTGATTTTACTTCAAGCAATATTGCTCTGTACAATGATGGTAAAATCGCAGTTCACAGTTCTTTTTTGGATTGGCAGTTTGATATAATGAATAATTTAATTTTCAGATATCTTCCTGACGGAAGCTTTGATGCATCTTTTGGCAATAATGGGTATATAAATCCGAACAGGAATAATTTTATAATAAGCGGCATTGAAGTTCAAGAGAACCAAAGATTGTTAGTTTTTGGGGAGCTTACTGATTTTTTTGAGGGTGGAGGACCTTTTTTTATTAACAGGTATCACCTTGGCGGACATTTAGATACTGGTTTTAATTTTACAATTAATTCTTCTGAGTATTTTGTTTCGAGTATGTTAATCCAACAAGACGGTAAAATAGTATGTCTGGCCAGCACAGCGTGGTACAATGGACAAGAAGATATTATTATAGAGCGCCGTGTTAATGATCCTTTGTCCAGTCCAGAATTCCAAAACAAAAGAACTACAATTTACCCAAACCCCTCAAATGGAGTTTTCACTATTGAACGCGATTTGTTTTCTGAAAACACAACTTTCCAAATAACAGATATTACAGGAAAAATTATTGCTAAAGGCGAATTGAATGATACCCAAACCCAAATAGATTTTTCTGTGGCCCAAGCTGGGGTTTATTTTTTGAAAACCGCTGATGGGGTGTTCAGATTGCTGAAGAATTGAGTTACCGTATAATTTCAATGACGCATCAAAACTTAAAAATTATGAAAACACTTTTACTTTTTATTGTGGGAATAATTTCTGTTGTTACTTACGGACAGGATGGTAGTCCAGATTTGTCATTTGGAACAGAAGGTGTGGTTACAACCGATATTGAGAATAGTGAGGAACTCTTATCATCTGTAGTTCAACAAAATGATCAGAAACTAATTGTTTCGGGAATAACGTCAATAAATAACAATCTTAGTAAACCATATTTGGTAAGATATATGCCAGATGGCAGCTTAGACAGTTCTTTTGGAAACAATGGGATATTAGTTGCTGATTATGCTGAAGGTTATTGTGAACACGTTAATTTACTTCTGGATGAAGAACAGAATATTCTAACCGGAGGCAAATTCTCCAACAGTCAAAGCCAAACCTATAAAATTGCAAAATATAACGCAAATGGTGAATTGATAAATTCTTTTGGAACCAATGGCGTTTTAACAATTCCGAATGGAAATTTTGCCAATATGCTAGTCTTAGCAGATAACTCATTATTATTTTTAAAACTTACTGCCAATGATAAAATTGGCTTTTTTCATTATTTTGAGGATGGGACTTTAGACCCTAATTTTGGAATAGATGGCATTGCGATTTCTAACTTTTCAGGAGGAACTTTTACTATCAGCGAATTAAAAATAGATTCCGAGAATAATTTCTTCGTTTCAGGAATTCGAGCTAATTCTTATACAGCAGACATAATATTATTGAAATTTTTACCAACCGGATATTTAGATATAAATTTTGGAGATAATGGATTAACCACCAAGTCACTTGAATCAATTGATGCAGTAAACTTTCGGAATCCAAGCTTTGATTTTACCAATAATCAAAATATAGTGATTGCTGGAAGTTACGGTTATTGTACTCTGCAATTAGAACCATTCTTTAAGCAATATTTTATTCGTTTCTTAAGTGATGGCCAACCAGATTTAAATTTTGGAAATAATGGAACGAGATTATTATCCGAGACAGGATTCTCTATTTCCCAATTAATAATTCAAGAAAATCAAAGAATGCTTGCCATTGGTAGCACTACTGATTGTTTTGAACTTGGCGTATATAATGTTAAGCGGTACTTTTCAGGAGGATATAGAGATTATTCTTTCATTTTAGGTTTGGAATTTGTAGATAGTAAAACCATTGTTCAAACTGACGGAAAGATTGTAGGTGCTGGTATTACAGCTCCGTTAAGTGGTCCTCAAAATATTTTGGTAGCTCGTTTTAATAATTCACAACTAAGTGTTCCTAACTTCAAAAATCAAATAACAACTATTTACCCAAACCCCTCAAATGGAATTTTTACTATTGAACGCGAACTGTTTTCTGAAAATGAACAATATGAAATAACTGACATTGCCGGGAAAACTATTGCCTCGGGCGAATTGACCGAAAAACAATCGCAGCTAAATCTCACTGCTGCCCAAAGTGGGGTTTATTTTTTAAAAACTTCAAACAGTATTTTTCGTTTGTTGAAAAACTAAGATGTAAATATTTTCTTTGGAATTTGAGGTTTGCGATTTCTTTGGAATTTGGAGTTTGTGATTTGGAATTTCCAAGTGGCATTTCGTACTTTCGAATTCCAAACGATTTTTAACTATGCCATTAGTAACCCCCCTTTCTCCAGACCACGACGCCGAAACAAAACAATTGGCTGAATTCTTTAACGAAACACTTGGCTTTTGCCCAAATAGCGTGCTTACCATGCAGCACCGCCCGGCAATTAGCAAAGCCTTTATCAATCTCAACAAAGCCGTAATGGCCAACGAGGGGCGCGTTACTTCAGCCTTAAAAAGAATGATCGCTTGGGTAAGCAGCAATGCAACCGGTTGTCGCTACTGCCAGGCCCATGCTATTCGTGCTGCGGAACGCTATGGCGCAGAGCAGGAGCAATTGGATAATATTTGGGAATATAAAACCCATTCCGCTTTTTCTGAAGCTGAACGCGCTGCGCTCGACTTTTCTTTGGCCGCAAGCCAAGTACCAAATGCGGTGAATGATGAAATAAAACAGCGACTTTACAAATACTGGAACGAAGGCGAAATCGTGGAAATGCTTGGGGTTATTTCGCTTTTTGGTTATTTAAACCGTTGGAACGATTCTATGGGAACTTCCATTGAAGATGGTGCCGTGGAAAGTGGGGAGCAGTATCTTGGGAAGCATGGGTGGAATAGGGGAAAGCACGTTTGATTAGTGATTGCAGATTAACGATTGTTGAATTACTTCTTCCCCGAAACAACTATAACTATTTCTCCCTTCGGCGGCTTGATTTCAAAATGCTTTAAAACTTCTTCAGCAGAACCACGAACGGTTTCTTCGTGCAGTTTTGTCAATTCCCGTGAAACGGAAACTTGTCTGTTGCCGCCAAAATATTCCACAAATTGAGCAAGTGTTTTCAACAGTTTGTGTGGCGATTCATAAAAAATGATGGTGCGGGTTTCTTCGGCTAAAAGTTCGAGCCTTGTTTGCCTGCCTTTTTTCACCGGGAGAAAGCCTTCAAAAACAAATTTATCATTCGGGAAGCCACTGTTTACCAATGCTGGTACAAAAGCTGTTGCACCGGGAAGGCAATCCACTTCAATGCCGGCTTCTACACAGGCACGAGTCAATAAAAAACCGGGGTCGCTGATTGCTGGGGTTCCGGCATCGCTTATCAATGCTATATTTTCACCGTTTTGAATCCGTTTTACAATCCCTTCCACCGTTTTGTGCTCGTTGTGCATGTGGTGCGAGTGCATTTGGGTGCCAATTTCAAAATGTTTTAAAAGTTTCCCGCTATTTCGGGTGTCTTCGGCGAGGATTAAATCTACTTCTTTCAGCACTTCAACAGCGCGAAAGGTCATATCTTTTAAATTGCCGATGGGCGTGGGCACCAAATAGAGTTTTCCCGTCATAGTTTATGGGCGTACAGTTTTTCCGAAGAAATAGGAGACCAACAAAAATAGAATGCCCAACAAAGGGAGCGTTATATCGGGATCATTTAGCCTATAATGTGCAAAACAGGCCAGAACCATATCAAAAAAGAGCCCTGCGTATGCCCATTCCATGACCCATTTGGGCTTTCGAAAAAGAATAAATACGATTGCCAATATTTTTGCAAGGGCCATCGGAATGACCAAATAGGTGGGGTATTGATAATCTTGGTAATACCCTTCAATCACTGCCGTATCTGTTAAATACATAAATGCAGAATACAGAAATAAAACGCTGAGCAGCCCTGTGGCTATCCAGTAGATGGTTTTTTGGGCTGTCATAACTCTGGGTTTAATTGAAACGCTTTTCAATAATGTTCATAAACCTTTCCGAATATTCTTCTTTGTCAAGCCAATGGTTGTAGTCTGGCTTCACGTTACCTTTTATAAATCTTTGTGCTTCCTCAAAGCTTTCCATGGTGTTTATTTGTGAAAGGACGCGGGTGTAATCTTCAGTTTGCCCTTCAAAAAGGTGCTTTATAAATGCCAAACGGTCGTTCAGCCCAATGTTAAGGCCTTTGTTTAGGGTGTCGTTTATAGAGCGAGCACGGGATTCGGTCAATGTTTTACTGGCTTCTTTTCCTTCTACCGATTTTGGGAAAATTTGAGTATTTTTTCTTTCGAACTCCGGCATTTGCTGATAGGCCGATGCAAATTCCTCCAAATCATTTTTAGCATATTTTGTGGTGGGTTTTTCCTGTATTTCGACAGTTTTAGTTTCGGGGTTTTTTGGAAGCATTTCATCCAAAAGTTCATCAATGCGCTCACTTTCTTCAGGCATTTGTGCTACAATGTCCTTTATCTTTTCCATCAAAGGTTCAATAAGGTCTTCTTTGTGCGCGGGCTGTGGAACAGGCTCGGGCTCCTTAAACCAATTTTGCTCACGGAAACTCTTGGAGTCTAAAGAGGTTGGGAGGGGCGGATGTGCAGCGTCTTCAATTTGATTTTCGAGATATTCAAGTACCGAGAGCTTTTCATACAGCTCACCCACCAATTGCTTAACAGAGGCGGCTTTAAAGGTTTTTTCTTCTTCAATTATCTGTTGTGCTAGCGCTGTTACCTGCTCACGGAGTTTCTTCTTCATATCTTTTTAAATTAACCTGAATTTCTATTTTGTTTTTATAAATTTACGCATCCTTTATGTAAACGTCAACTATTTTTGTTTTCTTGTTTAAATCTGCCGTTTTGTAATGGTTTTCAAGCAATCTTCAAGTTGGACAAATCGTTTGGAAATTTAATTAGTACCCAATGTTTCGCGTAAAATTAAACTATGTTTCTTGAAAATACCGTAAATCAGAAAGAACAATTTGGCTGGATTGAGGTAATCTGCGGATCTATGTTTTCAGGAAAGACCGAAGAGCTAATCCGGAGGTTGAAACGCGCCCAGTTTGCCCGTCAAAAAGTCGAAATTTTTACACCGTCCATAGACACACGCTATGCCGAGGATGCCGTGACCAGCCACGATAGCAACCAGATTCGATCCACACCCGTGCCTGCTGCAGCCAATATTCCAATTCTGGCAGATAACTGCGATGTGGTTGGCATAGATGAGGCCCAATTTTTTGATGACGAAATAGTAAAAGTATGTAACGACCTTGCCAATCGCGGCGTTCGTGTGATCGTTGCAGGGCTGGATATGGACTACAAGGGAAATCCCTTTGGGCCCATGCCCGCCTTAATGGCCACGGCCGAATATGTTACCAAGGTTCATGCGGTATGTACCCGCACGGGGAATCTTGCCAATTATAGTTACCGCAAGGCGAAAAGCCAGGACCTTGTATTACTTGGTGAAACCGAAGAATACGAACCCCTGAGCCGTGCGGCATTTTACAAGGCGCAACTTCGGGACAAAGTAGTAAAACTGGAAGTGAAGGATGCCGAAGACCTGAGTGAGCAGAAAGCTCCTGAAAAACCTGGAAAACAAGCCTAATATGCCCAAAGCCACCGAAACTCTATTGGAGATTGATTTAAACGCGCTCGAGAATAATTATAAATACCTTATCTCAAAATTAAAGCCCGAAACCAAAGTTTTGGCAGTTGTAAAAGCCTTTGGCTACGGTAGCGATTCAGTGGTTATTGCTAAAGAGCTTGTGGAATTGGGCGTTGATTATTTCGCTGTTGCATACGCAAATGAGGGCGAAACCCTTAGAAATGCAAAAATTGAAACACCTATTTTGGTGCTCCATCCACTTCCCGTTAATTTTGAAGTAATCGTGGATCGTTGTTTGGAACCCAGTATTTATTCCCGAAAAATGCTGGAGGAATTTATCGCTTTCGCAGAAGAAAAGAAGCAGATCAATTATCCAGTTCACTTGAAATTCAACACGGGCTTGAACCGTTTAGGATTTGTAGCGAGCGATGTGGATTATATTGCAGAAACACTTTTAAAAACAAACAGTGTAAAGGTGAAATCGGCCTTTTCGCATCTAGCGGCGAGTGAGGACTTGAAACTGAAGGATTTTACAATGGGACAGATTGAAAGTTTCCGAAAAATTTCGGAAGAACTTTCAGAAAAATTGGAGTATAAACCCTTATTGCACTGCGCTAACACTTCGGGAATACTCAACTATCCCGAAGCACATTTTGACATGGTGCGCACGGGAATTGGTCTTTACGGCTTCGGAAATGACAAAGAAGAAAACAAATATTTAAAACCCGTTGGTACTTTAAAAACCGTTATTTCACAAATACATACTGTACAAAAAAGTGAAAGTGTGGGATATAATCGTGGTTTTATTGCGGAAGAAATTACACGTTCCGCAACCCTTCCAATTGGCCACGCAGACGGAATTCCACGTTCTTATGGAAAAGGCAAAGGCTGGGTAACTATACATGGCAAAAAAGCGTCCATTCTGGGCAATGTTTGTATGGATATGGTAATGGTAGATGTAACCAATATTGATTGCGAAGAAGGGGATGAGGCAATTGTGTTTGGCCCTTCCACATCTGCTGAGGAGTTATCGGCAGCGATAAACTCTATTTCTTATGAATTAATAACCGCAGTTTCGCAAAGAGTGAAACGCGTTGTTTGTAGGAATTAATTCCTTTTGGGAAATTATTTTAGAAAATGAATTCTTTTTAAGTAAATTAGTGGCTATTAACTTCTAAAACCAATCAACATGTTAAAAGAATTTAGGGATTTTATTATGACCGGCAATGTGGTAGACCTTGCCGTAGCCGTTCTACTTGCCGCTGCTGTAGGCACCGTTGTTTCAAGTTTTACCAATGATGTCATGATGCCGATAGTGGGTAATTTTACTGGAGGTGTTGACTTTGCCGATTTAAAAGTAGTGCTTTCAGAGGCTGTGGTTGCTCCAGACGGAGAGGTTACCAAGCCGGAGAATGCCATTATGTACGGAAAATGGATAAACTCTATCATCAATTTAATTATTGTTGGTTTTGTATTGTTCTTGATAGTGAAGGCATACGGAAAAGTGCGTAAGAAAAAAGAAGAAGCCCCTGCGCCGGACCCAGGACCATCAGAAAAGGATTTATTGATGGAAATTCGTGACGAACTGAGAAAAAAATAATTTACAGTCACCGCTGCATTACATATTCTAACCTTAAACCCTCTCCAAAATGGAGAGGGTTCTTTTTTGCTTTTTATTCTGAAAAAATAAATATGGATAAACTACTTTTGCCTAAAATTTAAAATAATGAAATTAGCTTTGGTAGGTGCCACCGGGATGGTTGGCGAGGTAATGTTGAAAGTATTGCAGGAGCGTAACTTTTCTATTGACGAATTGCTCTTGGTGGCTTCAGAAAGATCTGTGGGAAAAGAAATTTCCTTTAAAGGAAAAAACCACAAAGTGATTGGTCTAGAGCAGGCTGTTGCTGCAGCCCCAGACATTGCAATTTTTTCTGCAGGTGGAAGCACATCATTAGAATGGGCCCCAAAGTTTGCTGAGGTGGGCACTACTGTAATAGATAACTCTTCGGCTTGGAGAATGGAGCCCGGAAAGAAGTTAATTGTTCCCGAAATCAACGCCCATCTATTGACCAAAGAAGATAAAATAATAGCCAACCCCAATTGCTCTACCATACAATTGGTAATGGCTTTGGCGCCCCTTCACAAAAAATACAATATGAAAAGAGTGGTGGTTTCTACCTACCAATCCGTTTCAGGAACCGGTTTAAAGGCTGTACAACAAATGGAGAACGAAATGGTGGGAATAAAGGGAGAAATGGCATACCCGTATCCTATCCATAAAAATGCATTGCCCCATTGTGATGTTTTTGAGGAAAACGGTTATACAAAAGAAGAGATGAAACTGGCCCGTGAGCCACAAAAAATATTGGACGATCGTACTTTTTCAGTAACTGCTACTGCAGTGAGAATTCCAACAGCTGGCGGGCACAGTGAGGCTGTAAACGTACAATTTGAAAATGATTTTGAATTGGGGGATATCCGTAGAATTCTGCATGAAACTCCAGGTATCATCGTTCAGGACAACCCAGATACAAATACATACCCGATGCCAATGTACGCTCACGATAAAGACGATGTATTTGTTGGAAGAATTCGTCGGGATGAAACACAACCCAATACATTAAATATGTGGATTGTAAGTGATAACCTTCGGAAAGGAGCAGCAACGAACGCCGTTCAAATTGCAGAATACTTGGTAAACAATAAGCTCGTTTAAGTATTTAAGAGAAAAACTAATAATCTTTTTAAAATTTTGTTAAAAAAACGCACTTTATATAAAGGTGCGTTTTTTATTTTTCAGTACCTTTAAAGGATTAACCCTTAAACGTAAAGCCTATGAATTCAACATTTACTAAAATCCTGAGAATCATTTTAGGCTTAGGATTACTATTTTTTGGACTGAGTAAATTGATAAATCTTCACATTATGCCTACCCATATTTATACGGGAGATGCGGCAATTTTTATCGATTCGCTTAGCAGCACAGGCTACATTCTAAAAGTCATTGGAATTTTGGAAATCTTTATCGGTTTGCTTTTGCTTATTAACAAGTGGGTTTCGTTTGCATTGCTTTTGTTGGCCCCCATTACGGTTAATATCTTATTATTTCATTTATTTTTGGATACACCAGGTCTTCTTGTGGCCTTGGTGATAACTATATTGAATGTTATTTTGATTTATAAGCATTGGAAAGTTTATAAACCCTTATTTCATTAACTCCAACTGTATGCAGTATTTAAGGGCTTCTTTGCGGAAGCCTTTTTACATATTGTAATATTTCCTTTTAAGTAAAAACATTACATTTACATTTCCAAAAAATCAATAATATGAAATTTACAATTGTTCCAGCAATCCTTGTACTTGCCTTTGTGGGCTGTAAGGAAGAACCAAAAAAAGAAGTTATTTCCGTGACCTATCCGCAAACAAAAAAAGTTGATACTGTAGATACCTACTTTGGTGTTGAAGTAAAAGATCCATACCGATGGTTGGAAGATGACCGCAGTGAAGAAACCGCCGTCTGGGTTAAGGCTGAAAACGAAGTAACCTTCGGGTATTTAGAAAAAATACCTTTCCGGGAAGAATTGAAACAACGGCTTTCCGATCTATGGAACTACGAAAAAGTTGGCCCCCCATTTAAGGAAGGCGATTATACCTATTTCTACAAAAACGATGGTTTGCAGAACCAGTATGTACTATATCGATACAAAACAGGTGAAGACCCAAGTACTGCTGAAGTATTTTTGGACCCCAATACTTTTAAGGAAGACGGGACCATTTCTTTGGGCGAGACAAGTTTCAGCAAAGATGGCAGCAAGCTGGCCTATAGTATTTCTGAAGGCGGGAGTGACTGGCGTAAAGTTCTTGTAATGAATACTGAAACGAAGGAATTGGTTGGAGATACATTAAAAGACATTAAATTCAGCGGACTTTCATGGAAGGGTGAAGACGGTTTTTACTATTCCAGTTATGATAAACCAAAGGGCAGTGAGCTTTCAGCTAAAACTGATCAGCACAAAGTGTACTACCACAAAATGGGAACCCCGCAAAGTGAGGACAAGGTGATTTTTGGAGCTACCTCAGAAGAAAAGCACCGCTATATAAATGCGAGTGTAACAGAAGATAATAATTATTTGGTAGTAAGGGCGAGTACTTCAACTTCTGGAAATAAACTGTTTATAAAGGATTTGACAAAACCTGGAGCTGCGTTTGTAACTATTTTGGACGATACGGATTCTGACACCTCCATTTTGGAAAACGTTGGTTCAAAATTATACATTGTTACAAATAGAAATGCACCAAACAAAAAAGTAGTTACCGTAGATGCCAGCAATCCAACTCCTGATAATTGGGTGGATTTTATTCCTGAAACTGAAAATGTACTTTCAC
Source organism: Aequorivita sp. CRS11 (assembly GCF_059693805.1). Lineage (NCBI taxonomy): Bacteria > Pseudomonadati > Bacteroidota > Flavobacteriia > Flavobacteriales > Flavobacteriaceae > Aequorivita > Aequorivita sp. CRS11. The sequence continues at coordinate 542,968 of NZ_JCATIG010000003.1, forward strand.
CTAGCACCGGAGGCGGAAATATTTTTGCAAACTATATGGTTGACGCTGTTTCAAAAGTAATGCAGTATGATTATGACGGAAAATTGATTCGCGAAGTGAAACTTCCGGGCGTTGGTTCGGCGGGTGGTTTTGGAACAAAAAAGGAAGAAAAGGAATTGTACTATTCCTTCACAAATTATGTTACTCCCGGCAGCATTTATAAATATGATATTGCAAGCGGCAATTCAGAATTATTCATAAAGCCTGAAATAGACTTCAACCCAGAAAACTTCGAAAGCCATCAGGTTTTCTATACCTCAAAGGATGGGACCAAAATACCAATGATAATTACCCACAAAAAAGGCTTGAAAATGGACGGAAAAAACCCAACAATCCTTTACGGTTACGGTGGGTTTAATATTAGTTTAACACCAGGCTTTAGTATTGCAAACGCCGTATGGATGGAGCAAGGTGGTGTTTATGCTGTACCAAACCTTCGCGGTGGCGGTGAGTATGGCAAAAAATGGCACGATGCGGGTACGCAGATGAAAAAGCAAAACGTATTTGATGATTTTATAGCTGCTGCTGAATATTTAATTAAAAACAACTATACTTCCAGCGATTATCTCGCTGTTCGCGGAGGTTCAAACGGAGGGTTGCTTGTAGGCGCAACAATGACGCAGCGTCCAGATTTAATGAAAGTAGCACTTCCGGCAGTTGGGGTTTTGGATATGCTTCGTTACCATACTTTTACTGCGGGAGCAGGTTGGGCGTATGATTACGGTACAGCCGAAGACAGCAAAGAAATGTTTGAGTATTTAAAAGGCTATTCGCCATTGCACAATGTAAAAGAAGGGGTGGAATATCCAGCAACTTTAATCACTACCGGCGATCACGATGATAGGGTAGTACCCGCGCATAGCTTTAAATTTGCTGCTGAACTTCAGTCAAAGCAAGCGGGGAATAATCCTGTTTTAATTAGAATTGAAACCGATGCCGGTCACGGAGCGGGAACACCTGTGAGCAAAACCATTGAGCAGTATGCAGATATTTTTGGATTTACCCTATTCAATATGGGTTATGAAGATTTGCCGGAAAATATCAATAAAGAAATAAAACAATAATTGAAAAAGCCCCTCAATCTGAGGGGCTTTTTTTAATCCAACTTTTCAGTTAATTTTTTAAATGTTTTTTTCGGGTCTTTATTTTCATAAAGCACTTCATACACTGCATTTATTATGGGGGTCTTGGCTTTTTTCTTGCCTTTTTGCTGGTTTAAATTGTAAGCGCTTTTAGTAGCGTAATAGCCTTCAGCAATCATACTCATTTCAAGCTGGGCACTTTTCACGGTATAGCCTTTTCCAATCATTGTTCCAAACAAGCGGTTTCGACTGAACACAGAATAACCCGTAACCAATAAATCTCCCAAATAAGCTGAATCGTTTATGTCACGTTTCATTTTGTGAACCTTTTTCACGTATTTTTTCATCTCGCGGATGGCATTGCTCATCAATACGCTTTGAAAGTTGTCGCCATACCCAAGTCCGTGTGCAATCCCTGCAGCCACGGCGTAAATATTTTTGAGCATTGCCGCGTATTCTATCCCCAAAACATCATCGCTGGTTGTGCATTTAATGTAATCACTGCTTAAAACGTTTGCAACAAGTTTTGCTTTTTCATCATCGGCACTAGCTATGGTGAGGTATGAGAGTCTTTCCAACGCAACTTCTTCCGCGTGGCATGGACCAGAGATGACCCCAATATTGTTAAAAGGAACTTTGTAATGTGTGTTAAAATGGTCCCCGACGATAAGGCTAGTTTCGGGAACAATGCCTTTAATGGCTGAAAAAACTATTTTGTCTTCCAAAGAAACTGTCAGTTTTTCAAGCTCCCTTTCAAGGAAAGCGGATGGTATTACAAAAATGAGACAATCTGCACAGCTAATGGTTTCATTAATATCGTTACTTAGTTTAAGTTGCTTCAAATTAAATTCTACCGAACTTAAATAATTAGGGTTGTGGCCGTGCTTTTTAAGATGTTCCAAAGCGTAATTGCTTCGCATATACCAACACACTTCCTCTAGGTTTTCACAGAGCATTTTTACAATGGCCGTAGCCCAGCTTCCACCGCCAAAGACTGCAAATTTTGGTTTTTCTTGCATTTATTAAAATTATGAATTCAAAAGTAAACAATTCTTATTTTATCAAAACATTTAACAGTAGCTTAAGATTGTGCATACAATCTTTTACTGCCTGTTTGCGTTACTGACATTGATTATTGAAATTTAGGTAGTTTCAATGATTTTGGTTGGTTATTTAGTTGAAGCCGCTCCCCAAGTGTTAATTTGGTGGGGCGGTTTTTCATTTATAAAAATTCATCTCGTCCAGATACTTCCAAACCTCAGCAGAAAGCATCGGGCGAATGTTTTTACCGTATTTTATACTTTTTCTAATAAATGTTGAAGAAAGCTCAATAATTGGGGCGTCAACTTTCTTTATCTTTTCATGATTGACAAATTGTGTTCCCACGATTCCTTCGGAAATTCTTGGGTAAACGTAGATGGAATAGCGTTCTAAAATCACTTCATAATTTTTCCACTTGTGGAGGCTCTTCAGGTTGTCTTCTCCCATAATCAAACAGAAGTTATTTTTTGGATACTTTTCCTCCAAATGTGCCAAAGTATTCACCGTATAATTGGGTTGCGGCAGATCAAACTCCACATTGCTGGCCTGTAGCTTCGGATACTCTTCCACGGCAATCCGTACCATTGCCAAACGGTGGTGGTCTTCCAAAAGCGTTTTTTTCTTTTTATGTGGATTGTGTGGTGTAACCACAAACCAAACTTCATCCAAATCGCTGAACTCCACCATGTGGTTGGCAATAATCAAATGCCCCACGTGAATGGGGTTGAACGTGCCGAAATAAAGTCCAATTTTTTTTGCCATTTTTTTCTGTACAGACGCACGGCCGTGCGTCTGTACGGGATTATTTTTATGATTTTATAAAATTTTCTACCAAATCATGCGCTTCCTTTAAAGCGGTTTCCAAATCGTGGTTTTTAATGATTTTGTCGAATTGCGGCGCAGTCGCCAATTCCACCGACGCTTTTGCAATGCGCATATTGATGCGTTCTTCACTTTCGGTCTTGCGTTTTTTAAGCCGGATTTTCAGCTCGTCGATGCTGGGTGGTTTTACGAAAACCGCCAGTGTTTTTTCGGGATATTTCTTTTTAATTCGGAGTCCACCAACAACGTCAATGTCAAAAATCACGTTTTTTCCGTGGCCCCAAATACGTTCCACTTCACTTTTCAGCGTCCCGTAAAAATTGTCGCGGTACACTTCTTCCCACTCTAAAAAATCACCATTTTTAATGTGTCGCTTAAAATCTTTCAACGAGATGAAATAATAATTCTCGCCGTGCTTTTCATCGCCACGGGGCTCGCGACTTGTACACGAAACCGAAAATTCCAAGTTGAGGTCTTTCTGTTTCAACAAATGTTGTACGATGGTGGTTTTTCCACTGCCGGAAGGGGCCGAAAAAACGATTAATTTTCCTCCTTCCATCTATAAAACGTTTAGCGCTTGTTCCTTAATTTTTTCAAGCTCGTCCTTCATTTGCACAACTACTTGCTGCATTGGAGCATAGTTTGCCTTGCTGCCAATAGTGTTGATTTCACGACCAATTTCCTGTGTAATGAAACCCAATTTTTTTCCGTTGGAATCGTGCGATTTTAAGGATTCCTCAAAATACTCCAAATGGTTTTTAAGGCGAACTTTTTCCTCAGTGATGTCGTATTTTTCAAGGTAATAGATCAATTCCTGCTCAAAGCGGTTTTCGTCCACTTTTTCCTTTAAATCCGCAACCGCCTTGCGCAATCTTTCCTTTACGCCGTCAATTCTTTCGGGATCCAAAGCAATCACTTCTTCCAACAATTTTGAAATAGTTTTGGAACGTTCCAAAAAGTCGTTTTCCAAAACCAAACCTTCATCGGTTCTGTACTCGTTTATGGCTTCCAGCGCTTTGTCAATTCCTTTTAAAATAGCTTTATATTCCTTCTCGTCAATTTCCTCGCGTTCGGTTTTCAAGGCATCGGGCATGCGCACTGCCATTTTTAAAAGCTCTACGGGGTCGCCGTTTACCACGTTTGCCAATTGCTTTATATATTGTTTTACAACGCCTTCATTCAGCTGTGTGGTTACCTCCTCGCCCGTTACTTCAATATAAAGTGAAAAGTCCACTTTTCCGCGTTGTAATGATTTTGCGAGCAGATCGCGGATTTCAAGCTCCTTTTCCCGGTATGCCGAAGGCACGCGCGTATTGAGGTCGAGACCTTTGCTGTTTAAAGATTTGATTTCGATGGTAATGGTTTTGGAAGGCAACTGAACAACTTCTTTGCCGTAGCCCGTCATGGATTGAATCATATTCCAGTTTTAATGAAGGGCAAAGGTAATAAAAAGTCCCCACCCCGACCCTCCCCAATGGGGAGGGAGTTATTTCGAGTTTAAAAATTCAAATGTTCGCGTTTCACTATAATACAATTTATTGGTTTGGTGAAAACCCACGTGTCCGCCGTATTTTGGCGTTTCGAGGAAAAGGTTTTTCATTTTTGAAGCCAAATCTGTTGGGTAGCATTCCGAGGAAAGAAAGCTGTCGTTTTCAGCATTTAAAACAAAGACTGGAATTTTAATTTTCGGAAGAAATTGCAAGCTGCTGTTTTTTTCGTAATAATCAAACGCATCCTTAAAACCGTGTGCCGGCGCGGTGTAAACATTATCGAATTCAAGAAGCGAAGTAATTTTTTTATAATCGGAAGCTGTCATTTTTTCGGGAAAATCTTTCATTTTCGCTTTGTACTTTTTCCGAAGATTTATCAAAAAGGAGTTACGGTAAACCCAATTTGAAAATTCATTCAAAGATTCCAAAGAACCTTTTAAACTCAAGGGCGTGGAAATTGCAACTGCTTTTTTTATTTCCTTCGGAAATGATTCGCGCTCGCCCAAATATTTCAAAAGCAGATTTCCACCAAGGCTGAAACCTACGGGTGCTATTTCACTGTATTTGTTCTTTTTCAGAATAAAATTGATTACCGCTTCCAGATCGTCCGTTTTCCCTGCGTTGTAGGATTGATAGGAAAGATTTGCCTCGCCACTGCAACCGCGAAAATTCACCGCAGCAACATCCCAACCGTTCTGGTTCAGGATTTTGGCTTGGCCTTTCATATACGTGCGTTGGGCGTTGCCTTCCAATCCGTGGAGTAGGATTGCAACCTTGGGGGGAGCTTTTTTGGAGAAGGACCAATCGATATCCACAAAATCGCCGTCCGGCAATTGCAAACGTTCCCGTTGTTGGATTAAACCGGGCGACGGCCGGAGCTTTGCGGAATAAATCGTGGAGAAGTGTCCGTTTTTAAAAGGAAAGCTTGGTATATAATTGCTTTTAATCAGCGGCATTTTTATGAAAAAGTTTTAACAGAAACTAAACATATTTACTATGCTTGCATAACAAAAGTAGCTTAAATTTGTATAAAAATTTGAAGATGTACACAAAACAATTTGAAATACGCTGGAGCGATGTGGATGCCAACCGCCACCTGCGCAACAGTGCCTATATAGACTACATGAGCCACACGCGAATGAGTTTTATGCTGGAGAGAGGCATGGACCAGCAGCATTTGGCGGAATACAACTTGGGCCCCGTGGCATTTTATGAGCATATGTATTATTTCCGTGAGTTTTTTCCCGGACAGCCCGTTACTGTTTCATTGCAGTTGAAAGGCCTTTCGGAGGATGGGATGTATTTTGAATTCCTGCACAATTTTTATGATGAAAAGGGTAAAAACTATGCCCGTTGCGAAATGATGGGGGCGTGGATTGATCTGACGGAAAGAAAACTGGTAGGTCTTCCGAAGAAATTTTACGAAATATTCAATGCGTTGGAAAAGACAGACGATTTCAGAATTCTCACCAAAGAAAACACCCGAAAGTACAGTCAGCGGCCAAAGGATCTTTAGTCCGTACTTTTACGGACGCGCTTTATAGTGGAAAGATAAACGCCCAAAAAGATTAATGCTGCCGCGCCTATTCGCAAAGCGGTTAGACTATCGGCGCCAACGATTACTGCGAAAAGTACCGCTATTACAGGTTGTAAATAAATAAAAGCGCCTATGGTGGAAGGGCTCAATTGTTTTAGGGCGTAAATATTCAAAAGATAGGTCATAACCGTGGTGCAGATAACCACAAAAGCAAGTTTCCAAATAGCTTCAAAAGGCAAGTTGGTCCAAGACACAGCCGTAAATTCTGAAATACCTATCGGCAGGTTTATTAGGAACGCAAAGAGAAATAGAAATTTCATTAAAGTAATGGAACTGTACTTTGGAACCAATGGTTTTACCAAAATCAAATAGACTGAATAGGAAGTTGCGTTTACAATAAATAAAATATTTCCCAATGGAATATTTGGCGCATTGGGTTGTTCCTTAATTCCAAAAAGGATTAAAACCAAAGCCCCGCCAAGGCCAAGAAATATACCGAGACTTTTTACCCAAGTTATCCGCTCCCGCAAGATAAATGCTGATAGAACCAAAAGCAAAACTGGTGAAAGCGTAATTATTACCGAACTGTTAATGGGCGTGGAAAGGCTCAATCCCTTAAAAAAGGCGAGCATATTCAAAACCATTCCGAAGAAAGCGCAAGCTATAAATCTTAACCAATCACGCCGCTCAATTTTTTCTGAAGGAAAGAAAAAGCTTATAATCCAAAAAACCAATGCCGCGCCAGACACTCGCAATAGTATAAAACCGAACGGCTGGATTACGTGTGGCATCAATCCTTTGGCAATGGTGTGGTTTATGCCATAGATGGTGCTGGCTGTGGTTGCAGCCAAAAGCGCAAAAATGCGTTGGTTGGTCAATTATTATGAATGGATTTTTTTGCAGCGGCAACTGTTTTGGGACTGCTGCCTATAAATATTTCGTCATTGTTGACTATTACCGGGCGTTTCAGAAAAGTGTAATGTTCTAAAATGAGCCCTTTGTAATCTTCCTCCAAAAGGTTTTCATCCTTTAAGCTTCGTTCCTGATAAAGCTTCGCCCTACGGCTGAATAGCTCCTCATAACTATCGGTAAGGTTGAACAGTTCGTCTAATTCTTCTTCGGTAATTCCCTGTACTTTTATGTCCTGTTTTATGAACGATGAGGGGATTTCTATTTCGTCCATCACACGTTTGCAGGTATCACAACTTGATAAATAATATACTTTTTGCATAGTTCAAAATTAATCAATACTGAGGAAAGGTTCGGCTTCTTTCATCGCTATTTTCAATTCAATGGGGCCATCGGCATAACTCGCAATGTCGTACTGGTTATAAACAAAAATAAGGCTGTCTTGCGTGAAACCAACACTTTCGGGAAGATAGAATGTATCATTCTCAAACCAGAAACCGTTTTCGTTAATGGATTGATCTTTTGCAATATTTTGTTCGGATCGAAACTTTTTCTCTGCGAAAGCTGTAAACTCCTTACTGTTTTTAAAAAGTTCTTTTGAAGTAAGCTCTTCCCCGGTTTTTGGGTCAATGTTCAAAAATGAAGTGGTGCCATAACCGTGGGCGCCGCCGGTAAAAAGATATTGGCGCAATTCAAAACAAAGGTGTTCTTCGGAAGAGAAAATTTCATTTACAGAGATTTCCGCAAAATACTCCCCAGCCATATCTGGAAACTGGGCTTTGTCAGCATTATAGGTTTCAATAAAATTTGTAGCAGCCTCTTCAATGCTTTTTGCCGTCGGGATGGTGTCTTCACCCATTAATAAAGAACTAAAAATAAAATTTCTAATCTTCGTATTTATTTTTTCGGAAATCTCATCATCGCCAAAAACCTCCACATAGTTTATGGTAACTTCGGGACATTTGCTGTCTTTGCATATTGCAAGCTCCCTTTCAGTAAAACTTTGCGAAGAAATCTCAATGTTCTTTTCTTGGTTACAGCCCATACTTATAAGTACAATAATTGCCGCTACCGTAATTTTATTATTCATACGTTAAAAGGAATAGATGGTTAGCTATCACAAACGAACTCTTACATTTGTAATTCAAAAGTAATAACTTTAAAATCAGCTATTGTAAAAGTTATATTAAAACATAGAATATATATGATATTGCTGATTATCAATTTAAAATTTTAGCTATCTATATGAAATTCAATACCAAAACAATACACGGCGGGCAGCACAATGTAGATCCAGCTTATGGCTCGGTAATGCCTCCTATTTATCAAACCACAACTTATTCACAAACAACTCCAGGTGGCCATAAAGGGTTTCAGTATTCGCGTACTGGCAATCCCACGCGTGCTGCCTTGGAAAGAGCTTTTGCGAGTATTGAAAACGGAGAATACGGACTTGCCTTAGGAAGTGGTCTTGCTGCAATTGATGCGGTAATGAAGCTTTTGAAACCTGGCGATGAGGTAATTTCCACGAATGATCTTTATGGTGGAACTTATCGGTTGTTTACCAAGATTTTTGAAGGGTTCGGGATAAAGTTTCACTTCATCGGAATGGAAAACGCCGATAAAATTGAAGAATATGTAAATGATAAAACAAAACTGATTTGGGTGGAAACACCAACCAACCCAATGATGAATATTATAGATATAAAAAGAGCAGTTTCCATTGCCAAAAAATACAATGTTCTTCTCGCAGTTGATAACACATTTGCAACGCCCTATTTGCAACAACCGTTGGAAATAGGCGCTGATATTGTGATGCACAGCGCAACAAAATACCTTGGCGGGCATAGTGATGTTGTTATGGGGGCATTGGTTGTAAAAGACAAAGCGCTTGCGGAAAAGCTTTACTTTATACAAAACGCCAGTGGTGCCATTTGTGGGCCACAGGATTGCTTTTTAGTTTTGCGTGGGTTGAAAACACTTCACATCCGTATGCAACGCCATTGCGAAAACGGCAAGGCCATTGCGGAATATTTGGCAAAGCACCCAAAGATTGAAAAAGTATATTGGCCGGGCTTTAAAAACCATCCAAACCATGCAATTGCAAAAGAGCAAATGAAGGATTTTGGAGGGATGCTTTCATTTGTTACAAAAGGAAACAATTACGAGGATGCTGTTAAAATTGTCGAAAACCTAAAAATCTTCACCTTGGCAGAAAGCTTGGGCGGTGTGGAAAGCCTTGCAGGCCATCCCGCCAGTATGACGCATGCCAGCATTCCAAAAGAGGAACGTGAAAAAACGGGGATTGTTGATTCATTGATTCGTCTATCTGTAGGTATAGAAGATGTAGATGATTTAATTGCAGATTTGAAGCAAGCAATAGGGTAATCTTTATTTTAAAAACAAATTGGGGCTGATTATATAATCCGCCCCAATTAAATATTATAAAATTTGTAAGTTAATTTATGTAATAAATATATCCAATGTTTAACCAATAAATCCATTCATTGGCTTTGTTTTCGGGAACTGGCGTAGTTCCATTATTTTCAAAAGTTGGGTTAAGACCGTCTACCCAGTCAGAGAAGTAATAGTGCCAGCGGCTGTCAAGCATTAAATCACTTAAATCGTTCAATTTATATCTAATCCCTACACTTCCCACAACAGCCCAAGTGGAAGCAGGATCCTGCTGGAAGGCATTAAAGTATTTATCGGGGGTTGATATTGGACTGTTTAGCGGTCCAAAAGTAGAAGAAACTTCTGGGTCAAAATTCACCCAATGAACACCAAAACTGATAAAAGGTGCAATTTTATAGCCACCTGCAGCAAAATCTCGGATGCTTAACGGGAAGTATTCAAGTTGAGAGCCTACTTCAAAAACAGAAACAGAACCACTCATGGCCCTTAATTGATCTGCAAAAAGCGAAGTCTGGTCTGGTTCTACCCAACGGCCAAAGTGCTCCAAGTTAGTTTTGTGGTAATCAATCTCTGTACGTATTTTAAAGTGGTCGTTAAAATACTTATCGCGTGTATAGCAGTTACAATCTGCGCGGTATGAAAAGTTAATGTAATGAATAAGACCAATTCCAAACCCTGTGTTTTTAGCATTGGTTTCAAAATCGTTTCGCTGTCCAAAATCTGAATAAAAAACGACCGGCCCTGTAATTAAACCCACCTCGTGAGAAAAGCCAAACTGACTGTAAACTTCCTGCCTTGCAAAAGCCAACAAGAAAAATACCAATAACAAAAATCTGGTATTCATTATAAATATGGGTTTAGATTGAGACACAACAAATATATAAAAACATATTTAACAGTGAAATTTAATAAAGCTATTTAGCTAATTTGTAAAAAATTGGCGCACAGTTTTTATCATAACGCTTATATTTGCTCCTTCCTTATGTAAATGGTTTTTTTAATGCATCTTTTTATTCAATATCTTAATTTAGATATTCGGCAAAATGCATTGTATCAAACAATTGTCAAGGAAATTCGCTAAAAGTAAAATAAAATTTTAACCAATGAAGCAAAGTATAAAAGATTTCATTTCTGAAGTTGAAAAACTCAATCCCAATGAACCTGAATTTCTTCAGGCAGTAACCGAGGTTGCTGAAACCGTAATTCCATTTATAGAAGAAAATGAAAAATATGCCAACAAAAAATTGTTGGAACGCATGGTCGAGCCAGAGCGCACCATTCTATTTAGAGTGCCTTGGACTGATGACAAAGGTGAAATTCACGTAAACAAAGGCTATAGAATTGAATTCAATTCAGCCATTGGCCCATACAAAGGAGGGCTGCGCTTTCACCCTTCGGTAAACTTAAGTATTCTTAAGTTTTTAGGCTTTGAACAAACCTTTAAAAACAGCTTGACCACCTTGCCAATGGGCGGTGGAAAAGGAGGTTCCAATTTTGACCCAAAAGGTAAAAGCGATGCTGAAATCATGCGTTTTTGCCAAAGTTTTATGACAGAGCTTTTCCGTCATATTGGCCCAGACACTGATGTTCCCGCGGGAGACATAGGTGTGGGCGGACGTGAAATTGGCTATATGTATGGGCAGTATAAACGCATTAGAAATGAATTTACCGGAGTACTTACAGGCAAGGGACGCTCTTATGGCGGATCGCTTATACGCCCTGAAGCAACCGGTTACGGAAATGTATATTTTGCAAAAAACATGCTTGCAACCAAAGGGGAAAGCTTTAAAGGAAAGACAGTAGTTGTTTCCGGTTCTGGAAACGTTGCGCAGTATGCTGCCGAAAAGGCAATCCAGTTTGGTGGAAAAGTAGTTACATTCTCAGATTCTGCCGGATATATTTATGACGCCGAAGGTATTGATGAAGAAAAACTTGCTTTCGTAATGGAACTGAAAAACGAAAAGCGCGGCCGAATTTCAGAATACACAAAAAAATATACCGGCGCAAAATATGTTGAAGGAAAACGCCCATGGGAAGTGAAATGTGATATCGCACTGCCTTGCGCAACCCAAAACGAATTAAATGGCGAAGAGGCTAAAATGCTTTTGGACAACGGTTGTATCTGTGTGGGAGAAGGCGCCAATATGCCTTGTACCCCAGAAGCGATTGAAGCGTTCCAAAAAGCGAAGATCCTGTTTTCACCAGGAAAAGCATCAAATGCAGGTGGTGTTGCAACTTCAGGTTTGGAAATGTCGCAAAACTCATTGCGTTTAAGCTGGACCGCCGCTGAGGTGGACGAAAAACTACACGGCATCATGAACGATATACACGCAGCTTGCGTTGAGTACGGAAAAGATGGCGATGGGTATGTAGATTACGTGAAGGGTGCAAACGTTGCCGGCTTTGTAAAAGTAGCCGATGCCATGCTGGCCCAAGGCGTGGTTTAATACTTCATATCTTAAAATAAAGGAATAGCCTTTCCGAAAAGTCTTTTTTCAAAAAAAGATTTGGAAAGGCTTTTTCATTCCCATCTCGCAATAAATAGTATTTTAGCGTGTTAATATTCAAAACAGAATTTCTATGAAGCAGTGGGCAATTGCTTTACTATTTATATTTCCCTTTCTGGCAAGCGCCCAGAATTTCGAAGACCGCTGGACGGGATACTTCTCCTATGTTTCGGTGAAAGATATTTCCCAAGGCGACAACAAGATTTATGTAGGCGCTGAAAATGCCGTTTTTACCTATGATCTTTCCACACAAGAAATAAAAACCCTTTCCACTGTTAATGGCCTTTCTGGAAACGCTATAACCACCCTACACTATAGTGAGGCATTTGATTTATTGGTTATTGGGTATGCAAACGGATTGATAGAGATTGTAAAAGAAGGCGAGGAAAACGTTTTAAAAGTGGTAGATATTTTAGAAAAGCAAACCATTCCACCTGATAGAAAACGTATCAACAATTTTACGGAATTCAACGAAAACCTTTATATAGCAACCCAATACGGAATATCGGTTTATAACTTGTCGAGGCTTGAATTTGGCGACACCTATTTTATAGGTGATGGGGGTGCCCAGATAGATATTGTACAAACTATTGTACAGGAACCTTACATTTTTGCCGCAAGTTCAACCAGTGGCATGCGCAGGGCTTTTGTAGCAGATGATAATTTGATTGATTATCAAAACTGGACCACTATAATGGGTGGTGGTTTTAGAGCTGCGGAAAAATTAGGTAATGAGCTGTATGCCTCAAACCGATCCAACACTATTTTGCGTTTCACGCCTGATGGGACTACCGTAGCTGTAGAGAATTTCAATTCTGAAGTGCAAAAATTCAGGCTCGCAGATAATCTGTTAACTATTATAACCAAAACTTCCAGTCAGGCATATTCCGAAGGGTTTGTACAGGAAGCTTCAGTAAGTACGGTGCTGGGATTTGACCTCGATTTGCTTTCGGGTTATGGTTTTGGCAATAATTTTTATTTGGGGACTAATGAGGACGGCATGCTAATAGTTCCTTTTGGCAGCATGCAGGCTACCCAAGTGCTTCCCAATGGTCCAATAAGAAATAGCCCATATTCCATCGATGCTTCCCCGGGACAATTATGGGTGAGTTTTGGAGAGGTTGATAGAGATTATAATCCATATCCGTTATCACGTTTCGGAATAAGTCAGTTAAAGGATACCATCTGGACAAATATCTCTTATGAAGAGCTCAGTTTAGCAGTAAATGCGGAACCTACAGACTTGGTAAACGTAACCATCAATCCAGATGCGCCCAATGAGGTATATATGAGCGCGAACCAAAAAGGGCTTTTAAAAATAGTAGATGGTGTTCCCACAATTCTTTATGATGAAACCAATAGCCCGTTGGAAAGAATAAATATAGGAGGCGCTGATGCTGGTATCCGAATTTACGGCTCCCAGTTTGATAGTCAAGGGAATCTCTGGATTGTACAAAGCAAAACTGACGAAGGCCTTATTAAATTAACTCCCGGAGGCCAATTTCAAAAAACTGATATTTCAGGAATAATTAATGCCCCTGGAGAGGTAGCGTTAACAGAACTAGCTTTAAGCCGAGAAAACTATGCCTTCTTTGGAACATATGGAAGCGGCTTAATAGGATACAACCCAACAACGAACAGATTGAATAGAATTGATAAAGGTGCGGGATTGGGCAACTTACCCTCAACTACGGTCCGCGCTGTTGCATTCGATAGCCAAAACAGGTTGTGGATAGGAACCGTAAAGGGTTTGCGAATAATTTATAGTCCCGGAAGTTTTTTTGAAGAGGGAACAACTCCAGAATCACAATCCATTATTATAGTGGAAGATGGGGTACCGCAGGAACTTTTATACGAACAGACAATAGCCGATATTGAAGTGGATGGTTCCAACAATAAATGGATTGCCACAACCTCGTCTGGGGTTTTCTATTTATCTCCCAATGGACAGGAAACGCTGCTTCGCTTCACCAAAGATAACTCCCCATTGCCTACAAACAATGTGCAGGATATAGCAATAGATCCATTTACGGGCGTGGTTTATTTTGCAACCACACAAGGGCTTGTAGCCTATAGGGGAACCTCAACCGCACCAAGTGACAATTTGGAAAATGTGCATGCTTTTCCCAACCCCGTTCGTCCAGGTTTTAGCGGAAACGTTACCATTGATGGACTTACGGCCCAAGCCAATGTTAAGATTACAGACATTACCGGAAGCCTTGTTTTTGAGGAAACTTCAGAAGGAGGAAGCGTACTTTGGGACACTACGGCCTTTGGAAAATATAAGGTACGTTCGGGAGTATATCTTGTGCTTGTAACTACAGAGGATAATGTGGAGACCAAGGTCGCAAAAATTATGATCATCCGCTAATGGTTGTTGCCACCAAAGCTATTGTCTTTTCCGCGATTAAATATTCAGAGGCCGACTTAATTGTAAGTTGCTTTACTGAAACTTCGGGCATGAAAAGTTATTTACTTCGCAATATTCTGAAATCGAAGAAAGGGAAGCTAAAAGCATCTTTTTTTCAGCCCCTCACACAACTTGAGATTATAGCCGACCATAAAAACAAAGGGACGCTGGAATATATTAAGGAAGCCAAAGTGTACTATCCCTACCGAACCCTTCATACCGATATTGTAAAAACAGGTTTGGTTATGTTTTTGGCTGAAATGCTAAAGAACTGCATTCGCGAGGAAGAAGCCAATGAAGACCTTTTTGTTTTTTTGGAACAATCCTTCCTATGGCTTGATAAAAATGAGGAAGTTGCGAATTTCCATATTTTCTTTTTGCTACAACTGAGCTTGTATCTGGGCTTTTTCCCCGATGCTACAGCTATTAATAAAAGCTATTTCAATATAGTAGAAGGAAACTTTCAGGCTACAAGTACTTCCAATTACTGTATGGAGGGCGAAACAATAGAAAACTTCAAGCAATTTTTTGGAACAAACCTAGAAACATTTCAGAAAATAAAACTTACCAAAACACAGCGCAAAAACTTGCTGCAATTAATGCTTTCCTATTACAGCTTTCACGTGCAAGGCTACCAAAAACCAAAATCACTCGCTGTGCTCAACCAGTTGTTTTCATAAAGACAAATTACAATTCTCGTTGTAGATGCTCATATACATTACTGCCCAATTTTTTTGTGCCGATACTCTCAAAACCTAAGCCCACATATAATTTTTTGGCATTCGGGTTTTTAAAATCCACCAAAAGCCCGATTTTTTCATGGCCTTCTGTCTTTGCTTGTTGTATGGCAGCAGCCAGTAATTTTTTACCTATTCCTTTTCCTTGCTGCTGTGGGGCTACACTTAACGTGTCTATATAAACCTCTCCCGGGTTGGTTTCGTCATCAATTACTAAATCAGTTACTTTATATTTTTCCGCAATATGCTGAAGAAAAGGCGCACGGTATTGCGGTAATAACTTTCCATCATAAAAAGTGATGGAGCCCATAATTTCGTCATTTTCCTCATACACTAGGGTATGCTCAAAGCTGTATTGATTAGCTTTTTTTTGAAAGAAATGTTCAAACAAAGGATACGATTTCTCGGGCGCGTTTGTGTTTGTAAACGTACACGCCAAATCTTCCATTGCCTGAACGATTAACGGGGCAACTTGCCTAAAATCTTCGGGACGGGCAGGACGGATGTTTGCTATTTGCAATGTTTTCATGGTTTTTAAATCATTATTTGGAAGAAATTTCAGCTACTCTTTCTTCTGCAGTCTAAAAGTATAACAGTTTCTTAAGACACACTTCTTCCTCAAAATAATATATTCAACAAAAAGAAAAAAACTATGAGCAAAGAAGAACAAAAGGAATTGGTGACCATCAATCCCACCACAGGAAAAGTTATAAAGAAATATCCCTTAATGACCGACAAGCAAGCTGACGAGGCCGTGGAAAAATGCCACCAAGCTTTTTTGGAATGGCGTATGGTTTCGCATAAGGAAAGAGGAAAAATTATAAAAGCTATCGGCAAAGAACTAAAAGAAAACGCCGAAGAGCTTTCCAAATTGATGACCAACGAAATGGGGAAACTGCTAAAACAGAGCAAGCAGGAGATAGAACTGTGTGCAGGAATCTGTGATTGGACCGCTGCCAACGGCCCGGACAATTTAAAGGACGAAGAGCGCGAGCTTCCCGATGGCGGAAAGGGTATTATTACAAACTCGCCCATAGGTGTTATTTACGGGATACAGCCGTGGAATTTCCCCGTGTATCAGGTAATGCGTTACTCTATTGCAAACCTTATGGCAGGTAACGGTATTCTTTTAAAGCATGCTGAAAATGTAACGGGCACAGGATTGATGCTTCAAAAAATCTATGAAAAAGCAGGACTGCCCAAAAATCTTTTTACCGTTTTAAAAATAACCCACGACCAGAGCGATAAAATAATAAAGCACAAACTTGTAAGGGGCGTTACCCTTACCGGAAGCCCCGATGCGGGACGTGCCATTGCCAAAAAGGCGGGTGCCGCCCTAAAGAAAACGGTGATGGAACTGGGTAGTAACGATGCATATATTGTATTGGAAGATGCAGATATTAATTTGGCAGTAAAAATGTGCGTACGCGGAAGAATCTATAACAATGGCGAAACCTGTGTGGCTGCAAAACGCTTTGTGGTTGTAGATAAAGTCTATGATGAATTCCGTGATGCGTATGTGGAACAGATGAAAAAAATTAAGCACGGAGACCCGACCGAAAAGGATTCAAAAATTGGCCCGATGGCGCGAGAGGACCTTCGTGAAACCCTTCACAAACAGGTAGAAAAGAGCGTGAAGAAAGGAGCCAAAATACTTTGCGGTGGCCAAATGCCAAAAGGCAAAGGATTCTTTTATCCTGCTACGGTTCTTGAGAATGTAAAGCCTGGGCAGCCCGCTTATGACGATGAACTTTTTGGGCCAGTAGCGTCGCTAATCCGCGCCAAGGATGAAGAAGATGCCATGCGTATTGCCAACGATAGTAAATACGGTCTGGGGGGTGGTATTTTTTCCAAAAATGAAAAGAAGGCCATGGAACTGGCCAGCAAGCATTTTGATACGGGTATGGTCTTTATCAATGGTTTCGGCCTTGCACAGCCCAATATGCCCTTTGGCGGTGTAAAAGATTCCGGATATGGCCGCGAGCACGGCGGTTTTGGGATGAAGGAATTTGTGAATGAAAAGGCCATCATGCGTCTTAAAAATTAATAAATTATAAATATTTCAATCATGAAAAGGTATCTTCTCTTATTGTTCTTTTTTCCACTTTCACTTTTTTCACAAGATGAAAAAGAAAAACAACTGCCCGAGCCCTATGCCACAAAACCAGTTTCAAATTACTCCAATGTAGTAGGCTGGGAAGAAGGGGAAACTCCCAAAGCGCCTAACGGTTTTACGGTTCACAAATATGCAGATGGGTTTCAAAACCCCCGATGGATGTACGTGACCCCCAATGGTGATGTGCTTGTAGCCGAAAGCAATAGTAACTACGGAATTCTTAAACAAATTGGCGCAACAATTATAGGCGCCGGAGGTTCCAACAATCTAGCCAATAGTGCCGACGTTATTACGCTGCTGCGGGATACAGATAACAACGGATATCCCGATGTGCGGGAAACACTGCTTACCAAAAAGGAAGGCCTTAACCAGCCCTTTGGCATGCTCGTTATAGGCGATTGGCTATACGTGGCAAATACCGATGCAGTACTGCGCTATCCCTATAAAACGGGACAAACCAAAATTACCGTCAAGGGTGAGAAAATTACCGACCTCCCCGCAGGAAAAGTCAATCAGCACTGGACGCGCAATATTATTGCCAATGCCGATAACTCTAAGATATATATAGCCGTGGGTAGTGGTGATAATATTGGCGAGAAAGGAATGGAGCACGAAGTAATGAAAGCAAACATACTCATGATGAATCCTGACGGCAGTGAGCTGCAAGTATATGCTTCGGGATTACGTAATCCTGTTGGGATGGATTGGGAGCCTACAACACAAACTCTTTGGACCACCGTAAATGAGCGGGACGGTCTGGGTGATAATTTGGTTCCCGATTATTTAACTTCGGTGAAGGAAGGTGGTTTTTATGGCTGGCCCTATATATATTGGGGCAGTTATTATGATCCACGTGTGCCCATTCCGCCCAATGTAAAGCTAAAAGAGTCCATTGTGCCCGATGTAGATTTGGGCCCGCATACGGCTTCCTTGGGACTGATGTTTTATACTGCAGATGCATTTCCGGAGAAATATAGAAACGGAGCCTTTATAGCGCAACATGGGTCTTGGAACCGTGACATTTTATCGGGGTATAAAATGGTGTACGTTCCATTTGAGAATGGTGCGCCTGCCGGAAAGCCGGAAGATTTTCTTACAGGATTTATTATTGACCCAAATGAAGATGAGGTAAGGGGAAGACCCGTTGGCGTTACACTTTTGCCCGATGGGTCTATGTTAATGACCGATGATACCACAAACCATATTTGGAGGATTGCCTATACGGGTGAATAGGCATTTTGTTCAATGTTTTCTGAAATAAACTAAACTTTATGATTTCCTTAAAAGTGGGTGGCCACATTGTTTAGTATCTTCAAAATAAAAAAACTATGAGCACAAAAAACCTTTACAGTAATGAAGCCAAAGAGAAAATAAAAAAGATGGCAGAGTCCATTGACTATACCATGATGGCTACCAATTTAAATAGCCAGCCTTTCCACGTGGTGCCTATGAGTACTAAGGAAGTGGATGACGAGGGCAACATCTGGTTCCTCAGCAATAGAACCAGCACACACAATCAGCACATTGAAAAAGAAAACAGGACCCAACTTATTTACGCAGACAAAGGCAACTTTGAGTTTTTGAGCATTTACGGCCGTGCCCATATAAGTACAGACCGAAACAAAATAAAGGAACTATATGGCAGTGGTGACGACGCCTGGTTTGATGGCGAAGACGACCCCAACATAACCGCCATTAAAGTGGTACCGGAAGACGCCCATTACTGGGACACCAAAAACGGCAAGGTACTTTCGCTTTTAAAAATGGCCCAAGGCGCCATAACGGGGAACGAACCCGATCTGGGCGTACAGGGCGATTTAAAGGTATAATTTACTCCCCTTCCTAATGACATCCTTCCAGAGACAGCAGTTGTTTTTGGAAGGATTTTTTTTAGTTTTTATGTTTTCGTTTTTTGTCCCACCATATATAGAGGCCAAACAGGGCCAAGCTCACCAGCGAGCCCCAGAGCAAGCTCGTTTTAAGCGAGTCTATATCGCGTCCCGTCCAGGCTATCAGTAATATTAGGGGGGTTATGCCTATAAGGGTAGCGGTAATGAATTTAAAATAATTCATTCGCAGCAATCCTGCTACAAAGCTGATGGCATCGTTGGAGAGAAAAGGGTTTATTCGCGTAATCATCACCGCCCAAAACCCGTAATCGTTCAAGAAATCGGTCATCTTCTGGGTGGTTTTTTTGCCCAACAATCTAGCGGTAAGCTCAATACTTAAATACTTCCCTATAAAATACCCTATGGAAGAAGCGCAAAAAATGGCAATCAGGATAATTAAACTTCCCCAAAAGGGGCCGTACGCCAGTATTGCCACAATCATCAACAATACGGAAGGGATTACCAACAGGAACATCTGAACGATCATAGCCAGTACAATCACCACGGGGCCCATCCACCCAAAATCGCTTACCCAGTTCTTGATGCGTGCCTCATCATTACTGGTGAGTACATCCCAGGCTTCATTTAAAAATTGATTGACCTGGGGGATGGCAAAGTAGCAGATCACCAAGACTATTATCAAGGTAATAGAACTGTAAAGAGGCGCTTTACTTTTTCTAACGGAGATTTCGCCTAGATCCTTTTTTTGCATAAAGCGCAGGTTTTTTACTTTTTAGCTTACAGCTTCTGCTTGCGGCTTTCTTTCTGTCGTAAAGTTAAGTAGTTGTGTAGGGTCCATTAGGTTGTGTATTCCATCCAGTGTGCAAAGAAATGCAATGGCGACGCTCAGCCCTTTAAAGAGTGTAGTTTTGGAGGTGGGGTTTTTCGGTCTTTCGTTTTTATGGTGCAGGGGCAGGGTGTAGCCGCAGCCTTTTAAAAATTCGGCCTCGATCTGTAAAAGTTCCAAAGGGGTGTAGCCGTTAAACTTGCGTCCCAATCTTTCATGTACCAGCCCCACGTAGTTTAACTGCAGCGACCCGTGGGTATCGCTCAGATGCTTCCAGCTATCGGTATTGTTGCAGATATTGCCCACCGCACATTGCTTGGCACATTCAGGGTTTAGGGTGTTGTTGTGAAAGGCGGTATAGAGTCTTTGCAGGGCGTGGTCCAGTCTTTTTGAAGTTTTCATAAGCGCTGATTTTTTACTTCTTATGAAATTACTAAAACCTAGAAAGAAAGCCCCCGATTTTTTGAATTTTTTAGTAAAATGAAAAAATAAGGTGCTGCGTACTCATTTTTTCACCCCCAATGCCCCTTTCCGGAAACTTTTTTGTCGGGCTATTTTTTAAGTTAAAATTTACCCTTGAAAAAAATTATTGATAATCAATTAGTTGAATTTTCCGTATAGGAAAAACCCTTCAAAAAAAAGGGGGATTTCCCCCGTTGACTGGCTTTTGTTTTTTTCCGAAAATTGGAATTATTAACAATTTAAACTTTTACCATTATGAGTAATGTAAACCAAAACCTTGTAAATGAAATCCTGGCCCCACTGGCTATGACTGCAATCACAGATGCCCTAACTGCTGTGGAGTCTGCCCTACCAGATGCTACCCTAACCGATGAGCAACGCCGTACCTTCAACGCTATAAGCGTGGACAACAAAGTTTTTGCCGAAGAGGTGCTGGATGAGATGACGATCAATACCACCGTCACCATTCCCCCTGTTTTTGATAGAAGCTTGCTGGCAACGGACCTAGAGCTTTTTGAACAAGTGGAAAGCATAAAAAGCCGTATGCTGAATATTGTGCAGCGGCTGGATGACCTACTGCGTGTGGCGGGCCATGAAAGCTACGGCATGGCCACCGCCGTGTATGGTATGTTTGAGGTAATGGCGCGCACCGGTGTGCCCGGTGCACAGGCCAGTTATGATAGGCTTAAAGTTAGGTTTCAAAATCAAGGGGGTGCTAGGCCGGTATCTGAACCGGAGATGGAAATTTAAACTTCCATAACCCACCTAAGGAAGAACGGGGATTTGTTCCCGTTTTTTTGCAACTGTTCTGAAGTGGAATTTTGTATAAAATAACGCATTTACACCCCACTTTTTTGGTTTCAACACATCACTTTATGGT